>NZ_CP041635.1:1387539-2081308 GCF_014522285.1 Mycetocola sp. JXN-3
GTCGCATCGCGCCCGGAATCCGACGCGCCCGGCGGGTCCGCCGCGGACGGCACATTCCCGCGCCTGAATCACCGCACCCGACGTTCGCGCTACACTTGTTTCGTCCGCCTCCGTAGCTCAGAGGATAGAGCAGGAGCCTTCTAATCTCTTGGTCGCAGGTTCGATTCCTGTCGGGGGCACCACATCAAAACGGCCCCGCGCTCACCGTATTTCGGTGCGCGCGGGGCCGTTTTTCTGCGCTTATGCCGCCCGGCACTGTGCCGCCAGCCCCGCGACCACCGCGAGTAGGCCGCGGCGGAAGAGGCGTTCGGAGGTGCCCATCGGGCCGCCGATGTAGGCGCGCACGCGCGGGAGGTTGTCGCGCTCGGCGGCGGCGAGGATCTTCTGCGCGAGCGGGGTGTCCGCCTCCAGGGTGCATTCGTGTTCCACCCGGGTGAGCAGGGCGCCGAGCACATAGTTCCAGAGCGCCCGGTAGGTGTTGAGGGCGTCCATCGGGGTGGCTCCCAGCTCCTCGGCGGCGGCGATGAATTCCTCGGCGAACCACAGCGCGCCGGTGCCGGTGCTGCCGCCGCGACGCAGGATATCGACGATCCACGGGCGGGTCACCAGCACCGCGTACATCCCGTGTCCGATCGCCAACATCCGATCCTGCGGGGTGCCGTGGGTCGGGGTGCGCGGAATGTCCTCAGAGAAGCGATCGAGGACCGCACTCAGCACCCCCTCCTTATCGCCCAGGTGTCGATAGATGGCCGCCAGCGTGGTGCCCGATCCGCTCGCCAACCGGCGCATCGTCAGGCCCTCGATTCCGCCGTTCATCAGCATCAGGCCCGCGGTATCGAGGACTCGGTTGCGGTTGAATTCGACCGGACGACCGGGCCGGCGCGGGAGAGGAAAGTCGGGCATGCTGTCCAATCGGTTAATAACGAGAACGCCGTTGCGAAACTGTGTGCCGCGGACCTAGCGTACCCAGCAGAACACAAAATGGAAAGGCACCCATGCAGCCCCAGGTTTCGGACACCCCGTCCACCGCAACGAAGCCTCAGATCCCGCTGGTTCTGAGCGCAGTTTTCCTGGTCTACCTCGGCCAGATGACCCTCAACCCGATCATCGCCCCGCTCTCACGCGAGGTGGGGCTGGCCGAATGGCAGGTGGGGGTGATGATCAGCCTGGCCGCGGTCTGCGTGGTCCTCAGCAGCCAGTTCTGGGGGCGCGCCTCGCTCTCCCGCGGGCGCAAACCCGTTCTCGTAGCGGCCATGGGCACCGCGGTGGGTGCGATGGCGCTCTTCGCCCTCCTCGCCCAGCTGGGGATGCAGGGGACCCTGCGCGGAACCGCGCTGTTTATCCTGCTCCTGATCACCCGCGGGCTGCTGTTTGGGCTGGCCATCGCCGCGGTTCCGCCCACCGCCCAGGCCTATATTGCCGATGTAACCACCACCACCGAATCCCGGGTACGCGGCATGGCCGGGGTCGGCGCGGTGCAGGGCCTGGCGATGATCGGCGGTGCGGTGGTGGGCGGCGCGTTGGCGAGCTTTGGGCTGATGGTTCCGCTGCTGTGTGTGCCGGTGATGATCGGGATCGGTCTGATCGCGGTGATGCTGTTCCTGCGCCGCGAACAGCGTCACGAGCTGATCGAAAACCCGCCGAGGGTGAGTCCCTGGGATCCGCGTGCCTGGCCGTTCCTGCTGGCCGGATTCGGGCTGTTCACGGGTCTGGGGTTTGTGCAGATCATCACCGGCTTCATCGTCCAGGATCGCTTCTCCCTGAGTGCGGGGGCCGCCGCCGGGATCACCGGGGCCGCGCTGCTGGCCGCCGGGGCGGGGATGGTCATCGCACAGGCGATCCTGGTGCCCCGGCTGGGATGGCGTCCGGGCACGCTGCTGCGCGTGGGCGCGGCCGTGTCCCTCGCCGGATTCCTGGTCCTGATCCCCAACGCCGGAATCCCGCCGCTGGTGATCGCGCTGTTCCTGATCGGCCTGGGCCTCGGGCTGGCAATGCCCGGCTACACCGCGGGCCCCTCGCTGCTGATGAGTGCCGAGGAACAGGGAGGCATCGCCGGACTGATCGCCGCCAATAACGCCCTCACCTTTGTCCTGACCCCCACCCTGGCGACCCTGTTCTACACGTGGTGGCCGCCGCTCCCGCTGATTGTCAGTGCCCTGGTGTGCAGCGCCGTGCTGGTGTTTGTGCTTGTCCACCCGAGGTTCCGCCTCGGAGTGGAGGGCGGGCAGATCGCCCAAACACCAAACGCCTAGCGCCTGACGCCCAGCGCCCGGTTCCTCACGGTGGGGACCCGGGCGCTGGGACGCGGCCTCGGGCGTTGCTGCGTCTCGGCGGAGAACCACGACACTAAGCTGGACGGAGCCCCAAAACCACTGCCCAGACGAGGAAAAGCGGATGCCCAAACGCGATCATGACGAGCCCGTACGGCGCCGAAACCCGCTCTTTCACCGTCGGGAGCCGGCCGCGCCGTCCCCATCGGCGAGCGGTGGATCCACCCTGCGCACCCGGTATGTGATTGACGGGAGCCTGCGTCCCTCGCCCGAAAACGTCTCGGTGGCCGAGGCACTGGAATTCGCCGATGCGGCACCCAATCGGATCGCACTGAGTCTGTTTCCCGCGCCCACACCCGAGGACGTGGACGAGCTGGCGGCCGCCTGGGACCTGCATCCGCTCCTGGTCGAGGATCTCCAGCACGCCAAGCAGCGTCCCAAGCTGGAGCGCTACGGGAACGTCCTGTTTATGGTGCTGCGCTCGGCCCGCTATGACGATGCCGCCGAGGACGTGGACTTCTCCGAGTTCCACGTGCTGGTGCGCCCGCACGCGATCGCCGTGCTCTGCCAGGATCGACGCTGGATCGACGGCACCGACGAGGCGACCATCGCCGGGGATCCCTCCGACATCGCCGACCGAGGTGGGCGCACCCTGCTGGATGACCAGCACCTGCTTAACCTCGGTCCCGAGGCCGTGGCCTACCGCCTGCTTGATGCCATCGTGGACGGGTATACGCCGGTGCTGCGTGGCCTGCTGATCGATAAGGAGCAGATCGAACGCCAGGTGTTCAGCGGCGACCCGGCCGTGGCCGAACGCATCTATCGGCTGAGCCAGGAGGTCATCGACCTGCAGCACACCACCTCCTCGATGGCGGATGTGCTGGTGGCACTGCGCCAGGGATTCGACCGCTATGAGGTCCCCGGTCCGCTCCAGGCCTACCTCCAGGACGTGTCCGATCATCTCGCCCACGCCAGCACCCGGGTGTCCGAGCTGCGCGACGCGCTGTCGCAGATCCTCAGCGTCAACTCGACCCTGGTGGCCCAGCGGCAAAATGAGGACATGAAAAAGATCTCGGGCTGGGCGGCGATCCTGTTTGCCCCCACACTGATCGGCGCGATCTACGGGATGAACTTTGACCATATGCCCGAGCTGCACTGGGCGTTTGGATACCCGCTGGCGCTGGGATCGATGGTGGCGTTTGGCCTGGCGCTGTACGGGGTATTCAAGTACAAAAAGTGGATGTAGCGCCGCCCCAGATGACGCACACGCGGCGGTGGCGTGAATCTTTCGTATCGTGACACGCGTGCCAATTGTGAGGGCGCGGGAGGTACGGTGAACTAGGGATGTTCGGCATGTGGCCGAACGCCTATTCACGGAGTCACACACATATGAAAACCTGGCTGTTGCTTCTGGCCGCAATCTTGACCGAGGTCACCGCCTCGGTCAGCCTCAAAGCCGCTCAAACGCATCCGATCTGGTACCCGCTCGTGGTCCTCGGATACGTCGCGTCCTTCTATCTTCTGTCCCGCGTGCTGCGCCTCGGCCTGGGCCTCGGGGTGGCCTATGGCATCTGGGGGGCCACCGGCGTCGCGCTGACGGCGCTCGCCTCCGTGCTGTTCTTCGGCGAACCGCTGACCCCGCTGATGATCGGCGGGCTGATCCTGATCATCGCCGGGGTGCTGGTGGTGGAGCTGGGATCCCAGCGCGCCCACGGTGCCGCAGAGCGGGCCGCCGCTGCCGTCACAACCTCCGCCGAGGCACCCACCGAGGCCCCCGCATGATCGCCGCGATCCTGCTGGCGCTCGCCGTGGGCAGCGAGGTGGCGGCCACCGCGTCGCTGCGCGCGGCCGTGGACGGCAGTCGCCGCTGGTACATCCTGACCGTCGGCGGCTACCTGGCCGCCTTCTCCCTGTTTGCCGGTTCGCTGAGCTCGGGTATGCCGCTCGGGGTGGGCTACGGGATCTGGGCCGCCAGCGGTGTGGCCATTACCGCGGTGCTCGCCAAGTACCTCTTCAAGGAGCCGCTGACCGCGCTGATGTCGCTGGGCATTTTGCTGATTATCGGCGGCGTGGTCCTGGTCGAGGTGGGCTCGGCCACCGCCCACGCGGCGCTCGGTTGATGCGCACTCCCGAGATCCTCACCCCCGAACCCGGCACCGCCACCGCACCCCACCGGGTTGCGGTGGCGGTGCCGCCGGGCGTGGCGCTGTTTGACCTGGCGATCCCCGACGAGGTGTTTGGCGAGGTGCGGGTGGGGGGACAGGCACCGTACCTGGTGACCGCCTATGCCTTTGGGAACGAGGCGGGGGTCGAGGTGGCGGGCGGACTCTTCCTGCCCGGCCGGGGGAGCATCGCGGACTTCGAGAACTCGGACACGCTGGTTATCCCCGCCGGAGAAAACCTCGAGGAACCACCACCGGCGGCCCTGATCGAGGCCATTCGGCGCGCCCATGCTCGCGGCGCGCGGATTGTGGGACTCTGCACCGGCGCGTTCACCCTGGCCGCGGCCGGACTCCTGGACGATCAGACCGCCACCACGCACTGGCGCTACGCCGATGCGCTGGGCGAGCGGTATCCGCGGGTGAGTGTGGACCCGGCGGTGCTCTACACGTTCCACGATCGCGTCTTCACCTCGGCGGGAACGGCCGCCGCGATCGACCTGTGTATCGAAATTGTGCGCCGCGATCACGGCGGCACGGTGGCCAATGAGCTGGCCCGGACGCTGGTGATGAACCCGCATCGGGCGGCCGATCAGGCACAGTTTGTGCCGATCCCGGTCCCCGAATGCAGCGATGAGAGCCTCTGGCCGGTGATCGAATGGGCGCGCACCAACCTGGACCGCCGCATCGGCGTGGGCGACCTCGCCGATCGCGCCCACGTGAGTGTGCGCACCCTGATTCGTCGCTTCGACCGCGAGTACGCGTTGACCCCCAGCCACTGGCTGCGATTGGAGCGTGTGCGTCGTGCCCAGCAGCTGCTCGAGGAGACCGATCTGGGGATCGATGAGGTGGCCCGGCAGAGCGGATTCGGCACGGCGACCAGCCTGCGTCAGGCCTTTGCCGAGCGACTGCACACCTCCCCGGCCGCCTATCGCGGCGCGTTCAGGTCGCGCGTCTAAACGCGCCTGCCTCGCCCAGCCGCGAGGCAGCCGCGAGGCAGGCGTGACGGGCCGGGTGTGCCGCGGCTACTTCTTGGGGGAGCGCAGCGATCGATCCAGGATCGTGAGGACCAGCGCGCTGGCGGTCAACCCGGCCACGATCCATCCGATGGTGTTGAGCCCCGCATCGCTCGGGGCCTGCCCGTAGACGATCCCGATGATACTTGAGGCGACAATCGCGCCCAGCTGAACCGACGTCCGGGAGAGCCCGGCGGCCACACCAATCTGTCCCGCCGGTGCCTGGCGGTAGAGCGCCGCCTGGTTGGAAATCGAGGCGAGACCCTGCGGCAGGCCAAACACCGCGAGCACCACCAGGATGTAGATGGTGGGATCACTCGAGGAAATACTGGAGAGCAGCAGCCCACCCACCATCGGTGCGGCGGCGGCAATGATCAGCGGGCCCCGGATGCGCTTGGCGCGGGCCACCAGAACCGAGCAGATGCCCGCAACAATCGCGGTGGGGATCTGATAGAGCCCCGCGGTGGAGGGTGCCAGGCCCACATCCGTCTGCAGCCACTGGCTCATCGCGTACACCACCAGGTAGGAGCCGGTGAACACCAACATCAGGCGCAGGTAGGTCCGAGCCAGCGGGCCGTTGTGGACCAGCATGCGCACGTCGATAAAGGGAACCTGCGCGCGGTACTCCCACCAGATCAGCGTGCCCAGCGCCACCGCAGCGATCGGCAGGAGCCAGTAGAGTCCCGAGCTGAGATCCAGCAGGAACATCAGCAATGCGACCACGGTGATGGCAAACAGCAGCAGTCCCGGTGGGTCAATCGCCTTCCAGGCCGATACCGTGCGGGCACCGCGTACCCGGGTTTTGTCGCCGGGGAGCCACAGCCAGGCCAGCACAAACGCGATCAGCGCGAGCGGGATGTTCACCAGGAAGATCGACTGCCACCCGAACGCGTGGATGAGCACCCCGCCGAGCACCGGCCCGATCGAGGAGGTCACCAGGCTGGAGATCGACAGCCCCGAGAGCAGCACCTGCGGGGTGGGTTTGTCGAGTCGGGCCGACTGATCGGAGATCAGCGTCATCGCCGACGGATACGCGGCCGAGGTGCCCAGCCCGAGCAGCAGCCGGGCCAGCAGCACGCCACCGAAGGTGGGCAGCAGGGTCGGGATGATGCCCGCGGCCGCGACGATCGCCAGTCCGGTGAGGTACACCCGGCGCGGCCCGAACGTGTCGGCCAGCTTACCCATCGCCGGCTGGCTCACGGCGCTCACCAGGTAGAGCCCGGCAACCAGCCAGATCACCGTGGCCGCCGAGACGTTCACGGCGTGGGCGATCGGGGTCAGGGCGACCGCGATCATGGTGGTGTTAATCGGGTTGAGGGCGGGGCCGATCAGAATCGGAATCGCAAATTTGGGGCCAAACCCGATGGTTTCGGCCCGGGTGATGACCGCGCTCATTTGCGATCAAGACCAAAGGCGACCCGCTCCATCAGCTCGACGCCGGCGCGCAGGGTTCGGCGTTCCTCGGCGCTCAGATCGGTATCCATGAGCAGGGCCAGATCGCGATCGCGTACCCGGTTGACGGTGTCCAGGACGCGCTGCCCGGCGTCGGTCAGCCGGATCAGGTCGCGGCGGCCGTCGGTGGGATCGGGGGCCTTGTCAACCAGCTCGCGGGTCACCAGGTCGCCCACCACGCTGCCCATGGACTGGGGACGCATCTGCTCGCGCCGGGCCAGGTCGGCGATGCTCAGCGGGCCGTGCCGGAAGAGCAGGCTCAGGACCGCCTCGTGCGTGCGTCCCAGGTCCTCGACCGTTTCGATTCGGCGCAGGGTGCGGCGCAGCCGATCCACGTTGAGCCGGAACCGCTGGGCGGTTTCCAGGGACTGCGGGTCGGGATCGGGGATGTTCATCGCGGGGGACATGGTTTCAGCGTAGGCTTCGACAGGCAATCTTGCAAGTTTACCTGTCGAGTTGTACGTTGGGGATATCTAAGGAGACCCCACATGACCCCGTTCTTGCCCGGTTCACTGCTGCGCGGCGTGCGCGCATCCGAATCTCGAAGCATCATCCACGATCCCGCACTGCGCACCCCCAACACGTTCACGCTGACCAGTTCCGCGTTCCTCGACGGCGGGCGCATTCCCCGGCGCCATGCCGGGACCGGGGTGGGGGATAACGTGTCACCCGCGCTGTCCTGGCACGGCGCACCCCGGGATACGGTCGCCTATCTGCTGATCGTTGAGGACACGGATGTGCCGCTGCCTCGCCCGCTGATCCATTCGCTCACGATTCTTGACCTCCCGCGCGAGGCCCTGGTGGAGGGAGCACTGGCCCGGGACGCCCACGATATCCACTCGGTCCCGGCGGGTTTTGGACGACGCGGATATGCGGGCCCTCGTCCGCTGCCCGGACACGGTGAACACCGGTACGGATTCCACCTCTTTGCCTTGGATGCTGCCCTTGATCCCACGTGCCTCCCGGATTCGCGCCGTGCGCTGCTGCGACAGGTTAGCGGGCACGTGGGTGCCGCCGCGCACCTCTACGGGGTTGCCAGCCACGAGGATTTCACGCCACGAAACATTGATGACCGTGGCGGGCCCAACCGGGGGTAGATTAGAAACATGAGTGAGCTACAGCAACAGATCATCTCCGAACTCGGGGTTCGGCCCACAATCGATCCGGCCGAAGAAATCACCCGCCGGGTGGATTTCCTAGCCAACTACCTGCGCAGCACCAAGGCTCGTGGCCTCGTGCTCGGCATCAGCGGCGGTCAGGACTCCTCCCTCGCCGGACGTCTGTCCCAGCTGGCCGTGGAGAAGCTGCGGGCCGAGGGCGGGGACGCTCGTTTCACCGCGATGCGCCTGCCCTACGGGGTGCAGCACGATGAGGATGACGCGCAGCTCGCGCTGGAGTTCATCCGCCCGGACCGCTCGGTGATTCTGAACATTCGCGCGGGAGTGGACGGCGTGGCCGAGGCCTTCCGCGAGGGCACCGAGGAGCCCCTCTCCGACTTCAACAAGGGCAATATCAAGGCGCGCGTGCGCATGATCGCCCAGTACGCCGTGGGCGGGGCCGATGGGTACCTGGTGGTGGGCACCGACCACGCGGCCGAGGCCATCACCGGTTTCTATACCAAGTTTGGTGACGGCGGGGCCGACGTGCTGCCGCTCTCGGGCCTGAGCAAGCGTCAGGGTGCCGCCCTGCTGCGCGAGCTGGACGCCCCGGCTCGCCTGTACGAAAAGGCCCCCACGGCCGACCTCCTGGACGAGGTCCCCGGCCAGACCGACGAGTCCAGTCTCGGCGTGCGCTATGCGGAGATTGACGACTACCTGGAGGGACACGAGGTGGATGCCGATGTGGCCGCCGCCCTCGAGGCCCGCTTCCTGCTGACCCGCCATAAGCGGGCCCTTCCGGTCACCCCGGATGACACCTGGTGGGTGGCCGGCTAGGTTCCGGAACCCACATCCCCGACAGCCTCCGCGAGTACGCTCGCGGGGGCTGTTGTCATCCCCGCATCGGACGCCAGGTTCCCCCACGGGAACAGGGCAACCAGCACCAGCACGGCCAGCAGCACCGCCAGAATGAGCACGCCGAACACCCGTCGCAGCACGGGCTTGAGCGCCTCGGCATGCTTGGCCTGGGCCCGCCGGGTATCGCGATCATCAAATCCGAGCTCGCGCTGCATGAGCGGCACCAGCGGCTTGAACGCGCGGCTGGCGGCCCAGTATCGTTTGCGGGCGAGCAGGGCCTCGGCCACATCGCTGCGCGAATCCAGGGTGTCGCGATGGGTGGGACCGAGCACACGCGCGCGGTCCCGTGCCACCTCGCGATAGATCGTCTCGGCCTCCTCGTGCCGGCCGAGAATCGTTAACCGTCGGCCGAGGCGGGAGCGCAGCCCCAGGGCCTCGGCGGAATCCGGGGCGAAGGCACCGGCCCGATCGATGGCCGCCCGCTGCTCGATCATGCTCTGCTCGATGTCCCCGTTTTGGAACAGGCCCTGGGCGAGTCTGCCCTGCAGCAGCGAGTATCCGAGCGGGTCGGCCTCGGGATCCAGGTAGGGCAGGAGCTCGCGATACTCGGCGATCGCTTCGGCGGGGGACCCGATCCGGAACACCGCGTCGGCGACCCCACGCCTGGCCTGAAGGGTTTCGGGATGGGTGGGTCCGGCGGCCTCACTAAACGTGTCGGCCGCCCGCCGGAAGGCCACCAGGGCGTCGGCAAATCGGCGCTGATCGGCCAGCAGGATGGCCCGGCGCAGCGATACTCGGGCCCCCGAGAGGCCCGCCGAATCCGAACCCAGCGCGTCCAGCGAGTCCGCGAGGACCGCGGCCGAGGCCTCGGTGTTGCCGCGGGCACGCTCGACATCGGCCAGGCTGTCCACGGTGTCCAGGGTGCGGGGATCGTCGGCCCCGAAGACCCGGGTGCGGTCGGCCAGGAGCTCGCGATAGCGTCGCGCCGCATCCTCCAACTGGCCGGCGCGGAACGCCGTCCAGGCGCGGGCGCTGCGCGAGGAGAGGGTCTCGGCGCTGTCGGGTCCCAGGGTCTGGGTGCGGGCCTCGATCAGGCGATCAAACTCGGCGATAGCGCGATCGTAGTCGCCCAGGTGTTCGTGCTCCCGGGCCAGATTGTGTCGGGTGGTGAGAATGTCCGGATCCGCATCGGCCGTGCGTTGGCGGCGGGCCTCATCGGTCACCTCGATGTCGGCCATCTGGCTGCGCAGCAGATGGATCCACTCGTTGCGGGCACTCTCATGCTGGTCCAGCTCGCAGGCGATCAGCGCCAGATTTCCCAGCACCCGTCGATGTGCCGGGGTGTTTTCGGCCAGGGCCTGGGCGCGCAGCGGTTCCAGCAGGCGTCGCGCCTCGACGTAGCGATCCGCGCGGATATAGGCCACGGCCAGGTCATTCTGGCTGGCGGGATCCTCGGGGGAGATCAGCTCGCGCAGGATCGCGATGGCCTCCTCGTCCCGGCCCACATCGGTCAGGGTCATGGCCAGGCGACGGCGCACCACGTCGCGAGAGTCGGGGGAGATCTCGGGGATATCAAGCGCGGCCTGGAACGTGGCGATGGCCTCGTCGGTGGCCCCGATGGTGCGCAGGGTGAAGGCGATGCGGTCGCGATTTTCGAGAATGTCGTCGGGGGTTCCGGACTGGGAGATGAGATCGTCCAGGAGCCGATACTGCTCGAGGGCCTGGGGGTGACGCAGGGTGTCGATCAGGCGGGCGGCCCAGCGCTGCCGCATCAGGATCACGGCCTCATCGTCGGCGGCCGCTTCGGTGGCGAGGCGCTCGATCGAGGAGGTGAAGACCTCATCGAGCGTGCTTTCGGGCAGGGCACCCTCCTGCTCGCCGCGTTCGGTGATCACGATGCGACGCCGCAGGATCGTGCCCAGCAGGTCCGGCTGCGGGGTGTCGCGCAGATCATCCAGCAGGTCCGTATAGGCGATCTCGGCATCCGAATAGCGGCCCAGCATTCCCAGCAGGAATGCCACGTCCTCCCGGACATCCAGGGTGGTTACCGCCCGCGGTCCATCGGCCTGTTCGAGCGCGATCAGCGCCGCCCGGTAGGCATCCAGGGCGGCCTCGTAGTCGCCGGTGGTGCTGGCAATCCCCGCCACGATCCGGTGCGAACGCACGGTGTCCGGGTTGAGCGGACCCAGGGCGGCGAGACGTCGATCACGCAGATCACGAGCCATGTCCAGGGCCTGCGGATAGCGGTTGAGATCGGCGGTGAGTCGCACCCGAATCTCGCGCACCCGAAACGCCTCGACGGCGTCCTCGCCGGCCACCCGCTCGATGTCGGTCAGCAGGTGGGTGCTCTCGGCCAGTGCCGAGTCCTGATCGCCCGAGAAGGCGGTGGCCAGCACCCATTCGACCCGGGCACCCAGAGCCTCGGCGGAGTCGGAACCGTTCAGCACGCTCCACTGGCGCGAAACCTGGGCCCAGAGATCGGCGGCCTCGCCGTCCCGATCGATCATGTAGAGCAGCGCGGCCTTGGCGGCGAGGGCGCGGGTGGCCTCGGCCGACCCGGCCTCGCCGAGCGAGGCGGTCGCGATGTGTTCATCAAGAATCTCGAGTGCGCGACCGGTTCCCTCGGTGCGCAGCAGGTGAAGGAGTTCTTCTCGAGAATCAAAACTCATCGGAGGCCTTTCGCGGGGATGTGCGCCTAGCCTACTCCGAGCGGGTTAGAGCGGGTGCGGGGTGTTGCGCTCGGGGTCGGCACCGGCGGCGCGTGCCGAGGGGTCGATGGCCGCGACATCATCGATCAGCTGCTGGGTTCGGGTGTCGGCACCGAGGGCGGCACCCTCGGAAACCGGCGGGGTGGCGACCCAGGCATCGGAGGCGGGAGAGACGCGCGGGCTCTCGGTCACGTCGGTACGCCAGCGCAGCAGGTCCTCCTCGAAGACCTTCTTGGCGCGACGCGGCTTGTTCTGCCACTCGATCAGGCGATCGCGGAACTCGGCCACCACCGGGTCCAGCTGGAATCCGAATGCGGAGGAGTTGCGCTTAAGCTCGGCCAGCTGGTGCGCGGACCAGTTGGCGGCCAGGGCCGAACCGTAGACCGGGAGCAGGCGCAGGGTGATGTCGGCCTGACCGACGGCGCGGTCGGCGAGGACCTGCTCCTGCGGGGTGAGCGAGGCCCAGACGGCGGCCTCGGTGGAGGCGTCCACCAGGGCCGCGATGGCCGCGGTCTTCGCGTCACGGTCGCGGCGATTAATCAGCGCACGGATGGCTCCGCGCACGATCAGGCCGGAGACAATCACCGACACCAGAATGGAGACCGCGGTGACGGCGGCGGAGAACAGGGTCGGGTGGGCTGCGTCCGAGCCAACCCAGGAGATAAAGTCGTGCCAGGTGTCCATAGTTCGCACCCTACCCGCGATCTCGCCGCCCGGGCCGTGCCGAGGCGGCCGTGTCGCGAAATTTTGCGGGAATTTCCCACCCAGGCACGTTTCGGAGCCCGATCAGCAGGTGCGGCTGCTCACCCGCTGCCTCGTGCGGGTAGGTCGAGGCGCGCGACTCGTGACGCGTGGACTGCTAGGCGCAGCGCAGGCAGTCGACCGCGTCATCCGCGGACCAGAACTCACCCAGCGGGGTGAACGAGCCGGCGAGGGTGCTGAAGCGCTTGGCCACAAACACCTCGCCCTCGGGGGTGTCCCGGGCTTCAAGATGGCCCACGATGCGGTCATCGCGCGCGATGACGCGCCACAGGGCGGGGCGTACCGGGTGCAGGCGCAGGCCACCGTGGGTCTGGATGAGCGTCGGAGTTGTCATGACCATCACGGTACGGAAGGCCTCCGACATTGTGGACACGCCCGAGGAGTTCCGGCGAATCCGGTGAAAGGCCGTGAATGCATGACGCCTGGAATGCGTGGGCCCCGGTGCGGGTTATAGTCGCAGAGGATACGTGCCCGCGGGCGCGCAGGGAAAGGACTGAAATCATGACCACAAGTTTTGTTTTGGCCGGCGGATGCTTCTGGTGTCTGGACGCGGTCTATCGCACCCTGGATGGCGTCAGCGAGGTTGTATCCGGATACACCGGTGGCACCACCCCCAACCCCAGCTACGAGGCCGTCTGCACCGGGCACACCGGCCACGCCGAGGTGGTTCGGGTGGTGTTTGACGAGAGCGTGATCCCGGCCGACATCATCCTGGACGCCTTCTTCACCCTGCACGACCCGCGTCAGCTCAACCGCCAGGGCAACGATGTGGGTACCCAGTACCGCTCGGCGATGTTCTACACCGATGAGGCCCAGCGCGAGCTATTCGAGGCCGCTCGGGAACGGGCGGAGGACATTTGGGACGGCGAGGTCGTGACCGAGATTTCGCCGCTGGGCGAGTTCTTCGATGCCGAGGACTACCACCAGGACTTCTTTGCCAAGAACCCCGGACAGGGATACTGCCTGGCCGTGGCCGTACCCAAGGTGAACAAGGTGCGTCGCCGCTTCGCCGAGTACATCGTCGCCTAGCGACCCCTCGGGGTTATCCCCAGGCGCGGCCACGAGTGGGGTTATCCCCAACCGTGGCTGCGCCGTGGTTTTTCGCCCCGCCCCCGTCAAGACTGAAGACGGTTGCTCCCGCGGGGCTCCCCATCCATCCGGCACACACCTGGTTCCGCGGGAGCAACCGAACGCACCGTAGCGGCCGCGTCCACCCGCGTCCTCATGGTTCTTGCGTACAATCGGAGGCACGCGTGCCGGGACACTGCCCGGCGGGTGGTGAGGATTTCCAAGAGAGAGATGGTGGCCCCGTGAATATGACCCGGAGTTTGCGTGTTGGAGTAGTTCTGGCAGCCGCACTCGCCCTGGCCGGATGTACAGCATCCCCGAGCCTCAAGCCCTCTTCGACCGCGAGTGCCTCGGCGAGCGACGCCCCGGCGGTGCCCGCCGAGCTCAAGCCCGATGGATCCGCCGAGGAGAACCTGCCCTTCTTTGATCAGGTGAACCGCGCCACCGTGTCCGCCAAGCCCGAGGCCGTGGGGAAGGACCTGATCGATGGTCTGGTCGCCGCCGGGTTTGATAAGACGGCGATGCAGGTGTCCGAGGATAAAACCACGCTGGGTCGCCCGGTGGATGCGATCGAATTCTCGGTGCTCTGGAAGGACCAGTGCCTGGTGGGCCAGTTCGGCCCCACGGTGGATGGATACCATTCCACGGTCCAGCCCAAGCTGGACAATGGTGGATGCCTGATCGGAAAGACCCGCGCCATCGACTGGTAGGTGGCCGATTTCTCACCGGTCGGTGAGGAAGTGAGGAATGCTCGGCGGCCCGCCGTCGTTTCGGGCTGACGCGGGCGGCGATCACCACTAGACTGGTGTCGATATGGCTGAATACATTTACTCGATGGTCCGCGCCCGCAAGGCGGTTGGCGACAAGGTTATTCTCGACGACGTCACCATGGCGTTCCTCCCCGGAGCGAAGATTGGTGTGGTTGGTCCGAACGGTGCCGGTAAGTCCACGATCCTGAAGATCATGGCGGGCCTCGACACCCCCAGCAACGGTGACGCAAAGCTCACCCCCGGTTTCACCGTGGGCATCCTCATGCAGGAGCCCGAACTGGATGAGACCAAGACCGTGCTGCAGAACGTGCAGGACGGCCTCGGCGAGATCAAGGTTCAGGTAGACCGCTTCAACGCGATCTCCGCCGAGATGGCCGAGCCCGACGCCGACTTCGACGCGCTGCTGGAGGAGATGGGCAAGCTGCAGGAGGCCATCGACGCCGCCGACGCCTGGGACCTCGACTCCCAGCTGGAGCAGGCCATGGACGCCCTGCGCTGCCCGCCCGGCGACGCCGAGATCTCCAACCTCTCCGGTGGTGAGAAGCGCCGCGTTGCGCTCTGCAAGCTCCTGCTGCAGAAGCCCGACCTGCTGCTGCTGGATGAGCCCACCAACCACCTGGACGCCGAGAGCGTGCTGTGGCTTGAGCAGCACCTGTCCAAGTACCCCGGTGCGGTCATGGCCGTGACCCACGACCGCTACTTCCTCGACCACGTGGCCGGCTGGATCTGTGAGGTCGACCGCGGTCGCCTCTACCCCTACGAGGGCAACTACTCGACCTACCTGGAGAAGAAGGCCGAGCGTCTGCAGGTCCAGGGCAAGAAGGACGCCAAGCTCGCCAAGCGCCTGACCGAGGAGCTCGAGTGGGTGCGCTCCAACGCCAAGGGTCGTCAGACCAAGTCGAAGGCTCGTCTGGCTCGCTACGAGGAGATGGCGGCCGAGGCCGAGCGGACCCGGAAGTTGGACTTCGAGGAGATCCAGATCCCCGCGGGTCCGCGCCTGGGCTCGGTTGTGCTGGAGGCCAAGAACCTGAACAAGGGCTTCGGCGACCGCACCCTGATCGACAATCTGAGCTTCTCGCTGCCGCGTAACGGCATCGTGGGCATCATCGGCCCCAACGGTGTGGGTAAGACCACCCTGTTCAAGACCATCGTGGGCATCGAGCCGCTGGATGGCGGCGAGCTCAAGGTTGGCGAGACCGTCAAGCTGAGCTACGTTGACCAGTCCCGTGGCGGCATCGACCCGGAGAAGACCCTGTGGGAGGTTGTGTCCGACGGGCTCGACTACATCCAGGTGGGCAACGTCGAGATCCCCTCGCGTGCCTACGTCTCGACCTTCGGATTCAAGGGTCCGGACCAGCAGAAGAAGGCAGGGGTGCTCTCCGGTGGTGAGCGCAACCGTCTGAACCTGGCGCTGACCCTGAAGCAGGGGGGAAACCTCCTGCTGCTCGATGAGCCCACCAACGACCTCGACGTGGAAACCCTCTCCAGCCTCGAGAACGCGCTGCTGGAGTTCCCCGGTTGCGCCGTGGTCATCACCCACGACCGGTGGTTCCTGGACCGCATCGCGACCCACATTCTCGCGTATGAGGGCACCGAGGAGAACCCGGCTTCCTGGTACTGGTTCGAGGGTAACTTCGAATCCTACGAGGAGAACAAGATCGAGCGCCTCGGCCCCGACGCCGCGAAGCCCTCGCGTGCCTCGTACCGCAAGCTCACCCGCGACTAGCTGATTCTCGGCGGTCTGCGGCGGGGAAACCCGCCCAGGCCGCCGTTTTTCATTCCCCGATGGAGGTTCTGTTTTGAAGATTGATGTGCCGCTGCCCCTGCGTTGGTCAGACCTGGACGCCTATAACCACGTCAATAACGTGGAGTTTTTCCGCCTGCTGGAGGAGGCCCGCGTGCGGGTGTTCTGGACCCGGCAGCCCGGGGAATCCGATCTGCCCGCCGACCTGGCGGTCATCTCGGCCGAGGCCGGGTCGGGCATCATGACGCTGATCGGGTCGCAGCGAATCGAGTATCTGGCACCGCTGTCCTACCGTCAGAAGCCCATCATCATCCGCCTGTGGATCGCGCGTCTGGGTGGTGCCTCGATGGAGGTGCACTACGAGGTGCGGGACGGTGCCGCCGAGGACGCCACGGTGTTTGCGATCGCCTCGACCACGATGGTGCTGGTGGACGCCGCCTCGGGCCGCCCGATGCGGGTCCCCGCCGAACAGCGGGACGCGTGGACACCGCTGCTGGAGGATCCGGTGGTCTTCCGCGAACGCTAGCCACAACCGGAAACGGCCCCGATCAGTCGGGGCCGTTTCTGCGTGTGACGCTTAGTCGCGCGCGTCGGGAACCCGAACCATGCCCTCCTGGGCGATGCTGGCGACGAGGTTTCCGGCGCGGTCAAAAATCTTGCCGCGGGACAGGCCGCGGCCGCCGCGAGCCGAAATCGACTCCTGGACGTACAGCAGCCACTCGTCGGCGCGGGCCGGACGGTGCCACCACATCGCGTGGTCGAGGCTGGCAATCTTCAGCCCCGGGGTGACCCAGGGGATCCCGTGGGCGCGCAGGATCGGCTCCAGGATCGTGTAGTCGCTGGCATAGGCGATGGCGGCGCGGTGCAGCAGGTCGTTATCCGGCATGTCTCCCAGGACGCGCATCCAGACGGCCTGGTGCGGGGTCTTTTCGGGCACCTGGAAGTAGATGGGGGTGGGGATGTGCCGGATGTCGAAGGCGCGTCCGGTGGCCCACTGCTTGGCGACCGGGTTGTCGATGCCGGCGAGCATATCGGCGGCGCTGGGCAACGACTCGGGGTCGGGGATGCCGACGGGCATCTCATCCTGATGTTCGAGGCCCGGATCCTCGTCCTGGAAGGAGGCGATCATCGAGAAGATCGGGCGTCCATCCTGATAGGCCTGGGTGCGCCGGGTGCTGAAGGATCGACCGTCGTGGATGCGGTCCACCGAGAAGGTGATCGGCAGATCGACGTTGCCGGGCCGCAGGAAGTAGCCGTGCATCGAGTGCACAAACCGGTCATCCGCCACGGTGCGGGCGGCGGCCACCACCGACTGCGCGAGTACCTGTCCACCAAAGACGCGTCCGCCGGGGGCCCACTCCGAGGGTCCGGTGAAAATGTCCTCGCTGGTTCGGGCGCCGGTATCGGTCAGATCCAGCGCGTGCAGCAGCGATTCGAGAGGGGCAGACATAGAACTCCTTGTTGGTGAAACCTACGGGCTCTAGTTTAGGCCGCCTCGCGACGGCGGGTTGGGAATGCCGGGGCGTCCCGGATAGTTTAGAGGTGTGATGGATACCTCCTTTACCCTGGCCGATTCCGAGACCCGATCCGATCTGAGCGTGTTTGTGCAACGCGCCGGACGCGTGGATCGGGAGGCCGTGCGCCTGGTGGGTGCCGGGGGAGTGCTCGCGGTATCCAGCCCGGTTCTGGTCCCGCGGGGCATCCTGTCCAGCGGACCCACCATCCTCGGGCTGCGCACGTTTGCGCTGGCCGAGGACGCCTCCTTTGATACCGTGGTGGCCCCCGCCTCGGTCCTGGAACGGCTGGCCCGGCTCGATGCGCTGGGGACCGCCCTGCACGAGGTGCGCCTGCCCCCCGCCGAGGTGCGTGCCTCCTGGTCGGGGATCGCCGCGCCGCGTGGGGGATGGGAGCGTACCGGGAGCGTGAGCGCGGGGGTGCTCCGGGCCGGTGCCCGCGCCGGAGTCACCGAAATCGCCGCCGCGCTGCCCGCCAATGCCGGGGATCCGATCGTGGCCGGGGTACGCATGGGGGTCTGGGGACGCGACCTTGAGGACGCGCCGGGGCTGCCCGGCGGGGTCGCCTTTGCCGCCGATGCGCTGGGTTTCCTGGGGCCCGATGACGCCGAGGAACTCGCGATCTTCACCTCCGGATCCTGGACCCGAATTACCAGCCTGCGCGGGCACGTCCTGGTGCGTCGCTCGGGCGGCGGTCTGCTGGTGAACTAGTGCCGTCCTCGGCGGCCCAGTGCCGTGACGAATCCGCGCTCCATATCCGCCCGAGCCTTGCTCGTCGCCGAGCCTGCTCGGATAATAGGGTGATGGACCTTCCCCTGCCGCCCAGCGCCCCGACGATTCCGATTCGCGAGGACCTGCGGCTTCGCCCGTGGCGAGTCGGCGATGAGGACGTGATTACGGCCGAGTGCCAGGATCCCGAGGTTCAGCGGTGGACCACGATCCCCACCCCCTACACGCGAGAAAATGCCGAGTTTTTCCTGGAGATCACCGCGAGCGACTGGGCCTCGGGTGCCGGCGGTTCGCTGGCGCTGGTGGATCCTCGGGAGGACGTGCCGTTTGGCTCCTTCGGATTCGTGAGCATCCGCGCCGACCATCGAGCCGCCGAGATCGGGTACTGGCTCGGGGCGGGACGACGCGGCCACGGCTATGCGACCGCCGCGGTGATCGCGCTCAGCGAGTATGCGCTGGGCCTGGTGGGGCTTGACGAGGTGTTTCTGCGCATCGATCCGCTCAACCTGGCCTCGGCAGCGGTGGCTCGCCGCGCCGGCTTTGAACTCACCGAGACCGCGGTGGCCGACGCCCGGACCTCCGAGCCGATGGACACCTATTCCCTGTTCGCCGCACGTCTGCGTCCGGAATCCGCGTGACGAGCGCGGGGTTCCCCACGGCCGCGCCCACCCTTGTTGTCGGCGGTGGCCTGGTGCTGCGTCCGTGGCTCGGCACCGATGTGGAGGCGGTCTGTGAGGCGTGCCAGGATCCGGAGATTCAGCGCTGGACTCCCGCTCCCACCCCGTATACTCGGGCAGATGCGGAGCGGGTAGTAGGGCGTTCGATCGCCTCCTGGGACGCGGGCCGCGGAGGCTATCTCGCCCTGGTGGACTCCGTCGAGGACCGGGCGAGCGGATGGTTTGGGATTGTCGATCTGGATGCGGATGCCCGCAGCGCCGAACTGGGCTACTGGCTTGCCGCGCCGCTGCGTGGTCGCGGCATCGCTAGCCGTGCGCTCGACACCCTCGTTGAGTATTCGTTTGAGGTGGGCGGTCTGGACTCGGTCTACCTGCGGATCGACCCGGCAAACGAACCCTCGGCCGCGCTGGCTCGCCGATCCGGGTTCATTCGCACCGCGAGCAGGGTGGTCGGGGCCCGCTCACCCGAGCCGCTGGACACCTATACCCGCCTGGCGGAGGACTAGCCCTACTCCTCGAACGTGTTGACCATCGCGGTGGCCGCGCGGGAGAGGTAGTCCCAGAGGATCGCGTCATCGGCGGGGGAGAGGTTCATCTTGTCGACCCCGGCGCGCATGTGGACCAGCCAGCGGTCGCGGGCGGCGGGGTTGACCTTGAATGCGTTGTGGCGCATGCGCAGGCGGGGGTGTCCGCGCCGCTCGGAGTAGGTGGTGGGTCCGCCCCAGTACTGCTCCAGGAACATCAGCATGCGCTCGGTGGCCGGCCCCAGATCTTCCTCGGGGTACATCGGGCGCAGGATCGGATCGTCGGCGATGCCACGATAGAACTCGTTCACCAGGATCTCGAAGGCCGGACGGCCGCCGAAGCGCTCGTAGTCGGTGCGACCGAGCAGGTTCTTGGGATACTGGCCCTCGGGGGTGGACATAACGCTCCTTCTCAATCCTCCGGCTCACGTTCGGCCGGGCACCGGGGTGCCCCTCCAGCCTACTGGGTGGGCGGGGTCTGTCCCGTCGGGTTTTCCCCGGTGGACTTGCGTCGCGGCGCACGCTTGGCGGCGGGTTTCTCATCCGCCGGCGGCTTGGTCAGGCTCTGATTGACGGTCCCGATCGGGCGGGTGCGCGGGGGCTTGGCCCCGAGCACGCTGCCCGCGCTGTCGAAGCCGGACAGGACCACGGCCTCGAGCGAGGTGAGCGGCACCTCCTGCTCGCGGAAGTCCTGGAACAGGCGGGTGCGCAGCTCGCGGGAGACATCATCCTTGGCGGCGGTGCGGGTTTTGACCACCACACGCACCACCAGGGCGTCGGCGGACACCGACTCGATGCCCCAGACCTCGGGACGGTCGATGATGCGCGAGCGCCATTTCGGCGTGTGGGCGAGGGTGTTTGCGGTCTCGAGCGCCAGTTCCTGGGCGTGGACCACATCGGAGGTGTAGGGCACCGCGAGGTCCACGATCACGCGGGACCACCCCTGGGAGGTGTTTCCCACTCGCAGGACCTCACCATTGCGCACAAACCAGAGCGTGCCGTTGACGTCGCGAATCTGGGTGACCCGGATTCCCACCCGCTCGACCACGCCGGTGGCCAGCGTGGTTGCGCCGCCGAGTTCAACCACATCGCCCACACCCAGCTGATCCTCCATCACCATGAACAGGCCGTTGAAGACGTCCTTGACGATGTTCTGGGCACCAAAACCGAGGCCGGCACCGAGGGCCGCAGTGAGGAGGGAGAGCGATCCGATGAGTTTGTCATCGATCACGTTGACGATCATCACGATCGCGATAATCACCACGACCACGTTGACGATGTTGCTCATCACGGTGCCCAGGGTGCGGGTACGCTGGACCAGGCGGACCGCGGCGAGCGGGGACACGCTCAGCGCCTGCGTGTCCTCGGCCCCTTGATTCTTTTTGACGCCGTTAACGATCTGGCTGACTACCCGGCGAATGAACAGGCGCAGAATCCACGATGCGATGATGGCGCCCGCGATGATCAGTGCTACCTGCACGAGCTTGCCCAGCGGGCTCAACATGAAGGCGCCGATGGTGTCCCAGATGTTCTGTACGACGACGTCCGGGGTGGTGGGGGTGTCCGGTGTGGTTGCCATGCCTGAAAGTGTAGCGGCGGGCACCCGGGAGATCCTGGATGCCCGCCGCTAACGGGTGGTGTCGCGCGTGGCGACCGCCGGTTTCACCGGCGTTAGATTAGTGCTGAGCGTCGCGCTCGCGTGCCGCCAGGGCGCGCTCGGTGCCGGCGACGGCCTCGAGAACGATCCGGCGCAGTGCGGCGGGGCGCTCGGCGTTGGCCGCGAGCCAGGCGTGGGCGGCGTCGCGCAGATCGGTGTCGATCAGCGCGGACGGGTACAGGCCCGAGATCAGCGGTTCGGCCACGTGGTAGGCACGCTTTTCCCACAGGTCGGCGATGACGTCGAAGTACAGGGTCCGGAAGGGCTCCTGGTCGGCGGCATCGTGCAGGCGCTGGAAGCCCAGCGTGGTGGCCGAGACGATGGCGTTGGCGGCGGAATCGTCTACCACCACGCTGTCCCAGGCGCGCTGCTTGGCGGCGGCACCCGGCAGGGCGGCGCGAGCCTGAGCGGCGGCCTTGGCCCCACCGGCGGTGTTGTCGGCGGCCAGGGCCGCGTCGATCTCGGCGTCACCCACGCGACCACCGGTTGCCAGGGCGCTCAGCAGCTCCCAACGCAGGTCGGTGTCCACTGTCAGCTCGGCGAGGGTCTCGCTCCCGTCCAGTAGGGCGGCGACCACGTCGAGGTGGGCGTCGGTGTTGGAGACGGCGGCGAAGAACTTCACGAACTGGAACTGGGCATCGCTGCCGGCCTCGGCACCGCGGGCCAGGGCCAGCAGGCCGTCGCCCACCTTGGCCAGGGTCTCCTCGCGGATATCCTCGGCCACATAGGCCTCGGCCGCGAGCAGCAGCTGGTTCAGGGTCGTGCGCAGGGTTGTGGACTCGGTCTCGGTGGCGATGTGGTTCAGCACCAGGTCGACGTAGTCGCGGGCCGGGGTCTCGGCATCGCGGGTGGCGTCCCAGGCGCTGCTCCACACCAGGGCACGGGCCAGCGGGTCGCTGATGTCGGCGAGGTGCTGTGTAGCAACGTCAAGGGAGGCGGCATCCAGACGAATCTTGGCGTAGGCCAGGTCGTCGTCGTTCAGCAGGACGAGGTCCGGACGGGTGCGACCGATCAGTTCGGCCACCTCGGTGCGCTCGCCATCCACGTCGAGTTCCAGGCGGTTCTCGCGGATCAGCTTGCCGTCGACCAGGTTGTAGAACCCGATGGCCAGGCGGTGCGGGCGGATGGTGGGGTAGTCGGCCGCGGCGCTCTGCAGGATCGCAAACGAGGTGATCACACCGGCCTCGTCAACCTCGATCTCGGGACGCAGCGTGTTGACGCCGGCGGTCTCGAGCCACAGGGTCGACCACTCGGAGAGGTCGCGGCCCGAGGCCTTCTCCAGCTCGACCAGCAGGTCGGCCAGCACGGTGTTGCCGAAGGCGTGCTTCCTGAAGTACGCGGAGACACCGGCGTAGAACGCGTCGATGCCGACCCAGGCGGCGAGCTGCTTGAGCACCGATCCACCCTTGGCGTAGGTGATGCCGTCGAAGTTCACCAGCACGTCGTTGAGGTCGTTGATCTCGGCGACGATCGGGTGAGTCGAGGGCAGCTGGTCCTGACGGTACGCCCAGGCCTTCTCCATGGCGGCGAAGGTGGTCCAGGCCTCGGTCCACTCGGTGGCCTCGGCGGTGGCGATGGTCGATGCCCACTCGGCGAAGGACTCATTCAGCCACAGGTCGTTCCACCAGCGCATGGTCACGAGGTCTCCGAACCACATGTGGGCCAGCTCGTGCAGCACGGTGACCACGCGACGCTCCTTGATGGCGTCGGTGACCTTGGAGCGGAACACGTAGGTCTCGGTGAAGGTCACCGCACCGGCGTTCTCCATGGCGCCCATGTTGTACTCGGGCACAAACATCTGGTCATACTTGGCGAAGGGGTAGGGCACGTCGAACTTGTCTTCGAAGAAGGTGAAGCCCTCGCGGGTCTTGTCGAAGATGTAGTCGGCGTCCATGTACTCGGCCATCGATGCACGGGCGAAGACACCCAGCGGGATCACGCGGCCATCGCTCGAGGTGAGTTCCGAGCGCCAGACCTGGTACGGACCGGCCACCAGGGCGGTGATGTAGGAGGAGATGCGCGGGGTGGGCTCAAAGCTCCAGGTGCCCGAACCGTTGCCGTTGTCTACCGGCTCGGGGGTGGGGGAGTTGGAGATGACCTGCCAGGCCAGCGGAGCGGTCACGGTGAAGGTGAAGGCCGCCTTGAGGTCGGGCTGCTCGAAGACCGCATAGACCTGGCGGGAGTCGGGAACCTCGAACTGGCTGTAGAGGTAGACCTCGTTGTCGGCGGGGTCCACAAAGCGGTGCAGGCCCTGACCGGTGTTGGTGTAGGCGTGGTCGGCGTCGACCACCAGCACGTTGTGCTCGGCCAGGCCGGCCAGCGCGATGCGGCTGTCATCGTTGATGGCGGCCACGTCCAGCGCGGTGCCGTTCAGGGTGACCGAGTGCACGGTGCGGGTCACGGCGTCGATGAAGGTCGAGCTGCCCGGGGTCGCGGTGAACGTCACGGTGCTCACGGTGCGGAAGACCTCGTCACCGGTGGTGAGGTCAATGTTGATGTCGTAGGACTCGACCGAGACGATGGAGGCGCGCTCGGCGGCCTCGGTCCGGGTCAGGTTTTCTCCGGGCAATTTCACTCCTTGCAGTGGATGGGATTGTGTCCAGCATTCAGCGTACCGCGTGATCGGCCCGGAATACCGGGGTTGTGGAAAGCCCGCGGTGTGTGACGACTTGTGGAGGAAAGACACGCCGGGTATTGTTCTAGTTGAAGTAGAACAAGTGGAGGTTGAATGTTTCTGACGGTAGACCCACAATCGCCGGTCACGCTCTATGAGCAGCTTGCGGCGAGCGTACGCGCGGGCATCCTAGACGGGAGCATTGCGCACGGCGAGCGCCTGCCCAGTGCCCGCGAACTCGCCGGCTCCCTCGACCTGAACGTGCACACGGTGCTGCGTGCGTACCAGGCTCTGCGTGAGGAGGGGCTGCTCGATCTGCGCCGTGGCCGCGGCGCCGTCATCACCGCGCCCAGCCGAGACCTGGCCGAGGTGACGGCGGCGCTGGACGCCCTGATCGGCGCCGCGAGCGCCGCCAGAATCGGCCCCGACACCCTTATCTCGCTTGTTCGCGCCCGCTTATCATCCACCCAGACCACCCAGGAAGGCCCCCGATGAACCTCACCGTCACCCCCACTCGCACCGCGGCCCAGACCCGGCTGGTGGCACTGTTTGCCCTGATCCTTCCCGCCCTGGCCGGTCTCGCCGCGGCGGGGCTGATTCGCGCCTGGCGCGATGACCTGCCCGCCGAGGTGATCACCCACTGGGGTCTCGCCGGCGAAGCAAATGGCTGGACCTCGGCCGCCTGGCTCCCCGTGGTGGTGGGACTCCCGATACTCGGGGTCGCGCTGCTTCTGGGCCTGCTGATTCTGCTTCCCCGTGCCGCGCGCGGTGGACGCCTGGGCATCGCCCTGCTCTCGGGTTTTTCCTGCCTGTTTGGTGGGCTCCTGGCCACCCTGCTTCCCGCGACCGTGATCCGTCAACGCACGGGACCGGGCCAGGATGATCCGTCGGTGCTGATTCCATTTTATGTGGTGGCCGTCGCCTGGGTAGTGCTCAGCGTGTTCGGAACCATCCTCATCCGGCGTGCGCTTCCCGCCGACGTCGCGACGCCCGAGAGCGAGACGAACGCCCCGACCCTGGACCTCCCCGCCGATGCCCGTGCGGTGTGGATCGCCTCCGCCTCCATCGGCACCCTGATGCGGGTGGTCCTCGGAGTGGTCCTGCTCGGCCTGATCACGCTGCTGCTCTGGCAGCTGCTGGTGGATTCCGAATTCAACCCGGTCGCCGCGATCATCACCGCGGTCATCGTGGTGGTGCTGGTCTCGGTCCTCTCGATGTTCTCGTGGCGGTTGCGGGCCGATCGGGCGGGTTTCCGCGCGCACGCGACCCTCGGCTGGCCTCGGGTGGAGATTCCACTCGACGAGATCGTGGGCGCGCACGTGGTGGAGGTCAACCCGGTCGCCGACTTCGGCGGATGGGGATGGCGCGTGGGCGCAAACAGACGGCTGGGGATTATCCTGCGTTCCGGCTCCGCCCTCGAGGTAGAGCGGCGGGACGGGCGGCGCCTGGTGATCACCCTGGCCGATCCGCAGACTCCCGCGGCTCTGCTCAACACCCTGGTGCAGCGAGGCGAGCGGCCAGCATCTGCCGCGGACTAGCCCTGCGCGGTCAATGCGACATTATGCGACGCGGCCCATGCTCGGCGCAGACCCGAGGACTACGGTGAGGGGGAACCCGACACCCACCTGTGACAATCGGGTTCACCCCGATGATTCGTGCCACCTGCAGGCCGAGATCATCCGCACCGGTGGCGATTGAACCCCCTTCTCGCCACCGGTGTATTCCCGGTAGGCTCGGAGCACCCGCCGAGCAAGGAGCCCGTGATGAGTGCAGAGGATGCAGCCACCCCGACCGGATCGCGTGTGCGCACCCGGGCTCGACTCTTGTTTTTGGTACCACCGATGATTCCCGGGCTGATCGGTTCCGTGGTGCTGGCCCTCTGGTCCCCGCGGTTGCCCGCGCAGGTGGTGTCGCAGTGGTCGATGATCACGGGCGAGGCTACCAGCACCATTCCGCTGGGCTGGACGATCCTGTTTCCGCTGCTGTTTGCCCTGCTGATTACGCTGATAATCGCGGTTCCGGCGTTCTGGGTGATTCGCGGTGGCACTCCGGCCAACACGATTGCCGTGCAGCAGGGGATCGGCACGGCCATCGCCGGGGCCGGGGTGGTCATCCTGCTCTCGATCACGGTGATGCAGCAAAACCTTGAGGGTCAAACCTGGGCGAATTCGGTGCTTCCGATCCTGATCGCCGGGGCGCTCTGGTGCATCGTCGCCAGCGTGAGCGCGGCACGGGTGCGCCGGATCATCCCCACGCTGCGTGCGGCGCGGGTTGAATCCGCCTAAATTCCCCTTTGCTACTGCGCAAATTCCCAGCCTTGCAGATTGCGCATGCGTGGCGTTCGGGAATGCGATTGAATAGGGACATGGATACCGTAGATTTCTGGTTTGACCCGTCGTGCCCCTGGGCCTGGATGACCTCCCGCTGGGTCGATAATGTGTCCGCGCAGCGTGAGCTGAACGTCACCTGGCACCCGATGAGCCTCGCCGTGCTCAACGAGAACAACGCCGACCTCACCGATGAGCGTCGCGCAGGCCTGGCCAAGGTGCTGCGATACAACCGCCTGGTGACCGGCGTGGCCGAGGAGGTCGGCCCCGAGCACATCAAGCCGCTGTACGACGCCCTGGGTACCCGGATTCACCCGGGTGGACGCACCGATCAGGATGCGATCATCGCCGAGGCGCTCGCCGAGGTGGGCCTGGATGCCGGTCTGGCAGCCCTCGCCGACTCCGAGGCTCACGATGTCGCGCTGCGCGAGAGCCACGGCAGCGGAATCGCGCTGGTGGGTCAGGATGTGGGCACCCCGATTATCGCCGTCAACGGCACCGCCTTCTTCGGTCCGGTCATCTCCCCGGCCCCCGCCGGTGAGGAAGCCCTGCGCCTCTGGGACGGAGTGCTCGCGGTATCCTCGTACCCGGGCTTCTTTGAGCTCAAGCGCTCGCGCACCGTCGGCCCCATCTTCAACTAAAGGATTTTCACGAATCATGCGTATTCACGTCGCCACCGATCACGCCGGCCTCGAATTTAGTCGCGCGCTGCAGGACCACCTGGTGAGCCTGGGCCACGAGGTGGTGGACCACGGTCCCACCTCCTACGATGCCCTGGATGACTACCCGGCCTTCTGCATCAACGCGGCCGCCGCGACCGTGGCCGACCAGCGTGCCGGCGTTCAGGCGCTCGGTGTGGTGTTTGGCGGATCCGGCAACGGTGAGGCCATCGCCGCCAACAAGGTTGAGGGTGTGCGCGCCGCGCTGGTGTGGAACCACTCCACCGCCACCCTGGCTCGCGATCACAACGACGCCAACGTCATCTCGATCGGTGCCCGCCAGCACGAGGAGTCCGAGGTGCTGGCCTTTGTCGAGGCCTTCATCGCCGAGCCCTTCTCGCAGGATGAGCGTCACGTGCGCCGCATTGCGCAGCTGGCCGAGTATGAGACCACCGGTGATATCGCCGGTAAGGGTGTCGAGCGCCCGGTTTCGCGCGGCTAGTCGACCGTGCCCGAGGGACACTCAGTACACCGCATCGCGCGGCAGTTTGAACGCAACTTTCTGAATACCCCGGTGTTCGCATCGAGCCCGCAGGGGCGCTTTGCCGAGGGTGCCGAGGTGCTCAGCGGTCACGAACTGCTGCGCGTCAACGCGGTCGGAAAGCAGATGTTTGCCGAGTTTGATGGGGACCTCTGGCTGCGGGTGCACCTCGGGCTTTACGGGGCGTGGGATTTTGCCGGGAGCATCTCCACCGATCCCACGATTGCCAGCGCATCGGGGCGGATGGGGCAGACCAACCAGCGTGGAACCGCGCTGGATCCCGGACTGCTGATCGATCGCGGCGGGGAGGACTCGATCGCCTCGATCGGCGCCCCGCGCAACGCCCGGATGCGCATGTCCGAGCAGACCAAGGCGCTGGCCGGGGCCGAGGACGAGACGTTCCCACCGGAACCGGTGGGCCAGGTGCGCCTGCGCCTCCTCACCGAGACCGCGGTCGCCGACCTGCGCGGCCCGACCGCGTGTGAGGTCATGACTCCGGACGCGGTCCAGGCGAAGATCGACTCCCTGGGTCCGGATCCGCTGACCGATGACTCGGTCGCGGCCGAGGAGAAGTTTGTGGCCGCCGTACGCAAGCGGCAGGTGGCCATCGGGCAGCTGCTGATGGACCAGTCGGTGGTGGCCGGGATCGGCAACGTGTACCGTGCCGAGATGCTCTTCCGCGCCGCGCTGAACCCGCATACCCCGGGCAAGCAGGTTCCCGAGGAGGTGGTGCGCGGGCTCTGGCGCGACTGGGGTGTGCTGCTGCGGATCGGCGTGGAAACCGGTCAGATGATGACCATGGACGATCTGGATCCCGAGGCCTATGTGGCGGCGATGGGAAACCTCGCCGACCGGCACTGGGTCTACCGCCGGGCCGGTCTGCCCTGCCGACGCTGCGGAACAAACATCGCCCTCGAGGTGATGCAGGCCCGCAAGCTCTACTGGTGCCCCGGCTGCCAGCTCTAGACGCAAAACGAACCCCGGCCCACTCGGACCGGGGTTCGTGTTTTTAGCGTGGTACGAAAACCCTTTAGCGTAGCGCGGAGATCGTGTGCACCAGATTTTTGGCCTGACGCAGCCGGGCCTCATACGTGGCCCCCACTACCAGGAGGAGGACGCCGCCTAGTCCCGCCCACACCGCCCAGGACAGGGTGTCGGTGATGGCGCAGATGAGCGGGAACGCCTGCACGATCACGTGGATCAGGAGCACGCCGGTGCCGATCACGAACGGCGCCTGGAGGCGGCCGAACACACCCCAGAGAATCAGCGCGATGGTGACGATCCCGAGCCCCACGATGCGGATCGGGTGGGGGTCGCCCCACCCGGCGAGGAATGAGGCGAAGGTCCCCACCGCCAGCGGGATCCCCAGCACCGGCATGCTGCGCAGGGCCGGGTGCCGACGCAGCTTGAAAATGCCGATCAGCACCGCGGCGATCAGCAGGGGAGCTAGGGCCAGCTCGACGGCGGTTCCCGGACGCACCCAGGCGAAGACACCGTAGAAACCCGAGATTCCCAGCGCGCCGATCCAGAACGGTGATCCCCAGCGCGAGTAGACAGCGCCCGCGACGGCAAGAATCGCAAACAGCGAGGCGAGCAGGATGAGCGAGGCGCGGAGGTGGTCCGATCCGGCGAGCAGCGGGAATCCGATGAGCACCAGGGCACTAAACGCCGCCAGTCCGATGACCGAGTCGATG
Organism: Mycetocola sp. JXN-3; assembly: GCF_014522285.1. Taxonomy (GTDB): domain Bacteria; phylum Actinomycetota; class Actinomycetes; order Actinomycetales; family Microbacteriaceae; genus Mycetocola; species Mycetocola saprophilus. The sequence goes on from NZ_CP041635.1 coordinate 1,416,380, forward strand.
CTCGAGAACGACTCGCGGCGCAGCCAGGGAATGAACACCAGCACCAGAACACACAGCATGATGGCCCAGAGCTCGGCGGGGGCGGGGAATGCGACCCGATAGCCGCCGGTCACGAGGAACACTCGTCCCAGGGCCAGCACAATGAGCGTGCCCGCGGTTGGCCCCAGCGCCAGGGCGCGCACCGGAAGATTGCGCCACTCGCGCCGCAGCAGACGAGCTGATCCGGCGAGCACCAGGGCTACCAGCCCGATGATGAGGGCACCGGTGGACCCGAACCGAAGTCCATCCGCAATCACTCCGATGGCGGCGGAAGCCCCGGCCAGGCCGAGGCCCAGGGTGGCCGCGTGTGGCCGAGGATGGACCGGGTTGATCACACTGGTCAGGAGAATTAGCAGCGCAAGCATCGCCGCCACCGGCACCACATAGGCGCTGGTCGAGGTGATATACGCCCGATCCAGGGCCACCCAGAGCGCGGTACTGGCGATCCCTAGGGCGAGTGCCAGCTGGAAGCGTCGGAGCCCGCTGGTGCGCAGCAGCGGGTTGCCGTGAGCCCCGGAGGAGATCGCGGCGGCGACCGCAAGAATGGGCAGCGCCGGCCAGCTAGACACGAGGTTTACCCCGTCAATAAACACCGGGATTGCGATCAGGAGCAGGGCGAGATCGGTCGCGATGCGCACGTGACGAAGGGCACCCAGTCGGGTTTCTGGCGGATTGAGACGCAGGCTGAGGCGGCGTGTTGTCGAGTTCGGTCCGCCGAGCACGCGGGTTCGCAGCGGGGTATGCCCGATGATCGTGAGGGCCAGGAGCAGGAGCGCGACCGGGATTGTCTCGCGCACGTCTGCCTGCATCGAGATCGAGGTGACCGACAGCGCCGCGAGCAGGATCGCCGAGGCACTGAGGAGGAGACGGATGCCGGTGCCGATCCGGGCGGGACGCAGCACCGGAACCAGGGCGCCGAGGGTCCCCACCATCGGCAGCAGAGCGATCGGCAGGCCGGGACGCGGCTCCAGGATCAGACCGGCCCAGAAGTATGCGCCGGCGAGAACCAACAGGACCGCCGCGGCCGCGCCGATCAGGCGTCCCTCGGCTGCACCAAACGGGTTCACTCGGAAGCGGCCGGAAAGCGCGGGCACTACCCCAAGGAGGATCCCGATGAGTGCCGCATAGACCAACTCCCAACCCCCGAGCGCGGTCATCGACACCGGGGACTGCGTCGCCACGATGCGCCCAACCAGCGTGAGGCCGAGCAGGAAGGCACCCATCGAGAGGAGAACGCGCTGGGTCGGCGGCGTGGCCGCGCGCGGATCCTGTTCGGCGCGGACCCGCCAGGCCACAAACGCGACCAGTGCCAGCGCGTGGATCACGATGTCGGCGGCGGTCAGCGACGGCGAGCGCACCAGTGCCAACACAATACTCGCCGCGGAGAGGACGGCCGGCACCAGCCAGAAGGTCAGCCCGGGGAGGCGACGGGGGAGCCGGATCGAGGTTTCGGCCAGGGCCAGGGCAATCGCCAGGATGATGATCGACTGGGCAAAACGGGATTCCAGCGGGAATACGCTGAGGGTTGCGGCCAGGGTTGCCGCGCCCAGGAGCCAGGGAAGGACATCGCGCAGCGCCCGGAGGCTGTGTGCGGCAAACCCCAGGGGTGCCAGGGCAAGCAGAAGCGCCGCCATTCCGGGCAGGGCCACGGTGAGGAATGTGCCCGTGTTGGGCATCGAGGATTCGGCCGCGCGCTCGGTGGCAAACCAGCCCAGAGCGCAGCCGGTTAGGATCGCCGAGGCGATCCACGCGGTCCAGCCGGGCAGCAGGGTTGCCAGGCTCGGGTGCTCGCTGCGGCGGGTCAGGACCCAGATCCCGGCGGCGGTCACCGCGGTCGAGAGCACCACCGTGAGCAGGGCGGGCAGTGTCGGAGGCGAGAATGCGAGCGCAACCTCGGTGATGGTGGTTCCCAGCAGTCCCGGCGGCGTCAGCGCCGCAAGCAGCACGGCACCGGTGCGGCCGGTGATGCGCAGGGGGTGCGAGGTGGTCAGCACCGCAAAACCCAGCCAGGCGAGCGCGGTCGCGCCCAGGAGGAACACCAGCAGGATGGAGCCAGCCTGTGCCACCCCGGGCACGCTTCCGGTCGCAACGATGACCAGCGCCAGTCCGAGCGATTCCACCAGCAGGCGCTCGGGGGCGCGTGCCGCACGGGACCGCAGGACGCGGGATCCGGCAACCGCGATCACCAGGCCCGCGAGCGATCCCAGCCATACCGTCTGGGAGGCCGTGGTGCCGAGCGAGCCGATCAGCCCGCCCGCCGCCAGCGGGAGCAGGAGCGCGGCGATGAACGCATAGCTGCGCACGTGGGTGAGGCGTTCGGCCAGCACCGCCAGTGCCCCCACGAGGCCCAGACCGAGGCCGGCCGAGAAGATCGGATCGAGGCCCGAGATCCCCGCCACGTCAAAGGCCCGCACTAGGCCCGCATCGATCAGCGCAATGATCGTGCTGAGGATCGCCAGGGCGTGCGCGGTGGAGGGTAGCCGCCTCACGATGAACCCTGCCACCGCGGCCGTTGCGGCGGCGACACCGAGCAGGATCAGCGCGCGTACCGGCGGGGTGGTCCCCAGATAGGCGAGGGTTGCAAAGAACAGTGCCGCGGCTACCAGGAGCACCACGCCCAGGGTCAGCAGCGTGGTCTGGATGCTCGAACGGCGTGGCACTCGCTCGGAGGCGGGTGCCGCGGCGACTCGTCGTGGTGATTCCGGCGGCGTGGGTGGCGCGGGCATCACGGCCGCGGGGGCCAGGACCGAGTCCGCGGCGGCCACCGACGTATCGAACGGCACCATCGCCGTGACGGGACTCTGGATCGGGCTCACCACCGGGCTTGGCACGGGGCTGGCAATCGGATTAGCGACCGGAATCGGGCTCGGCGCGGGGCTGACGACCGGGGCGGCAGACGGACTCATAACCGGGGGCGCATACGCCGCCACCGGAAGCGCCAGCACCGCGCGCCGGCGCTCCTCGGCCAGATCCCCGGCCGCGCGGCTTACCTGAGTCAGCTCAACCGCGTCGTCCTGGTTCAGCGAGAGTCCACACGCCTCGCAGCGCGAGCCGGCCAGGGTGGCAAAGCATCCGGGACAGCGCGCGGGGTCCATCAGCGCCAACGCCGTGGGCGGCCAGGCGAGCGTTGCCGCGGTGCCGGCGGGAAGGTTTTGACGGGTCCGCATCGCGGCGATCAGTCCCGCGCGTTCCAGGAGAGCCGCGTCCAGGGTCTGGCTGCGCAGACGAATCAGCCCGGCCACGCCGGTGCGGACATCGATGCTGCATCGCCCGCAGACTCCGATTGCCGGGATCCCAAAGCACGAGGGACACACCTGGGTATCCCGTAGCTGGATGATGCCGGAGGGCCACGCGGGGTATCGAGTGATGGTCATCGTGTCCTTTGGTACCGAGGCAAAGGGAGTTCTGCCTGCCTGGCAGACTACGGACTACCCCGCCTCTGAGTGCCCAATTTTGCCCAAATTGCCGCAAGATATCGCCGAATTCGTCGCATCAATGGTGCAAAACGGCAACGCGGTCCTCCCTATGGGGGACCGAATCGGTGATTCCTTGACAGCCGGAAAAATACTTCGGTTGCGCCGCTAATCGGACATCGCGGACCGCCACCGATACTCGCTCTGGGGGCGTCCCGGAGCGCCCAATCGAGGGGCGCGTTCCACGCTGCCGGTCGCGGTGAGATGCTCCAGGTAGCGCCGGGCTGCCACCCGCGACATCCCCACCTCCTCGGCGATCTCGGCGGCCGAACAGGCACCGTGGGTGCGCAGCGCGTCGGTCACCAGCCGCAGCGTCTCGGGCGCGATGCCCTTCGCCGGGGTCTCCCGGGTGGGTGGTCGTAGCGCCGAGAACAGCGAGTCCACCTCCTGCTGGGTGGACTGGCCGGTGGCGCAGAGGTCGCGGCTGTGGAAGTCGCGGAACTGAGCCATCCGCTCATAGAAGGTGGCGAAGGTAAAGGGTTTGATCAGGTACTGGGCCACACCCAGGGCCAGCGTACGACGGACACTCTCGGCCTCCCGCACCCCGCTGATCACAATCGCGTGGGTGTCGGTGCCGCGGGCCCGAATGTGGCGGAGCACGTCCAGGCCGCTGCCGTCGGGCATCGTGATATCCAGCAGGATGAGGTCGATCGGACGGGCATCATCACGCAGGATCGCCACGGCCTGAAAGGCCCCGACGGCCTCGGCGACCACCACAAACCCGGGCACCCGTTCCACAAAGGACCGGTGGAGCTCGACGATCAGGGGATCGTCATCCACGATCAGGACGCGGATCTCCCGCGGCTTAGTCATCGGTCATCCTCCCGTGTAGGGGCGGCGGGGAGGGAAACCCTGAGCGTGGTGGGATGCTCATCCACGGTGATATGACCACCCGCCTGGGTCACGATCTGGTGGACCAGGGCGAGCCCGATGCCCCGGGTGGCCGAGGGGGCCGCCTTGGTTGAGAATCCGTGTTCGAACATTCGAGCCCGGGAGTCCTCGGTGAATCCCGCCCCGCTATCGGTCACCGAGATTTCCACGGTCTCGGCACCCGACGGACGCATTTCCAGGTGCACGGTGTGTGGGCGCTCGCCGGCCGCGGCGGCATCAAACGCATTGTCGATCAGGTTGCCCACGACGGCGATTGCATCGATCGGGCTCAGCGCGAGTGCGGGGGCCTCGGGATCGATCAGGGTCTCGAAGCGGATCCCGCGCTCCGAGGCCTGGGCGCTCTTGCCCAGCAGCAGTGCGTTCATGGTGGATTCGGAGGTCGCCGGCACCGCCAGACTGTCCACCAGCTCCTGATTGTGGTCGGCGGTTTCGGTTAGCAGGGTGATAGCCTCCCGGGTGCGTCCCAGCTCGAGCATCGCCACGGCCGTGTGGAGCCGGTTGCCATGCTCGTGGTTTTGCGCACGCAGCGCCGCGCCCAGGGTACGCAGCGATTCAAATGAGGAGGTCGCATCGCGCACATCGGCGGCGCTGAGGTCGCCGGCTAGCCTGCGCGTGTAGTGACGTCCCAGCAGTGCCCCCACCACCCCGGTGGCGAGGAGGCCGGCCGTGACGGTCAGGATCAGCGGCAGCTCATCCCGAATCGACGCCCCGACCGTGCCCAGCGTCACCCCGGCCGACACCCATCCCACGATCTCGGTACCGCCCGGCGCGAGCACCGGCACGATGGTGCGGATCGAGGGGCCGAGGGTTCCGTCAAACACCTCGGTCAGCTCGGTGGCGGAGTCGGGGATCGTGCCCAGGTAGTATTCGCCGATCTGCGATTCCTCGCGGTGGGTGAGGCGCACTCCGGCCGGGGTCATGATGGTGACATAGGTGATGCCAGCCCGGTCGATCAGCGCGCGGGTGATCGGCTGGAGAAGATCGGATGCATCGGTGAATCTTCGTGTCCCCGATTCCACTCCGGCCAGGGCCACGCGGGTGGTGGGGGAGAGGGCGAGGGTCGTGGCGATGGCCTCGGTGGCCCGCTCGGCCTCGTGTTCCCCGGCCCGCTGACGGTCCCAAATCAGCAGCCCACCCACGGCGAGGCCGAGGAGTATGGCGATCAGGATGAGCGCCAGAAAAACGCTCGATGATGCGCTGCGGGTACGTTTTTGGACCATTCCGTCATTGTGCCACGCGGGCGTCCCCCTCGGTGTTTTGTCGCGACCAATACGACCAAAACTCGGGGCTCATCCGGATGCGGTCGTAGCGTGAGGGAAATTGATCTGGTGCCCTGCCCGCACCGCATCCGAACAGAGTCGTTTCAGGAGGAACTCGTGGCACACAACACCGTACATCGCACCATCCCGCGCCGGCCGCGGCGCTCATGGGACCGACACACCTGGCTCTACGTCTCGGTGATTATCGCCGTGGTAGCCGGCGCGCTGCTGGGGCTGATCGTCCCCGACGTGGCGATCGCGCTGGAGCCCCTGGGGAAGGCCTTCGTCTCCCTGATTAAGATGATGATCGCCCCGATCATCTTCTGCACCATCGTGATCGGCGTGGGGTCGATCGCCAAGGCCGCAACCGTCGGCAAGATCGGCGGCCTGGCGCTGATCTACTTCCTGGTCATGTCGACCTTCGCGCTGGCCATCGGCCTGGTGGTGGGGAACCTGATCCACCCGGGCGAGGGCCTGGACATGCGCGGCTCGCACTATGAAACCAAGGGCGAGGCCGCGGGAACCGTGGACTTCATCCTCCAGATCATCCCGCCGACCTTCTTCTCGGCTTTCACCGGGGAGAGCGTCCTCCAGGTCCTCTTTATTGCCCTGCTCACCGGCTTCGCCCTGCAGGGGCTGGGCAAGCGCGGCGAGCCGATCATCGGCGCGATCAAGCAGCTGCAGACCCTGGTGTTCCGCATCCTCAGCATGATTCTCTGGCTGGCCCCGATCGGTGCCTTCGGCGCGATTGCCGCGGTCGTGGGCAAGACCGGGGCGGCGGCGATCTGGGGACTGGGCATCCTGATGATCGCGTTCTACATCACCTGCGTGCTGTTCATCGTCGGGGTGCTGGGTTCGCTGCTGTACTTCGTGACCGGGCTAAACATCTTCAAGATGCTTAAGTACTTTGGCCGGGAGTACCTGCTGATCGTGGGAACCTCCTCCTCCGAGTCGGCGCTGCCGCGACTGATCGCCAAGCTCGAACACGCCGGGGTATCGAAGCCCGTGGTGGGCATCACGGTGCCCACGGGGTACTCCTTTAACCTGGACGGGACCGCGATCTATCTGACCATGGCCTCGCTGTTTATCGCGACCGGGATGGGGCAGCCGATGAGCATCGGCGAGCAGATCGGTCTGCTGGTCTTCATGATCATCGCGTCCAAGGGTGCGGCCGGGGTGACCGGGGCGGGGCTTGCAACCCTGGCCGGTGGCCTGCAGGCGTACCGTCCGGACCTGGTGGATGGGGTCGGGGTGATCGTGGGGATCGATCGGTTCATGTCCGAGGGACGTGCGCTGACCAACTTCACCGGGAACGCCGTCGCGACCTTCCTGATCGGCACCTGGACCGGACAGATCGACCGCAACCGCGCCCGCAGCGTGCTGGCGGGGGAGTTGCCCTTCGACGAGTCGACCATGACCGCCGACGGACACGGAGACGCCGCCGAGCAGCCCGAACAGGAGCCGGCACCGGCACCCGCGCGCTAGGTCGTGCGGAACGCCCCGCGCCGAGAGTCGGCGCGGGGCATTCCGGCGGCAGACGTATCGCCCCCGTGTGTGTCCTCCACGCGGGGGCGATACGCCGTTAACGAGCGCCGCGCCCCCGCCCGAAGGCGAGAGCGCGGCGAAAACCCGGGGAATTACTTGCTGAGGTGAGCGACCAGGAACCAGCGGTCCTTGTCCAGGCCGCGAGCGATCTCGATCGCGACGTCCTGGCTGGTGGCATCGATCTCGGCGAGCTCGTCGATTGCGGTGTTGACCGAGACGAGGGCGGCGTCGATCTGGGCGATAACCTCGGCGATGGACTGGTCGGACTGCACGAATCCGGCGGTCAGTTCACCGGTGGTAGTCTTGGCGGCGACGGTGGCCAGGCGGGCATCTACCGGGAGGCCGAGTGCAACGATTCGCTCGGCGGCGAGGTCGGACCAGTCCTGGGCGTGCTCCACGACGGTGTCGAAGAGTTCGTGGACACCCACGAAGTTGGCTCCGCGGACGTGCCAGTGGGCCTGCTTGCCGTTGATGACAAGAGCCTGGAGGTCGAGAACGACCGGGCTGAGGAACTGGGCAACTCCGGCGGCAACCTCTGCGCTGACGGAACTGGTGGCGACGGTCTGGGTGTTGGTCATTTTTTCCTTCTTTCCTCGGTGTTAGATACAACGGTACGCGGATAAAAACATTCCGCAAGCAAGATTAGGCTCGTCTTACGCCGTGTTTCAGCGGTTTTTGGGCCCCCAATGCGGGGTCGTTTGGCCGCGAGATGACGCGTGTTTTCGATTGGAATTCATGATTCCTTCAGCCCGCGCCCAGCATCAAAAATTTATCAAAAAAGGTTCGAGGCTAGGCTGAAACCATGTCTGAGACCCCGGAGTTTTCGATCCTCGCCCTGCCCGATCTGCCCGCCCCGCGCATCGCCGCGGATGCGTATATCGCCCCCGGCGCACGCATCGTCGGGGACGTCACGCTCGCACCCGAATCCAGCGTGTGGTTTAACGCGGTGCTGCGCGGGGACAGTGCCTCGATCGAGCTGGGCGCGGGGAGCAACCTGCAGGACGGTGTCGCGGTCCATGCGGATCCCGGGTCCCCGGTGCTCATCGGCCGCGATGTCTCGGTGGGGCATAACGCGGTCATCCACGGGTCCACGATCGGCGACGGTGTGCTGGTGGGCATGGGCGCGGTGGTGCTGAACGGCGCGGTGATCGGCGAGAACTCGCTGATCGCCGGTGGTGCGGTGGTACTGGAGGGTGCCCAGATTCCCGCGGGATCCCTGGTGGCCGGTGTCCCGGGCAAGGTGCGGCGTGCGCTGACCCCCGAGGAGATCGCCGGAATCCGGGATAACGCCGCCCGCTATCGGGCGAATGCGGCGCGCTACGCGGCGCTGTAGGGGCAGCTCGAGGGCCAGCTGAGGAGGAGTTCGAGGAAGAGCTCGAGGGGGACTTCGCGCGGAACCTAGCGCTTGGATCGGCGCTGGGCGCGTCCGCTCGCGGCGAGGAAGATGATGCAGACGATCATCATGAGCACGCCCGGCCCGAACCGGCCAAGGCCCAGCAGGATGCCCCCGATCAGGAACACCACGGCACCCACCAGGGTGTAGACGGCGGCGAGTGAGCGGAGTTTCATGGCGGAGTGGCCGGCTTTCGGAGGGAAGTAGGCGAGTGCGGGGCGCCATTGCCCCGTACCCTGTGCGCCAGTCTGGCACATGGGGGAGTGGGGGCCTGGCCGATTCGAGTGGGCTGTGACCTGATCGTTAGGTTCGAGCAGGTGTCTAGTAATCGTCCTCATCCACGGGAGGCTTGGGCCCGCGAGCCGAGAGGCCGCTGAGGACCAGGGCAAAGATGGCCAGGGTCACGCTCACGGTGGCCAGCGGATTGGCCACGCCGATCCCGATCTCCTGGGCGACCTCGCCCCCGCTGAGGGACACCATGGACACCAGGCCGTGTTCGGTGATGTCCGGCACCAGGAAACCGAATCCGATGCCACTGACCCAGGAGATGATCAGCGTGGCGATGGCCGAGGGGCGCAGGTTGTAGCCGCGCTTGGCCGTGAGGATGATGTTGCGGCCCACAAAGATATTGAGAATCGCATAGACCGGCCCCAGGCTGTAGGCGAACCAGCGCACCAGGTCTCCGTCGATGCCGACCAGGGTGCGCCCGGCGACGATCCACAGCGCCACAGCGATGCCGATCACCGCGGCCACGTATCCAAAGATGCCGGCGTGCGGGGTGCGGACGGGATCGGGGCGCACACTCTGCTGCGGTGCTTCCCAGGCGTCGGCGGAGGTCTGCTCCGCCGCCTCGGGGCTGACCGGAGACGAGGACGGGTTTTCGGACACGGGCACACTACCTTCGAACGGGCGTTGGGGACTCCCTTATTATCGCCCGATTTTTCTTCCCACGCGCCCGCGCGTCGGCCCCGGTTTGAGGCCGGGTGCCAACGCGGTCGGGACGCTAGCGGATGGTCAGGGTCGCATCGGGGGAGAGGGGGTAGACGCCGGGGACGCCGCCGCGTGCCTCGATATGGAGGGGAACAGGCAGAGCCCGCTGGGACTCGGTGGGGAACCAGACTCGCCCGGTCTGCACCATAATCAGCAGGCCGGAGGCATCGCCCACCGGCGTGAACGTGTCCGATCCGCTCCCGAAGCGCGGAAGGCCCGCCTCGGTGGTGAGGACATCGACGCTCAGCGGAACGCTGTCGACGGCCACCCCGACCTCACTTATGCCGATCACCTCGGACGGGTGGAATGCCCCGCTGCCGGGCTCAAGTTTCAGATCGCGGCGACCGATGAATTCCAGGATCGAGTTTTCGGGACCGAGGAAGTAGACGGAGCGAGAGTTCCACCCGGCGGGGCCATCGAAGGTGTCCTCCCCGTCCAACACGATTCGTCCGATATGGCTATCGAGCCAGTCGGCGGCGAGATCGAGTCGGTCGGCGGGGACGTCGAGGGCAAGATGGAGACCGCGCGCGTCGGCATCCGGGTCGGTGGTGAGAACGAGTTCGGATGCGCCGATAGAGACCACCGTGTGCAGGGGCGAATGTCGCACCGGCATCCCCAATACATCGTGGTAGAACGCCGCGGCGGCATCGCGGTCTTGGACGGTGGTGGCGATTCGGGTGAGTTTCATGACCCCAGCCAAACAGCTCAACCACGGTTGAGGTCAAGTGTGCAGATTTTCCGCTGGAATCCCGGAGAAGCGCGCTGCTACGCTGATCGCGATGACTACAATCGCAGCGCACTTAGACGCATATGACTCCCAGCTCCGCACCGACTCCGAGGTCCGAACCGCCGAATCCGTGGAACGCCACGGACCGCTCTTTCTCGCAACCTTCCCCGGCGGCCACGGGTTTATCACCTATGCACATCTCGACGGGCTCTCGGGCGCGGAGGTATCGACCCTGGTCGGTGAGGCCCTGGAGATCTTTAGCCGTCGCCCCGAAATCGTGGACGTGGAGTGGAAGTCCCGCGCGCATGACGGTGTCGAGGGGCTGCACGAGGCGCTGATCGAACACGGTTTTGCTGCCGAGGAATCCGAGTCGGTCATGATCGGTGCGCTGGAATCGCTCACCACCAACGATCCCGCGGATCGGCTCGCCGCCGACGGTATCACCGTGCGGCGGATCACCACCGAGGCTGACCTGCGAGCCATGAGCGCGATGGCGGCCGTCGCCTTTGAGGAGGACGAGGACGAGGATCGCCTGGGCGAAATGCTCGGGGAGCTGACGGCCGGCAGCGATGTCGAGTTCTGGGTAGCCGAGGCCGACGGAAAGATCGTCAGCGCCGGGCGGTTGGAGCCCGTTCCCGGGACCGATTTTGTGGGTATCTGGGGTGGATCCACGCTGCACGAATACCGTGGCCGCGGCATCTACCGTGCGTTGACCGCGGCCCGGGCGCGCGCGGCTCTCGCCTCCGGTAAGAAATTTGTGCACTCGGACTCGACCGAGTTCTCCCGCCCGATCCTGGAGCGCTCGGGTCTGGTCAAGGTGACCGAAACCACTCCCTTTATCTGGGAGCGCTAAGCATCGCGATGGGCCGGGTGTTGACGTATCCTCACGAATCCACCCGGCTCGTCTCGGCCCCGCCGGCGATATTCAGCCGAGAGCGAGCGCCGGGGCCGCGTCGCCACGGTGCCTGACTATTCACCATCGTCAACGGCAAAAGGCCCGGTTCTCAGTACGAGAACCGGGCCTTTATGTGGAGGGGATGACGGGAATCGAACCCGCATCATTAGTTTGGAAGACTAAGGCTTTACCACTAAGCTACATCCCCACTCCGGAAGGTGACTTCCGGGGTGTGATTTCATCGTAGTACACGTTGGGCCCGGTTGCGCACTTCGCGGTGAAACCCGGGCGCGGCGCGACATTATGGGGCCCCTCCGACACCCCGAGTTATGAATTGGTGTCGGGACGGGTGTTTTTGTCGGCTAGACTTGCGGAGGTCAATTAGCCTGCCGTGCATGCGCGGAATTGACTAAAACCGGCTTTACTAGCCGGGGCGTAGCTCAGCTTGGTAGAGCGCCCGCTTTGGGAGCGGGAGGTCGCAGGTTCAAATCCTGTCGCCCCGACGAGGCCCACTCCTCACCCGAGGACGAATTTCCAACAATCAGGAGAACACATCATCGTGAAGTCGACGGTCGAACAGCTCAGCCCCACCCGCGTCAAGCTCAACATTGAGGTGACCCCGGAGGACCTGCAGCCCGCCATCAAGCGCGCCTACGCACAGATCGCAGAGCAGATCAACGTGCCTGGTTTCCGCAAGGGCAAGGTGCCCGCAGCCATCATCGACCAGCGCGTCGGTAAGGGTGCTGTCATCGAGCAGGCAGCCAACGAGGGTCTGGACGGTTTCTACCGTGCAGCCGTCGAGGAGCACGGTGTGCGTGTTCTGGGTCGCCCCGAGGCAGACATCACCGAGTGGCCCAACGAGAAGGACTTCTCCGGCGACCTGAAGGTCACCATCGAGGTTGACGTTCGCCCCGAGGTCACCCTGCCCTCCTACGACGGCATCAAGCTTGAGGTTGAGGCCGCCGAGGTTACCGACGCCGATGTGGCCGAGGAACTCGAGTCGCTGCGTACCCGCTTCGGCACCCTCGTCACCGTAGACCGTCCGGTCAAGACCGGTGACTTCGCTCAGATCGACCTGATCGCCACCATCGAGGGCAACGAGGTCGACAATGCCTCCGGCATCTCCTACGAGGTCGGCTCGGGCGAGCTGATCGAGGGCATCGACGAGGCCCTGGACACCCTCACCGCCGGTGAGACCACCACCTTCACCGCCCCGCTGCTCGGTGGCGAGCACGCCGGCAAGGACGCGGAGATCACCGTGACCCTGACCGCCGTCAAGGAGCGCGAGCTGCCCGAGGCCGACGATGAGTTCGCTCAGATCGCTTCGGAGTTCGACACCATCGCCGAGCTGACCGAGTCGCTCAAGGAGCAGGCCGCCAGCAAGAAGACCTTCGGTCAGGGTGCTGCCGCTCGCGAGAAGCTGATCGAGCACCTCCTGGAGACCGTTGAGGTTGCCGTTCCGGAGAAGCTCGTCGAGGACGAGGTTCACCGTCACCTGGAGAACGAGAACCGTCTCGAGGACGACACCCACCGTGCCGAGGTCAAGGAGTCTTCCGAGAAGACCTTCCGCACCCAGATCCTGCTCGACGTGATCGCCGAGACCGAGAAGGTTCAGGTCAGCCAGGAAGAGCTGACCCAGTACCTGATCCAGGGTGCCGCTCAGTACGGCATGGAGCCGGGTGAGTTCATCCAGGTTCTGGACCAGAACGGTCAGATCCCCGCCATGGTCGGCGAGGTTGCCCTCAACAAGGCCCTCGCAATCGTCCTGGGCAAGGTCAAGGTTGTTGACACCAACGGTGCCGACGTTGACCTCTCGGGCTTCATCCCCTCGGAAGAGGAAGAGGCCGCCGAGGTTGAGGCTGCTGACGAGAAGTAATTCTCCGATTCACTAAAAACCGCCCCCGAGCAATCGGGGGCGGTTTTGTGTATTCGGTTAGGGCGCGGGGAGTGGAGTGATGAGACTCGTGTCGCCGGGGTTTCTAGCGGGCCTGGCGCTCCAGGAGCGCCACAAATTCGTCGGCCATGGCGAGCTGGGTGCGCAGTTTTTCTCGGCGCTCGGTGGCCTCGCGAATGAACTCGGTGAGTCTCGGGTCGGTTCCGGATGAGTCCTCGGCGGCCCGGCCCTCATCGATAATGGCGAGGAGTTCGGCCATCTCTTCGAGGGTGAATCCCAGGGGCTTCATGCGGCGAATGAGGATCATTCGTTCAAAATCCGCCTCGCTATAGAGGCGAAAACCTCCGTCTGTCCGAAGGGATGCGGTCACCAGGCCCACCTCGTCGTAGTGACGGATGGTGCGCAGGGACATGCCCGTACGCTCGGCGAACTCGCCGATGTGCATCGTGGCCGGGGTGGGGGACATCACATGCCTTTCGCAAACCTACCCTTACGTTAGGGTAGAGTTGAACACGTTGCCGTTTCGGCAACCATTTCCCATTCTTTCACGTCGCCCTGCTCCGTCACTCTCCGACGCTCGCACCGTCGCCGTGCACCGTTGTGACCGGAGTTTTTATGCCCGCGATAACCGCGCCCATTACCGTCGCCTCAGCTCTGCGCAGCCCGCGGCTGCTCTCTCGCGAGCTGCTCGCCGGGCTCGTGGTGGCGATGGCCCTCATCCCCGAGGCCATCTCGTTCTCGATCATTGCCGGAGTCGACCCGCGTTACGGCCTGTTCTCCTCGTTCATCATGGCCGTGTCGATTGCGGTTGTGGGGGGACGACCGGCCATGATCAGCGCGGCAACCGGGGCGGTGGCACTGGTGATCGCCCCGGTTGCGCGCGAGCATGGGATCGACTACTTCATCGCCACGGTGATTCTTGCCGGCGCTCTCCAGATCATACTGAGCCTGTTAGGTGTGACCAGGCTGCTGCGCTTCATCCCGCGCAGCGTGATGATCGGGTTTGTGAACGCACTGGCGATTCTGGTGGCCCTGGCGCAGTTGCCGCACCTGATCGCCGTGCCCTGGCTGGTGTATCCGCTGGTGGTGCTGGCGATTCTGATCCTGGTGTTCCTGCCCCGCGTCACCCGGGCTGTTCCCGCACCGCTGGTGGCCATCGTCACGGTGACCGTGATCGTGGTGGTTATGGGAGCGCGGGTGCCCAACGTGGGGGATCAGGGAACGCTGCCCACGAGTCTGCCCGAGCTGTTTGTGCCCCGTGTGCCACTCACCTGGGAGACGCTGGGCATTATCGGTCCGTTTGCGCTGGCGATGGCGATCGTTGGGCTGCTGGAATCGCTGATGACCGCGAAACTCGTGGACGAAATCACCGACACCGGCTCCAATAAGACCCGGGAAGCATGGGGGCAGGGGGTGTCCAATATCCTTTCGGGCTTCTTTGGCGGCATGGGCGGATGCGCGATGATCGGTCAGACCATGATCAACGTTAAATCGTCGGGTGCACGCACACGCATCTCCACCTTTGCCGCAGGCTCGTTTCTGCTGGCACTGGTGGTGTTCCTGGGTGGGGTGGTATCGATGATTCCGATGGCGGCCCTGGTGGCGGTGATGCTGATGGTGTCGGTGGCAACCTTCGACTGGCACAGCATCCGGCTCTCCACCCTGCGCCGCATGCCGCTGGGGGAAACCGGGGTCATGGTCATCACCGTGGCTGTTGTGGTAGCAACCGAAAACCTGGCGATTGGTGTCATCGTGGGGGTCTTGGTCGCGATGGTGGTGTTCGCCCGTCGCGTCGCCCATCTTGCCACCGTGACCCGCGAGATCTCGGAGGAGGGGAGTGTGCTCTATCGTGTCCGCGGAGCGCTGTTTTTTGCCTCCAGTAATGACCTGGTCACCCAGTTCGACTATGCGGCCGATCCCGAACACGTCACCATCGACTTTTCAGGTGCGCACATTTGGGATGCGTCCAGCGTTGCCGCGCTCGATAGCATCCAGGAGCGATTTGCGCGCCACGATGTTCGGACGACGCTGAGTGGGCTCAATGCCCCCAGTGAAAACCTGCGCCGCAGACTCACCGGGAACCTCTAAATCCGAGGGACACCCCTCGGGCGTGACGACGCGCGGCGTGACTCGGATCGGGGCGGTGGACATGAGAAAATGACTGTCGTCTCGCGTGAGTGCACTCGAGCATCATGACCCAGAGAAAGAGGGCGCGTGCACCACGCAACCCCCGATGAACGGCCCGCGCGTTCCCCTCAGCCGGAAACGACCGAACCGGCCGATGATCAGAACTTCGTCCAGAGCCCCGTGCGCGTAGGGACGACTCTGCGCACGCCCGGTCCCTGGTGGCGGCTCAATGTGGCCGGGGTGATCTTCGGGTTGATTCCCGCGTACCTCTCGCTGACCCCGTCGCTGCTGCCGCGTCCGGCGATCCTGCAGGGGGTCATGACCGCCGTCATCTTCCTGCTGGGCTATGCGTTTGGTCGCCTGCTCTGGGCCACTGGGCGTCGCGTGCTTCCCTGGCGGGTTTCGGCGCGGGTTCGACGCAACGTCTGGATCAGCGTGCTGGTGGTCACCGCGATGGGCCTGTCCGGCCTGGGGGCCGCGGCTCTCGCCTGGCAGAACGAGGTGCGCGAGCTGGTGGAGATGCCGCCGGGTGGAGCGCCGCATGCGGGTCTGTTCATCCTCGGGCTGTTGCCGGTCACGCTGCTGGGCTTGGCCATCGGCCGTGGATTCTCGACCCTGTATCGTCGCAGCCGCGCCCGTCGCGGGACCCCGATTGCGCTGGGAATCTCGATCCTGGTGGGAATCGTGGCCACCGCCGTGATCGTCTCCGGGGCGATGTTCGGGGTGGACCGCATCTACGCCGCCTCCAACGCCGAACCCGCCGAGGGACTGCACGCGCCGACGTCCGCCGAGCGTTCGGGTGGGCCCGGATCCGAAATCCCCTGGGACACACTCGGCCGCCACGGTGCCGCATTTGTGTCCGAGGGGCCCGATGCGCAGCAGATTCGCGATATCACCGGGCAGCCGGCGATGGAGCCGATCCGTGTATATGCGGGACTGAAATCCGCTCCCACAACCCGGGAGCGCGCGGCCCTGGCCGTGCGTGAACTTGAGCGCACCCACGCCTTTGATCGCGATGTGCTCGTGGTGGCAACGTCCACCGGTTCGGGCTGGCTGGAACCGCAGACCGTGGATGCGGTGGAATACCTGCACGGCGGCAATACCGCTATCGTCTCGATGCAGTACGCGTACACCCCGAGCTGGGTCTCGTTTGTCTTTGATCCCGATGCCCCGGTGGCCGCCGCCCGCGACCTGTTTGATGCGGTGAGCGCGGCGATCCACGCGCTGCCCGAGGGGGCTCACCGCCCCAAGCTCATTAGCTACGGGCTGAGCCTCGGTGCCCAGGGCGCGCAGGCCGTCTTTACCTCCCTCGCCGACGTGCGCGCTCGGACCGACGGCGCGCTGTTTGTGGGATCGCCCAACGGGACGCCGCTCTGGCAGAAGCTCCAGGCCATGCGTGACCCCGGCTCGCCCGAGTGGCAGCCGGTGCTGGACGAGGGGCGCGAGGTGCGCTGGATGGCCAGGTCCGGTGACCTCGACCTGCTGCCCGGTGCCTGGGACTATCCGCGAGTGGCCTACCTGCAGCACGCCAGCGACCCGGTTACCTGGCTGGGTCCGGACCTGCTCTGGCAGGAGCCTGACTGGTTGACGCCGAGTCAGCGATCCGATCAGATCAGCCCGGACATGCGCTGGATTCCGGTGGTCACGGCCGCCCAGGTGCTCATCGACATGCTGATGGGGGAGTCGGTGCCCGCGCGTCACGGACACAACTACGGCGACCTGATCGTCGAGTCGTGGCGGGCGGTAACCGGATCCTCGGTGACCGATCCGGCCGCCCTCGCCCGCATTCAGGACACCATCATGCAGATGGCGAGCATCCAGCCCTTCGGCGGGTAGGCGCGGCTAGACCGAGGGGATCAGACGCACCAGGGCCTTGCCGAGGTTTGCCCCGGTGAACAGGCCTTGGAGGGCGTCGATCGCCTGGTCGAATCCGTGCGTCACGGTCACCTCTAGGGGAACGTCTCCGGAGAGGATGTGCGGGATCAGGAAGTCCTCGAACTCCTGCTGCAGGTCGAGATAGGAGGCCACCAGGTATCCCTCCAGGCGCACCTGCTTGTCCACCAGGGTGAAGAGGTTGCGTGGTGCCGCGGGAGACTCGGTCGCGGTGTATTGGCCGATGGCTCCCACCCAGGCGATGCGTCCGCGCGGCTTCACCAGGTCGATCGCCAGGGCCAGGTGGTCGCCACCCACGCCTTCCAGCACGACGTCGAACCGGCTGGCACCCTCGGCGCGCATTCGGGCGAGCGCCACGGCATCCCGGGAGGCGATAACCCGGTCGTAGGCGCCACCTGTGAGCAGTCGCGTGGCCTTCTCCGGGGTGCTGGTGATGCCCACGATGGGGCTCGCGCCGAGCAGCCGGGCGATTCGCGCCGCCGCCGTGCCCACGCCGCCGCCGGCCGCGGTGACGAGCAGGGCCTGACCTCCATGCAGCTCGGCGATGCGGGTGAGGCCCACATAGGCGGTCAGCCCGGTACCGCCGAGAATACTGAGGTAGGCCTCGAGCGGGACTCCCTTGGGCGGCACGATCTTCCGCGCCTCGGCGGCGGGAACCAGCGCATGGGTGGAGTACCCACGGCGGTGCAGCACGATGTCACCGGGACGAAACGCCGGCGAGGTCGACGCCAGGACTCGACCGGCCGAGCGTCCCTCGAGCGGGGCGTGCAGCGCCCAGTCGCCGTCCATCATTTCGCGATGGTAGGGGTCCACCGAGAAGAGGACGTTTTGTACCAGCAGCGTCGGCGGGGCAAGCCGGGGGAGTGCGGCGAGGTCGAGCCTTTCGCTCACCACCTCGAAGTGTTCGGGCCCGGGCAGCCCGGTGGGCCGGGCGACCAGCTGAAAGCGGTGCGACAGAACGGACACGGGGCACCCTTCGGTTGGTGGTGAGATCGTCTCACCTCTATCCTGGCGTGAATCATCGCCCGCGTGCCCATAAATGACGGCCATGTTGTTTGCCCCGAGCGAACGGTAAGCGCGACGGTGCTCGCGTGTGTTGGTGCTGTGCGAACCTGCTGTGTTGTTTGCCTCGGGCGAACGGTAAACGCCATGGTGCTCGCGTGTGTTGGTGCTGTGCGAACCTGCTGTGTTGTTTGCCTCGGGCGAACGGTAAACGCCACGGTGCACGCCGTGGGCGAACACGCCAGCGCGATGCCTTCGGGCGCGATAGATTCAATTCGACGCACAAAACGAATGGAGCGCGACATGGCCGACATCACACCCCAGCCCGGTGTATTTGACCGTCTTCTGAAGGACCGAATCATCTGGCTCGGCTCCGAGGTCCGCGATGACAATGCAAACGAGATCGCAGCTAAGCTGCTGCTGCTTGCTGCCGAGGACCCCGAAGCAGACATCTTCCTCTACATCAACTCCCCGGGTGGTTCGATCACCGCCGGCATGGCGATCTACGACACCATGCAGTTTGTGCCCAACGACATCGTGACCGTGGGTATCGGCATGGCCGCCTCGATGGGCCAGCTGCTGCTGACCGCGGGCACCAAGGGCAAGCGCTACATCACCCCGAACGCCCGGGTGCTGCTGCACCAGCCCCACGGTGGCTTCGGTGGTACCTCGAGCGACATCCAGACTCAGGCTGCCCTGATCAACGACATGAAGCAGCGCCTGGCGAAGATCACCGCCGACCAGACCGGTAAGACCGTCGAGCAGGTCAACGAGGACGGTGACCGCGACCGCTGGTTCACCGCCGAAGAGGCTCTGGAGTACGGCTTTGTGGACCACATTCGTTCCTCGGCTACCGACGTCACCGGCGGCGGCGGAACCGAATCCAAGTAACCGGCGCGAAACGACAGGATAGAGAATATGCAGACCCCTACTTTCCAGGCCGGCGGCTCGATGCTGCAGAGCCCGAGCTCGCGCTACATTCTGCCGAGCTTCGAGGAGCGCACCGCCTACGGTTATAAGCGTCAGGACCCCTACGCGAAGCTCTTCGAGGACCGCATCATCTTCCTCGGCGTGCAGGTGGATGACGCCTCGGCCGATGACATCATGGCGCAGCTGCTGGTGCTGGAGTCGATGGACCCCGACCGCGACATCATGATGTACATCAACTCACCCGGTGGATCCTTCACCGCGATGACCGCGATCTACGACACCATGCAGTATATCCGTCCGCACGTGCAGACCGTGGTGCTCGGCCAGGCAGCTTCGGCCGCCGCCGTGCTGACCGCCGGTGGTACCCCGGGCAAGCGTCTGGCCCTGCCGAACGCCCGCATCCTGATTCACCAGCCGGCCGTGGGCCAGGGTGGCGGACAGGCTTCGGACATCGAGATCCAGGCCGCCGAGATCGCCCGCATGCGGGTGTGGCTTGAGGAAACCCTCGCCCGTCACACCAAGCGCACCGTGGAAGAGGTCCACAAGGACATCGACCGCGACAAGATCCTCTCGGCTCAGGAGGCGCTGGAATATGGTCTGATCGACCAGATTCTGGAGAGCCGCAAGAACCCGCTCGCGATTACCGCGTAGCAACTGCTTTACCCGCGAGGCGCGTGCTGAGATTCTCAACACGCGCCTCGCGTGCATTCCGCGACCATAACGGTCGTGAAGGAATGCGGCGGGGCCGGACACACGACGTCGGTGGCCTCGACTAGGCTCAAGGTGACGGTAACCTTGGGGGTAACCCGGATCTGGAGGAATCATGGCACGCATCGGTGAAAGCGCTGATCTACTCAAGTGCTCCTTCTGTGGCAAAAGCCAGAAGCAGGTGCAGCAGCTGATCGCCGGTCCCGGCGTGTACATCTGTGACGAGTGCGTCGAGCTGTGTAACGAGATCATCGAGGAGCGTTTGGCCGAGGCCGGCACCGAGGAGACTCCCGAGTTTGACCTGCCCAAGCCGCGTGAGATCTTTGACTTCCTCGAGGAGTACGTCATCGGTCAGGAGGGGGCCAAGAAGGCTCTCGCCGTGGCCGTCTATAACCACTACAAGCGCATTCAGGCCGGCGGCACGCTGGCCAGCGCCGAGGATCGCGCCGATGAGGTGGAGATCGCCAAGAGCAACATTCTGATGATCGGACCCACCGGCTGCGGTAAGACCTATCTGGCCCAGACCCTGGCCAAGCAGCTCAATGTGCCCTTCGCCGTGGCCGATGCCACCGCGCTGACCGAGGCGGGCTATGTGGGTGAGGACGTCGAGAACATCCTGCTCAAGCTGCTTCAGGCCGCCGACTTCGACGTGAAGCGCGCCGAGACCGGCATCATCTACGTGGATGAGGTTGACAAGATCGCCCGCAAGGCCGAGAACCCCTCGATCACCCGCGATGTTTCGGGTGAGGGTGTGCAGCAGGCGCTGCTGAAGATCCTGGAGGGCACCGTCGCCTCGGTGCCGCCGCAGGGCGGGCGTAAGCACCCCAACCAGGAATTCATCCAGATCGACACCACCAACGTGCTCTTCATCGTGGCCGGCGCGTTTGCCGGGCTGGAAGAGATCATCTCGGCCCGCGCAGGCAAGAAGGGCATTGGCTTTGGTGCCCCGCTGCACGCCGATTCCGACGGCACCGACTGGTTCTCCGAGGTGCTCCCCGAAGACCTGCACAAGTTTGGTTTGATCCCCGAGTTCATCGGTCGTCTGCCCGTGGTTACCGCGGTTACCCCGCTGGATCAGCAGGCGCTGGTGGAGATCCTCACGGTCCCCAAGAACGCCCTGGTCAAGCAGTATCAGCGTATGTTTGCGCTTGATGGAGTTGCGCTGGAGTTCGAGCCCGAGGCCGTCGAGGCCATCGCCGATCTCGCGGTGCTGCGCAAGACCGGTGCTCGTGGTCTGCGCGCGATCATGGAGGAGGTGCTGGGACCGATCATGTTCGAGGTTCCCTCCACCACCGAGGTGGGCAAGGTCATCATCACCCAGGCCACCGTGGTGGAAAATGCCGCCCCGACCCTGGTGGTGCGCGAGCGCCGAGTGCGCGAGAAGTCCGCCTAGATCTTCCCGGTTTATCCGGCCAAAAGGCCCGTCACGCCATGCGCGTGCCGGGCCTTTCTGTTGTGTTTACCCGAAATTCATCGGGGGAGGAATCCGTCTTGAGGCACGCCGAGGGATCCCTCGATGTCAATACATAACGAGCGTAAAGTTATTGGTGGGAGGCGATCCCTCCCATCCGGATGACGAGTGAGGAGCACCCCATGAAGGCAGCACGTTTCTATGACCGTGGCGACATTCGAATCGACGACATCGCGGTACCGGAGGTGACCGCCGGGACCGTCGGCATCGATGTGGCCTGGTGTGGAATCTGCGGATCCGACCTGCACGAGTATCTGGATGGGCCGATCTTTGTGCCGCCGGCGGGACACCCGCACCCGATCTCGGGCGAGGAGGCACCGATCACCCTCGGGCACGAAATGTCCGGTGTGGTGTACGCGGTGGGTGAGGGCGTCACCGATATCGAGGTGGGCCAGAAGGTTGTGGTCGAGCCCTACATCATCGACCCGCAGTACTCGACCGAGCCCGGCACCAACTACCACCTGACCCCGAACATGAACTTCATCGGTCTGGGCGGCCGTGGCGGCGGACTGGGGGAGAAGATCACCGTGGAGCGTCGGTGGGTGCACCCCATCGCCGATAACGTGCCGCTGGATGAGGCCGCGCTGATCGAGCCGCTCTCGGTGGGCTATCACGCCTATGTGCGCAGCGGTGCGCAGGAGGGTGACGTGGCCCTGATCGGCGGGGCCGGTCCGATCGGGCTGCTCACCGCCGCGGTCCTCAAGGCCAAGGGGGTGACCGTGGTGATCTCCGAGCTGAGCGAGCTGCGCCGCCAGAAGGCCCTGGAATCCGGGGTTGCCGACCACGCGTTTGACCCCTCGAAGGTCAACGTGGTGGAGGAGGTCAGGGCACTCACCGACGGCCGCGGTGCCGATGTTGCATTCGAGTGCACCTCGGTGAACGTGGTGCTGAATACCCTGGTGGACGCGATCAAGGCCGGCGGCACGATCGTTGTGGTGTCCATCTGGGGCAAGCCGGCGACGGTGGACCTGCAGAAGCTCGTGGTTAAGGAGATCGACCTGCGTGGCACGATCGGATACATGGGGAACCACCCGGACACGATCGCGCTGGTGGAGTCGGGCAAGATCGATCTTAAGCCGTTCATCACCGGCAAGATTGGGCTGGACCGGCTGATCGATGAGGGCTTCGACACCCTGATCAACCGTAACGAGACCGCGGTGAAGATCCTGGTCTCACCGTCGGGCGCGGGGCTCTAGGCCGGGATTATTGGCGCTGGCTTTTGGCTTACGGCCCCTGGTTTATGGACTATGGCGTCTGGCGTCTGGCGTCTGGCGTCTGGCGTACAGCGCTTAGCCTCTAGCCTCAAGGTGCTGGAGTCTGGAGTCCGGCCAAGCGAGCGGGCGACCGGCCGGTTTCGGCGGGTCGCCCGCCGTGTGTTTTCCCGCCGGTTATGGTGGCGTAAGAACGAGCGTACGATCGCAGGCGGCCGCCAGCGCGGTCGAGTGGGTGGCGATCAACACGATGCCGCCGGCCGCCGCCCGCTCGCGCAGGACATCGAGGACGATCCGTTCGTTGCCCGCATCGAGGGACGCGGTGGGTTCGTCGGCGAGGATGATCCGCGGATCCTTGACGATCAGGCGGGCGAGCGCGACCCGCTGCTGTTCACCGCCGCTGAGCTGGTACACCGGGGTGCGCTCTCGTCCGCCCAGCCCCACCCGGTCCAGCGCCTCGGCGGTGCGCGCGGCGAGGACTTTGCGGCCGGGGGAGCGCACCAGGC
Source organism: Mycetocola sp. JXN-3 (assembly GCF_014522285.1). GTDB lineage: Bacteria > Actinomycetota > Actinomycetes > Actinomycetales > Microbacteriaceae > Mycetocola > Mycetocola saprophilus. Next base: position 1,439,334 of record NZ_CP041635.1, read on the forward strand.
CGAGCCGGATATTGGCGGCGGCGCTGGCCGAGCCGACCAGGGCGAAGTTCTGAAAGAGGTAGCCGAGCACGTCTCGGCGAAACCGGCGGGCGCGGCCGGGGCCGAACCGGGTGAGCTCGTCCTCGCCGACGGTGATCCGCCCCGAACTTGCGGGTTCGAGGAGGCCGATCGCGTTGAGGAGCGTGGACTTGCCCGAGCCGCTGGGGCCGGTGACCGCGACCAGCTCCCCGGGCGCAACCTCGGCGGAGAGCTGATGCCAGAGCACGCGTTCGCCATAGCGCTTGCTCAGATCGTGCAGGGTGAGTGGTGCGGGGTTAGTCATCGGAACCTCCGGTGCGTCGACTGCGGGTGGGGAACAGGTGGAGTCCGGCGATCAGGACGCCGGAGGTGAGCGCAACCACGGCGACGCCGGCCAGGAAGATCGGGAGCGTGGAGGGTTCGACCGGATCGGTGCTGCGGTACTGTGATCGCCTAGCGATCTCTGCCACGAGGATCCCGAGCCCGGCCACGGCAAGAATTACCTCAGCGAGGAGGATTCGCCGGAACCGCCTGGTGAACCGCCATCCCGAGGCGAACTGGACAAACAGCTCGGTCGAGCGGTTGCGCGTGGTGAATTCGGCGGTACCCAGCGCCCCGCCGATCAGGACCAGGAGCGCGGCGATCGTCCCGAACACCGCCCCGGTCAGGTCACGCGCGGTACGCTCACGCTCCACCTGCGCGGTTTCGCCGGCGGGTTCGTAGGAGCGAATGATCTCTCCGAGGCCGGCAGCGGTGATCTGCGAGCGCAGGGCGTCGCGATTCAGCACGATGACCCCTCCTCCCGAGGCACTCGCGGCGAGATTGTAGTCGGAGATCGCGCCGGAATCCGTGGGAATGACAAGGATGATCGAGTCGGTGAGCCGCGCCGGGGAAGCCTCGCTCGCTCGCTGGGCAAACGTGAAGATCGACTGTCCGTCGCGGATTTTCTGGACATCCACCGGCGGCGGTTCGCTCGGGGGAGCCGAACGGTCTTCGTCGCTTTCGCGGCTGTTTTTGACCGCGGCGACGAGGGCGTCGCGCTCTGCCCACCGAGACACGGGAACGAGAAGCGTGAGTGCGGCAGGATCGGGCACCACGACGGTACCGCGGTCATCGTGAAGGGGTTGAGAGTCCAGAAACTTCGGATTGACCCGAAAAACCGGAAGTTCGCCGGTGACCGAAGTGAGCACGTCTGACGAAGCCAGAATGATGGTTCCGGACTGCTCCTCGGCGCGAATGAGCGCCCCGAGCGCGGGCATCTGCGCCTCGGCCACCGAATTGTTTTGGGTACCGCTGAGGTTGATGAAGTTGGCGGTGGGGTAGGCCCGCCACTCGGTGATTGCCTGATTCTTCTCCTCTAGATCCGTACGGGTTTGAACCAGGGGAAACATGAGAATGAGCGCGAAAACCAGGGCGGGCACGCGAATAACGAGGAGCAGCGGAAGGGAACCGCGTGCGATCGAACGGCCGGTCAGCGCGCGGTGTATGGGCACTCGGGCGGTGATCAGGATGGCGGTTGCGTGGCAGGCGATCAGCAGTGTTAACAGCACGAGTGCGGTCTTCGCCGCGACCGTGAGATACAGCGGTAGTTGGTTGCCACCGTTGCCCCAGACGACTAGGACTGTAGCGCCCAGGACCAGAAAAATCCACGCGGGCCAGAACCCGAGGAAAACATCGGCGAGGTCGCGGCCGAGCAGGCGGAGGGTGGTCGCTCCGTGGAGCCGTCCGATCGCGTAGCGACGAACGGACGTCAGTGCGCTGAGGACCGTGAGAAGCACGCTGAGGAGGGCAAGTGCGATGAGACCCGGGGCCATCGGTTCCTGGATGAACCAGATGAGGAACGGCCGTGGGTCCGAGAGATCGACGAATTGAGTGGTGTAGCCCGCACGCTCAAATACTGCGGCGACACGATCACGATTGTTGGGTGACCCCTGCAGGACAAAGTCCCCGGCGAGGTCGCCGGCCGTTTGTGGGTCAATTGCGTCCACTGTGGCACTGGTTCCCGGTCCAAACTGTGGGTAGCCCGAGCGCACCCATTCGGCCAGATCGCTGCGCGGATCACCGATGATCATGTCCAGCGTGTTTTGGTTTGCTGGGTGTTCGGGATCTGCGCGAAATCTGGCGAGGGTGTATCGCCCCTCGGTGGCGACTCGGGTGAGCTTCGACAGGGTATCGGCGGCCGGAGCAACGCCCTGATCACTCGCCACCGCCTTGAACGCGAGGTTCCAGCCGAGGGACCCCGTTCGGTCCTCCATCACTACGAGCGTCGCAAAGACGCCGGCGAGTACCCCGGCCAGCGCAAGGAAATACGCCAGCCGGAGTCCTCGCTGTGGGAGACGCGAGGTCATCTGACGCGCCAGTATGCTCCGTCAATCCGGAATAGGTTGGTATCGGGTGCGTTGGCCTTGGACCATTGTCCGGGAGCGACCCATTTCGATCGGACCAGTCCGTTGTCGCCTCCTACGCTGGAGCCGTGCTCCTGAGATCCGTGCAAATAGTACGACCAGTTGTTTCCCAACAGGACGCCCCAATCCCACGTTCCGCCGCCGGGGTGTTCGATCTTCAACGGCTTGTTGTTGTTACTCTGCGTGGAGTTTCCTCCGCCATCAGGCGTGCTGGTACCGGCGGCGAAGGCTCCGGGTGCGAGCGCGCCTCCGGTGAGGAGCAGCCCGGTCACGAGGGAACCCGTGAGGATGCCGTTTCTGAGGAGATTTTTCATGGCAATTCCTTTCTTCGTGGTGATCACCCCGCACCGAGTGGGGCGAGGTGGCGGCCACGGTACGCGCCGAAACCTGGGAGCCAGATAAAGAAACCGAAGTGTGACGCCGGGTGTCGCCAGGTTTCGTTTTGCCGTGGGAAACCGTGAATATGACATCCAAAACGTCATAAAAGGGGTGCCGGGCCCGGCTCGGGATTGCGCCACGCGGCAGAACGGGCGTGATTCTGTCATACGGTCAGGGGTGCCAGAGCGCGCCTCCTAGGCTGGCGATATGGCAAGTATGGAACGGTACACGCTGGGGCATCACCCCAGTGTTCTTCGCACTCACTCGTGGCGGACGGTCGAGAATTCGGCCGCCTATCTTTCCCCGTATCTGCTTGCCGGCTGTCGCGTCCTCGATGTAGGAAGTGGCCCCGGAACCATCACCACCGACATCGCCCAGAGAGTATTTCCGGGCGATGTTTTTGGTTTAGACGCCTCCGAATCGGTTACCCAGCAGGCTACTCAGCGTGCGGCCGGACTCGGCGTCGACAACGCCCACTTCCTCGCCGGGAGCGCGTATGAACTGCCCTTCGAGGACAACTCGTTCGACATCGTGCACGCCCACCAGGTACTCCAGCACCTCGGCGACCCGGTTGCCGCACTCCGTGAAATGCGCCGGGTGACCAAGCCCGGCGGCATCGTCGCCGCGCGCGATGTGGTGTACGGATCCGCCTCCTGGTATCCACTCCTGCCCGGCCTGGATGAGTGGATGCGCGTGTATCAGGAACTTGCCCGCTCCGGCGGGGGAGAGCCCAACGGTGGCCGCTTCCTCAAAGCCTGGGCGCTCGAGGCGGGCTTCGCCGAGGTGCGTGCAAGCGCATCGGTGTGGGGCTTCTCCGAACCCGATGAGCGCGAGTGGTGGGGCGGTGCCTGGGCCGAGCGCGCGTCCTCCTCTAACTGGGGACCGGACGCGATCAGCCAGGGTATCGCCACCGAAACCCAGATCCAGCAGATCGCCGACGCCTGGACCGCCTGGGTCGCCGACCCTGCCGGCTGGTACGCGATGCCGCACGGGGAGATCTTGGCGGTCGCATAGCCGTTCGAGGTGCCCGAGACCCAGGTCGTGGGCCTCGGGCACCTCACGCCCCGGTGTGTGGTCCCGTCCGGAGTAGACTCCGAGCATGAGTGACCTGGACCTGCGCAAGCTGCGCTACTTTCTGGTGGTGTCCGAAGAGCTGAACTATGGGCGCGCGGCCGAGCGGCTGCACATCGCCCAGCCCGTGCTGAGCCGGCAGATTACCGCGCTGGAGGGGGAACTGGGGACCACCCTGTTTGAGCGGTCGAGCCGTGGCACCCGGCTTACCGAAACCGGGACCGCGCTGGTGGACGACGCCCGCGCGTTGCTCGCCGGGGCCGCCGCGCTGCAGCGCCGGGCTCGCACCGCGGGACGGCAGGGACCGCACCTGACCATCGGGTTCATGCCGGGCCTGATCATCACCTCGGTGGTGCGCGATCTGGTCGAGCGTTTCCCCGGACTCACCGTGGACGTGCAACGCACCGGATGGGACACCCAGATCGAGACCCTGCTGGACGGCGGGATCGACGCGAGCTTTGTGCGCCTGCCGGTTCCGCGCCGCGGCCTGCACGTGATCGAACTGTTGCAGGAACCGCGCGTGGTGGTCCTCCCGACCGGGCATCCGCTGCTGGAGCTGGAGGAGATTACCCTCGCCGCACTCACAGCCGAGAACCTTCTGCAGGATCCCGACGCGGTACCCGAATGGCGCGACGCGGTGCTGACAGTGCGCCCGAATGCGCTCTCGCTGGATCGGATCGGCCTGCCCGTGGTCAACACGGTCGAGGAGAAACTGGAGTACGTGGCCGCGGGACGTGGCATCGTAATTCTGCCAGCCTCCACCGCCGCCTTCTATACCCGCGGAGACGTGATCGCCCGCCCGGTGATCGACCTGCCACACGGTCGGGTCGGGCTGGCGATCCCCGCCGATCGCCAGACTCCGGTGCTCACCGCGCTGAGCGAGATCGCCGAGCGGGAGGTGGGCACGCTGATCGCCGAGCGGGTAGCAGCGATCGACGCCTAACCATCCATACCCGCAGGGTATTGAAGCGGGAGAGAAGGGTGTTGGACGGACCGGTGCGCCCGGGCGCATCTTGGGGATGAACGAATCTGATCATCCGAAAGGCACCCCGTGTCCCACTCCCTTCTCACCGCCCGCGGCACCGCGCTGCTGGCGGTATCCACCGGCCTGATAGCCGCGAACCTCTACTATATTCAGCCGTTGATCCCCACCATTGCCGCCGACCTGGGGATCGCGGTATCCACCGTGCAGGTGCTGCTCACCGCGAGCCAGCTGGGATTCGCGCTGGGGATCCTGCTGATCCTGCCGCTCGGCGACCTGATCCGCCCGCGCACCCTGATTACCGTGCTGCTCAGTATCGAGGCGCTCGCGCTGGTGGCCCTCGCCCTGTCCACCAACGCGGTGGTGCTGGGGATCGCTGTCACCGTGGTGGGCATCACCAATCTCAGCGCCCAGGTGATCGTGCCCGCGGCTGCGAACCTGGCGGCCCCCGGTTCGGCCCCGCAGGTAGTGAGCACGGTGATCGGTGGCCTGCTTACCGGCATCCTGCTGGCCCGCACCGTGGCCGGGCTGGTCGCGACCCCGTGGGGATGGCGACCGGTCTTTATCGGCGCAGCTATCCTCATGGTGTCGCTGATTCCGGTGCTGCGCCGCGTCCTCGGCGGGGCCGCCCGACCGGCCGCCCCCGGCACCCGCTACTCAGCGATCCTCGCCGGGACCGTGCGGATCTTCCGCGCCCATCCCGAGCTGCGCATCCGCTCGCTCTACGGCGCGCTGATGTTTGCCCTGTTTAGCCTGCTGTGGTCCACCCTCGCGCTGCTGTTGGAGCGCTCACCCTATGGCTACTCGGAGGCGGTGATCGGGCTGTTTGGACTGCTCGGTGTGGCAGGCGCCCTGTGCGCGACCCTGCTGGGTCGCATCCGCGGACTCTCGGCCGGCACTCGGACCGCGCTGCTGATCCTGGTGGCGCTGGTCGGGGCGGTCGCCCTGAGCGCCGGAGCGACCAATGTGGCGGCGCTGATCGTGGGCATCCTGTTGGTGGATGTGGCGGTCCAGGGCATCCACGTCACCAATCAACACGTGATCTATGCGGTGATCGCCCCGAGTGAGCGCGGCCGCGCCAACGGTGTGTACATGGCCGGATACTTCGGCGGCGGAGTCATCGGGACCGCGCTGGCCGCCCTCGCCTGGGGTATCGACGGCTGGGCGGGCGTGGCGGTCGTGGGCATCGCGATCGTTGTGATCACGGGCATCGTGCGCCTGTTCGACCGGCCGCGGACCGCCCCCACCTCGAGCGATACCGCCCAGGTATCAACACACGCATAAAGGGTCTTGGACGCCCGCACCCCACAGGATTGAGCATAGAAACATGACAGTAAACAACACCTCAAAGATTGTTATCCTCGGCGGAACCTCGGGCCTCGGCCTGGCCACCGCTCGCGCCGCGGCGCTCGCCGGAGCGCAGGTTTTCATCGGATCCCGCAACCCCGAATCGGTGCGCCGGGCCCTCGCCGAACTTCCCGAATCGGTGACCGGTTATGCGGTGGACGCGGCGGACTCCGCGAGCGTCTCCGCCTTCTTCGACCTGGTGGGGGAGTTTGACCACCTGGCCTACACCGCCGCCGAAAACCTCGCCGCGGTTCCGCTCAGCGATTTCACCCCGGACAAGGCGGCCGCGTTCTTCGGGCTGCGCCTGTTCCACGCCCTCGACGCCGTGCGCCTCGCGGTTCCGCACCTGCGGGCCGGAGGATCGATCACGCTGACCAGCGGAACCGCTGCCTACCGGGGCGGACCCGGCTGGCTGCTGGGATCCGCCGCCTCGGGCGCCACGATCTCCGCGATGCGCTCGCTCGCGGTGGAACTCGCCCCGCTACGCGTCAACGCGGTGGCACCGGGTGTGGTGCGCTCCCCGCTGTGGAACGGCATGAGCGAGGCCGACCGCGAGGCCATGTATGCGGGCACCGCCGCGGGCCTGCCGATGGGCCGGGTGGGTGAACCCGAAGACGTGGCCAAGGCCTTCCTCGCCCTGATGGATCAGGACTTCGTCACCGGGACCGTCTCGGTTGTGGACGGCGGGACGCTGATCGTCTAGGTAACTCGCACGGAACGCCCGTGGGATCGGTGGATCCCACGGGCGTTTTGGGCGTGTACCGGTGAGGGGATGGTGCTCGACCCTCATGGCCGGTCCGGTGATGATCCGAATTGGTCCTAGACCCGCGGCGTCACGAACTCCAGCAGGTTGCCAAACGGGTCCTCGGAAATCAGTCGTCGGTACGGCGGGAAGAACTCGTCCATCTCCACCGGGAGGCCGTACTCGCGCAGGCGGATCGAGAGCAGGTCGAGGTCCCGGGTCATGATGCCGGGGCGGGCGCGGCGGGCCGGGCGGAAGGGATCCTCGACCCCCAGGTGGATTTCCAGGGCGTCGCCGCGGAACCACACGCCGCGGCGGGCGATCAGCACCGTGGGCTTGCGAATCTCGGTGAGGCCGAGCAGGCCGCCGTAAAACGCACGGGCATCGTCCTCGCCGCCGCGCGGCATCGCCAGCAGGACGTGCTGGAGGCCCAGACCAAACGGGGTGTCCGGAACCGGATCCTCACGGTGGGGCAGCGGCTGCGGAATCACGGGGCTCCTTGGGGCTGTGCTGACGGTAAAAGTCTGGGCGGTTGGGTACCGGCCTTGACGGAATTCTCGGGGAGTTTATGTGCCGAATCGGGGAGGCTCTCGGGGCGATGAGGTGCCGATCCGGGGCGCCCGAACTCGGGGCCGGCTGCGGCTCTCAGGAAGGCGGTGCGGTACTCCGGGGTGCTCGGTTTACCAGTCGTCGTCGGGGTCGGGGGCACCCGGCTCGGTGACGCTTGCGGCGCTGCCGTCCGGGTTCAGGACCAGCAGGGTGCCGTCCTCCAGTTCCAGGTGCGGACGGCCCTCCAGATAGGTGAGTGTCCAGCGCCAATTGGCGAGTTCCGCGGCCGAGAACGACAGCTCCCGGACCGCCTCAACCTCGCGCACCGGAACCTCGGCGGCCGCGGGGAGCGCGGCGGGCAGCGCCGCACCGAACCCCCATCGAGTACCCAGCTGCATGCTAGTTGCCCACCTCCACAAACCGGTCGTAGATAATGTACGGGGCCTCCTCGGCCACCTGCGCGTAGAGCGCCCGTGCCCGGGTGTTATCCGGTGCGGTGATCCAGCGCACCGTGGGTGCGCCGCCCGCGCGGGCAAACTCGGCCACCCCGTCCAGCAGCTCGCGGCCGAGGCCCCGGGCGCGGACATCGGGGTCGATCACCAGGTCTTCGAGATAGAGCCCCATCTCGCCGGCCAGCGGCCGGGCGATCCAGCGCACATGCGCCAGACCGACCGGCCGATCCGAATCATCGGTGACCACCAGGGCGTGCAGCTGGTGCTCGCCCCGGGTGATCCAGCCCCACACCAGTGCCGCGTGCTCCTCGCTCACACCGTCTCGGAAGAGCCCCGCGTAGGCGGAGAAGAGACGGTGCCAGTCGGTGAACTCGTCGGCGCGGATGGGGCGGACACTCATGCTAGGCCTCGGGAACCTCGGCGAAGACGATCTCGGTCACGGCGAGCTCATCGCCGATCGCGGTCTTCAGCTCATTGATGCGTCCCACACCCTGCAGGTCGGTCAGGGCACCCTGCAGGAGGGCGATCTGCTCGGCCGAACCGGCGATGGTGGCGGTGTCCACCGGGGTCTTCTGCGAGGCCTTGGCGTCGGTCTTCGCGCGGCGAATACCGATCAGCGCGGCGCTCGCGAGCGAGAACAGCGCGGGGTCGCCGGTCGCGGGAACCTCATCCGCGCTCGGCCAGGTGGCCGAGTGGATGCTGCCCTCGCGGAACCAGGACCACGCCTCGTCCGTGGCGAACGGAATGAACGGCGCGAACAGGCGCAGCAGCACGTCGAGTGCGAGGTGCAGGGCGGCTACGGCGCTGGCCTGAGCGTCGCCGGGCTCACCGTAGGCGCGCTCCTTGACCAGCTCCAGGTAGTCGTCGCAGAACTCCCAGAAAAAGGACTCGGCGATTTCCAGTGCCTTGGCGTGGTCGTAGTTCGCAAACGCGGCGGTCGCGTCGGCCACAACCTTGTTCAGCGTGGTCAGCAGGCTCTGGTCCAGCGGCTCGGTGACCGCGGCGCCGGCGGGCGCCTCGAAGCCGAGGATGAACTTGGTGGCGTTCAGGACCTTGATCGCCAGGCGGCGACCGATCTTGATCTGCGTCGGGTTCTGCGGGTCGAATCCGGCATCGGTGCCCAGGCGGCTGGTGGCTGCCCAGTAGCGGACGGCGTCCGAACCGTGCTTTTCCAGGATGTCCGCCGGGGTCACGACGTTGCCCTTCGACTTCGACATCTTCTTGCGGTCGGGGTCGAGGATCCAGCCGGACAGCGCGGCGTCGCTCCACGGCTTGCGGTCGTCCTCAAGGGTCGAGCGCAGCATGGTCGAGAACAGCCAGGTGCGGATGATGTCCTGACCCTGCGGGCGCAGGCTGAACGGGGCAACGAGGTTCCACAGCTCGGGGTCGCGCTCCCAGCCACCCGCGAGCTGCGGGGTCAGCGAGGAGGTGGCCCAGGTGTCCATCACGTCAACCTCACCGATGAATCCGCCGGCAACGCCGCGCTGGTCCTCGGTGTAGCCGGGTGCGGGGTCCGCGGTGGGGTCAACCGGCAGCGACTCGGCGGTCGCGGCGATCGGGGCGTCGTAGTTGGGCTCGCCGTTTTCGTCCAGCGGGTACCACAGCGGCAGGGCCACACCGAAGAAGCGCTGACGCGAGATCAGCCAGTCGCCGGAGAGTCCATTGACCCAGTTCTCGTAGCGCACGCGCATGAAGTCGGGGTGCCAGTTCAGCTCGGTGCCGAGCTCCAGCAGGCGGGCGCGCAGCTTCTCGTCGCGGGCACCGTTGCGGATGTACCACTGACGGGTCGAGACGATCTCCAGCGGCTTGTCACCCTTTTCGAAGAACTTCACCGGGTGGGTGATCTTTTTGGGCTCGCCGATCAGCGCGCCGGCCTCGGTCAGCAGCTCGACCACGCGGGTTTTGGCGCTGAACACGGTCTTGCCCACGAGCGACTCGAAGGCGGCCTTGCCTGCCTCGGAGGTGATGGCCTCGGGAGCCTCGGCGATCACGCGGCCGTCCTTGCCGATGATGGTGCGGTTCGGGAGGTCGAGCTCACGCCACCAGATGACATCGGTGAGGTCACCGAAAGTACAGATCATCGCAATACCGGCACCCTTATCGGGCTGAGCCAGGTGGTGGGCGAGCACGGGCACCTCGACACCAAACACCGGGGTGGTCACGGTGGTGCCGAAGAGGTCCTTAAAGCGCTCGTCATCGGGGTGCGCGACCAGGGCAACACACGCGGCGAGCAGCTCGGGACGGGTGGTCTCGATCTCGATGGTGCCGCCATCGGCCTTGGCGAAGGACAGGCGGTGATAGGCACCGGGCTGGTCCTTGTCCTCCAGCTCGGCCTGGGCCACGGCGGTGCGGAAGGTCACGTCCCACAGGGTCGGGGCGAGGGCCTGGTAGGCCTCGCCGCGCTCGAGGTTGCGCAGGAACGCCAGCTGGCTGGTGCGGATCGCCTCGGGGGAGATGGTGCGGTAGCTCTGATCCCAGTCGACCGAGAGGCCGAGGTCGCGCCACAGCGACTCGAACTGCTTCTCATCCTCGACGGTCAGCTTCTCGCACAGCTCGATGAAGTTGCGACGCGAGATGGGCAGCTGATCTGCGGCCTTGCTCGACTTGCCGTCGCCACCCTCGTGCGGCGGCACGAAATCGGCCACATAGGGCAGGGTCGGGTCGCAGCGCACGCCGTAGTAGTTCTGCACGCGACGCTCGGTGGGCAGACCATTGTCATCCCAACCCATCGGGTAGAAGACCTGCTTGCCGTTCATCCGCTGGAAGCGGGCGACCACGTCGGTGTGGGTGTAGCTGAAGACGTGACCGATGTGCAGCGAACCGGAGGCGGTGGGCGGCGGGGTGTCGATCGAGTACACGCAGTCGTGACCGGCCTCGAGGGCGGCGGCACGGTTGAAGCGGTAGGTTCCGGCGTTTTCCCAGACCGAGCCCCACTTGGCTTCGAGGCCTTCGAGGGCGGGCTTGTCGGGGACGGGGGTGCTCATCGCATGCTCCGGTTTCGTTATGGGCGGCACGGTGTGTACGTGCCTAATGGGTGACTAACGTTCAGTTTAGCGGAGAGCCGCCCGCCCGCGAGGCGAACTGCCGTGTCGGACTCGCGCGGCGGTCAAGAACGGTGAATCCTCGGAGTTTTGCCGATATGTGACGAAAAAAGCTAAATCCCTTCCCAGCGTCCAGCGGGTACCCAAGGTCTGGTGTGTGACTGGTCAAACCGGAGACAAATCGTTGCCGGAGATCACTGAATCAGGAGAACATGATGAACAGGATTGGAAAGCTCGTCACCACGGTCGCAGTGAGCGCCGCGCTCATAGTAGGCGGAGGGATAGCGGCTAACGCTCAAGGAGATTCGACCGAGTTTGGTGGAATCCTGAACAAGTATCAGCAGTCCCGATACTTCGTGACGCAGTCAAAGAGCAGCTCCAAAAACTCCACCATTAACTTCAGCGGGATTGGCGCAAACTATTCGGCCAATGTGAAAGCCGAGGATGCGAACGCTGGAAACCAGTTCGAGGAGAAGAAGGGGCTCGGGACTGGAATCAATCACGAGATTCCGAACGGAACCCCGGCAGGTGGACGGACCAGGCTTATCGTGACCAATAATGTCTGGGCGGTGGTCGATGTGGCGATCAGCGGCTCATTCACAACGAACTAGGCCCCGGTGAAGTTTGCTACCGCAAAAGCATGGCGGCGGGGGAGTGTCCCGTCCTGGGGTTTTCCCGTCGCCGTGCTTCTTGCCGTGCTGATACTCGGGCTGTATACCGGATTCCGCGATTCCTCGCACAGCCTGGTGAGCGGTCCTGAGGGGGTCTACGCCGCTTTCGCCGGTAGCGGCATTCGACTGCTGCTGCCCCTTGTTGCCGCGTATCTGGGCGGCGGTCGTCTCGCCCGTGAGCTGCATGCGGGATGGATTCCCTTAGTTCGGGCACGTACCGATATTCGCCGTTATTTGACTTCGCTGCTGGCGCGCGGGGTTGCGATTTCGGGGGTGGGCTTTGCGCTGATCGGGATGGTCTGGTGGATCGTGGCCGCCACGATTATTCCCACTCTCTTCCCTCGCGCCATTGTGCCCGAGGAGTTTGGGCCCTCGGCCGAGGCCGTACGAGCCGTAGCCGAATCGGCCGGACCGCTGGTGGTGCTGTTGCGCGGCGGCGGTGTGGCCTTCGGTGCCGGTGTGGCTGGGTCTGCATGCCGCCATGTTCGCGGCGCTGGGCTTCGTCGCGGCACTCGTGATACGGAGTCGGGTTCTCGCTCTGTTGTTCCCCCTGGCGGTGTACATGATTCAGAGTGTGCTCGCGCAGGTGGGGAGCAGGCCCGAACTCTCTTTTGTTATCGGTGCCGTCTATCCGGGAGGGTTGCAACGCTTCACGCTGGGCGATGCGCTGGCCCCGGGGCTGATCCTTGCGGTTCTGGTGGCACTCGCGCTGATGATTCTGCTGGCACGTTCGCGATCACTGCCGAGACTGGCGTAGGTTCCGGCCATGCGACGCTCAATTCTTCGCGGCTTTAGCCTGGGACTGCTTTCGCCTGCGGGACCAGTTGTGATTGCGCTCATGATCGCGCTTGCCCTGGCAGCCTCGACGGTACGCCCGCCGAGCCCGGATACAGACGCGTGGGACCTGTATTTTGTCGTGGTGGGTAATCCCCAATTTGGCGGGATTCTGATGTTCCTCTGGGCGGTTCCCGTTGCGCGATCGCTCAACCGAGTAGTCCACCCGGACACCCTGATGCGTTCCGGATCCCGCGCCCGCGCCGCCGGGGAGGCGACGGGTGAGCTGGCGGGCAGGGGATTGGTCCACGTGGTGATGCTCTGCGCCGCCGTCCTGGTGATCGCCGCGCCACGCGGTATGGGAGCGGGATGGAGCGGTCTGGCACTCGGCCGCGCATCGGGATTGTCCGCGGAGGATGGCGCAGGCAGTTTTGCCGAATACATAGATCTACCGATCTTTGCGGTATTCCTTCACCTGGTTTGGATCGTGGTCGCCCTCACACTGGTGACGGCAACCGCCCTCGTGCTCGCCGCGGCCGGACTCACCAGGACCGCACGCCTGATCGTCCCGGCGAGCGGAACACTGATTACGCTGGCCGCCTTCGGCGCTCTGCCCTGGCAGGATCCGCCGGCCCGAGCGCCGGACGCTACTCCCGTCTGGAACTTCGATCCGGCGAGTCTGATCGATCCCGGGCATGCTCTGAATACCGGAACGTGGCCGGGAACGGGGGCGTTCCTCGGTCTGCTCACCTTCGCCTCGGTTCTTGTGCTGTGGCACCGGGACGGACGCCGTTTCGGGGGTGGGCGGTGGGTGGGTGTGGGCGCACTGATTGTGGCGGGCACCATCGCCGTGTGGGGTGCAGGCCCCATCTCAGGTGACTCGAATGAGGTTTTGGCTATACTCTTTCCCGGCAGATTTGGGGACCCGATCGGGTACGTTCGCACGATGCTTTTGCCCCTGGTTGCGGCCACACTCGCGGCCCGCTCCCTGGCGACCGCGGGGGCGGCCTGGCACCTGCAGCTCGTGCTTCGCCTAGGCAGTTTTGCGCGATGGTTGGCGTCCATGCTTGTGCGATTCGCCGCCCTGGCCGTGATGACGGCCGGTTTCGGACTGTTTCTCATGGTGATCCGGGCTCCCAGCCTCGTCATTGCCGAACCGCCTGATGAGGGCACTCGAAACGTCGGTGCGCTCGCGATCCTCACCCTGGGCCTGTTCGCACACACGCTCATGCTGCTTGCTCTCGTGCTGCTGCTCTGGTGGGTGCGGGCGATCGAGCACGCATGGCCGGTAGCGCTGGGAGCCTATCTGATCCTCGGATATCCGGCGATCGTTCCGCTGGGGCCAATCGCCGCCGTCATTTCCCCGGGGATTGATCCGGGTCATCCGGGCAAAATATGGCCCGATCTTGCCGGCCCGCTCCTCACGGCGATGGGGCTGATCATCGCCCTGGCAGTTCTTGCTCGCACTCGTATCCCATATCCGCTTCGCTCGGCTCTGGAAGGAGCCCCCTCATGATCATCACCGTCACACAACTGGTCAAACGCTTTCGGGGACAAATCCTGTATGAGCACGTCAACCTGGCAATTGAACCCGGGGTGATTCATGCCCTGGTGGGGCCAAACGGTTCGGGGAAATCGGTCCTGCTTCGGCTGCTCTGCGGCCTCGTGAAGCCCGACGGTGGCGAGGTGGTTGTTGACCCCAAATTCCTCGACCGACACAGGGTTTTCCCCGACCGCTTCGGCGTGCTGATCGATCGTCCCGGAGCGCTGCCGCATCTCAGTGGAATCGACAACCTCAAGACACTCGCCCGGATTCGTCGTCTCACCGGTGAGGCGCAACTCGCCGAACTGATGCGGTCTTTCGGACTCGATCCCGAAAACACCGGGCGGGTGCGGCAGTATTCACTGGGGATGAAACAGAAACTGGCGCTCTGCCAGGCTTTCATGGAGGAGCCCCAGGTCTTGATCCTGGATGAGCCGTTTAACGCGCTCGATGCTGCCTCCGCGCAATCACTTCGCGAGCGGCTCGTCCGCCTTCGCGATGAGGGCATCACCATCGTATTTACGAGTCACGATCCGCATGATGTCGATCTGCTGGCCCAACGGGTATTTGTGATCGAGGACCAGCAGGTAATCGAGCGACCGCCCGGGCATTCCTCAGACGTACTCGGCTAGGTGAAACTTCAATCGAAGCTAGTGACCGGAATGCCTACCCTTGCGCGGGTGTGGTTACTCCATACGGCGAAGCACAGACTGAGGGTCACGACGAAATGAGGTGATCACATGCCGAAAATGTTGAATCGAGTGGTGGTGCTTGGCGGCGGCGGGCCGGGAGGTCTTGCGTGGATGACTGGATACCTCCATGCGATCTCCACACGGGTGAATCTCACCCAATATGAGGATATGGTTGTCCTCGGAACCTCGGCGGGGGCAACTGCTGGCGTTTTGCTACTAAACCACGGAGCGATTAGGGCGGCATATCTCAATATGCTTCGTGAGGAGACGGCGGACCGGGAAACGAATATACCGCGGCGTTCCAGGAATTTTTCGGCTGAAGTCGGGCGGATTCTCCCCGAAGCGCGAGATGAAGCCGCCTATTCGCTGCTCTGGGCGGATGTTGCACTACGAAGCGAATACGCCGACCGTCAGTTACTCCACCGTGAGCGAATCGACACTATTCGCATGAGACTTGGCGAAATCTGCTCTTGGCCCCAAAAGTCACTTCAAATAGTGTCCCTGCAGGCGTCGACGGGTGAACGTGTCATTTTGGACTCGAACTCAAAGGTTCCGCTATTCACGGCCATAGCATCAGCCAGTGCTGTTCCGGGCATGTGGCCGCCAGTCGATGTCCGCCTTGGCGACCGCGAGGAGACCCTTTTTGACGCGGGCGTATTGAGTGACACTAACGTCGATCTTGTGGGGCAGGCTCGACGGCTACTCGTGATTCAGCCCACACCGAACCTCCAGGGGCCACGAGACTCGGAAGCACCCGCGCGTGCGCGGGCCTTGGTTGTAGAGCCCGATAGGTCATCAGCGTCGATACTTCATGGTCGCCTCATGGACCCCGACGTGCAGCGGGCAGCTGCGCGTGCGGGTTTCGTACAGGGTATTCATGAAGCTGAACGTCTGGACGACTATTGGACGTCGAAAAATGACAGCTAGGGCCGTACCCACGCAGATGGGTGTGCCGCTGCAATCGCTGGCGGGAATCAGGGTTTTACCCGCACTACTGATTTTTCTTGCACATGCTCTGCAGTATCGAGTATTTCGAGATGACAATCTTCATCTGGCGACAACTCAAATTTTTAACAAGGTCGGATACGAGTCAGTATCCTTCTTTATCGTCCTGAGCGGATTCATCATTACCTGGGTTGCATCGAGACAGCGCGTCAATGGGGAGTTCATCGCACGTAGATTTCTCAAAATCGTACCTTCGCACGTGATCTTGTGGGGTATCTGTTTCGTTGTATTGGGATGGCCGGGGCTATTGCCCGCGATTGCGAACCTTGTTCTTGTGCACGGTTGGGTTCCTAACGATTCATACTTCTTCAGCCTTAATGTTCCCGCGTGGACACTCTGTGTTGAGGTGCTCTTTTATGGAACGTTTCCACTTGTGCTCCCCTGGATAACTCGACGTTCAACCAAGCTGCTCTGGATACTGGGAACCGCACTCGCCACTGTCGTGATTCTCTTGCCGTGGGTTCTTTCGATTTTTCCAGATGGCCGTACGCTCAGCGAACCCGCGTTTCTGACCGGAGCCGATCAGGTGGATGTGTCTCAGTGGAAGTTTTGGTTAGTTTATTTGTTTCCGCCAATCAGATTGATTGAATGTGTGATTGGTGCAATCGTGTGCACGATTTTTATGCGACGAAGTTGGCCTACCGTCTCGCCATACCTGGTGGCCATACTCACCGTGCTGGCCATTGTCTATGCAACCCTGTGGGCACCATTCCTGGTAGCGCTGACCTCGCTTACGCTGGTGCCAATTGTGTTGATCGTCGCGGGCATCGCAAATGCTGAGTGGCGATTGGGAAGGTCGCACGCGTAGTTGTCTCCCGTGGCTACGCTTGCGCCATTTACGTTCTCGTTTTACCTGGTTCAGTGGCCGATTATTACCGTATGGACGAAATACGTGAGACCCGCCGATGGGTATGAACTTTGGGGCGCACTGGGCGCGCTTTGCATGCTTTTCGTGGTCGCCACATCGATGGCGTATTCGCTCCACCGACTGATTGAACGGCCCGTGATGCACATCGCAAGAAGATTTCTCGGTAGAAGGCTCGCGCGGAACCGTAATCCGCAAACCCGATCGTCTTGAGGCTGTGTCGTCATCGTGTCCGATCGGTGTCGGGATCCCCAACCAGACACCGATCGGACACGAACCCGCGGCGGGGTAACGCGGCGGGACGCTCGCCTCTCACCCGGTTGCGCGGCTGCACCATACTGGTGGGCGCGGGTGATTGGCGGTAGTGCTATCCAATCGTGCGAATCCGGGTCGGTCAATTTGGTATTGCGCCCGGTGTTGTCCGATGACCGAGTGTTGCGTCAGGTTGCGGGAAAAGTTTCCAGTCCGCGTCGAAAGACCGCCAGAACCGCATCCAGGGAGATCTCGATGGGCCGCGGCATCTCGAATGCCCCGGCCAACGTCAGCTCAACGAAGCCGTGCAGGAGCGCGCGCAGCCCGCGGATCGCGTCGATCCGCTCATCGGGGCCCAGCGGGAACTCCGACAGCGCCTCCTCGATCCGCTCGAGGACCCGCAGGGCCGCCGCCTCATGGTGGGTGTTTTCGGGATCGGGGGCGCGCAGCGAGGCGCGGTAGAGTCCGGGTTCGGTCCGGGCGAAGGCGAGGTAGGCGTGGGCGATGGTTTCCAGTGTGTTCGCCTCGCTCAGCGCCTCGTCCAGGGCGAGCACCGCTGCGGCCGACACCGTGGCGCGGAGGGCGTCGAGGCCGGTGACATGGTTATAGAGACTCGGGACGCGTACCCCGAGCTCGCGGGCAAGGGCACCGAGGGAGAGTTCTTCGAAGCCCTCGGCGCGCACCAGCTCGATTGCCGCATCCCGCACCCGATCGGGGGTGAGGCCCGCCCTAGCCACGCTGGGCCCGCGCAAACTCGATGATGGCCGGGGCGACGATCTCCGGACGCTGGGACTGCGGATAGTGCCCGGCGTCGGGAACCATGAGCGTGCGGCCGCCGGTCTGCGTCGCGATCCACTGCGCTTCGGCGCGCGCATCCTTGAAGTCGGGATCCTTCTCACCCATGACCACGAGGGTCGGGGTGGTGGTGTCGAGCGCCGCCTCGGCGGGGGCGTGATCGGCGCGGGTGGTGAGACGGAAGGCGTGGAAAGCATCACCGGGACGCAGGGCGCGGCGGACGCTGGCGAGATACTCGGCCTGATCGGCGGGCTTGGTGCCCGCATAGAGGTTGGGGAGGTATCCCATCCACACCGCGCGGCCCCAGAGCGGCTGCAGCAGAATGTTGAGGATCCAGCCGAGGTTGCCCGTGGGGTTGCGCACAAACGGGCCCACCAGAACGTTTCCGCGAATGTGGCTCGTGGCGCGGGCGGCCATCACCGCGGCACCGGCGGCCATCGAGTTGCCCACGACGATCGCATCCTCGTCGAGGAAGTCGAGCAGGGCCACGATGTCGGTGGAGGTTGCGGCATCGCCGTAGTCGGTGAAGGTTTTGTCGCTGTCGCCGTGGCCACGCAGGTCCATCGTGATCACCGAGAAGCCGGCGGCTACGAGGGCCGCGGTGGTGTGCCGGTAGGAGCTTCGCAGGTCGCCCATGCCGGGAATGCAGACGATCAGCGGACCCTCGCCGCTGCGCTCGAACGCGACGCGCCCCTCGGGGCGGGTGAGGTACTGAATGCTGGATGTCATCTCAAATTCCTTTCGACGGGTTAAAACTAACGCTATTAGTTTTTATTGTCAACCCGGTCTGGGACACTGGGAGAATGAACCGAATTGACCCCGCTTCCTCCGGCGATGAACGCACCATCCTGGTGAGCCTGCTGGACTATCACCGCGCCACGATGCTCGATAAGACCGCGGGGCTCGACGCCGCCCAGCTTGCCGCACGAACCACCGTCTCCACGCTGACCCTCGGGGGTCTGCTGCGTCACCTCACGTATGTGGAAGATATCTGGCTGGTGCGTCGATTCCGGGGGGAGGACATGCCCGAACCCTGGGCGAGTGCCCCCTGGTCCGATGATCCCGACTGGGAGCTCACCTCCGCCGCGGGGCTCTCGCCGGAAACGCTGCGCTCGGACTATGTGGCGGCGATCGAACGCTCCCGAGCCGTGCTCTCCGAGGCGGATTTTGATGCGCTCGCCGCGGTGCCCGATCAGCACGGTGCCGTGTGGAACCTGCGCGGGATTATCGCCCACCTGATCGAGGAGACCGCCCAGCACAACGGTCATGCCGACATCATCCGCGAGGCGCTGGATGGAACTGTGAGTGACTAGGGACGTGGCGAACGGGACGGATCGGTGTTCGAGAGCGGCCGGGCTGCTAGCGTGGGCGGCATGAGCCTTCCCACATCCCCTCGTCCGCTGACCCGGATCGGTCGGATCGCCGGTGGCCTGGGTCTGGGCCTGATCGGTGCCATTCACGTGGTGTGGGCTACCGGATCGCCCTGGCCCGCGCGCACGCGGCCCGAGCTGGCCCGAGCCGTGGTGGGATCCGAGGAGATGCCCGGCCCGGTTCCCTCGGGGATCGTGGCGGTGGGAGCGCTCGCCGCTGGCGTCGCCGTGTCGGGGGCCGCGGGGGAGCGCGGGGTTGTGCGAACCGCGCGGGTGCTCGCGGCCGCGGGTGTGCTTGCACGCGGTGGGGCGGGCGGAGTCCTTGCCTGCCGGCTGCTGAAACTCCCCGAGCCCGGAGAGACCTTTCGTCGCCTGGATGCACGCGTTTATCGGCCGCTGTGCCTGGCGCTGGGAATCGCCCTGCTGATCGGCGCGCGCCGACGCTAGCGGCGGGTACTCGTGGCGGGTCGGCGTGGCCTAGCGGTGCGCCGCCGTGTCGGCGAGGAGGGCCCGGGTGTACGCATCCCCGGGATTACCAAATACCCGTTCGGTGGGGCCCGATTCGCGGATTTCGCCGTCCTTCATGACCGCGACGGTGTCGGCGACGTGGCGTACCACGTCCAGGTCGTGGGAGATGAACAGGAGCGCGAGTCCGCGCTCGCGTTGAAGCGCATCGAGGAGGTCGAGCACGCGTGCCTGCACGGTCAGGTCCAGCGCCGAGACCGGCTCATCACACACCAGGATCTCGGGATTCTGCGCCAGCGCTCGGGCGATCGAGAGCCGCTGCCGCTGACCGCCGGAGAGTTCCCGCGGTCCACGACCTGCCAGCGTCGATGGCAGTCCCACCGCATCCAGAGAGTCGGCGATAGCGCGCTCCCACCCGGCCGCGCGCAGGGTCCGTCCGTTCGAGTGCGCATCGGCGAGGATCTGGGCGACGCTGAGCCGGGGGTCGAAGGTGGCCAGCGGATCCTGGAAGATCGCCGCGATGCGGTGACGGTGCGGACGTCGCGCGGATTCGGGCGCGGGAACCCACTCCCGCCCGTCCAGCTCCACGGTTCCCGCATCCGGGGTTTCCAGTCCCAGGATCAGGCGCGCGAGCGTGCTCTTGCCCGAGCCGGATTCGCCGATCAGACCGAGCGTGGCACTGGGATGTAGGGTCAGTGAGGCGTCGCGCACGGCGGGAACCCGGAACCCGCGGGTGACGAAAGTCTTGGATAGGCCGCGAGCCTCGAGGATCGGCGCGGGCGTGGAGGAAAATGCGGGTGCGGGTGCGGGTGCGGGTGCCGACGGAGACGTGGGTGCGAGTGGATCGGATCCGGTCACGGCCGGGGTCTGTGTCGCCTGGGGCATCGGCGCCGCCAGCAGCGGCCTCCCCCGGGGCACTCCCGCGGGGGAGGCCGCCAGCAGGATCCGGGTGTATTCCTCGGCCGGATGTTCGAGGACCGTGGCCGCCGGGCCGCGCTCGATGATTCGTCCCTCGGACATCACGGCCACGGTATCGGCGATCCCGCGCACCGCGTCCAGGTCGTGACTCACCAGCAGCAACCCGGTACCCGCATCGCGCAGCGAGCCGAGCAGCTCAAGGATCCCGCGGCGCACCCGCGCATCCAGGGCGGTGGTGGGTTCATCGGCGATCAGCAGCGCGGGCTCCGCGGCCAGGACGCTGGCGATCAGCGCACGCTGACGCAGCCCGCCGGAGAGCTGACCCGGTCGTTGCCGGATGCGCGCCTCCGGCTCGGGGATCCCCACCGCGTCCAGCAACTCCAGCGCGCGTGCATGCCGCGCGGAAGCACCCAGCCGGGTGTGCAGTTGAAGGGTGCGATCGATCTCGTGGCCGATCGGGCGCAGCGGATCCAGCGCGCCGAGCGCATCCTGGGGGATGAGTCCCACCCGGCCGCCGCGGAGTGTGCGCAGGCCACGCTCGCGCAGGCCGAGCACATTGGTATCGGCCACCCGCAGCAGCTCGGCATCCACCCTCGCCCCCGGTCCGGCGAGGCCCAGAATCGAGCGGGCAGTCACGCTCTTGCCCGAACCGGACTCTCCGACGAGCGCCACGCACTCACCGGGCGCGATCCTCAGATCGATCCCCGACACCACCTCGGTGGCGCCAAACCGGATGCGCAGGCCGCGCACCTCCAGTAGCGGCGGCACCGCGGGGTGTGGGGCTTCAGGGTGGCCGGTCGGCGGGAAGGGTGTCATGATGCGCTCCGATCGGTGCGGGCGAGCCCGCGGCCCAGGACCGTCGCCGAGACGGCGGTCAGGACGATGAAGAGGCCGGGGAAGAAGGTGAGCCACCAGAAGGTCGCGATGAACTGACGTCCCTCATTGAGCAGCGCACCCCACTCGGCGGCGGGGGGCGCGACGCCGAGACCCAGGAAGCTCAGCGCGCATACCCAGACGATCGCCTGGCCGAGCCCCAGGGTCGCCAGCGAGGCGAGCGAGCGCGCGGTGCCGGGAAGAATGTGCCGGGTCAGGATGCGCACCCGCCCGCGTCCCTGTACTCGGGCCGCCTCGACGTAGCCGGATCCGGCAATCTCGCGCACCCGTCCGCGAATGATGCGGGCGTAGCCGGGAGCGGTGGCAAGTCCCACGGCCACGGTGGCACCAAACGCGCCGGGCCCGGAGATCACCATGACGAGCAGTGCGAGCACCAGCCCGGGGAAGGCGAGCAGGACCTCGATTAGCCGGGAGGTGCCAAAGTCCAGCCAGCGCGGGCCGAGACCGGCCAGGAACCCGAGAACCGTGGCCAGGCCGATGCCCAGCGCGGTTGCGCCGAGGCCGATCAGCAGGGAGGGTCCGGCACCGTGAATCACCCGGGTATAGAGGTCGCGGCCCGACCCGTCGGTCCCGAACGGATGGGCACCGCCGGGTGGCTGGAATCCCGCGGCGGGATCGATGGCCAGCGGATTACCGGGGGCAAACAGTGCGGGGAAGATCGCGGCGATGACCAGGAACAGCAGGATTAGGGCGGCGATCAGCCGGGGGATGTCACGCGCGCGCAGTGTGAATCTGTGGGGCGTATGCGAACCCCACGGGGAGGCTGCGCGTGGGGGCACGGGCTGCGAGGCCCGTGCGTGCTGGGTGTGTGGGGGCGTGGGCGGCGAGGTGGGCTCGCTGCCGGGACGTTCCTGGCGTGTGTTCTCGCTCATGCCCCCGCCGCCGCCTCGGTGCGGATGCGCAGGGCCGGGTTCAGCGCGCGCTCGGCCAGATCGGAGAGCACACTCACCACCAGATACGCCGCGGCGGCGACCAGGGTCAGCCCGATCACCAGCGGCACATCGCGCACCTGCACGGCCGATACCAGGGTGCGCCCGAGGCCCGGCCGGGCAAAGATCGTCTCGACCACCACGGCACCGCTCATCAGCGAGCCAAAGGCCCAGCCGGTCAGACCGATGGCCGGCCCGGCCGCGTGCCGCAGCGTATGGCGGGCAAACACCGAGGCGTGGGATTCCCCGCGGGCCCGCGCGGTCAGCACAAAGGGCTGCGCGGCGGCATCCTGTAGGGCCTCGCGCAGCAGCTGGGCGAGGAACCCGGCCAGCGGGATTGCCAGCGTCAGCGCGGGCAGGATGATCCCGCGCGCATCCGGGGTGGCGATTGCGGGCAACCAGCCCAGACCGGTGGCGAACAGCAAAATGAGCACGCTGCCCAGCCAGAAGTGGGGGAGGACCGCGGCGGTCATCTCGATTCCGGCGGCGATGCGCGCGGCCACCGGACCTCCGGCCACCGACCAGAGTGCGAGGCCCAGCGCGATGACCCAGGCGATCACCAGCGACCAGAGCGCGAGTTCCAGGGTGCCGGCGAGCTGTTCGCCCACCACCTCGGATACCGGGGCGTGCAGCGAATAGGAGGTGCCCAGTTCGCCGCGCAGCAGACGCCCCAGGTAGTCGAGGTACTGCTGCCACAGCGGCAGGTCGAATCCGTTTTCGGCACGCACTCGGGCGAGTGCCTCGGCGGAGGCCTGGGACCCGGGGCCGCCGAGAAAGGCCTGGGCGGGATCGCCGGGAATCAGCCTGACCGCAAAAAATGTGGCGGTGGCCGCGGCCCACAGCACCAGGATCGCGCCGCCGATTCGCAGCCCGACCGTGGCGATGATTCCGCGGGAACCACGAGCGCCCGCCTGCACCGAAGCGGTGCGGGCGGGCGTGGCGGCGTCGGGCCGGGCCAGACTATCCGGCAAACGAAACCCCGCGCAGCAGCGGGTTACCCACCGAGTTGACCTCGCCCACTCCGGCGAGCTTGCCCGAGTAGAGGAAGTGGTTCTGCTGGTCGTAGAGCGGCAGGATGTAGTAGCCCTCAAGGATGGTCTTCTGCGCCTGCTCGTACAGGCTCGCCCGCTCGGTCTGATCGCCGGTTTCGGCGGCGCGGGTCAGCAGGTCATCCAGCGCGGGCAGGTTGACCTGCGCGTGGTTCGCGAAGTAGCCGCTGGGAGCCGGGGTGATCCCGGCGGAGTGGTAGAGGATGCGCAGCACATCCGGACCCACCTTGGTGTACGGAGCGCTCACCAGATCGTAGTCGTTCTTGCCCAGAGCCTCATACCAGGAGGAGAGGTCCAGCGGGGTGATGGTGATCGCGATCCCCAGCCCCTTGGCCTGCTCCTGAATCTGCTCAAACAGTGACTGCTCGGCGGGGATGGACTGGTTGGTGCTGACGGGGAACTTCAGGCTGAGCTTCTGTCCATCCTTCTCCCGGATCCCGTCGGTGCCGGGCACCCAGCCCGCCTCATCCAGCAGCTTCTTGGCCGCGTTCACATCGGTGTCAAACAGCTTGGGCTCGGAGAATCCGAGCTTTTCCACGCTGGACAGCGGCGAGTAGGAGCGCTTGGCGGTCCCAAAGAACAGGGTCTTGATTCCGGCGTTGACGTCCACGCCGCGCACCAGTGCCTCGCGTACCCGCTCGTCGGCGAGCGGTCCGCGGGATGAGTTGAACTCGATCCGGTTGACCGAACCCGGACGCGGGGCGTCGAGGTGCTTGATCTCGTCGGAGGCGGCGCTGGCGGCGATCGTGTCGGGCTGGGCGTTGTCGATCATCTGCACGTCCCCCGAGCGCAGCGCGGCGATCCGCGTGGCGGAGTCGGGGATGAAGCGCCAGGTGATCTTCGCCAGCGCGGGCTCGCCCGTCCCGGTGGTGTAGTGCGGGTTGCGGCTGAGGGTCACGCTGTCCTGGCGCTTCCAGGAGTCGACCACAAACGCGCCGGTCCCGATCGGGGCCTGGCAGTTTTCGTCCTGGCTGCGGGCGAGTCCGGCGGGGGATTCGATCGCGAGCCAGGGCTGGCTGAGGGATTCCAGCAGCGCGCTGTCGGGCTGGCTGAGGTTCAGGGTGACCGTGTGGGCGTCGGTCGCGGTGGCTTTGCTGACCTTGGCGAGGGCCAGGTATCCCGTCGAGGACTTGGTTTCGGGATCCTGGACATGCTCGATATTGCGCACCACGGCGGCGGCGTCCAGCGGGGTGCCGTCGCTGAACTTCACGTTGTCTGCCAGGGTGAAGGTCCAGGTGAGGCCGTCCGGGGAGGTGGTCCAGGACTTCGCCAGCCACGGGGTGAACTCGCCGTCCTTATTCTCGGAGACCAGCTGCTCCAGGAACTGCGCGGCCAGCAGCGACTGCGGATAGTTGCCACCCACATGCGGGTCGAGGCAGGTCGGTTCGGCGTCCCCGCTGGCGTAAACCAGGGTCTTATCGGTGGAGACGGGTTCGGTCGGGGCCACGGCCGAGCAGGCCGAGAGCGCCAGGGCCGAGCCAAGAAGCAGCGCGGGCACGGCAAAACCGAGCAGGCGACGATGGGTATTCACGGGAACCTTCCTGCCGATCCGGGTTTTTGGATCGGGTGCAAGAACCCAGCCTAGCGCGAGTGCGGCGTGGATGTAAAACGTGTGTCGCCCGCCCGCTAGGCTGGGGGAAATCCGATGAAAGGACACCGCGGTGACCGAAGCTTCCCCCGCCGCCCGAGTGGGCCGTCCGCGCCGATCCTCCCGGCAGATGCTTGAGGATGCCGCGGCCGAGCTGTTCCTGGAGCAGGGGTATCCGGCCACCTCGATCGAGCAGATCACCCAGCGCGCGGGGGTCAGCCGAAACACCTTCTTTAACTACTTCGGGGCCAAGTCGGATTTGCTGTGGATCGATCTGGACCCGTCCATCACCGCGCTGGTCACCGCACTCGGAGCGTCCGGCTCCGAGGAGGAGGGGACCCGGCTGGAACGGCTCACCACGCTGATTCTCGCGGTGGCGGCCGAACATCCGGCTTCCCGGGTGCCGTGGGCACTGAGCCAGGTTGAGCTGATGGGAACCCGTGCGGATCTGGAGGCCTCGGCACCGGCACGGCTGCTGGCGCTCGCCGAGGCGATCCAGGCGTTTGTGGCTCCCGAGGAATCCGAGTTCATCGCCCGCACCATTGGATCGGTCACGGTGGGCGCGATTGCCGCCGGCGTGGGCGCCTGGATTGCCGCGGGCGTGCGCCGGGACCGGCTGGAAACCTATGTGGCCGCGGCGCTGCGCCCGGCCCTGGCCGGATTCACCAATCTTGCGAAGGACACCCGATGACCGAGGCCTGGCCCGCACCCGTTTTTTCGCCCATCGAACCGCCGAAGCGTCGCCATCGCGGGCTGATCATCACCCTGAGTGTGCTCGTGGTCCTGGTGCTCGCCGCCGGGGGTGTCCTGTTTGCGCTGAGTCAGGGCGCGGGAAGCACCGCGACGCTGCGGATCGTCCAGCAAAACAACGCCCATGCCGACGCCTCCTTTGTGCTCGCTGGATGCGAGATTCAGCCGGGGCAGACCGAGTGCACCGCGACCAACGGTGAGGTGTGCAAGGGCGCGGCCGGCGGCCAGCAGTGCACCAAGATTCCGGTCCCCGAGGATCGCCGGCTGCGAGTGCAGACGGCGCTCGGCCAGGACGCCGCCTGGGTAACCGCGCGGCTCGGGTGGGACTCGGCTCAGGCGGCGGGCGGTGCCACCGACGCCGGATCCTGCACCTTCATCGGCGAGCCCGGGCAGTCCTTCACCTCGCATCCGTTTGGTGCCGAGGTGGACTATACGATCACCCGCACCAACGCCTTCGGCCAGACCGAGACCAGCCCGGTCCTCCACGGGTTCCGCATGCTGGGCCACGCCTGCGGCGAGCCCGAGGACCCCGATCACGACCATGACGAGGACGGCGAGGGCGGGCACTAGTCTGCGGGTTCCGGCGTGGTCGCCGGATCGGCCGTGATGACCGGCCGCCGAGCGCATGCAATCCAAAAGGCGATCAGCCCCCAGGGCACCGCCCAGAGGAGCGTGAGGAATGGCGATCCGAGGCGATCGCCGAGTTCGGGTTGCATCGCCGTGGTGAGGATTGCGCTGCGTAGCTGCACTGCCGCGGCACTGACCAGCGCAAGGGTTCCAAACGCGCTGGCGGCAGACCAGCGACCCACACTCTGGTCGAGGGTAATGACGAGGGCTACCGCGATGATGGTGCAGAACATCGTGGGCACTAGGGCACCCCAGAAGATTTCACTCTGATCTTGGTATCCATCCGGTATTCCGGCAAGGGTCCAGTGTGTGGCGACTGGTCGCTCGATGACGGGCTGGCTGCCTGCGGATCGGAGGAGCGCGATGAGCGGGAGTAACGTCAGCAATGTGGCCCAGGCAAAGCGAATTTTGACTCTCAAGATGCTCCTTCTAATGCCGGTTGATGACCGCGTTCGGATGTCTTGAGGGACCGTGGTTCATCCCCGACGTTTCGGATTCGCCGGTTGCGATGACGGGGAGGTGTGTGGGGCCGAGATTCGGGGGCAGTGTGTAACGCCGTGGAGGGGAATCCGAGTCCTGGATTGAGACGCTACGATCCTCCCACCTTCCATGCGCGTTTGGCTGGGAGTCCGCGGTGTGCCCGGAAGGGTGTCGTGGCACTCGCGGCGCGGGGATTTCATCACACCGTTAATGAGAATCGCTCTCATTAAGCTACGCTGTGATGTGTGACCGACAACAGCCGTGCAGCCACCCTTCCATCCGCCCCCTCGCCGCGTCGCCCCGCGCGCTCTCGGACCGGGGTTTGGGTACTCCTGCTGAGCGTCGCGATTCTTGTGGTGCTCCTCACCTCCGCCGCCACCGGTCCGCTGGGCACGACGCCGCTTGAGGCCGCGCGCGTTATCCTGGGGCACCTGCTGCCCGGGATGCCCTGGATGAGTGACGGCAGTCTGACCGGTGCCCAAGACCAGGCCGTGTGGATGTTCCGACTCCCGCGCACCCTGCTAGCGGGCGTTGCCGGGGCGAGCCTGGCGCTGGCCGGAGCCCTGCTTCAAACGAACGTACGCAACCCGCTGGCCGAGCCCTACATCCTCGGGGTTTCGGCCGGTGCTGGGGTGGGTGCCGTCCTGGCGATCGTGGCCGGATCCACCGCGGTTGCCGGGCTGAGTCTCAACGCCGCCGCCTTTGTCGGGGCGATCGGGGCCACGTTCCTGGTGTACGTGTTGGCACGTCAGGGCGGGATCATCGCCCCCTCACGCCTGATTCTCGCCGGGGTTGCCCTGGGGTCCCTGCTCGCCGCGATCACCAATTTTCTGACCCTGACCACCTCGGCCCAAAACGTCTACAGCGTGCTGTTTTTCCTCCTGGGCAGCGTCTCGGCGGCCACATACGCCCAGCTCCTGCTGCCGGCCGGTGCCCTGGTGCTGGTGGGAACCTATGCACTGCTGCGCTCGCGGGCGCTCAACGCAATGCTCGCCGGGGATGAGACCGCCACCGCCCTCGGGGTCAACGTGCCCGCGCTGCGTCGCACCCTTCTCCTCGCCACCGCCCTGCTCACCGCGACCACGGTTGCCGTCTGCGGTGGAATCGGATTTGTGGGGCTCGTGGTACCGCACGTGATCAGGATGATCGTGGGGGCGGATCATCGCCGGTTGATCCCGCTGGTCATGCTGGGCGGGGCCTTCTTTCTGATGCTCACCGACCTGCTTGCCCGCAGCGTCGCCCAGCCCGCCGAGATCCCGTTGGGAATCCTGACCTCGGTGGTGGGCGCTCCCTTCTTCCTCTGGATCATGCGCACCTCGGGCGCTCGGATGGGTGGCACCCGATGACGGGCGTGGAGTTTCAGTCGGTCAGCGTGGAGCTGGGCGGTCGACGCCTGGTCACGGAGGTTAGCCTGAGTGTGCCCGCCGGGAGTGTGCTGGGCATTCTGGGGCCCAATGGTTGTGGAAAATCCACGCTGCTACGCACCGCCTATCGCGCGCAGCGTCCCGCATCCGGGCGGGTGCTGGTGGATGGATCGGATGTGCAGGCCATGTCCGCACGGGACGTCGCCCGGCGCGTGGCCGTCATGGCGCAGGAATCCGTCCAGGAGTTCCCCATCTCGGTACGTGACATGGCGATGCTGGGACGGGTCCCACATCAGCGCGGCTTCGGTGGGGACTCCGACCGCGACCGCGACCTGGTTGATCAGGCGCTGAGGGACGTGGGCGCCACCCACCTGGCCGAGCGTCCCTTCACCGTGCTCTCGGGCGGGGAAAAACAGCGGGTCCTGCTCGCGCGGGCCCTCGTTCAGGACGCCCCGATTCTGATCCTCGACGAGCCCACCAACCACCTCGACATCTCGTTTCAATTTGAGCTGATGTCCCTGGCCACGAGCCGCGGACTCACGGTGATCACGGCCCTGCACGATATGAACCTGGCCAGCGAGTTCTGCACCCACGTCGCGCTCATGCGCGCGGGGGAGCTGCTGGGCATCGGCGACCCCCACGACATTCTCACCCCGCGGAGCATTCGCGCAGTCTTTGGCGTGGACTCGAGGCGCATCACCCATCCGATCACCGGTCGGACCCTGATCGCGCTTGCTCCCACCCCTCCCATCCCACCCAAGTGAAAGTGATACCCGAATGACAACAAAAACCCTCCTTCCGCTGACCGGACTGCTCCTGGGCGGATTCCTCCTCAGCGGCTGTGGCCAGGCCGTGTCGACCCCCGATACCGGCGCGAGTGGGTCGGCCTCCGCGGTCACCCTCACCAACTGCGGCCGCACCCTCAGCGTGGATCGTGCCCCCGAGCGTGCGGTGGCCATGAGCCCGGCCCAGTCGGAGATGCTGATCAAGCTGGGCCTGGCGGATCGCGTGGTCGCCGAGGCTCAAACCCACGGCCAGCCGCTCGCCCCCGAACTCGCCCAGGACGGCACGGTGAGCCAGCTGAGCGACCAGATGCCGCCCTCCCGCGAGGTCCTGCTGGGGGTATCGCCGGACTTTGTGTACGCCCCGACCACCTATGAATTCACCGCCGAGCAGGGCTTTGCGGACATTGCGCAGCTGAAGGCCGCGGGTGCGAATGCGTACGTGGCCACGGCCGGATGTTCGGATCGCCGCAGCGTGGCCGAGGTGAGTGACCTCCTGGAGGACATCACCAACCTGGGCCAGATCTTCGGGGTGCCGGAGCGAGCCGCGACGGTAGCGAACGAGGCACAGGCAACGTTGGATGAGGTTGCCACCCGCACCGCCCAGCAGCCCAAGCCGAGCGTGGCCGAACTCTTTGTGGAGGGCACCAGCATCTCGGCGATCGGCGCGGGGATCGAGTACAACATGATCCAGCTCGCCGGCGGTGACAACGTGTTTAGCCCCGAGGATCCGGCGTTTGCCAGCTTCTTCTCTGCGGTCATCTCGCCCGAAACGCTGATCGCCAAGAACCCCGAGGCCATCGTGTTTACCACCCTAGATGCCGCCCACGAGCAGGCCACCCGGGACTACCTGCGGTCCACGTTCCCCCAGGTTGCGGCGGTTGCCAATGACCGCCTGATCGCGATCGCCTCCGACGATGTGATGCCCGGAACCTGGGGCAACATTCGTGCGGTGCAGCAGATCGCGCAGGGGCTGCACGCGTCCTAGCCGCACAGTAACGGGGCCCTGGCCGATCGAATCCGATCGGCCAGGGCCCCGTTGTTGTGGTTAGCCCCTCGGCTCGGGTTCGCGGTGCAACGCGGGGAGCTGCACCACGCGGTCGCAGCGGGCGAGGGTCGAGGGACGGTGCGAGATGGTGATCACGGTGGTCTCCCCGCGCAGCGCCGCCAACGCATCGAGCAGACTCGATTCGGAGCGCGCGTCCAGGGCCGCGGTGGTCTCGTCCAGGATCAAGACGCGTGGCCGCCGGACCAGGGCGCGCGCGAGTGCGATGCGGGCGCGCTCGCCGCCGGAGATGCCCGATCCCGCTTCGCCCAGCTCGGTGTGGACCCCTGCGGGCCAGCGGCCGGGATCCAGGGTGAGCCCGGCGCGGGTCAGGGTGTGGAGTGCGGTGTCCTCGGTCAGGGTTGGATCGGCCAGGCGAAGGTTGTCCCACAGGGAGCCGTGGAAGATCGTGGCGTCCTGCTCCACCAGGCCGACGTGGCTCCGGTAGCCGGACAGATCCAGGTCGCGCAGATCGTAGTGTGCTCCGGTTTCGGCGGTCAGATGAATGCTGCCCCGATCCGGCTCCCAGAGCCGAGCGAGTAGACGAGCCAGTGTGGTTTTGCCCGACCCGGATCGCCCGGCGATGCCGATGTGCTCACCGGCGGCGATGGTGAGCCAGGTGGGAGCAAGGGCGGGGGCGTCCGGTGCGTAGGAAAACTGCACCGCGTTGAGTTCGAGCCCGAGCGGGCCCGCGGGCATCCGCATCGTGGATCCTCGGGGCGCGGACCGAGTGCCGGGGTCTTCGGCGGGTTGCTCGAGGGACTCCACGGTGGGCCCCTCTGTGGGCCCCTCGGGGGGCAGGGAGATTCCCGCAACCACCGTGGCCGCGCTGGCCCGGTGCGGCTGCAGCTGGGTGAGGACCGCGACCGCCTCGGTGAGCGGCGCGAGCACGGTGAGGGTGCCGGCGATGACCGCGGGAATCCACACCCGCTCCAGCCCCGGCTGATTCCAGGCCAGCACAAACACCACAATCAAAATTGCCAGTGTGCAGAGCTCTCGAATACTCGCCGCAGCGCTCTCGCGCACCCGCAGACGCCGCTCCAACTCGACGATTCGCCGCGTGGAGGCGGAGAGTTGCTCACCCACACGGTCCCGCAGATCGAAGCTCAGGATTTCGCGGGTGCCCGAGAGGACATCCACAACGAGGGCCGACTGATCCGACTTCGCCCGCTGGATGCGCTCGCCGAGTCGCGCATTTTTGCGCAGCAGCGGAAGGCTGAACGCTAAAAGCGCCGCGCATCCCAGCGCGAATCCCGCCGCCAGCGTCGGGCCCAGGCCACCCAGCACGAGCAGCGCCCCGATGAGGAGGACCGCGGCACCGGCCAGCTGGGTGAGCGTGTGCGCGTAAAAGAACTCAAGTTTTTCGGTTTCGCCCATCGCGGTCGCGGCCAGGCGTCCCGTGTGCTGATCGGGTGAGCGGGAGGGGACGCCGCGGGCGAAACCGTCAAACAGTGCCATCCGAAGCGCCGCCAGCACCCGATAGGCGATCGAATGGGAGATATCCATCTCGTGCCAGGTGAGGACCGCGCGCAGCAGGACCGCGCTCGCCGCGGCGATCCACCAGCCGGGTTCGGCTAGGCGCTGCTCCACCAGGGCGAGCGTGACGGTGTATGAGCCGGCCACCGCGAGGAACACCAGCGCGAGGTTATTGGCCAGGCCCACCAGGCCGGTCCAGATGAGGGCGCCGCGGTGGGCGGAGAGGGCGGGGATGAGCGCCCAGAGCGGATCGGTGCGGGGCGGCGTGGTACTCATCGAGTCTCCATGACGGTGGTGGATGTGGATGTGGATGTGGGCGCTGCGGTTGAGGTTGAGGCCCGGTGCAGGGTCCCCGCTCGCAGCGTGAGGACGGTATCGGCGGCTTCGAGCGCCTCGGCCCGGTGCGCGATCATGATCACGATTCTGCTGCGGGCCTCCTCGCGCAGGGTTGCCAGCAGCCGTGCGGCCAGCTCGGGGTTCAGCGCCGAGGTGGGCTCGTCAAGCAGCAGGATCGCGCGGTTGGCGAGGAGCCCGCGTGCCACACTCAGGCGCTGGATCTGCCCGCCCGACAGGGAGCGCCCGGACTCGGACACCCGGGTGTCAAGCCCCAGCGGCCAGGAGGCGAGTTCGCGGCCGAGTCCGGCTCGGTGCATCACCGCGAGCATGTCGGCATCCGAGGCGTCCGGGGCCACCGCGCTCAGGTTGGCGCGGATGGTGCCGGGGAAGAGGTAGCCGTGCTGGGAGACCACGCTGATATCCTCGGGTCGCAGGGGTCGACCATCGAGGCGGCACTCGCCCGATGCCGGCAGAAATCCCAGCAGCACATCAAAGAGCGTGCTCTTGCCCGTGCCGGAGGGGCCGGCCAGCGCGGTGATGCCGCCGCGGGTAATCGTGGTGGTGACCTCGTTGAGCACCGGGGGCGAATCCGGAGTGTAGGCAAAACCGACCCGGTCGAGTCGGAGCACGCTGCCGTGAGGCTGGTGCGGTTCGTGACCCCGAGACTGCTCGTCTGGTTGGTGCTGGTTGTCCACACGGTGCTCATCGTCTGTTCGGTGTGGTTCGCCCATACGGTGCTGCTCGTTTGCGTGGTGCCGTTCGATCGCTCGGTGCTCCTTGTTCTCTCGGTACTCCTCCCGGTCTCGGTGCGTCCCCCCGTCCGCGGCACCGGGCCGTGTATCGGATGCCGCGGATTCGGCCGACGGGTCGGTGTCTCCGATGGCGGCATCGATGCTGCCCAGCGCCGACATTCCTAGGTACCCGGCGTGCCAGTGCCGAGCCAGGTCTCGCACGGGTCGGAACAGTTCCGAGGCGAGCATCAGCGTGAACAGGCTGAGGGCCGGAGTCCCGCCCAGTAGCCCCGAGGGCAGGACACCCAGTGCGCTCAGGGTGGTCAACGCGGCCGCGGCGAGCAGGCCCGCCTGGATGCCGAGGTCGGCGAGGGCCGTATCCGCTAGGGAGACCCGCATCGTGCGAACCGTTGCCCGATGGAGGGCATCGGATCGGTCGTTCAGGCGTGCGCGAAACCGCGGCACGGCATCCAGGATCTTCAGGGTGCGCATGCCCTGGAGCCCCTCGGCGAAGTCGGCACTGAGCGCCTCGTAGGTGTCCCAGTGCGCGGCGCCGCGTCGGGTGAGTAGGCGGCTCCACAGCCGGGGTGCACCCACGGCGATGAGGAGCGCCGCGGCCAGGGCGGCGGCGAGAAGTGGATTGATGATCGCGATCACGATCAGCAGGATCGGGCACAGGATCTGAAGCTGCAGGGCGGCGGGAATATACGAGACCACGTAGGGCTCGACCCCGTCGGTGCCCTCGCCGAGGGCGAGCCTGCGGGCGCCCGCACGCTCGGACGCGTCCCGCAGCCGCCGGGGATGCAGCAGCGCCCGGGTGAGTGATCGTCGAACGTCCTCCCGCACCCGGCCGCCCAGCGTGCTGGCCACCCGGACCTGAACCTGGGTGAGCAGCGTCCGGGTGAGTCCGCAGGCCAGCACGGCGGCCAGGCTGAGCATCACTCGCCCGACGTCGTGGGTCTGGCCGGGCAGGAGGCCCGAGAGTGCGGCGGCGAGAAACCAGGCCTGCGCCCAGTAGGTCGCGGTCCCCGCGCACACCACCAGGGTGAGTGTGTTTCGCAGGGCGTGGTGCGGGCGGGTGAGCGCCCAGAGACGCCGATTAGTGAGCACCGTGTGCTCCCTTCGTTGGGTCGGAGCGAAATCCCAGGCCGTGCAGGGTCAGCGGGGCACCGGGATGGGCGTGCCAGCCCCCGATGGGACGAAACCCCAGGGGGAGACCCGCGCCCAGGCAGGAGTAGAGGATGGTGGCCGCAGTGGTGGATGCCCACCACACGGTGGCCGGAGTGGGTGACCGGTCGGCGTGAAAGCGCACCAGGCCGTGGAGTGAGCGGATCCAGTGCTGCCCGGCGCACGAAGCCGCGAGTGAGGGATCGGCGAGCCCGTCGGCGCCGATCACCTCGATCCGGCAGGCGGGTGGCACCTGGATACTCGCGAGGGCGGTGAGGACGCGTTCGGGCGCGGCCTCCGCGGCATCACGTGCCCCGGGGGCGTGCAGCGGGAGACTGCGTCGCCGCGCGAGTACGTCCGAATGCAGGGGTCGGGCGCGGGAAGGTGCGGAAACCGATCCTAGGAAATCCCGGTCAAGGGTATCCGCCCAGGCCGCGGTCTCCGGGTCGGTGCGCGGCTCGCGTTCGGGGAGTGGACGGGGACCGGTTTCGACCCGGGGGCGACCGGTTTCGGCCCATATCTCCTCAAGGATCGCCGAGGCATCGGCCCGCCCGGCACGCTTCGATGCTACGTTCGCCCGCCATCTCGGGCGGCGTATCCACAGCGCGGTCAGCAGGAGCTCGGGCCCGGTGCCCGGCCAGACCTCCTGCCAGCGCGCGTAGGTCGGTAGCCCCAGCACCCGTGCCAGTTCGTCGGGGGCCGCGGGAATCCGCTCGCACTCCAGGCCGTATGCCGCCGCCCGGTGAATGATCCCGGACAGGGCATAAGCGGTATCGGCGACGAGCAGCGGCGGGGTGCGGTGATGGTACTTCCCGCGGGTGCGCTGGGGGAGGACCCCGAGCACCACCAGGGCACCCCGGGGTGTGCGGCCGGGTTGAACCGTCCCCGTCCGGCGCACGAGACTCGCATCCCGCGGATCGAGCGCAAACCTCCCGGAGGAAAGGTCGCATCCGTCGCCGGCCACCAGGTGCACCTGGACC
Source organism: Mycetocola sp. JXN-3 (assembly GCF_014522285.1). Lineage (GTDB taxonomy): Bacteria > Actinomycetota > Actinomycetes > Actinomycetales > Microbacteriaceae > Mycetocola > Mycetocola saprophilus. Next base: position 1,473,867 of record NZ_CP041635.1, read on the forward strand.
GGATAGCACCCGCCGGCGGACGGAATCGCGCGCCGGGCGGTGCCCGTGGGCTCGCGGGTGAGCGGGTCCGGATGGAAACCGCGCGGACGCCACAGCTCGTGCAGAATCGCCGCGATCGGGACCTCCGCCACGGGCAGGGGCGCGACCCGCTCGCCGCGGTCCCAGCGGTTCTGACGCGGGCCCGGATGGATCGTGTCCGCGGGCACGCGCGAGGACCAGGCCCCGGCGAAGAGCTGCCGGGCATGGTTGGCGGGTTGGGGGAGCTGGAAGGGGGTCATGGTCCTACATGTGGGGTGGCGGAACGAGGGTGAAGTCCTCGGGCTCGGTGGGGATGCGGGTGCGCCAGCCGCGAGCAAGGGCGGCCTCGGCGAACCGCGGGCAGCCCAGATACGCAAAGGCAGCCGGGGCGTTGGGCACGAGACCCTCAACCACCACCCGAACCACGCTGAGCCCGGTTGTCGCGACGTCCGAGGTGGTCAGATCGCGCGCAAAGATCTGGTGGCCGGCATCGATGAGTCGGCGATACACGTCGGCTGGGGCGGTCGCCGGAATATCCGCGATATCAACCAGCCCGAGGGCGGGTTCCCGGAAGCGTCGTGCGAGCGGGTGGACCTCGGGATCCAGCCACACCTGGACGTGGGCACCGAGGTCACGCACCCGGGAGAAATGGGTCCCGGTATCGCGCAGGTAGCGCCGATCCTCCCGATGGTCGAGGTAGAGTCCGCGCGCCATGAGCCCGGCCTCGACGGCCTGGAAGACCCAGCCGTCCGCCTCGGTGATGCCCTGCGTATAGACCCACGTGTGCACGGCTTCCAGGACCGCCTTTCGCGCCGCCTCGGCCGGATCGGTCTTGCATGAGAACCCGGCGGCATACAGCCCGGTTTCGGGATCGAAGACCAGGGCGGCCATGACCGGAGCGAACTCGCTGGGCAGCTCGACGATCCAGTACGTCAGGTGGCTGCCGGCCATCGCCTCGGTGAGTCCGGGAACCGACTCGGGACGGATGCCCCGGGCCTGACCATCCAGGTGCCACCACACCTCCAGCGCGTCGCGTTCGATGGTTTCCAGCAGCGCGCGATCGCGGGCATCGGCATATCCCTGCCCGGTGGCGATGCCCGCATAGTTGAGGTGATGGATGCGCGGCAGGTGGGCAAAGCGTCGCTGCCGCCAGTTGAGCGAGACTAGGCTGGCCGGAAGCCACACGTCCTCCCCGTCGGAGTAACGGGTGCAGCGCATCCAGAGGGTTTCGGTGTGCTCATCGAGGTTGCGATACGGAAAATCGGGGGATTCCAGCTGCCAGGCGGCAAACCGGGGCAGCGCACCGAGCTCCACGATCCGGTGGCCCGCGGCTCGCAGCTCGCTCGCGGTGCCGATCAGGTGCTCTGCGTCGGGGGCCTCCCGCGGGATGAAGTTGCCGCAGTATCGCTCCATTCCCTCGGCGACCGCGGCAATCCAGGCCTGTCGGGGATCACCAAACGTGGTGCCCAGCGAGACGCGGTCGGCCGGCCAATCGCCGAGCCAGCGGGCATCGGACACCTCGGCGGTCATCGAGGTGTAGGCGGGCGGCGCGTTTTCCGGGGTGAGCACCGAGCGGACCCGGCGAATGATGCCCGTGTGCTCGTCCACCAGGGTGTGTAGGGGGAGCAGATTGAGGGCGTCGGCGGTGGTCATCGGGAGTCCTTCCAAGGGGTGGGCATCGTCGGATGGGTGGAGGGCGCGCGCATCGGTGACCCACGGAGTATCGGGGTCCCCGGTGAAGCGGTGGGAGGACGGGAGGGTCGTGGCGTCGCCGAGGACGTGTTCGATGCGTGCCATCAGACCCCCGTGAGCGCGCAGCACGCGGGCGGTCTCGGGGTCGAGGTCCGCGGTGAGGCCGTGACCCCAGGGCCCGGTGAGATAACCGGTGCGACCTCCCGCCCAGGCGCGGGCAAGGAGGAGCGCCTCGCGGGTGAAAAAGTCGGTGTCCCCGCCAATGACCAGCAGCGTGGTGGTGCAGGCGCCATAGCGCGCCGCGAGGTCGAGGGGCCGGGCATCCCAGAGTCGCTGCCAGAGGGCGGGGGCCTCCGCGCCGTATTCGGCGGGGGAGACCACGCTGGCAACGCCGTGGTGCCGAGCCTGTTTGACCCGTCGATCCAGCTCGGTGGGGCTCAGCGGGGCGCGGGAGGTGCGGGTGAAACCGTGTTGGTGCCACCATCCGATGCGGTCACGCAGGCGCGGGGTACCGTCCGGATCATGTGCGGTTTCCCAGAGACCCAGCGCGGGCACCATCGCGATCACCGCGCGGATCGTGGGAACCCGCCCGGGGTGGGTGTCGAGCCAGCGGGCGGCTTCCAGGGCGCAGTGGGCATCATAGGAGGCACCGACCAGGAGGAGCTCGCCCGCGATGAGTCCGAGTCGATCCATTTCGACCACCGTGCGCCCGCCGTCCGTACCCTCATGGTGATAGGGGTGCCAGCTGCCCGGGGACCCGTATCGTCCACGCACGTCCTGAACCGCGACCCGGAAACCGCGGCGTACCCAGGAGAGTGCGTGCTCTCGCTGGGCGGAACGAGCGTAGGGCGTGCGGATCAGGACGGTGCCGCGGGGGCGGCCCGGCGCGGGTTCATACAGGTCGGTGGCGAGACGGATGAGCGGATCGACGGCGATCCCGAGTGTGCGTGGCTCGGTCATCACGGCCGGGACAGGGAACGGGGTTGCGGCCTCGCGGCGGGCTCGGGAAACGCCAGGACCGGGTGTTCGGAGGCGGCGAGGGTCGCGCAGTCCAGCATCCAGAGCGTGCGGCGCAGCCGGGGCAGCTCGGCCGTGTTGTGCTGCCAGGCGGCGATGATCTGGCGCAGCCGGGCCCCGGCCATGTCGAGCGCGACCGGATCGAGGTCGTCCAGACCCGGCGTATGCTCTCCGGCCGTGTCGAGCCAGGCGTTGAGGTCCGCGGCGGCCGGGGAGGCGGCGATGCGGCGACGCAGAACCTGAGAGCCGGTGGGATCTTCGGGCCCAAGCATCAGGGGGTCGATCAGCACCAGATCACCTTCGCGGTAGCAGCGTAGAACCCCGGTGCCCGCGGCGGCCAGATGGTCCAGCTCGCGGTATTGGGTGCGGCCGGCGACAACCTGCACAATGAGCGCGCGATCGGGTGAGGTGGGGGAGCGTGGAGTCGCGTCGAGGCCGGAAAGGGCCGGCGCGAGGGCGGCCAGATCGGCGGGATCGCCGGCGAGGGAGATGCCCTCGCGTCCGGGAATCGGGGCCGCGTGCTGTGCGGCGCGCTCCGCCAGGCGTTCCCCAACCTGTCGGTACAGGTCCGCCGCGGAGGCGGTGGTAGTGCTCGCGGTGACCCGGAGGAAGGTGCCGTCGGATGCCCGGACGACCGTGTGTCCATCGCGGGTGAAGAGCTCGGGTGTGGTGTTCACGGGTGTCCTTGCCTGATGGTGGGCGGGCACCCCGCGGGGCGAATCCGAGGATCCGCCCCGCGGGGACTGTGACCGACTAGTCGAACGGGTTCTCGACGAGTGCGTTCGAATGGCTGGCAGACAGGTGGGCCAGCTGCTCGGTCTCTTCAACTTCGGTCAGTACCACGGTGTTTTCCATGGGGTTCCTTTCGTCGGTGTTTCTTCGTGCTGCCGGTCGGCAACGCCTTCACCCTATAATTAAATGATAATCATTATCAATAACAGTTTCGAGGGAGAGCCCAGATGGACGTACTCGTGGTGGCGGACCAGCGCGGGGAGGCGATCGGATTTATCGACACCGATTCGGCCTCGCTGACCGACTGGTGGCGCGGTCAGGTTGTGGCCGAACATGCCGGAATCCTGCCGCTCGGCGGCGGAAAATGCGCCTGGGTGGACGACGCCGGCGGTGCGCTGGTGGTGGTTGATGCTCTGGCCCGACAGGTGCGCGAACGAGTGTCGGTGGCGATCCCCGGCGAGCATCTGGCGTGTGATCCGAGTGGTCGTTTCCTCGGCGTGTCGACCGGGTTGGGTGCCTCCTGGGAGCCGTGGAGCGACCTGGTGAGCGTGGTGGATCTGGACGCCCCCCAGGGACCCCGGTCGCGCCGGGTGCGCACCCGAGCGGGGGAGCCCGGTGTCATCGTGACCGGGGGTGCGCATCCACCCCGCGTGGTGCTGCGCCACCGGGAGCCGGGTGCGCTGGAATCGCTGGATGTGGCGGAGATTCTGCGGGTGGGTGTGCACTGTCCCGAGCTGCATGCGGATGAGATCTTGCCGATCGGTGACACCGGGCATGGCGATGTCTACGATCCGGTTTCCGGGCAGATGTGGGTCGCCACCGACCGTGGGCTCGAGTGCTTTGATGTGACCGGAGTGGTGCCTCGGTCGCTGGGGGTGCGCCCCTGGGTTGCCCCGGGTCGCGCCTACTTCCTGCGCTTTTGCCCGCGCCGCCGGATCATCGTTGCGGTCCTCAGGCAGGGTGGCGATGCTCCCCGCGACTGGGCCGACTGGGGGAACACGCTCTGGGTGCACACCATTGATACCGGACAGACGCGCACCGCTCCGCTGGGGAAGGGGCTGATTTTTCGATTCGCGCTCACGGCGACCGGGATCGCGGTGGCGCGGGTGCACCCCGAAGGAGACGACCTCGCGGTCTTCGACCTCGATGCGGCGGAGGCGCAGGTTGGGAACGATCCGGCGAGGAGTCTCGCGGCCCCGACCGTGGGTGAACGCGCGCCCGTGGCGGGGAGCCCGCTCAGTCTGCGCGGAACCTGGAGCCTCACCCCGATGGATCGAGCCCCAAAACCCGGGGTCGAGCCCTGGGATGATGCGGACCGACGGGCCATCGCCGCATCCGCACGGGATGAGCGTGTCGCGCTGACCCGGGGTGGACACGGCGAGGTTCTGCTGATCGATACGGCCAATCCCTCCGCCTCGCCGGTCACCATTCGGGTGCCCGGTGCCCTGCGGGACGGCGGACACCTCGCCTGGATCGACGCCACGGCACCCGCACCCGGGGATCTGGTGGGGCGATGAGCGACGCCAGCGTTCTCGATGCGGAGGATGCCCGCCGGGCGCGCGCCTACTTCCGGGAGGCCCTCACTCGCTGGGACACCACCGCCCGGCAGGGAATGCCGCAGATTGCCCGAGGCATGGCCGTCTACACCTGGCGCGGACCGGGGGAGGACTTCCCTCGGCTGTACTGCGAATCCGCATCCACACTGGGTGCCGCGTGTGCGCCCGGGCGCACGCCGACCCCTCCGGACCCGGGCACGGCACTGCCGGCGCCCGCGGGCCGGGTGGTGCGTGGGTTTGCGCTTGATCCCACCGGAAGGCGGGTGGCCGCGCTGCTGGGCACCCCCGACTCGGAACTCGCCGAGGTGTGGATCCTGGCCGCCGACACCGAACCCGGTCGCCTGGACGTACCGCCCGTGTGGCACGCGCGCCCGGTGTGGATCGATGCCGGGCCGCACCACGAGTCCTCCCTGTGGATCCTCACCGGCAAGCCGCCGGTTCATGAGGTGTGGCGGGTGGCGGGATCGTCCGAGGATGCGCGTCCGGTGGGCCTGCCCGCGGAACTTGCCCACACCCCCGAGGGGTTGCGGCTGCGTCTGGAGGGCGGTTCGGGCGGCGTTCGCCTCATCGCCCGGCATCCGGGGACTGAGCCGACCACCTGGATTTTTCGGGACGACGGCTGGGTGCCGGAGCCCGGCAGCGCAGCAGCGCCTGTGCCTGTGCCTGCGACCGTGCCCGCGGCTGGCCGTGTCGCGCTGGCCACCTCCCTCGGCGAGGTTACCGCGCGCGAGGTGGAGGACGCTGTGGTGCTGTCACTTGGAGGAACACCCGTCCATGCGCTGTCCGCGGCCGAACGGCTCCTGGCCCTGAGCGTGAGCGAGGATCAGACCGGGGTGTCCCTCTGGGTGCATAGCGCCTCGCCCGAGCGCCCCTCGGGGGTGGTGTGTGTGGACCTGACCCGCGCATCGGCATCTGCGTCGGCCTCGGCAGCGGGTCGCGGCGACGAGCACAACACCCACCTGCACCTGACAATCCTCGCCCGAGATGGGACCCCGGTGCCGCTGGTGGTTTCGCTGCGGCGCGAGTTTCTGGAGGGGGACCATCCGCGAGCCCCCCGACCCCTTCTGCTGTCGGTCTACGGAGGATTCGGGGTGCACCATCGCACCGAGGCGGAGCCCACCGTGGCGGCCTGGCTTGAGGCCGGGGGCGTGTTTGTGGCCGCGCAGGTGCGGGGCGGCGGCGAGCTGGGTCCCGAGTGGCATGAGGCGGGCCGCGGGACACGGAAGATTCGGGCGGTGCACGATCTGATCGATGTGGCTCACGCGCTGGTGGCCGGGGGATGGACCCGCACCGAGGATATGACGGCGCTGGGAGCCTCCCACGGCGGGTTTGTGGTGACCGCGGCGGCGCTGATCGATCCGTCCGCGTTCGGGCGCGTCATCGCGGTGGCCCCTGTGCTGGACATCGTGGACCTGCGCCGCCACGGCCTGGGAACGCAATGGCTGCACGAGTTTGGTGTGGACGGGGAGACTACGGCTGCCCAGCGCGCCGAGTACTCGCCGCTGCACCTGGCGACCGCCCGGGAACGCGCCGAAAGTGTGCCACCCATCCTGTGCTGCATCCTGGGCCGGGATGAGCGGGTGGACAACACCGCGGCGACGCGGTTTGCCGACGAGCTGAACAGCCGCGGCGGGCGGGTGGCGCTGCTGACCGAGGCGGGCGACGGTCATGCGCAGCGTGCGGCGGGAACCCTGCTCGATTTTTCGGCGACCCTGCTCGGCTTCGCCGCGGGGACAACCCCGTGGATGGGGATGGCCGCGACGTAGGGGGCTAAACCGTCCCGATCAGCGCCACCACGCTGGCCCACACACAGGCGGCAATCGTCACGCTGAAACCCAGCAGCCAAAAAACCGAGGGGATGTGGGTCTGCCGGGCGAGGATGAAGGCATCCGAGGATTCCAGGTTGCGGTGCTTTCGGCCGTGTACGGCAAACACGTTGCCGAGGCCACGGATGGATCCCACCAGCAGGGCCAGGCCCACGGTGATCAGCGCATAGGTCTGCATCACCGAATCCGCGTAAACCCATAGCGCGGCACCGCCGGCGAGGGTGGCCAGGGCGATCAGGATCGCGCCCCAGCCGCGCAGGAAGATCAGCGAGAGCACCACCAGGATCGCGCCGCCGAGGATCGCCGCCCGGGTGTAGCCGGCGGTCGCGGTGAGGATCAGTGCGGCCCCCACGATCGCCGGCGCCGGGTATCCCAGGAAGCCCGAGATGACCGCGGTGAAGGATCCACCCGAGCTGATCGTCGAGCCGCCGTGATTGGCCCCCACCCGGATCGCGCGCACCCGGCGGCCCAGCAGCCCGGCCGAGAATGCGTGGCCCAGTTCGTGGACCAGGGTGGTGAACATCCCAAACCAACGCCAGGTTACCCGCGGCACGCTCAGCAGAATCGCGGCCAGGATGATCGATCCGAGGATCAGTGGCTCCAGGGTCACCGGGGCGGTTCGTCCGAGGAACGCATCGAGGGTGTCGCCCCAGGAGGCGGGGGTGAGGGCGAGGGAGTGCAGAGAAATGGGGGTGCCTTTCGCGCGGGGAACACCCTATTCTCCCGAGCTTCACTGAACGTTCGCACTACGCTCACCGGCGCGCTCGCCGCACCCCGAAATTGCCGGTACACTTGTGGATACCAACATCGATCCGGCCATCACCGGGGAGTTTTCGGAAGAGCGCGGCCCCGGCCGCGGGTAGAACCGAACGGGTCAGGCCCGTCATAGCCCAATGAAGCGATTCGCCCCCTGCCCGGGGATCAGCGAATAAGCGAGGTGGTACCGCGGCTCATGTCGTCCTCGCAGGAGAAAATCTCACTGCCAGGAGTTGCACATGTCGTATCCGAAGTCCCAGGACTCCCAGCCCGGTGCCGCGTTCGGTATCCAGGCCTCGCCGCGTTTCCCCGAGATCGAGGAGCAGATCCTCGAGTTTTGGCGTACCGATGGGACGTTCCAGGCCTCGATTGACAACCGCGAGGGTGCCCCCGAGTGGACCTTCTATGACGGCCCTCCCTTCGCCAACGGCCTCCCGCACTACGGTCACCTGCTGACCGGCTACGCCAAGGACCTGTTCCCGCGCTTCCAGACCATGCGCGGCAAGCAGGTACACCGCCGCTTCGGTTGGGACACCCACGGTCTGCCCGCCGAGCTCGAAGCCGAGCGTGAGCTGGGCATCACCGATAAGAGCCAGATCGAGGAGATGGGTCTGGCCGCGTTCAACAACGCCGCGCGTGAGGGTGTGCTGAAGTACACCCGCGAGTGGGAGCGTTATGTGACCCGCCAGGCGCGCTGGGTCGACTTCGAAAACGACTATAAGACCCTCGACATCGACTTCATGGAGAGCGTCATCTGGGCGTTCAAGCAGCTGCACTCCAAGGACCTCGCCTATGAGGGCTACCGTGTGCTTCCCTACTGCTGGCGCGACCAGACCCCGCTGTCCAACCACGAGCTGCGGATGGACGACGACGTCTATAAGGACCGTCAGGACCAGACCGTCACCGTGACCTTCCCCTTCACCGGCGAACGCGCCGACGCCCTGGAACTCACCGGCGTGAAGGCCCTGGCCTGGACCACGACCCCGTGGACCCTGCCCACCAACGTTGCCCTGGTTGTGGGCCCGGCCATCAGCTACGCCGTGCTGCCCGCGGGCCCGAACGGTGCCCACGACGGCGGCGACGCCGCCTCGCAGTACCTGCTGGCCGCCGACCTGGTCGGCAGCTACGCCAAGGACCTGGGGTACGAGGATGCCGCCGCGGCCACCGCCGCGATCACCCGCACCCTGGTTGGCGAAGAGCTGGTGGGCACCCGCTACACCCCGGTGTTTGACTACTACCAGACCACCGAGGACCTGGATATGTCCAACGCCTGGCAGATCCTCTCCGACGACTATGTCAGCACCACCGACGGTACCGGTATCGTCCACCAGGCCCCGGCCTACGGTGAGGACGACCAGCGCATCTGTCAGGCCGCCGGCATCCCCGTGGTCCTCTCGGTGGACGAGGGTGGACGCTTCCTCCCCGAGGTAACCGATGTCGCCGGCGAGCTGTGGTTCGAAGCCAATAAGCCGCTGACCAACCTGCTCAAGGAGAAGGGCCGCCTGCTGCGTCAGGCCAGCTACGTGCACTCCTACCCGCACTGCTGGCGCTGCCGGAACCCGCTGATCTACAAGGCCGTGTCGAGCTGGTTCGTCAAGGTCCCCGAGTTCAAGGGCCGTATGGGCGAGCTCAACCAGGAGATCAACTGGGTTCCGGAGAACGTCAAGGACGGTCAGTTTGGTAAGTGGGTGGCCGGTGCGCGTGACTGGTCGATCAGCCGCAACCGCTACTGGGGTTCGCCGATCCCGGTGTGGAAGAGCGACAACCCCGACTATCCGCGCATCGATGTCTACGGATCGCTGGATGAGCTTGAGGCCGACTTCGGTGTGCGTCCGACCGACCTGCACCGCCCCTACATCGACGAGCTGACCCGCCCGAACCCGGACGACCCCACCGGTCAGTCCACCATGCGCCGGATCACCGACGTGCTGGATGTCTGGTTCGACTCGGGCTCGATGCCCTTCGCCCAGGTGCACTACCCGTTCGAGAACCAGGAGTGGTTCGAGAGCCACAACCCGGCCGACTTCATCGTCGAGTACATCGGGCAGACCCGCGGCTGGTTCTACATGCTGCACACCCTGTCCACCGCACTGTTTGACCGTCCGGCGTTCAAGAACGTCATCAGCCACGGCATCGTGCTGGGGAACGACGGCCAGAAGATGAGCAAGTCGCTGCGCAACTACCCGGATGTGAACGAGGTCTTTGACCGCGACGGATCCGATGCGATGCGCTGGTTCCTGCTCTCCAGCTCGGTCATCCGCGGCGGCAACCTGGTGGTCACCGAGGAGGGCATCCGCGAGGGTGTGCGCTCGGTCCTGCTGCCGATGTGGAACTCCTGGTACTTCTTCTCGATGTACGCCAACCTCGCCACCGAGGGCGGCTACGACGCCAAGCGTCGCACCGACTCGACCGACGTGCTGGACCGCTACATCCTGGCCAAGACCCGTCAGCTGGTCATCGAGGTCACCGATCACCTGGAGCACTTCGACACCCCGCTGGCCGCGGCCGCGCTGCGTGACTTCGCCGACGTGCTCACCAACTGGTACGTGCGTCGCTCGCGTGACCGCTTCTGGGCGGGCGTGGACGCGGACGGCAACGGCAGCGAGGCGTTTGACACCCTCTACACCGTGCTGGAAACCCTCACCCGGGTGGCCGCGCCGTTCCTGCCGCTGGTGACCGAGCAGATCTGGAAGGGTCTGACCGGTGGCCGTTCGGTGCACCTGACCGACTACCCGAGCGCCGATGAGCTCCCCGCCGATGACGCGCTGGTGGCCGCGATGGACCAGGTCCGTCAGATCGCCTCGACCTCGCTGGCCCTGCGCAAGAAGGCCGGGCTGCGCGTGCGTCTGCCGCTGGCGACGCTCACCGTGGTGGCCGCCGACACCGCGGGCCTCGCCGCCTTCGAGTCGACCCTGCGCGATGAGCTCAACGTCAAGTCCGTCGAATTCGTGGAGCTCGCCGAGGACAGCGCCGCAAGCTACGGCATCACCTCGAAGCTCGCCGTGAACGCCCGTGCCGCGGGTCCGCGCCTGGGCAAGGAGGTGCAGACCGTGATCAAGGCGGCCCGCGCCGGCGACTGGAGCCAGGAGGGTGACGTGGTCACCGCCGGTGGCATCGCCCTCGAGCCGCACGAGTACGAGCTGACCCTCGAGGTGGGCGATGGTGGTTCGGACGACAACGCGCTGGCCTTGCTGGCCGGCGGCGGATTTGTGCTGCTGAACACCGTGACCACCCCGGAGCTGGAGGCCGAGGGCCTGGCCCGCGACGTGATCCGCGCCGTGCAGGACACCCGTAAGGCCGCCGGTTTTGAGGTGTCCGACCGGATCCGCCTGGACCTGGTCTTCGCCGACGCCGCCGACGCCGAGGCCGTGACCGTGGCCACCGAGCTGGTGGACATCGCCGGGGAGACCCTCGCCACCGAGTTCGGGCTGATCGGTCTGCCCGAGGGTTCCGCCCACGCGGCGGCCGAGGGCACCGACTGGCTGGCCGAGGTGCTCGATGAGCGTCCCGAGTTTGCGCAGTCGATCGCCGCGGGCAAGTTCGCCAACGCCGGTCGCTTCGTCGTGGCGGTTTCCCGCCTCGACGCCTCCACCGAAATCTAATTCCCACCTTATTTCACACTCAGTAGTGCGATCCGGGTTCGTCCCCGCGGCCCGGATCGCATATCGAAGGGATCGGCTCTTATGACTCACTCCTCCAACGAACCCGAACTTCCCGCCGACGCGGCGGCCGAGGACGCGGCGGAACTTGCCGCGCTTGGTGAACCTGCCCTGCCCGCTGATGCGGCGGCCGAGGATGCGGCGGAACTCGCCGCGCTTTCCGGGCCGCTGGGTCTTCCCGTCTCCGATCCGTCGGATGTGGGGGAGGATGCCGAAACCGACGTGGATGAGGAAATCCTCAACAGCGAATTCGACACCGACCGTGCGGCGGTCGTGTTTGCCAAGCTGATGCAGCGCACCGGCGAGGTGGCCCCCGAGCCGCGCCTGGATGCCACCGCCCGCGTGCTGGAGCTGCTGGGTGACCCGCAGCACCAGGTGCCGGTGATTCAGATCACCGGCACCAACGGCAAGACCAGCACCTCGCGGATGATCGAGTCGCTGCTGCGCGCCCACGGGCTGCGCACCGGGCTGTTCACCAGCCCGCACCTGGTGCACTTCACCGAGCGCATCTGCATCGACGGTAAGCCGATCGCCCACGCGGCGGTGGCCGATAACTGGGACGACATCGAGCCGTTCCTGGAGATCGTGGACGCCGAGCTGGTGGCCGCCGGCAAGCCGAAGATCACCTTCTTTGAGGCGCTGACCATTCTCGGATTCGCCTGCTTCGCCGACGCCCCGGTCGATGTGGCCGTGGTTGAGGTGGGCATGGGCGGCACCTGGGATTCCACCAACGTCGCCAACGCTCAGATCGCCGTGCTGACCCCGGTGGACCTGGACCACGTGGGCAAGCTCGGCCGCAACATCGCCGAGATCGCCGCGACCAAGGCGGGCATCATCAAGCCCGGCGCGATCGTGGTGTCGGCCGCGCAGAAGCCCGAGGCACTGGAGCAGATCAACGCCCGCGCGGCCGAGGTTGGCGCGACCGTGGTGTTGCAGGACCGCGACTTCGAACTCACCGAGGACATCGTGGCCGTGGGTGGGCAGCAGATCACCGTGCGCGGCCGCGCGGCCACCTATTCCGAGCTGTACCTGCCCTTCTACGGGGATCACCAGGCGCAGAACGCGGCCGTGGCGATCACCGCGGTCGAGGCGTTCCTCGGCGACGGGGAGCGTCCGCTGGGCGAGGAGCCGCTGACCGAGGGCCTGGCCCTGGCTACCAGCCCGGGACGCCTGCAGCTGATCGGCACCGACCCCACCATCCTGGTGGATGCGGCCCACAACCCGCACGGTGCGCGTTCGCTGCGCGCGGCGATCGAGCGCTACTTCGACGTGGATGAGGTGGCCCTGGTTGCCGGCATCCTCAGTGATAAGGACGCCGCCGGAATCTTCCGCGAGCTGGCCCCGATCGTGACCACCGCCCTGGTGACCCGCTCCAGCTCGGAGCGTTCCACCGACGTGGATGCGCTCGCGCAGATCGCCCTGAGCGAGCTGCCCGACACCCTGGTTGCCCCGTATGAGGAGCTGGTGGACGCGCTGCTGGCCGCCCGCGAGTGGGCCGATGAGGCGCCGCGCCGGATGGTTGTGGTGACCGGATCGATCGTGCTGGGCGGCGAGGCGATCGAGATCGCCGCCGACCGCGAGTGGAAGGCGTAGTCGTGGCGGGACGGGTCCGGCGCCAGCGCGGCGTCAAGGAGATGCTGCTGTCGATCATCCTGGGTTTCGAACTCATCATCATCGGCCTGGCCTCCCTGACGGTGTTTGGGCTGAAGGCCGCACCGGGGGAGCCCTGGTACGCGCTGGTGGGTGGCGGCGTGGTCATCGTGATCATGCTGGTCGCCTTGGCCACGCTGAAGAGCCCGCTGGGCGAGATCCTCGGCTGGGTGGTGCAGGCGTGCCTGGTGGCCGCGGGCTTCCTGGTGGGCGAGATCTGGGTGGCCGCCGCGCTGTTCCTGGCACTCTGGATCTACGGCGTCTACAAGGGCACGCAGCTCGATGAACGCAACGCCGCCTTCCGCCGGCACCAGGAGGCGGCCGGCGAATAGCCGCCGTTTCCCTGCCACCTCAACACACGCCGCGGCGCGGGTCCTCCGGGATCCGCGCCGCGGCGTTTGTGCGTGTCCGCGACCGTGTCCACCTTGTCCTGCGGCCAACGCCTGGCTCTCGCCTATATCCCCAGAACCGCGGCATTTTTACTCTTGAAGGCACGTTCTTTTCTGGCGAAGCATGGGATTCGTCTGCCCCTCGACGTAGCGTTCTCGCAACGGACACCGCTTCGAGTGTCCCTCTGCGAAAGGAAAGAACATGACGTTAGCGTTGGTGAGACGATTTGGGCTGAGTGTAGCTGCCGCCTCCGCATTGCTTGTGCCGTTGGCGCTCCCGATTGGAGCATCGGCTACCCAGGCGGGGTCGACCCAGGATGGTTCCTCGGTAAATGCTGCAGCGCCCAACTGGTTGCACGTTGGATATTCGATGCAGTATCCCGCCGAAGGTGGGTTTTGGCAGTACGGGTTTAAGAACGCGGCGATCCGGTCTTACTACACGGTGAACCGCGTACATGGCAGCACGGTGGTTCTGAACGGGAGCGAAACCGTGCGCAGTGTGGACACCGCTCCCCAGAAGAAATCCGTCGCGGAAAAACCTGCCTTGAACTATTGGGGCAACGACGATGCCTACTACTATCGCGTTCTTTAGCGGGAAGGGTGCGGGGAGTGCGTAAGCGCGGGGTGGCGGGGATCGCGGTGGTGGCCTGTGTCCTCACCCTGATTCTTGCTGCCCTGATCACCGACCTGCGGGATCGTTCCCTTCCCGAGGCGGTGGGGGCACGGGCGAGTGTCGTGCTGACGTATCCGTCCGGTGCGACCGACGACGCCCGTCTCAGATCCGACCTTGCCGCAGCGAGTGCGCGATTCGGGTTGGGGCTGGTGCGGGCACTTCCGGCGGCGGTGTCGGGCGGTGGATCCGTGTACGCGGAGCTCGAACGGGAGCGTGATCGCCCCAAGAGCGTTCCTCGATTCGGTCCGCTGCCCGCGGCTAGCCTGGTTGGGGCAGATCGGCTTGAGTCAAGCCCGACGGCGGGGGAGTATCTGGTTACGGGGACAACCGCGGACCGCGCCGGTTTCACTCGCTGGGCACGTTCGGTCGCAATCGATATGAGTTGGCGTGCAGACTCCCCGGGGGAGACTATTCGCCTGGTGCTGAGCCAACCGAGCTTTCTCATGGCGACGCTTGCGGTCTTCGGGCTGAGCATTGTTTCCATGCTCGGCTGGCTCACGGTCCGAGCGCGCGGGCGAGCACTGAGTATCCTGGCGGGGATCCGTCCGAGCAGGGTTTTACTTGCGGATCTGCGCCTCTTTAGCGGCACGTTCCTGGGAACCTCCACCGCGCTGACGGCCGTGACGGCGCTCATTGTTGGGCTGTGGCGCGGCTGGGTATTTGTGCCGCGAATCGCCACCCTCCTGGCGGGCGGAATTCTCACGGGGTGGATTCTGGCTGTTCTGGTGGGGGTCTCGGTAGCGGCCGCATCTCTTCCGACGTCACGGATGCTGGCTCGGCGGATACCGCCCATGCGTGCACTGGGACGCGTGGGTGCGATCGCTCGAGTGATCCTGCTGGCCGCGGTTTTGGGAACGCTGTCGCCCGCACTGAGTGCACAGGCGCAGGCTTCGGACGCGGCGCGTCAACTCTCGCAGTGGGAAAGTCTGGGACAGCGCACGGAGATCGTGATCCCATCCGGTACCGAGGAGCGGTGGCAGCGTCTGAGAACCCCGGTTGCGGCCATGCTGCGCGCTGCCGATGAGCGCGGCTTGGCGGCGCTATCGATCGTCTGGGAGCGGGAGCAACTGCGTGAGTATGGGGTAACCGGGAATATCCCGGCGGCGATCATGTTTGCCACGCCGCGCTGGTTTCCCGAGGATCGAGTTCCCGCGGGAACCCGCAATCGAGCCTCGCAATCACTGCGCGAATCCTTTCGGCAGGATCTTGAAAACTGGACCGGGACGCCCGAGCAGGCTCGTTCTGTTTCAGAAAGTCTCGAGCTGTTGACTCCAGTGCCGGGCACTGATGTCCTCGGAGTGGGACTCGGAAACGGCACCCTGGACGCGCGACCAGGGGTGGGAATCGTGATGTTTGAAAACCTCAACGTGTTCAATAATGATTTTCTCGCGGCACTCGCAACCAGCGGCAATATCGTGCTTCGTGATCGTGAATCGGCCCAGCAGCTGCTCGCCGAATTTGGGCTACAGGGTGAGGTGCGCGCACGCTACATTGCCGAAAACGGGCTGGTTCAGGCGCAGTTCGCCGCAGGTTTTGCCACGCTGAGCGCCGCGGCCTTGGCCGCGCTCATACTGGGGCTCGTGTTGGCCACCATCCTGGGGGCGCGCATTCACGCGGAGGTGAATGCGCGGGCCGACCATCCGCTCCGGGTGGCCGGCGTGCGGCCGCTGCGTGTCGTGGCCGCCCGGGTCCGAACCGAGAGCATTCAGGGGGTCGTGGTTGTCGTGATCATCACCGCCATCGTTGGTATCACCCAGCAACCGGGGTTCTGGGTTATTGGCGGGGTGGGACTGTTCGCGATCCTCCTGGCCCCGCTCACCCATGTGCGCGCGGGGCAGCGCGTATTCACTCACCTGCGTCGCCGACTCTTTTAGGAGACCTCATGCACATCGAAACCCGGAACATCGAGGTCCGCCTCGCCGATCACACGCTGATTCGAGGAGTCTCGCTGTCCTGTACCCCGGGAACCATTACCGCGCTCTCCGGACCCAGTGGCAGCGGTAAAACCACGCTGCTGCATGCCCTTGGGCTTTTGCTCCCGATTTCACGCGGCACGCTCCTGATAGACGGTGCCGATTTCTCTCGTGCGTCGGAGCGCGCCCGTCGCGCGTTCTGGCGTGCGCATGCGGCGTTCGTCTTTCAGGACTATGGCACCATCGAGGAGCGTACGGTTGCGGCCAACACGATCATGGCGCTGGGCCCACTCGGAGCCACCGTGCGTGGAGACGCCGGAAAACTGCACACCGCCCTGGAACAGGTGGGGCTCTCCGGGCGCGAACGGGAGCTTGCCGCGCGACTCAGCGGCGGCGAAAAGCAGCGGCTCGCGATCGCACGAGCCATCTACCGCCAGGCGCACCTGATCCTCGCCGACGAACCCACCGCCTCCCTCGATGCCGCCAATCGCGCACGGGTCATGAGCCTGCTGCGTGCGCGAGCGGATGCCGGGGCAACGGTGGTCATCGCGACCCACGATGAGGACTTCGCCGATACCTGCGACACCCGGTTTCGACTCGGATAGTCACGTGCACCCGTGTGAAGGGGGATCCTTATCCCGCGGCGTCCGCGCTACCTCGCCACCACCTCTACGCCCAGGGCGGTGCAGAAGGTGATCAGGCGGGGGAGTCCGGCCGTGGGGTCGTCGAAGTCCCAGTGGAGTTCCGCTTCGGGGGCGAGGGCTGCGGGGGCTCGGTCGCCGAAGAAGACGAACGCGCGGTCTGAGTTGCACTGGCGGCTCATATAGGCGATGCCGTCGAACCCCGCTTCGTGGGCGGCGCGTGCCCAGTGCACCGTGTGTTGATAGTGGGCGGCGGGGGTCGCGGTGACCTGGTCGGCGATCACCCCGAGCCGGCGGAGGCCGAGGCCCAGCAGCGAGGCGAAGCGGAGCGGGCGGGCCGTGGTGATCCGCGAGAGACGGCGGCCGCGATAGGCGGAGGGCAGGAGCGTGCCGCCGCTCAGCGGGGTGTCGTGGAGCAGGGTTTCGGCGATCGCCGCCTGCTCGGTTTCGGCCGCATAGAGCACCGGAACCCTCGGCTCGCCGAAGAAGGCAAAGCGGGTGGGGGCCCCAAAACCCGGGTTGAAGGTGGTCGCCAGGCGCTCGGCCGCATGCACCCGAAACAGCACAAGGCCCGCGGGGACCTCAATCGTCTCGGGATCGAACGGTTCCGGCGGTGCCGGGACTACCAGCCGGGATTCCATGCGCGCCGGGCAATCTCCAAAACCCGCTCGGGATCGGTGTCGAGGTGGTCTACCGGGCGTGACGCATCGTCAAAGTAGGTGCTCGGGGCGCAGAGCCAGAGCACCGCATCAACCTCGTCCCAGTCGCTGGCATGGGCGAGCGCCACCAGCGGTTTCACACACGGCTTGACTCGTCCCCGCCCCCGATCAAACTGGAACCCCGGATAGACAAACCGGTTGAGCCGTTTGAGAGCCAGGAGCTCGCCGCGTCCACGCATATCGCTGGCGAGTGCCCGAACCGCGCTCGGCGTGGAGGAGGAACCAAGAATCTTGGCCACCTCGGCACTGGTCAGCAGGCCAAACTCGGCATCGATCGCGCGGATCTCGTTTTCCCCCGCCTGGGCGGCGCGGGCGAGCGCCGGGTGCGGGGCCTGGGCCGTGCGGGCGAGAACACCGGAGAGCTCACTCACCGCGGTCCGGGCGCGGACCCGCTCCAGGAGGTCGGCCACCTCGGCCGGGGTCGCGTCGGCACCGGTCACCGCGCGTACGGCCTCGTGCACGAGGGCGGCATCGGCGGTGCGCTGCTGTTTGATCGACATCATTCCTCCGTTTCCTACGACTGAGTCTAACGTTGGTTCCGCCAGATATCCAGGAAGATCTCCCGGAAATCCGGGCTTTTTAGCCGCTCGTTCAAAAACATGCCGACTGTTTTGTGACGATTTCCGTGCCGGACACGTCCTAGTTGTGTCGCCGCTTCAGGCGATCCGCACCGGGAAGTGCGGACAGGTTTGTGAAGGAGAACATCATGGCTAACGTAACCGGAAACAACCCCCAGACGAAGATCGACCCGGCAGGCGTGGCCGCCGGAAGCCTCGGTGGCAAGACCACCATTGATGACGGAGTCGTCGCCAAGATCGCCGGTATCGCCGCCCGCGAGGTCCCCGGTGTTTACGCCCTCGGTGGAGGTGCCGCCCGGGTGGTCGGCGCGATCCGCGATGCGCTGAACACCACCGACCTCACCCAGGGCATCAGCGTCGAGGTGGGTGAGAAGCAGGCCGCCGCCGACGTGACCATCGTGGCCGAGTACCCGGTGTCGCTGCAGAAGGTTGCCGATGATGTCCGCGCGGCAATCTACCGGGCAATCGAGGACCTGGTGGGACTCGACGTCACCGAGGTCAACGTGACCGTCAACGACGTCCACATTCCCTCCGAGGATGACCACGAGGAGCAGAAGGCTCCGCAGGAGGCTCGAGTCCAGTGAGTAAGTCGGGAGTGGGGGCCGCAATCGGAGCGGTCCTCGCCCTGACCTGGATCGTGCTCGGCTTCTGGGCCTTTGTGCTCGTCGCCGTCGCGATGCTGGTGGGAGCGGGGATCGGCCGGATTGCCGATGGCCGACTGGACGTACGCGCCCTGGCGGACGTGTTCCGTGGACGGCGTTCGTCGTCATGACCGGGGACGTCCGAGCCGACACCGGTGAGCGCAATCTCATCGGACGGACCACCGTCACGGGCCGGGCGCTTCAGCATCTCGCGGTGGGACTGGTGCGCGATGCCGCACGGGTGACCGCCCAGGACGTATCGGTTTCCTTTTCGGATGAGGCCGGCGCGTTGAAGGCCACGGTGACCGTTCCGGTCGCCCTCGGCCAGCGTCCGGGGGACACCCTGGGTGCCCGGGCCGAGGCGCTGCGCGAGGCGGTGATTCGGGGACTGGATTCGCTCGCCGGACGCAACGTCTCGATCGTGGATATCCGGTACTCGGGTGTCCGCGAGGTGCGCGAGAGGAGGGTGATATGAGTATCGATTCGAACGTCTATACCCGCGTTCTCCGACGCGAGAGCCACGATTCGCGCACGGCACCGGCCGTGGTGATCGCGAGCCTGCTGGTGATTCTCTGTGGTGGCCTGCTGGCGCTGGGCATCTGGATGATCATCGATGAGCGCGTGGGCGACACGGTGGCCGAGTTTCTCTCCGGACGCCGCGCGGCCTTCGATGTGGGATCGGTGGCCCTGGGTGCCGGAATCATCCTGCTGGTGCTGGCGATCCTGCTGATCTGGCTGGCCCTGGTTCCCGGGCGACGCGACCGACGGTCCCGCACCACCGAGCGGCTGGCAATTCTCGTGGATAACGGGGTTCTTGCCGACACCGTGGCCGACCGGGTTGCCGAGGCCGAGGGGCTCGACCGTGGCAACGTGTCGGTTGTGGTGGGACGCACCCAGGCGAGCGTGCACGTCACACCCACCAGCGGGGTCGCGCTCAATCCCGAATCGGTGCGAGAGGTCGCCCAGGACACACTGGTCGCGGCCGGCTTTCCCAGCACGGTGCGGGTGCGGATCGCCGAACGTGGGGTGGTCTCATGAACGCGACCAACCGCATCGTGAATCGTGCCCTGCTGCTGGTGACCGGACTCGCGCTGGCGATAGTCGGGGCATTCCTCGTGCTGGCCAGCGGAAAACTGCCGCGGTGGGCCGATGGCCTCCTGGACACCGTGGCCGGCTGGCTCGGCACCCTCGGCGACTGGCTGGGATCGTTCTGGTTTGAATTCCCCGGCGGGGTCGCCCTCTCCGGGGCGGCGGTCCTGTTGATCGCCAAGCTGGTCATCCTGCTGGTGCTGCTGATCATCTTCCTCTCCACCCGGGGCGGCGGAAAAACCGCCACGGTTCTGCGCATCGAGGGTGGGCAGGGGGACACCGAGTTGGACGCCAATCTGGTCGAGAACCTGATCGCCGCCCGGCTGCGCGAGAGCACCGATGTGCTCTCGGCCGGTACCGGTGTCTATCGGGTTCGGCGGGCACCGGCGATCCGACTCAGCATCACCCTGCGCCGAGGTGCCCGGGTGCCGCGCGTGCTCGATGAGGTCGAGCGGGCTGTGCGCGACTGGGACGCCCTGGCGGGCACAACGATTCCCGTGATCCTGCACCTGCAGGGTCGGGGATGGCTGGACCGGTGGCGCTCGGCAACGCGGGTGCGCTAGGTCGTCAATTTCATCAAGCGTCAATCTCAATAAGAAGGAGTGGTACGGATGCCAAAGAATCTTTTGATTATCGCAATCCTCGTGGTGGCCGCCTATTTTGTGGGCGTGCAGTCGGCCAAGAACCGCGGCAAGAACTATGAGGATCTGCGCCATCAGGTCGAGCGGCTCTGGACGAGCCCGGACGCCAAGAAGGCGCGCAAGAAGTTCGCCAAGAACGCCCAAAAGTCCATCGAGAAGACACGCAAGTCTCTCGTCGGCAACTAGTCACCAACCATCAAAGGAGCAACATCATGAGTGCAGAAAACCGAATCAAGGCAGCAGCGGACACCGTCGTCGGAAAGGCCAAGGAGGTCATCGGCACCGTCACGGACAACGACAAGCTGGTTGCCGAGGGCAAGGCCGATCAGGTCAAGGGTGACGTGAAGGACACCGTCGAGGACGTCAAGGACGCCTTCAAGAAGTAGTCGAGTGGGGGCGAACCGGGTGGTTCGCCCCCGTTCACGTGACGATAGATAACGAATGGACAAAATACTCTTGTTTCGTCCGAGACGGCGGGAGAGGATGAGTTCACAACCGGACACACGGCGGAGCAATCCGTGTGTGGCCGGCGGCGAATACTCATCGACTGAGGGGGACGGGGTATGAGCGGTGAACGATTCTCTAGTGCGCTGGAAAACGCGGATGACCGGATCGTTGCCGGGCGCGCTGCCGACGGTGATGCCGCGGCCTTCGCGGTGCTGGTTCGGCGGTACACCCCGATGATGCGCGCCTATGCACGCCGCATCCTGCCCGGCAGCGCCGAGGTGGACGATGTGGTGCAGGACACCTTCATCACCGCCTGGGCGCAGCTGCCCGAGCTGGAAAATCTCGAGCGGGTCAAGAGCTGGCTGATGCGCATTACCAGCCGCAAGGCGGTAGATCGCCTGCGCAGCTCCCGGCCCCATGCGGATATCGACCTGGTGGAACCTGTGGCATCACCCGCCGCGACCCCGCCGAGACGAGCCGAGGCCTTGGCCAGTGTTGCGGCACTGAGCGCGGCGCTGAAAGAATTGCCGGACGCCCAGCGCGAGTGCTGGGTGCTTCGAGAGCTTGGCGATTACGGGTATGACGAGATCGCCGAGGAACTGGATCTGCCACTCTCGACCGTCCGTGGCCTCCTGGCCCGCGCCCGAAAATACATCATCGTACGGATGGAGCAGTGGCGATGACCGGTGAACCAGACTATGACCTGAAAACCCTCGGCGTGGAGCCGGAGGAGCTCGATGGGTTTACCCTCGAGGACCTCACCGACTACCTGGACGAGGGACGCACCCCGACCAACCCGGCGATCGAGGAGTCGGCCGGGTGCAGACTCGCGCTCGACGCGCTGGAGCGCCTGCGCGCGCTGACCCCCGAGCTACTGGCCGCCGATGTGGCGGCGGAACCGGCCACCGATGAGGGCTGGGTGCAGGGGATTCTCGCGGGGATCGCGCTGGATGCCCGCGCCGGGCGTCGGATCCCGCTGACCGAGGAGGTGCCCGGACTGGATCTGGGGATCACCGAGGGGGCCATTCGCGGGCTGATCCGCGCGGCCGAAACCGCCGTGCCCGGGGTGCTGGTGGGACGCTGCTTTATCGATGGTGACGTCGAGGAGTTCGGGGTTCCGGTGCGGATTCGACTGGAAATCGGCGTGGCCTTTGGCACTTCGATTCCCGCGAGTGTGGAGCTGCTGCGCACAGAGATCGCGGCCCGACTGCGGACCCACACCGGGCTGAACGTGACCGGGATCGACATCTCGGTGCGCGATGTTTCGGCGCCGATTGTCGTCGCGGGTGGCGAACCGGCGCGGCCGGAACCGGCCGGTGCCGAGCCGGCGCGAGAGAATCACTCGCTTGATATCAAACCGGAGGAGAACCGATGAGTAGCGCCGAAGACTTTGATCTGGCCGTCGAGATTGAGGCGACGGTGCGGGCCCTTCCGGGCGTCACCGGGGTCTTCCAGGCAGGTCTCACCATGACTCGGGTGGTCGAGGTGGGCGCACGCCTGCTGGGACTGCGCGACGGCGCGGCGACCCTGGTGGTGCTGGAGCGGGAATCCGATGCGGTTCGGGTGAGCGTGGCGATCGGGGTGGACTCGTCCGCGGGTGCCGTCGACACCGCCCGGCGCACCCACGCGGCGGTGGAGGCTGTGCTCCGCGCCCGCGCGGATACCGTGGCCGGCATCCAGGTGACGGTGGTCCACATCGAGGAGACGGCACCCGCCCGACCCTCGCTGCCCGAACCGGCGCCGCCCTCGACCGGTTTGCCCGGCGAGGTTCTGCCCGGCGGGATTCTGTCCGAGCCCGTGTGACGCCGACCGGAGCTCCCCGAGGTAGACGCCCCGAGGTAGACGCCCGAGGTAGACGGCCGGAGGAAGAAGCCCGGGAAAGCGCCCCGGGAAAGCGCCCCGAGGAAGGCACCCGAGGGAGCGCCCTAGCGCATGTGCGCCGGGGCCTCGAGCTCCGTCCTCCGGTCGTCCCGGATAAACCACACCAGGGCGAGGGCGGCCGCGATGACCGCGAAGTTTCCCAGACCGGCGATCGCCGTCAGCGGGGAGTCCACCGAGTGCGCCGAGGACAGGAAAATGGTGGGGTCGGTCGAGGCGTGCAGCAGGATTGGCCAGATCAGGTTGCCGGTGACCCGCAGCGCGAGGTACATGCACAGCCCGAAGGCGAAGGTGTAGACCAGCTGAAACGCGGTGGCAAACAGCGTCTGTCCGGTCAGGAGGTTGCTGGCGTGAAGTCCGGCGAATACGGCCGAGGACACCAGGGCCACCGTAATCTCGCGGTAGCCGGCGTTTCTCAGCAGTCGGATCACGAGACCTCGGGTCAGCAGCTCCTCGGCAAAGCCGATAAACAGCCCGGCGAGCAGCCAGGTGGCAACCACCTCAAATCCGATCGCCGCGTAGTCGATGGTGAAAAGGTGCAGGATATTGAACGCCAGCACGGCGATGACGGCGATCCACATCCAGCCGTGGCCGGTGATGCGCTGCCGGGCAAACAGCGGTCCGAGCCATCCCAGCGAGAGGGCAAACCCGACCAGCAGCGCGCCGCCGACGATGAGGGGGAGAATGTAGCCCACCAGGATCGCCGCGGCCGACCCCTCCGCTACGTGCTCGGCGAGGGGGATAAAGGCCAGCGAGAACACGTTGTACAACACGATGTAGGCGGCCGCCAGCACAATCGCCCGCCACCACCCGCCACGCTCCCAAAACCGTGCCCATGCGGTGGTCGTGTGTACCGAATCCGTCATGTTTTTCTCATTCCCCGTGTTCCCCGCGCCTCGCGCCCGCGACGGCGGCGACCTGTTTCGGAGGGGAAGCCCCACCCCGCTACTGCGAATGTAGCGCCATGTCTCGCCCCGGCAACAGCGCGCCCGCGTCCGAAATCCACCCCAGTTCGAGGGAGTGCGGGATGGATGTGGGTGACAGATGTTCGTTCGCCGCGCCGCCACGGTTCCCCACCGGAACTGCTGGCTTGTTATCGTGTGTGTGGGCTTTTGCCCTCCCCTTTCCCAGACCTAGGAGGTCCCCATGGCCGTTGAAGAAACCCTCGTCCTTGTAAAGCCGGACGGTGTTGCCCGCAAGCTCAGTGGCGAGATCATCCGCCGGATCGAGGCCAAGGGCTACTCGGTTGTCGACCTGCGCATGGTCCAGCCGGAGCGTTCGCGTCTCGAGCAGCACTACGCCGAGCACCAGGGCAAGCCGTTCTACGAGCCCCTGGTTGCCTTCATGCTGGAGGGCCCGGTTGTGGCCATCCGCGTGGCCGGTGACCGCGTGATCGAGGGCTTCCGCGTCCTCGCCGGTACCACCGACCCCACCCTGGCAGCCCCCGGCACCATCCGCGGCGACTTCGGCCGTGACTGGGGCCTGGCCGTGCAGCAGAACCTGGTCCACGGATCCGACAGCGTCGAGTCCGCCCAGCGCGAGCTGGGTCTCTGGTTCGACTAGCAGACATCCACAAAACGGCACCCCTCGGGGTGCCGTTTTTTGTTGGGGCGCGGGCGCGCGGAATACGGTTTTCCGGCCGCCGCAGGCGACGCCGATTCCACCGTCCCGGCGGGCGGGATCGTTTTCGCGTCCGGGCCTAGACCGTGCGATCGAGCCCCGGACGCTTGATTGCCGAGCCCACCACGACCGGTTCGGCGCTCTCGATTGGCAGCTCCGCCAGGACCTCGATGGTGAACCGGTAGAGCTCGTCCAGGCTGGCAAACCACGCCGCGACGTTGAGGCTGAAGGCTCCGGCGATCGCCAGGGTGCCGTGAACGGCGGGATGACGTGCCAGCGCCTGGCCCACGGCATCCAGGTGGCGCGGGGAAACCCGCATCCAGAAGTTCACGTCGATGGGCAGGCCGACGCGTGCCGGGTTTACCGCGGTTTCAAAGAGGAGTTGGTCGGATGCCCGCAGGGCCGTGAGGCGGCGACGCACGGTGGACTCCGGGGCGTCGATGCGGGCGGCGATCTGCGCGGCGCTGGCCCGCGGCTGCGCGCCGAGAGCCGCGATGATCGCCGCATCGCGGGTGCTCAGTGGCTCGGCGGTTGGCGGATGCGAAAGCGTCTCGGGTGGGGTGAGGGCCCGGCGCTCTTCGGTGCTCAACACATCGAGTCGCCAGTCCCGCGCCTCCGAGAACACGTGCAGAATCGGATGCGCCTCGACCGCGGTGATCGCGCCGGAGGCGGGAAGCTGACGCGCTATCAGCTGTCCGGCCACGTCGGATTCGGCGATCAGCACGGCGGCGAGTTCATCGCCCCCGATGGACGCGTCGATATAGGGAATGTCCTCCCGTCGGGCCAGGGCTCGCCCGAGCTGGTCCAGCTTGCCACTCAGGATGTGGATCCGCAGCATGAGCGCCGTGCGGGTGGGCGGGGGAGTGCGGGCAATAAAACGCAGATCACCGGAGTCCAGCAGCATGTTGAGTCGGCGTCCGGCCGGGCGGACCCCGAGTCCCAGGACGGATGCGAGGTGCTCGATCGAGACGCGCGGGTCGCACTGCAGGGCGGCAATGATCCGTCGATCTTCGAGACTCAGCGCTAAATCGCTCATGCAATTGATACTAACTGCAGATATCGCTCAAGTTAGAAGCGATATCAGATCAACATCGTCCACCGGGCGCATGCTCAAGGTATGAGCACACTCAGTACATCGATCCCGTCCCTCCGTCAGCCTCTCGAAGCCGCCCTGCGCGACGCGGGGACCTACCTCCTGGCCCGTCCGCAAATCGTCCCCACCCCGAATATGCCGGAATTCCGGGCGGCGTTCGGCACCCTGGAAGCCGATGTCCTGGCGATTCTGCGTCCGGCCCTCGCCGCGCTCCAACCGGATGCCGCCTGGATCGATGAGCTCGACTCCGCCGAACCTCCCCGAGGGAGGGCCTGGCTGGTCGACTCGGTGGATGGCGCGGTGCAGTACATGCGTGGGCTTCCCCAGTGGTGCCTCACCGCGACCCTGCTTCAGGACGGGGAGCCGGTCCTGGCGGTGCTGCACAACCCGGTGCTGGGCGAAACCTACTCGGCCGTGCACGGGGAGGGGGCATGGCGCAACGGGGATTCGATTGGCCCCTCGGAAACCGGCGATATCGCCGTGGCGCTGGTGTCCACCAGCCAGCCGCCCTTCGCGGCGCAGGACCCCGAGGCGGTGTCACGTGCCGGGTCCTCGCTCGCTCGGGTGCTCGGCGTCGCCGGTGCCGTGCGCAATCTGGGCCCCACGTCCTGGCAGGTCGCCGATGTGGCCGCCGGACGCCTGGACGCCTTTTGGGAATTTGGCGATGACCGCTCTAACCTGCTGGGTGCCGTCCTGATCGCTCGGGAAGCGGGGGCGGCCGTCACCGAGACGACGGGCGAGCCGTGGTCACCGAACTCGCCCTCGATCCTGGTGGCGACGCCGACGCTTAGGGACGCCCTGCTGGACACCCTCACGCGCTAAGCAAAATGCCCGCCCGGTTCCCCGGGCGGGCATTTTGGAGCCAAAAACTATCGGATGATCGCGCGGCGCAGCAGGCGCCAGGAGCCGAGGCTCGCGGCGATAATGGCGACGCCCGCGGCGATGGCCAGCCACCAGGGTTCAAATGCGGCGACAATCTGGGCGGCCTGGGGCACCAGGATTAGCACGGCCACCACGATCACCAGGCCGATGCCGATGCCCAGCAGGATCGGGCCACGGTTGCTGAAGCGAATCCAGGCCGCCCCGAATACCCCGGCCACGGTGAGCATTGCCAGCACCCCGAGGAGGACGATCGCAAACGTTGCGGGGAGGTTGCCGTTGCCCAGGATGGCGATGTCAAAGATATAGAAGCCAACAAACCAGTGGTTGGTTGCCAGCTCCAGCGCGGCGAGGACCGTCAGTACCACGGCCAGGTAGCTGGCGATCACCAGGTTCCACAGCAGCGTGCCCAGCGTAAACGCTCGACGGGTGGCCCCCAGGGTGATCGCGAATCGGAACGTGGTCGCGGTCGAGGACACGCCCATGTACCCCAGGAACCCACCCAGCGCCCAGACCAGCCCGGGGTTGGAGCGGGAACTGACGATCCATCCCGTGGACCCCGGCTGACTCCCCGCTCGCCAGGCAATCAGCGAGATGAGGATCGAGAGCACCGCGACGACGCCCACGTAGAGCACCGGCAGCCCGAACGTCATCCGCTTTCGTGTGAGGTGCAGTTGAGTAACCGCGAGCACCGGATTCATGGCGGGTCCCTTCGTGGAGTTGGAGCTGGAGTCGGGGGTGAAGTTGGAACTGGGGGTTACGTCGGAGGCTTCCGGCGTGCGGGTCTGTGCAGGGGTACCGAGGACGGTCATGCTGCCACCGCCTCGGCCGTGGATTCGCTGCCAAAAGCCGTCACCAGATCGGCCACGCTGACCCCCTGGATGCGCGCACCGGCGGCTTCGGCCCGGGCTAGAAACGCGTCGTCGGCGCTGCCTCGAATGGTGGCCGAGGCGAGGCCCGGCACCGTCTGCAGGCGCAGGACGTCCAGGCCGGCAGTCAGCTCGCGGATCGCATCGTCGCGTCCGCTCACGGTGAAGGCGATCTCGGGGATTGCGTCAATGTTGGCATCGAGCAGGATCCTGCCCGAATCCACGATCAGCACCCGGTCAAACAGCGACTCGGACTCCTCCACGTGGTGGGTCGAGAGGATCACGGTGCGCGGGTGCTCGGCCACATCTCGGACCAGGGCCTCGTGGAAGTAGCGGCGAGCGTTGACGTCGAGCCCGAGATAGGGCTCGTCCATCAGCGTGAGCGGTGCTCGGGATGCCAGTCCCAGCACGATGGCGACCGCCGAAAG
Organism: Mycetocola sp. JXN-3; assembly: GCF_014522285.1. Lineage (GTDB taxonomy): Bacteria > Actinomycetota > Actinomycetes > Actinomycetales > Microbacteriaceae > Mycetocola > Mycetocola saprophilus. The sequence goes on from NZ_CP041635.1 coordinate 1,501,271, forward strand.
CTGGCCTCGGGAGAACTTCTTCACCGACTGATTCAGCGGGACCCGGAAGCCCGCGACGAGTCGCTTCGCAAAATCCGCATCCCAGTGGGGCAGGAAGCGCGGGGCAATGGAGAGGACATTGCCCACGGTGAAGTCGTCGGGATAGCGCTGGTTGTCGCGCACCAGGTTGATCCCGGCCAGTGTGGGGGCATGCTCAAACGGGGAGTGCCCGTTCACCTGTACGGTGCCCGCGCTGGGCAGATCCTGGCCGGCGATCAGCGAGAGCAGCGTCGTTTTGCCCGCGCCATTGCGCCCGAGTAGGCCGCAGATGCTGCCGGCCGGCAGGGTGAAGGACACGTCGTCGAGCGCCGTGTGTGAGCCGAAGCGTCGGGTGACGCCGTCGAGGACAAGGTGGTCGGTCATGAGGGTTCCTTTGCGAGGGTGTCGCGGACGAGTCGCTCGATCTCGGCGGGGCGCAGCCCAAGGAGGCGTGCTTCGCGAACCAGGGGTTCAACGAAGTCGGCGCGCAGTCGATCCCGCCGCTGCGCGAGCAGGAGCTCGCGGGCACCGGGGGCAACAAAGATGCCGATTCCGCGTTTCTTATAGAGGGCTCCCTGCTCAACCAGGAGGTTGACGCCCTTGGAAGCGGTGGCCGGGTTCAGATCAAAAAACACGGCCAGGTCGGTCGCCGAGGGCACCGCCGATTCCTCCGGGTAGGTTCCGGAGACGATGTCATCGGCGAGCCGCGTGGCGAGCTGCTGGAAGAGGGGAGTGGTACCTGTGAACACGGTACCACTCTAGTCCATTACTCGACTAATGGACCAGTGTGGTGGAAAAAATTCGGGAATGATTTGCGCGGAAGGGGAGTTGGGCTGGGTATGACTGAACCCATCAAGGTAGACATCTGGTCCGATATCGCGTGTCCGTGGTGCTTCATCGGCAAGCGCAAGTTCGAGGCGGGCGTTGCCGCCTTCGCCGCCGGTTCCGATACCCCGGTCGAGGTGGAGTACCACTCCTTCGAACTGGCCCCGGATACCCCGGTTGACTTCGAGGGAAGCGAGCTGGACTTCCTGGTGAACCACAAGGGCATGCCCGCCGAGCAGATCACCGAGATGCTGGGGCGCGTGACCGGGATCGCCGCCCAGACCGGCCTGGAATTCAACTTCGACAAGCTGCGCCACACCAACACCGTGCTTGCCCACCAGGCGCTGCACTTTGCCAAGGCGCACGGCAAGCAGCGCGAGCTCGCCGAGGTGCTCTTCCGCGCCTACTTCACCGACGGTAAGCACGTGGGAAACATCGCCGATCTGGCCGAGCTGGGCGCCACCGTGGGCCTGGATGCAGCGGAGCTGACCGCCGCCCTCGAGGCCGACCGTTATCTGGCGGATGTGCGTGCCGACCAGGCGCAGGCGCAGGGCTATGGCATCCAGGGTGTTCCGTTCTTCGTGATCGACGGCAAGTACGGGGTTTCCGGGGCTCAGGAGGCGCAGGCTTTCGAGCAGGTCCTCACCCAGGTCAGCGCGGAGCGTGGCGCATGAGCACCCCGTTCACGCTGATTGGGGATCCCGCCGCCGAGGCCTGCGGGCCCGATGGCTGCGCGATTCCGGCCGAGCACCCGGCGCGCTCGCAGGCGGCCGAGTCCGATGCGACGGCGCTGACGACCGAATCGGCGGCATCGCTCGCGGACTAGCGTCACCACATAAAAACACCGTGTCACCCCTACTGGGGGACACGGTGTTTTTGTGTGCCGGGCGACACGCCCGAGGTTAGAGGTGGTTCAGGACATCCAGACGCAGCTGGGCGATCACGGCGATGATGATGTACACGGCCAGGGTCAGCGGAATGATCCAGGAGAGCAGGGCTCCGGCCACGCGGCGCACGCCCGCGCTGGCGGGCAGGTTTCCCTCACGCAGGTTGTAGAGGGTGACCGAGAGGAACGAGGGGATCATGACCGACCAGGTCAGCATGCACCAGGGGCACAGGGTTCCCAGCACGAAGATGGACTGGCTGATCAGCCAGATCACAAAGACGATTCCGCCGAGCATGCCCACGTTGAACACGACCCAGAACCAGCGCGGGAAACGGGCGCCGGCCAGGATCGCGACACCCACCACGATCGGGGCGACCCAGGCGCCGAGGCCGATGATCGGGTTCGGGAACCCAAAGACCGCACCCTGCCAGGAGTTGAGGTTCGCCGAGCACTGAACGAGAACGCTGACGTCACAGCCCAGCGCTTGGCCGGGGTTGGTGAGGGTGTTGATCTTCTCGACTGTGAGTTCAAAGGCCGCTAGCCATCCCACCAGGCCGGCCACAATGAGGAAGATGGCGAGCAGGCGTGGTTGACGCGTCGTTTCGGTGCTGGTCATGCTCGAATTATGACATAGCGATTTGGGAAAAAAGCGAAGACCATTCGCATGTTGATGCCTCCCGCGTGCGATAATGAGAGCTGTGCAGGTTTCGCCGCGCGAAACCTGGATGAACGAAGGCTTGTCAGGTGCCGAGCGCGCCTGATGCGCGAGTGAGCGTTGGGAAACGCCCCCCGCAAAGCGATCCGAGCCACGGGGCCGATCGCTGTAGTGCATAGGATTTGGTGAGTTGAACGCCCAGGCGTAGAGATTCGCCCAAGATTCCCGGATGGTAGCGCGGCTACTAATCGGATGAGGAGTGCACCAGTAATGGTGAATAAAAACAAAAACGAGGCAGTACCTGCCGACAATAATGATGCAGCAACCGCCGGGGTTTCGGAGACGGATGCTCCGGCAACCGAGGAGACGCCGGCACGAGCCCCGCGTCGCACCCGAGGCTCGCGTCGAGTAAGTGCGTCCGCCGGTGCCGCGACGGCACCGAGTGAAGCCGCGGTATCCACCGAGGCTACCGCCGGTGCCGAGTCCGTCGTGGCCGAGACGGCGAGTGTCGATGCCTCGAGTGCCAATGGGACTGCCGCCGCGGCGAACGCTGTCGAGACGCCCGCCACGGAGCAGGCCGCCGCAGAGTCGGCTAGCACAGTGTCTGCTAGCGAAGATTCGGCCGCCGCAGGGCAGCCTTCCGAGCAGGCTCCCGCAGTGGACGCCGCCGAGCCGGTGGCCCCGCGTCAGCGTCGTCGAGGCCGCCCGACCAAGGCCGAGCAGCTCGCCAAGGCGGAGGCCGCCGAGGCCGCCGCTCGTCAGGCTGCCGAGGGCGCAACCGTCGAGGACGCTTCCACTCCGGCCACTGAGACCGAGGCCACCGAGACCGAGGCCGCCGAGGCATCTGCCGAGACCGTGAACTCCGCTGCCGCAGACTCGACCTCCACCACCGCCGCCGCAGCTACTGCCTTGGACGTCGAGGCCGAAGCTGCGTCCGCCACCGAGGCCCCCGCAACTGAGGCACCCGCAACCGCAGCCCCCAAGATTGTCAGCCCGCTGCCGGTACCGTTTGTGTCGGCACCGTCCACCGCCCTGATCTTCCTGGCACCGGATCTGCCCCCGCTGCCCGCCCGCCCCGCGCGAGCCGAGTTTGAGCCGGAGGAAGACGAGGAGTACTCGTCCACCCGTCGCCGCTCGCGTCGTCGTGGCGGCGACCGGGACAACGCGCGTGACGAGCGCCCGAGCGCCCGCGATAACGTCCGCGACAACCCCCGCGACGGTGGCCGCGATGGCTACCGCGAGAACACCCGGGACAACTACCGCGACGGCGACCGTCGCGAGAACACCCGTCCGGCCCGCGAGCCGCGCGAGGCCGTGCTGATCACCGAGCCGCAGAAGATCAAGGGCTCGACCCGCCTGGAGGCCAAGAAGCAGCGCCGCCGGGACGGCCGCGATGCCGGTCGCCGCCGCGCCGTGGTCACCGAGGCCGAGTTCCTCGCCCGCCGCGAGGCCGTGGATCGCACCATGGTGGTGCGTGAGAAGAACCAGAAGATCCAGATCGGTGTGCTCGAGGACAAGGTCCTGGTGGAGCACTACGTCGCCCGCAACGAGGAAGCCTCGCTGATCGGCAACGTGTACCTCGGTCGCGTGCAGAACGTGCTGCCCAGCATGGAGGCCGCGTTTGTGGACATCGGACGCGGCCGTAACGCCGTGCTCTACTCGGGTGAGGTCGACTGGGAGGCCGCCGGCACCACCGGTAACCAGCCCCGTCGGATCGAGCTCGCGCTCAAGCCCGGGGACAAGATCCTCGTCCAGGTAACCAAGGACCCGGTGGGCCACAAGGGTGCCCGCCTGACCAGCCAGGTCTCGCTGCCCGGCCGCTACCTGGTGTACGTACCCAACGGCTCGATGTCGGGTATCTCCCGCAAGCTGCCGGACACCGAGCGTGCCCGCCTGAAGAAGATCCTCAAGGCCGTGCTCCCCGAGAACACCGGCGTGATCGTCCGCACCGCGGCCGAGGGCGCCACCGAGGAGCAGCTGACCCTGGATGTCAACCGCCTCACCTCGCAGTGGGCGCACATCTCCGAGCAGGTCAAGAAGGCCAACGCCCCGGCCCTGCTGCACAGCGAGCCCGATCTGCTGGTCAAGATCGTCCGCGACGTCTTCAACGAGGACTTCCAGTCGATGGTGATCGCCGGAGACGACGCCCGCGAGATCATCACCAGCTACCTCCAGCAGGTGGCTCCGGACCTGGTCGACCGCGTCGAGCGCTACGAGGGTAGCAAGGACGTCTTCGACGAGTACCGCATCACCGAGCAGATCGAGAAGGCCCTGGACCGCAAGGTCTGGCTGCCCTCGGGTGGTTCGCTGGTCATCGACCGCACCGAAGCCATGACCGTGATCGACGTCAACACCGGTAAGTTCGTCGGCTCGGGCGGAAACCTTGAGGAGACCGTCACCAAGAACAACCTGGAGGCGGCCGAGGAGATCGTTCGTCAGCTGCGTCTGCGCGACATCGGTGGCATCATCGTGGTCGACTTCATCGACATGGTCCTGGAGTCCAACCGTGACCTGGTGCTGCGCCGCGTAATCGAGTGCCTGAGCCGCGACCGCACCAAGCACCAGGTGGCCGAGGTCACCTCGCTGGGTCTGGTTCAGATGACGCGTAAGAAGCTGGGTCTGGGTCTGCTGGAATCCTTCAGCGAGCCCTGTGAGACCTGCGCCGGCCGCGGTGTCATCGTGCACCACGACCCGGTGGTCAAGCACAAGCAGACCCCGCAGCCCGAGCAGCGTCGTCGCGGCAAGGGTGGTGCCGGCCAGCAGAACACTCAGCAGCAGAACGGTGGACACAACAACGGTGCCGCTCAGCAGCAGCCCGCCGCCAAGGCCGCGACCCACGCGATCACGGACGATGCCAAGAACATGCTGGCCCAGATTGCGGCCAGCACCATCGCCGGAACCCACGAACACGAGGGTGCCGCCGAAGCTTCGGCCGAGACCCCGGTGGTCGAGGTGCGCAAGAAGCGTCGTCGCGGCGGAAAGAACCGTGACTCGCAGCTGCTCCTGGAGCAGACCGAGTCGCCGGCCGCCGAGCTGGCAGCCCTGCTGCAGCCCGTGACCGAGACCGCCCCGGCGGCCCCGGCCGTGTCGGGCACCCCGGCCGCTCCCGAGACCGCGTCCGCGCCGGTCGCCGAGGACGCTCCCGCCGAGCGTCCCGAGCGCCCCGAGCGTCCGGCCCGCGGGGGTCGTGGACGTGCGAGCCGTCGCGGCGGACACGAGACCCTGCCGCTGCTGGACATTCCGCTGGAAGCCGTGCGGAAGAACCACAAGGTGGATGTCAAGGTGGCCGAGGACCTGCTGGGTTCGGTCCTGGACGCCCTGCCCGAGCCCAAGCAGCCGGGCAAGGGTCGCAACCGCAACCGTCGGGTGAGCACCCAGGCGCTCACCGGAACCCCGGTGCGTCACGACGGTGAGGCTCAGCCCACCGCCGAGTAGCACCCCTCAACAACAATCGCCGTCCCGGATTCGGGGCGGCGATTGCTGTTTCCCGGTGGATTAGTCCGCGCGCAGGAAGCCGTTGGAGTGGGTGGCCAGCGCGTAGGCGAACTCGTCGGCGATGCTGAGGGTGCGATTGGTGACCCACTGCTGCTGGAGCCCATCGGCCAGGGCGATCAGCGCGCGCGCATCCCGTGCGCGATCGGCGAGCGGGCGGGTGTCTCCGCGCTGGTCCAGGAACTCACACAGCTCATCAACGATCCGTGCATAACGTTCGCGGAAATAGGCGGCGGCCGGATGATCGGGGGAGCTGGCCGCCGCCGACATGGTCACAAACAGCTCCACCAGCCCGGGACGGGTCGTATTGGCCTCGAGGACAGCGATAAAGTCGCGGATCGGATGCTCGGCCGAGATGGTGGCGGCATCAACCTCGTCTCGGCGCTGCAGGATCTGCACCAGCAGGTCTTCGCGGGATTCGAAGTAGTGCATGACGCCGGCCAGGCTCAGCTCGCAGCGTGCGGCCACCGTGCGCAGCGAGGTGCCGCGGTAGCCCTCGTCGGCGAATACCTCCAGGGCGACGGTGAGGATCTTTTCGCGCTGCCGGGTGCCTTTGGGGGAGAGGGGGGAGCGATCAGACATTGGCCCATCGTATATCAGCCACCCCCTGTTGCGATAAAACCGTGCACTGTATGCTTTTGATCGTCAGCGTCGACCCAAAGGAGCACCGTGACACAATCACCACTTCCCACCCAGGCCCCCGACACGGGGGCGGAGGCCGCACGCTTTAACCCCAAACTCCGGGTTCTGCTGGGTACCCTGCTACCGGCAAATATCGCGATGTTCATGGTCTGGGGCGCCACCGCTTCGCTGCTGCTCTCGCTGCAGATTCAGGAGATTGACCCTGACAATAAGGAAACCAACCTCTCCCTGGTGCTCACCGTGGGGGCGTTTTGTGCGATGATCGCGCAGCCGCTGGCCGGCCTGGTTTCCGATCGGACCCGCAGCCGGTTCGGGCCCCGCGCCCCCTGGATCGTGGGCGGTTCCCTGGTGGGCGGCCTCGCGCTGGTGGGGATGGGTCTCGGCACCACGGTCTGGCAGATCATGATCGCCTGGATCGCCGTGCAGATTGCCTATAACTTCGCCCAGGGCCCGCTGAGCGCGGTCATGCCCGACCGGGTTCCCAGCGCCCTGCGCGGAACCTTCTCGGCGATCATCGGCCTGGGGCTCATGCTCGGCATGGTCGGCGGCCAAATGGTGGGATCGCTCTTTGCCCGGAACATCCCGGTGGGCTACGTGTTTTTCGCCGGGATCGCGCTGGTGGTGCTGACACTGTTTGTGGCGCTGAACCCGGACCGGGATAACCGCGAGCGCCCGCGCGACCCATTCGACCTGAAGGCCTTCCTCGGCGGATTCTGGGTCAATCCGATCAAGCACCCCGACTTCTTCTGGGCCTTCACCGGAAGACTGCTGCTCAACGCCGGCTACCTCATGGTCAGCACCTACATGATTTTTATCCTGCAGGAGTACATCGGGGTCAGCAAGGAGCGCGCGATCGAACTCACCCCGCAGTTTGCGCTGCTGAGCATGGCGGCCCTGCTGGTTTCCACGCTGGTGGCCGGTCCGCTCTCGGACAGGCTGCGTCGGCGCCGCGTATTTGTCATGGTGTCGGCCGGCTTCCTCGCGCTGGCCCTGCTGATCCCGCTGCTGATGCCCAACGAGGGCGGCATGGCGCTGTTCTCCCTGGTGTCGGGCTTTGGCTTCGGGATCTTCCAGTCCGTGGATACCGCGCTGATCAGCGAGGTGCTGCCCAGCAAGGAGGACTTCGCCAAGGACCTCGGGGTGATCAATATTGCCGCCACGCTGCCCCAGACGCTCGCCCCGGCCCTCGCCGGGCTCATCGCCCTGAATTTTGGCTACGCACTTCTCTTCCCGATCGGCATCGTCCTGGTTATCCTGGGCGGACTTGCCGTGATTCCCGTTCGATCCGTTCGCTAGCTAGTTCCACCCCCTAGAAAGGTCATCATGTCAGTACACCCGCAGACCGAAACGATCCTTGCCGGACTCACGCTCGAACAGAAGGCGTCGCTGCTCAGCGGCGCGACCTTCTGGGAGACCGAGGGTATTGAGGAGGCCGGGATCCCCTCGATTATTGTCTCCGACGGCCCCCACGGGGTGCGCCGCCAGTCCACCGGGGGCGACCACCTGGGCCTGCTCGACGGCGAGCCCGCGACCTGTTTCCCGCCCGCCGTGGGCCTCGGGTCCAGCTGGGATCCCGAGCTGGTCGAGCGTGTGGGTGAGGCCCTGGGGCGCGAGGCGCAGGCCAAGCGCGTGAGCGTGCTGCTGGGTCCGGGCATCAACATCAAGCGAGACCCGCGCTGTGGCCGCAACTTCGAATACCTCTCCGAGGATCCGCTGCACGCGGGCGTGCTGGGCAGTGCGTTTGTGCGCGGCGTGCAGTCCCAGGGGGTCGGCACCTCGCTGAAGCACTATGCGGCGAATAACCAGGAGACCGACCGTCTCCGGGTCAGCGCCGAGATCGACACCCGCACCCTGCGCGAGCTCTACCTCCCCGCCTTCCGCCGCGTGGTGACCGAAACCCAGCCGTGGACGGTCATGTGCTCCTATAACAAGGTCAACGGCATCTTCGCCTCCGAGCACAACTGGCTGCTCAACACCGTGCTGCGCGACGAGTGGGGGTTTGAGGGTGTGGTGGTCTCGGACTGGGGCGCCGTGCGCGATCGGGTACCCTCGCTGGCCGCGGGTCTGGATCTGGAAATGCCCTCGACCAACGGACGCACCGACGCCGATGTGGTGGCCGCGGTGAAGAACGGTTCGCTGGAGATCGCCGTGGTGGACACCGCGGTGCGTCGCCTGATCGAGCTCGCGCTGAACGGTCACGAGGGACTGTGGCCGGACGCCGAACTCGACGTGGAGGCTCAGCACGCTATCGCCCGCGAGATCGCCGGCCGCAGCATCGTCCTGCTCCGCAATGAGGACGCCATTCTGCCGCTGACCCCGGGGGCCGGACCGGTGGCCGTGATCGGCGAGTTCGCCCGCACCCCTCGCTATCAGGGTGCCGGCAGCTCGCAGATTGTGCCCACCCGACTCGACAACGCGCTGGACGCGATCCGCGCGGCCGCGGGGGAGGACGTGCCGTTTGCCCCGGGCTTTGTGCTCGAGGGGGAGTCGGATCCTGTCCTCGCCGACGAGGCCGTGCGGCTGGCCGCCTCGGCCGAGACCGTGCTGTGCTTCGCCGGGCTGCCCTCGAGCGCCGAGTCCGAGGGCTTTGATCGTGAAGACATCGAGCTGCCCGCCGATCAGGTGGCGCTGCTGGAGCGTCTGATCGAGGCCAATCCGCGGATCGTTGTCGTGCTGAGTAACGGCGCCGTGGTGCGCGTCTCGGACTGGAACGAGCGGGTGCCCGCGCTGGTCGAGGGCTGGCTGCTCGGTCAGGCCGGCGGTGGCGCGATCGCCGATGTGCTCTACGGCGTCGTCAACCCCTCGGGCCGGCTCACCGAGTCGATCCCCGAGCGCCTGCAGGATGTCCCCGCCTACACCAGCTTCCCCGGGGAGCACGGCTCGGTGCGCTACGCCGAGGGGCTGTACGTGGGATACCGCCACTATGACACCCGCGAGGCCGCGGTCACCTACCCGTTCGGGTTCGGGCTGTCGTATACCTCGTTTGACTACGCCCATGAGGCGGTACGGGTTGAGGGTGACACCGTCCACGTGAGCGTTCAGGTCACCAACACCGGCACCCGCGACGGCCGCGAGGTTGTCCAGGTGTACAGCGGCCTGCCCGGCGCCGAGGTCTCGCGCCCGGTTCACGAGCTGCGCGCCTTCACCTCGGTGGAGATCCCCGCGGGGACGACCCGGCAGGTGGAGCTCAGCTTCCCGGTGGCCGACCTGGCCTACTTCTCTACTGTCGCCGATGTGTGGAGCGTCGAGGGGGGAACGTATGTCATCGAGATCGCCGCGTCCTCCCGTGACATCCGGGCCCGCCTGGATATTCAGATCGAGGGCGACCCGTCGCCGATCCCGCTGAGCGTGAACTCGACCCTTGGTGAGTGGTTCGCCCACCCGGTGGGCGCGCCGATCCTCAACGAGGCCTTCGCCCAGGTGCTCGCGGCAACCCCCGCCGTGGGCGGCATGCTGAACGACCCGCACCTGCGCAAGATGGCCGAGCAGATGCCGATGTCCCAGATGGTGGCCTTCGGCGCGATCACGCCCGAGCAGGCCCAGGGTCTGGTTGACGCGGTCGAACTGGCCAGCGCCTAACCACCCAAAAAGGCGGGGCGGCATCCAAAGTGGATGCCGCCCCGCCTTCGTGTTGCTAGTGGCTCTGCAGGGTGCGCGACTCGGCGCGGGCCAGCCGACGCTCGCGCTCGGTGATGCGCAGGCCGCTGGCGATCAGGCGACGGGTGAGGGTTTTGGGGGAGACCGGGGTGGCGCCGGCGGCGATCAGGCTCTGGTAAACCCGGGCCGGGACGTCATAGTGGTCCAGGTCGAATCCCCGGCGCGGAATCTGATTCTCGGCGGCGAAGGTGTGCAGCTCGTCGAGGGACTCATCGCTGACCAGGTGCGACCAGAGGGTGCCGTGGTTGGGCCACATCGGGTTATCAATCAGGATTGTCATGTCACAGAGTCTAAGCAGATGACGCTCCGTTTCATTCCCGGTTGTCACCGAAAACACGCCGGGCGACGACACGAGCCCGAGGGTATTTGGTAAGCGGGCGTTAATCGGCTAACCTTGAACCTTGGAACGCGTGTGCTTATCCCACACGTAAAACCAAAGTTTTCTGACAGCCGTTACTCTGATCCCACTGGGTTCCGGCAGGGCAGTGACACTCAGATATGCACGTAATCGGAGCTCAGCTCCCCAGAGAATAGGTATCTACAGTGGTTTACGCAGTAGTACGCGCCGGTGGCCGGCAGGAAAAGGTTGAGGTCGGCTCGATCATCACCACCAACCGCATCGCGGGCGACAAGGACGGGAACGTGCAGCTTGCTGCCGTTCTCCTCGTAGATGGTGACAAGATCACCTCCGACGCCAAGTCGCTTGAGAAGGTCGCCGTGACCGCCGAGGTTCTGAACGACCTCCGCGGCCCGAAGATCGTCATCCAGAAGTTCAAGAACAAGACCGGTTACAAGAAGCGTCAGGGCCACCGTCAGGAGCTCACCCGCCTCAAGATCACCGGCATCAAGTAGAGACGCTAAGGAGATCCTCTAATGGCACATAAGAAGGGTGCGAGCTCCACTCGCAACGGTCGTGACTCGAACGCTCAGCGTCTCGGTGTAAAGCGTTTCGGCGGCCAGACCGTCAACGCAGGCGAGATCATCGTGCGTCAGCGCGGAACCCACTTCCACCCCGGTGTGAACGTGGGCCGTGGTGGCGATGACACTCTGTTCGCTCTGGCAGCCGGCTCGGTTGAGTTCGGTGCAAAGGGCGGCCGCAAGGTTGTCAACATCGTGGCGGTCGACGCCTAAGTCGCGTTTCCGCTACATTATGTGAGGGGTGAGCTTCGGCTTACCCCTCACGTGTTTTCCGGGAACCTTCGGAGAACCTGCTTTCGCGCGAGATCCCGCGCATTTTCTACAAGGGGTACAGACCGTGACCACGTTTGTCGATCAGATCACTCTCCACCTCAACGCCGGTAACGGCGGCGATGGTTGCGTCTCGGTAAAGCGCGAGAAGTTCAAGCCGCTGGGCGGGCCCGATGGTGGCCCCGGCGGTAGCGGTGGTGACATCGTTCTCGTGGCCGACCCCAACACCACCACCCTGCTGGCCTACCACCGCTCCCCGCACCGTCGCTCGGACAACGGTGGCCCGGGTATGGGCGACTACCGCGGTGGCACCAACGGCGAGGAGCTGGTACTGCCGGTTCCGCTGGGTACCGTCGTGAAGACCCCCGAGGGCGAGGTCCTCGTGGACCTGACCCAGGCCGGCGACCGCTTTGTTGCCGCCGAGGGTGGCCACGGAGGCCTGGGCAACAACGGCCTCGCCAACTCCAAGCGCAAGGCCCCCGGATTCGCGCTGCTGGGCACCCCGGGTGTCGAGCGCGACCTCATTCTTGAGCTCAAGACCGTCGCCGATGTGGCGCTCGTGGGCTACCCGTCGGCCGGTAAGTCGAGCCTGATCGCGGCCATGTCCGCGGCCAAGCCGAAGATCGCCGACTACCCCTTCACGACCCTGCACCCCAACCTCGGTGTGGTCGACTCGGGGAACACCCGCTACACCATCGCCGATGTTCCCGGACTGATCGAGGGTGCCAGCGAGGGCCGCGGGCTGGGCCTGGAGTTCCTGCGCCACGTCGAGCGCTGTGCGGCCCTGCTGCACGTGCTCGACTGCGGCACCTTGGAGCCCGGTCGTGACCCGATCAGCGACCTCGACATCATCCTGGGCGAGCTGGAGGCCTACCCGGTCCCCGAGGGCCAGAAGCCGCTGACCGAGCGTCCGCAGCTGATCGCCCTGAACAAGATCGACGTCCCCGAGGCACGCGAACTCGCCGAGTTCGTGAAGGCAGACCTGGAGGAGCGCGGCTACCGCGTGTTCCTGATCTCCGCCGTGAGCCGCGAGGGTCTGACCCAGCTGAACTACGCCCTGGGCGAGCTGGTGGAGGAATCCCGCGCCGAGGTTGTGGCCGCGATCGAGGCCTCGCCGCGGATCGTGCTGCGGCCCAAGGCCGTGGATCGCTCGGGCTTCCAGATTCGCGTCGAGGGTGGATCCTACGGAAACCTGTTCCGCGTGCTCGGCGAAAAGCCGTGGCGCTGGGTCCAGCAGACCGACTTCAACAACGACGAGGCCGTGGGTTACCTGGCCGACCGCCTGCACAAGCTCGGCGTGGAAGACGGCCTGTTCAAGGCCGGTGCCGTGGCCGGATCCACCGTGGTCATCGGTACCGGTGACGGCGTGGTCTTCGACTGGGAGCCCACCATGAGCTCCTCCGCCGAGATCGCGACCCCGCGTGGAACCGACCCGCGCCTCGATCAGCTGCACCGCCCGACCGCCAAGCAGCGTCGCGCCGAGTACCTGGACCGCATGGACGCCAAGGAGGAGGCCCGTCAGGAGCTCCGCCGCGAGGGCGAGACCGGCTTCTGGGACGTGGACGCGGAAATTGCCGAGGATGCGATCCTCGCCGAGGGTGCCGTGGACTACGACGATGAGGACGGCGATTTCGACGACGACCACGGGGTTGAGGTCATTCAGCTTCGCGGTGAAAGCGAGTAAATCCGCGTGACCCTGCAGAACCGTGCCGAGCTGCGTGGCGCCCGCCGCGTGGTTGTGAAGGTGGGATCCTCCTCGATCAGCGGCGATAACGTCGCTCAGATCACCCCGCTCGTGGACGCCCTCGCGGCGGCCTACGCCCGGGGCACCGAGATTGTCCTGGTGTCCTCGGGAGCCATCGCCACGGGTCTGCCATTTCTGAACCTCGACCGCCGGCCGACCGACCTTGCTACCCAGCAGGCGGCGGCCGCGGTCGGGCAGAATCAGCTGATTCACCGCTACCAGGAGGAGTTGGACCGCCACGGCATCATCGCCGGGCAGGTGCTGCTCTCCGCCAACGACCTGGCGCTGGATGCCCACCGCGTCAACGCGCAGCGGGCCATGTCCCGGCTGCTGGGCCTGCGCATCCTCCCCATCGTCAACGAAAACGACACCGTGGCCACCCACGAAATCCGCTTCGGTGACAACGATCACCTGGCCTCGATGGTGGCGCGGCTGATCGGGGCCGATGCCCTGGTGCTGCTCTCCGATATCGAGTGCCTCTACACCCGGCCGCCGAGCGAGCCCGGGGCCGAGCCGATCCCGCTGGTGCCCTTTGGTGCCGAGCTAGACGGGGTGGAGTTTGGCGAGCCCGGCAAGGCCGGCGTGGGCACCGGGGGAGCGGCCACCAAGGCTTCCGCCGCGCGCCTGGCCGCCGACAGCGGAACCGCCGTGCTGATCACCTCGACCCCGAACGTCGCCCGCGCCCTGGACGGGGAAGACCTGGGGACCTGGTTCGAGCCGCGCCCGCAGGCGTAGCGCCCCACAACGGGGGACACGCCCACCTGCACCGTTTCTCGGGTTTGTCACAGAAGCGACGCGTGTCGGCGCGAACTCGCTACACTAACGGCATGAGTGAACGCGATGCCCAGCAGGTAGAGTCCGTCGTATTTGAGCGCCTGCGGGGCACCCGCGAGGCCGCCCGAGGACTCGCCATTGCCAACGGAAACCTGCGCAATGCGGTCCTGGAATCCATCGCCGCCGGGATCGAGGAGCACACCGCGGCGATCATCGCCGCCAATGCGCTGGATCTTGAGGCGGGGGAGCGGGCCGATATCGGTGCCGGGCTGCTGGATCGACTGCGCCTGGACGCACCGCGCATCGCCGCGCTGGCCCGCGCCGTGCGCGAGATCGCCGCGCTGCCCGACCCTCTGGGTCAGACGGTGCGCGGCAGCACCCTGCCCAACGGCATCAAGCTCGACCAGGTGCGGGTTCCCTTCGGCGTGATCGGGGCGATCTACGAGGCCCGACCCAACGTCACCATCGACATCGCGGCGCTGGCCATCAAGAGCGGTAACGCGATCGCGCTGCGCGGGGGAACGGCCGCCGAAAACTCCAACCTCGTCCTGGTTCGTGTCCTGCGGGATGGGCTTGCCGCCAACGGGCTGAACCCCGACGCCATCGTGAGCGTGGATGACTTCGGCCGCGACGGTGCCAACGCCCTGATGGCCGCCCGCGGCCTGGTCGACGTGCTGATTCCGCGCGGCAGCGCCTCGCTGATCCAGGCGGTGCTCAACACCGCCAAGGTTCCGGTAATCGAAACCGGTGCCGGCGTGGTCCACATCTACCTGGATGAGTCCGCGCGTCTGGACTGGGCTGTGGACATCGTGCACAACGCCAAGGTGCAGCGCCCCAGCGTGTGCAACGCGGTTGATACCGTGCTGGTGCACCGCGGTGCCGCCGAGCGGGTCCTGCCCGCAGTCCTGGACGCGGTGTCTCGCTCGGGTGTGCTCCTGCTCGCCGACGAGCGCACCCGCGAGCTCTACCCGAACGTGGAAATCGCCACGGCCGAGACGTGGGCCACCGAGCACATGAACCTGACCCTGGGGGTCAAGATTGTGGATGACCTCGACGGCGCCCTCGCGCATATCCGCGAGTACTCGACCGGACACACCGAGTCGATCATCACCGAAGATGTGCGCTCAGCCGAGCGATTCCTGGCCGAGGTCGACTCCGCCGTGGTCATGGTTAACGCGTCGACCCGGTTCACCGATGGCGGCGAATTCGGCTTCGGCGCCGAGGTGGGCATCTCCACCCAGAAGCTGCACGCCCGCGGCCCGATGGGGCTGTCCGAACTGACCAGCACCAAGTGGATCGTGCGTGGCGCGGGTCAGGCCCGAATCTAACCGGTAGACTGGTCCGAGGCGATTCTTGCCCGAACTGTGAATTGGAGAACTGATGTCGATCTCGACCATCCTCGTTTCCGCTGCTGAGGCGGCGCACACCGAGCTGCCCATGCCCCCCTTCATGTATGGCGTGGTTGCGCTGGTAGCGCTGGCGATCCTCGGTGTCACCACCTTCACCTACCGCGACGTAGCCAACCGTCACAGCCAGAAGCCGGCCGCACAGCCGGGTGCCGGTAGCCACCACTAAGGTAGGTTCGTCAGGATGCAGGCCGGTACACGGCGCCCGCGGATCGGGGTCATGGGTGGAACCTTTGACCCGATTCATCACGGTCACCTGGTGGCCGCCAGCGAGGTAGCCCAGTCGTACGACCTGGATGAGGTGGTGTTTGTTCCCACCGGTCGTCCGTGGCAGAAGAGCCGCGTGACCGAGGGGGAGCACCGCTACCTGATGACGGTCATCGCGACCGCCTCCAATCCGCGGTTTACCGTGAGCCGGGTGGATCTTGACCGTGAGGGTCCCACCTTCACGATCGACACCCTGCGGGACCTGCAGCGTCAGCGTCCGGATGCCGAGCTGTACTTCATCTCGGGGGCCGACGCGGTCCAGCAGATCCTGGGTTGGAAGGACGTAGACGAGTTGTGGTCCCTGGCCAAGTTCGTTGCGGTCACCCGCCCGGGCCACGTGCTCACCGAGGAAGCGCTTCCCAATAAGGATGTCGCCGTGCTTGAGGTTCCCGCAATGGCGATTTCCTCCACCGACTGCCGTGCCCGTGTCAAAGACGGTTCGCCGGTTTGGTATCTCGTACCGGACGGCGTCGTTCAGTACATCAGCAAACACCACCTGTATCGGAGTAATGCATGAGTACATCATCCGACGATAAGCCGCTGTCGCGTCGTCAGCTGCGAGAGCGCACGCAGGCGGGTCAGACGGCGCAGGTTCCCGTCGTTGCGCCGCAGACTCCGCCCGCCGAGGCGCGTCCGGCCGCTCCGGCGACCGGTACCGAAGCATCGGCACCGGACACGAACACCACCGCTCCGCTGGATGCCGGTGCGATTCGTGCGCTGATCGAGGCCGAGCGCAGCGGGGCGACGCTAACCCGTCGCCAGATGCGCGATCTGGAGCGGGCCCGGGGTACCGGAACCGCCGCCGACGCCGCCCGGGGCGTGAGCACCGAGCGTCCCGCACCCACGAACGCCCCGCAGACCCCGACCCTGTCCGACGCCTTCCTGGCACCCGCGCGTGATCGCACCGCCGAGGCCGAAGCCAGCGCCGCCGCGGTGCGCGCCGAGGTCGAGCGGGTGGCCGCCGAGAAGGCCGCACGTGAGCGTGCCGAGCGCGAGGCTGCCGAACGGGCCGCCGCCGAGAAGGCCGAGGCCGATCGGGTTGCCAACGAGCAGCTCAGCGCGCGCAGCAAGCGTGCGCTGAAGAAGGCCTCCCGCAAGGACGAGGCCGAGAAGGCCGCCGCCGAGGCCGCCGCCGAATCCGAGGCACGCCGTGTTGCCGAGGAGACGCGGGCCGCCGAGGAGCGCGCCGCCGCCGAGCGGGCCGAGGCCGACCGCGAGCGTGCGGCACGGGCGCAGGCAGCCCCCGGGGCGACTCCGGACGTGCAGCTGCCCGGTGCTTCCTTCGGGGTGCTTCCAGGCAACATCGACGAGACCCAGGCGATGCCTCACCTGGGCGATGCCTTCGGGCTGAACGGCGCGGGTCGCGGCAAGGCCACCGGGTTTGATGACATCATCGCCCGCGGCGTCGACACCACCGGCGGCAGCTCCACCACGACCAACGCGCTGATCCTGCCCTCGGTTCCCGGCAGCGGTCCGCTGAGCGGTCCGGTGCTCGGCTCGGGTGAGGTCATCGTGACCGGCACCATCGATCTGCCCGGCAGCCTCTCCAACACCAACCAGAACCGCCTGGAAAAGGGCGATCTGGACACCATGTTTGACCACGACGAGGACCCGCAGCCGGTAACCGCGGGTAACCCCGTCTCGGCCAGCCGCGCCGTGAGCTCGCACACAGCGACCCGCGACGTGATTGCGCCGCCCGCCCCCGTCAAGAACAATCGACTGCTGATGACCCTGTCGGTAACGGCCGGAGTCCTCGCGGTGGCCCTGGTGGCCGTCGTGATTATCGCCATCGTTTCCGGGTCCATCTGACCCACCCCACACACCACCGAAAGGTATTTATGACTTCCGAACTCTCCGTCACCGAGGCGATCCAGATCGCCGCACAGGCGGCGGACGCAAAGGGCGGATCCGAGCTGATCGCGCTGGACGTGTCCCAGCCGCTGCCCTTTGTTGACGCATTCCTGATCGTTACCGGTCGCAACGAACGTAACGTCATCGCCATCGCCGGCGAGGTTGAGGACAAGCTCAACGAGGCCGGCGTGAAGACCAAGCGTCGCGAGGGCCGTGCCGGCGGACGCTGGGTGCTGCTGGACTTCGGTTCGGTTGTGGTCCACGTCTTCCACGATGAGGAGCGTTCCTACTACGACCTCGAGCGCCTGTGGAAGGACTGCCCGCAGATCGAAATCACCCTGCCGGAGCCCGTCTCCATCACGCAGTAGGTCCCGTTCGCGCGGGCGACGCGCCCGTGCGGCGTGTCCGATTTTCCTCGCCGTGTCCTCGTGTTGTAATCTAAACATGTTGAACACGAGGCCACGGCCGAGTGAATAACAATCCGGGTCTGTGGCGCAGCTGGTAGCGCACCTGCATGGCATGCAGGGGGTCAGGGGTTCGAGTCCCCTCAGATCCACCCAACGTGCACTAGGCACAAAAAACACCCCGTCTTCGGACGGGGTGTTTTTCGTTTAATCGCTGCCGGCTAGCGTGTCCGTCTCTCCGGCCTGGGGTACAGATCGTATCTGTTTCGTTGGGTACCACTTCATCGACGTGGTTCTGGCGCTCGCGGTGATCGTAACCGCCCCGGTCTAATACACGAGAAGCCGGCTGAAGTCCATGCGCTTGTTGCCCTAGTATCGGCAATTCTGATCGCCCAGGTTGGTGGAGCCGCCTTGCTTTCCGGTGATGGTCAGACTACCCCCACCTCCCGAGACTCGGGGAGCGAGGGCGCGGGGGACAGGAGGTCGCGGCGCACGAAGGTGCCCCAGGCCGTCCGGGTGGCCACGAGCGCCCATACCGCGACGAGGAGGGCGAAGGCGATGGCGGCGAGGGTGGCCAGGGCGGGGGAGCCGGTGCGGGCCGCGAGGCCGCTGAGGCCGGTGACGCAGGTGCCGACCGGGAAGGTGAAGGACCACCAGGTGAGGGAAAACGGCAGTCCGTGGACGAGCGTTTTAGCGGTGATGGCCGCGGCCAGGATCGCCCACAGGAGCGCGAATCCCAGCACCGGCACGCCGTAGGCCACCGCCAGCGCGTTCAACAGGTCGGCGTGGCTGGGGGAGAGTGTGCCGCGAGCGGCCGCAGCCAGGGCGCTCGCCGCGGTGACCGACTGGCCCAGCGGACCCAGCACAATCCAGTAGGTGGGCACGGCACCCGCGGCCCCGATGCCTCGGCGAATCAGGCGCATCCAGATAAACCCGATGATGATCAGCGAGGCGATCAGGCTCATCCCGAACAGTGCCGCGCACACCAGCATCATGTCGGCGCGCCGGGCGGCGGTGTCCAGGGTGGGCGTGAGTAGGGCCCCGCCGGTCGCCGACACCATCGGCGGAACCACGGGCATCAACCAGCCACCGAAGGCGTCGCCCGGCCCGAGGCGCAGACGTGTGAAACTCAGCAGCGGAATGATCACCGCACAGGCCACCCCGCCCACCGTGCCCACCAACCAGCAGATCCAGGCCAGCCCAACCGCCGCCCGGCCGAGCATCGGCTCTCCGAGGAGCAGTGCTCCCGATCCCACCGTCAGGATCGCCATGGGCAGGGCACCGTAGAAGTGCGCAAGAACGGGATGGGCGTGATGGGAGCGCGCGATCCGGGGGTATCGGCGGTGGTGGCGCAGGGTTGCGGCCAGGAGCACCAGCAACAGCAGGGTTGCCAGCACCCAGACGCCCCGCGCGGCCACGAGTAGCCAGGGCGCGCGCAGGGGCAGGGTGGCGGCGGACGTGGCGATGATCCCGGTGCCCATGACCGTGGCAAACCAGTTGGGGGTCAGATTCGAGACGCCGAGGCGGCGGGTGGCGGTGTTCATATTTTTATCCTGCTCGCGGGAGTCGCGCCCGGGTAGTCGGATACGATTGGGAGCATACAAACGACCTTTGTGGCAGGAGCGTATGTCGGACATCGAAATTGCGGCACTCCGGGTTCTGGTGGCCGTGGCCGAAACCGGGAGCCTGTCCGCCGCCGCCGCGCGGCTGGGGATCACCCAGCAGGCGGTTTCCGCGCGCATGCGCACCCTCGAAGCGCGCGTGGGAACCGCCCTGGTGCGCCGCTCCCCACGCGGATCCACGATGACCCCCGAGGGGACCGTGATCGCCGGCTGGGCCGGCGAGGTGCTGGCCGCCGCCGATCGATTTGGCGAGTCCGTCGCAACCCTGACCGCGGCCTCCTCCGCCCCGCTGCGCATTGCCGCGAGCCTGACCATCGCCGAGTACCTGGTGCCGGAGTGGCTGCGCGGGCTGCGGGCGGCCGGAGAAATTCGTGCGGAGCTGACCGCGACCAATAGCGCGGGCGTGGCTGACCTGGTGCGCGCGGGCACCGTGGAACTCGGATTCCTGGAGACCCCCGAGGTCCCCGCTGAGCTGGAGGCCGCGCGCGTGGCAAGCGACGAACTGGTGGTTGTGGTGGCCCCCACGCATCCCTGGGCCCGGCGTCGCTCGGGGATTACCGCGGAGGAGCTGGCGCGAACACCGTTGATCGCCCGGGAGCAGGGGTCCGGCACCCGTCGGGCGCTCGAGGTGGCGCTCGCCGCCCAGGGGATCGCCTCGGCACCGGTCGCACCGTATGCGGTCCTTCCCACCACCGCGATGGTGCGCGCGACGGTGCTCGCCGGGGAGGCACCGGCGGTGCTGAGTGTGCTCGCCGTGACCGAGGCGCTGACCTCGGCCACGCTGGTTGCCGTGCGCGTGCGCGGGCTGCGCATCACCCGTCCGTTGAGTGCGGTGTGGGCCCGGGGTGCCCGGCCCTCGGCGCGCGCCCGGGCGCTGCTCGCGCTGATCGCCGAGGTTGGGGGAGTCGCCGCCCGCGGGAAGTGACGGGTGACCTTTCTTGTCCCCGTCACCCCGGCGTGCCGTGCTACGGCTGAATCGGCTTGGCCACCTGGGCCCCGCCCCACAGTGCGCCCGGGTTCGCCCGGCGCGGGTAGCGTTCCAGCATGCGCGTGTACAGGTCCTCGGCGCTGTCAGTGGCCGCCGCGACCTCGTTGAAGTCGCGCAGATAGCGCGCGGTTTCGGCCAGGATGGCGGGGCTATCGGGGGCGTCGGGACGCTTGTGGGCGGCAACCACGGCGGTGGGTGCGAGCCGCGCCAGTCCCTCGGCCGCCCGCGCCCACTGCTCGCGGCTCTCGGTGGTGGTCTCGGCGGTGTACTGGTGGGTGTCGTTATAGAGCACGTCGCCGCCCACGATGAGTCCGAGATCGGGAACCCACAGCACGGTGCTGGAGGCGGTGTCGGTAAACCCGGTTTCGATGACCTCGAGGTCATGGCCCTCTAGCGAGATCCGAGAGGAATCCAGCGCCTCCGGGAGCACCACGGCGGGAATCTGGCCGGGGAACAGCTTGCCCCAGAAATTCTCGATGGTGGCGGGGGATCCCTGGACGCGGGCACCGGCCACCGAGCCGGCGGAGGCGACGGCCCGGGCCGTGGGGAATGCCTCAAGCAGCTGGCCGATTCCGAAGAAGTGATCCCCGTGGCCGTGGGTGATGAAGACGTGGGTGAGCTCGCGCCCGAAGGTGCGGATCCAGGCGATCAGCTCCTCGTTCTGCTCGACGGTGGTGAACGTATCCACAAGGATCGCGTGCTTCTCACCCAGGATCAGGGTTGCCGCGTTGGCGACCCACAGCAGGTCCTCGGGTCCGTGGGGGAGGTTGCGGGTCACACCCTGCCGGGTGGTGGTGAGTACTGCATAGGAGAGGGACATGGTGGTGTCAATTCTGTGAGGGGGTGAGGGTTTCGTCGAAGATATCGGCGAGGGTGGTGCGGGCGAGTTCCTGACGAACCACCTCGTCCACCCGCGCAAAGGTGGGGCGCAGGGCCGGACGAATACCCCGGGCGACCGGGCAGGTCGCGCTGGGCTCGTTGCGGTGTAGGGCAAAGGTTTCCTCGGGGCCGAGCGCGAGGTTGATGTCCCAGAGGGTCATTTTCTCGGCCGGCATGCTGAGACGCCATCCGGCGCCGCGGCGGGATTCGATGAGTCCGGCCTTGGTGAGGTCGCTCATCATCCGGCGCACCACAACCGGATTGGTTTTGATGCTGTTGGCAATCTCCTCGGAGGTGGAGTACGTGCTCCCCTGACGCTCGTTCAGAGCGGCCCAGACGAGTGCGTGGATGGCGATGGTCAGTTTGCTATTTGCGCCCATGCCGAAAGAGTAACATTAAATGTTACTTACGGTGATCATGGATGCTTATCCCGCATCGAGGTGAGTAAACGGAGCGGGTGTTATGGGAAAAGATGACGTTTCATGACGTTCGATGACAAACCGCTCCCGGCGAGTGGATAGCGTGGTCTCTAATCCGCTAGGTGGATCGCCCCACGCCGCCTGCCCGCCCGCATCGAGATGAGTCCCCGTGCCCACCAGTACTGCCGCCCGTGTTCGCTTTGATCGCGTCGAAAAGTCCTTCGCCGGGGCCAGTCGCGACGAGGCTGTACGCCCGGTGCTGCGGGATGTGAACCTGGATGTAGCACCCGGCGAGGTGATCGCAATTCTGGGCACCTCCGGCTGTGGCAAGTCCACCCTGCTGCGAATCGTGGGGGGCCTGGATGCGGCCAGCGGCGGCGCGGTCTCGCTCGACGGTGATCCGATCGCCGGAATTGATACACGCACGGCGATCGGCTTCCAGGAACCCCGCCTGCTGCCCTGGCGTACGGTCACCCAGAACGTCGCCCTCGGCCTGCCCGCGGGCACACCGGCGGCC
The DNA here is from genome assembly GCF_014522285.1 of Mycetocola sp. JXN-3. GTDB lineage: Bacteria > Actinomycetota > Actinomycetes > Actinomycetales > Microbacteriaceae > Mycetocola > Mycetocola saprophilus. The sequence goes on from NZ_CP041635.1 coordinate 1,523,505, forward strand.
GAGGGGCGTGCGCGGATTGCCCGACTGATTGAGCTGGTGGGGCTCACCGAGTTTGCCGATCACCGTCCGCGAGAGATCTCCGGCGGCATGGCTCAGCGCGCCTCGCTGGCGCGGGCGCTCGCCCGCACGCCGGGGGTCCTACTGCTGGATGAACCCTTCGGGGCGCTGGATGCCCTCACCAAGCTACGCATGCAGGACCTGCTGCTGAGCATCCACGCGGCCGAACCGGCAACCATCCTGCTGGTGACCCATGACGTGGACGAGGCGCTTCAGCTGGCCGACCGCGTGATCGTCCTGGGACACCAGGCCGGGGTGCCGGGGGCCACGATCATCGAGGAGCTCACGGTGCCCGGCGCACGCCCCCGTGATCGCGGATCGGCGGAGCTCGCCGAGCTGCGCGGGCGGCTGCTTTCGGGACTGGGCATCGACCGCCACGGCAGCGCCCGCGGCATCGAAACCGAGGCCGGAATCCCCGTCTTTCCCTATTAGTTTGTGCCGTGCCGCTCCCTCCCGGGCCGGCACCTCATCCGTTTCCGCCCCAGCCCTCCCCAGGCTGATAGTCCATCATCGTCGAGAGTCACAGAGGAACCCATGAAAACCCGTTCACGCACCCTGTTTGCCGCCATCGCGCTCGCCGCGGTCACGACCCTGGGCCTGTCGGCCTGCGCGGGGGAGGACGGTATCCCGGCCGAGGGTGGATCCAAGGGCGGCACCCTGAACATCGACTTCGCCACCTACAATCCGCTCTCGCTGATCATCAAGGACAAGGGCTGGCTCGAGGAGGACCTGAAGTCCCAGGGCGTCAGCGTCAACTGGATCCAGTCGGCCGGCTCGAATAAGGCCAACGAGGGCCTGCGGGCGGGCGCGCTGGATGTGGGATCCACCGCGGGTGCCGCGGCCCTGCTCAACCGCGCCAACGGATCGCAGATCAAGGCCATCACGATCGCCAATAAGCCCGAGTGGGCGGCCCTGGTGGTGGGTAAGGACTCCACGGTCGCGAACGTGGCCGAACTCAAGGGCAAAAAGATCGCCGCGACCAAGGGAACCGACCCCTACTTCTTCCTGCTGCAGTCCCTGGCCGAGGCGGGCCTCAGCCCCGAGGATGTGACCATCGAAAACCTGCAGCACGCAGACGGCTGGTCGGCCCTCCAGGGCGGCTCGGTGGATGCCTGGGCGGGCCTCGACCCGATCATGGGTGGGGCGCTGGAAAACGGCGCGAAGTTCCTCTACCGCAACGTGGACTTCAGTTCCTATGACGTGGTGGCCGCGACCGAGTCCTTCATTCAGAAGCGTCCGGACATCGCCCAGACCGTGGTGAACGCCTATGCGGATGCGCGGGCGTGGGCGCTGAAGAATCCCGAGGAGACCGCAACCATCCTGGCCAAGACCGCGAGCCTGGACGATGCGGTGGCCACCAGCGTGATCACCGACCGCACCAACTTCGACGTGGACCCGGTGCCCGGAGACGCCCAGGCTAAGGTCCTCAAGGTCATCGGCCCGGTCTTTGTGGAAACCGGTGATGTGGCGGGCCAGGCCCAGGTGGACGACGCCCTGAAGTCCCTGTTCGAGCCGAGCTTCGCCCGGGCCGCGAAAACCACCAACCGCTCCTAATCGCATGGGTCGGCCGCCGCGCGCGGTCGACCCATGATCCCTTGGAAGAGTCATGACTAACGCTTCAGCTCCCACCCTCCTCGCGCGGCGCACGCGTGCGCCGCGCTCCCGCACCCTCACAGTGGTGCTCGGCGGTGCCATCCTCCCACTGATCCTGCTGGCCGCCTGGCAGACCATCGCGTCCCTGGGCATCATGCCTACCTCGCAGCTGCCCTCCCCGGCGATGGTGTGGAACGCCGGGGTGGACCTCGCCCAGCGTGGACTGCTGCTGCCCAATATCGGGATCTCGGTGCAGCGGGTGTTCCTCGGATTCGCGTTCGGTGCGGCGGCGGGGCTCTTCATCGGCGCGATCGTGGGGCTCTCCCGGTTCGGCGACGTTCTGCTGGCCCCGACCCTCGGCGCGCTGCGCACGGTGCCCTCGCTGGCCTGGGTGCCGCTGCTGATCATCTGGCTCAAGTACGGGGAGGTGTCCAAGGTCACCCTGATCGCGATCGGTGCCTTCTTCCCGGTCTACACCACGGTGTCCGCGGCGCTGCGGCACGTGGATAAAAACCTGGTGGAGGCCGCGCGGGCGTTTGGCCTGAACGGCTTTGCACTGTTCCGCACCGTGCAGCTGCCCGCGGTGCTGCCCTCGGTGATCTCCGGCCTGCGTCTCGCCCTCGCTCAGGCATGGCTGTTCCTGGTGGCGGCCGAGCTTCTGGCCGCCTCGATGGGGTTGGGATGGCTGCTCTCGGACTCGCAGAACAACGGCCGCACCGACCGGATCTTCCTGGCGATCCTGCTGCTGGCCATCATCGGCAAGCTCAGCGATGCCCTGATCGGGCTCTTTGCGCGCTGGGCTAATAAGCGCTGGGCTTAGACAGGTTTCGGTAAGCTCAGCGACGCGCTGATTGGGCTCTTTGCGCGCTGGGCTAATAGGCGCTGGGCTTAGGCTCGGAGCGGCCGGCGCGTTAGCTCAGCAGCGCGCGGATGTCCTCGGCGGTGAGGGCGGCGCCCACCGCGTCGTCCCCGGCGAACATTGCGTCAAACAGGGCCGCCTTCTTGCGCTGCAGGGCGAGGACCTTCTCCTCGATGGTGTCGCGGGCGATCATCCGATAGACAAACACGTGCCGGGTCTGGCCGATCCGGTGGGCCCGGTCGATCGCCTGGTTCTCGGCCGCCGGGTTCCACCAGGGATCCAGCAGGAACACGTAGTCGGCGGCGGTGAGGTTGAGCCCCACCCCGCCCGCGCGCAGGCTCAGCAGGAACACCGGGGCGTCGCCGTTCTGGAAGCGATCGATGACGGCCTGTCGATGGGTGGTGGAGCCATCCAGCATCTCCCAGGCCAGGCCCGCTCGGGCCAGCCGGTCGCCGATGCGGCGCAGGAATGAGGGGTACTGGCTGAAAACCAGCGCCCGGTGGCCCTCGGCGTGGGCCTCGCGCAGGTGTTCGATCAGCAGGTCGATCTTGCGGGCGGGGATATCCGCGTGCTCCTCGGCATCGATCAGCGCCGGATCCAGGGCGAGCATGCGCAGCAGCGAGAGCGAGCGGAACACGATAAAGCGCTGCCGGTCCAGGTCGTCCAGGAGGTCCAGCACCTTCTGGCGTTCGCGCTGCAGGTAGACGTCGTAGAGGTCACGATGCGCGGGGGCGAGGTCCACCTCGATGATCTGCTCCTGACGCTCCGGCAGCTCGGGTGCCACCGATTCCTTGGTGCGTCGCAGCACAAACGGCCGGATTCGCTCGCGCAGCCGGGCAAACAGCGCCCGTCGGTGTGCGGCACGATCGGCCGGGCCCCGGCCGGCCCCGATACCGCGGGAGATGCCCGCGGGTTCGGATTCGATCGGGCGAATGTACTCCAGGGTGAAGCGCGCGGCCGGAGGCAGGAGGCCCGGGGTTACGATCGCGAAGAGTGCGTGCAGGTCGGCCAGGGAGTTCTCCAGCGGGGTCCCGGTGAGGGCGAGCTTCCACTCGGCCGGAAACTCGCGCACGCGGGCGTGGGTCTGCGAGATGGCGTTTTTGACCGCCTGGGCCTCGTCCAGGATCAGCCCGGCCCAGGGGCGCGCGGGATTGTCATACTCGGCGGCATCCAGGCGCAGCAGCGTGTAGCTGGTGATCAGGATGTCGGCACCCTCGGCCAGGGCCGCGATCGAATCCTCGCCCGAGGCACGGGTGCCGCGCACCGTGCGCACCACGAGACCCGGGGCGAAGCGGGCCGCCTCGGCCGCCCAGTTCGCCACCACCGAGGTCGGGGCCACCACCACAAAGGGTCCGGCCTCCGGGTTCTGGGTGCGTGCGTGCCGGATCAGCGCCAGGCACTGCAGGGTCTTGCCCAGGCCCATATCGTCGGCGAGGATGCCACCCAGGCCGTGCTCATAACCGAAGCGCAGCCAGCCCAATCCGGTGCGCTGATAGGGTCGCAGGGTGGCCGCGAGCCCCTCGGGTTCGGGGGCGTCGGCGGGGGTGTCGGCGGTGAGAGCATCGACCAGCAGTTGCCAGGCGGGATCCGCCTCGACGTGGTCCGCTTGGTCGGCCAGCTCGCGCCAGAGACCCGCCTGGGCGGGGCCCACACCGATTCCGGTCTCCCACTCGGGCGCATCGGTGCCCGCGTGTATCAGCTCGGCCAGCGGGGCAAAGGCCGGATGCCTGAGCGAGAAGTAGGTGCCGTCCACCAGCTTGAGTCGACGGGCGTTCCGGGCGAGGGCGCGGAAGAGGGGTTCAAACGGGATCTGAATACCGTCCACGGTGACCGTGACGCCGAGATCAAACCAGTCGGTGCGGGTTCCCGGCTCGGCCCGCACGCTGATGATCGGGGTGCCGGTGAGGTGACGATACTCGGGGGACATCCCGTGCTGCTCGACGCGAACCCCGGGCAGGTTTCTCAGGGTCGGCAGGAGCTCGGTGGAGAACTCGGCCGCGTCAAAGTCGCGCAGCTTGCGCGGGGCGGGGAGGCTGCCCGAGCCGGTGCTCGAAACCGCGCCCGGGGCCAAATCGATCGGCCAATCCGCGGGCAGGGTGCCCTCGGGGAGCACCGCGGAAAGGTTCGGGATGACCCCCGCGCGCACGTGCTCCCACTCCCAGCGCAGCGCCATCACGTGACGCGGTTCGTGCTGCACGTGCAGCACCAGGGTGGTGGCACGTGGCTCGGGAATGCGGATGCTCGCATCGGCGCTGCGGACCTCCACGCGCTCCACCAGCGCCGGCAGGAAATCGCGCTCAAACTCGGCCCGCTCGGTCCGTGGAATGCGAAGCGGAGGCCCGCTCAGCAGATCGGCATACTCGGCGGGCAACGGTGTGCTCAGAGGCGCCAGGGTGAGGGAGTAGGGGGCCGCCTCGGAGAGCGCATAGAGGCCGTGGGTGCCGAGCGCCCGGGCACGGGTGGGGGAAACGGAGTCCTCGTCGATGAGGACCCGAGGGCTCACCAGGACGTCACCATCCGTTCGCGCCAGATCAAGCGAAACCTGGGCGGAGGCAGCCATCCGCACCTCGGGGTTGGTGCGCGATCCCACCAGCGGAATGTTCAGTGCGGCGGCCTGGGCCAGCAGTGGCCAGAGCAGGGGATTATCAAAATTGTCCAGCGTGTACCACTGCGGATCCTGACCCGTTTCGGCCGGGACGCTTGAGCGGTACAGGGCGGTGAACTGTGCAAACCACTGCTGTTCGGCGGCTCCCAGACCCAGCCGGTGACGCTGATGCGCGATCGTGGTCCAGCCCACCCCGGTGGTAACCCATCCGCGCGCCCCGCGCAGCACCGGACGCACGGCCAGGCGCAGCAGCGAGTGACGGGCGGGATTTGCCAGGGTTGCCGCGGTCGCCGTCCGGGAGGTGGGGCCATTCCAGCGCGCCGCCGTCCGAGGGATGGTCTCCCGCAGCTCGGCCCGCAGGGCCAGCTTGGGCTCGTCCGGGCGCGGGGTGGCCGCGAGCGGGATGAGTCGGTCGCGCCAGTTCACGGAGCGGGACGACGGATCGGGCATACCGGTATTCTCTCACCCCGCACCGACACGCTAGGCGTGTGGCGGGCCGATCGGGATCACCGGGGTGCCGTAATCGGTGATCGTGTACTGGCCGCAGCGCGTCACCTTGGGGGCCCGGGTGCCCACGGGAAGGGACGGGGTCTTCACCGCACCCCAGGGTCCCTGAATCAGCACGGACGCCCGCTGCGGCGTCGGGGTGGCCCGGTTATCGAGCCAGATGTAGCGGTTGAAGGCATAGTCCACCTGCAGCAGCTTGCCCGGTTCGGCGAGCCGGCCGTTGACCGGGCGGGCGTCCCAGAAGGACCCCACCGCGACCCCCTCGTGGTTGGACAGCCAGGTGGCCGTGCAGACCACATCCGCCTCATACTGATTCGCCCGGGTGCGATCGGGCACAACCGCCACTGTAATCACGATCATCACCGCGGCGATCAGCACAACCGAGGCGCCGCGCTGGGTGACCGAGTAGCGGCGGGCTGTGATCTCGGCCGTGCGCACCAGCCAGCCGGGCCACACCCGATGATCGGCGAACAGCGCGGTCACCGCCAGCAGCGGTGCAAAAAAGATCGGGGTCAGATAGCGCGGGGCGTCGGTTCCCAGCAGGAGTCCGCCCCCCACCACCACGAGCGGTGCGCCCACGGAGAGCAGGGCCAGAAACAGGGTGACCGGGCGGCGCTCGCGCACCGAGCGGCCGATCAGGAACACGCCGGTTCCCAGGCACACCAGGACGAGCAGGGCACCGATGATTCCGCCCGCGGTAGAGAGATACTCGCCGGCGGCCTTGCCATAGGCGGCGAGCGAGATCGAGAGGCCATCGGGGCGAACGTAGGTGTCCGCGGACTTGGCGATCAGATCGCCCAGCGCGGTTCGGGTGGCGTATCCCAGCACGGTGCCGAGAATCAGCGTCAGCGCCAGCAGGATCGGGACCTTGGGGGAGCGCGGGAGCCGCAGCAGCCACCCGAAACCCAGGGCCAGGATCGCCGGCGCACAGAGCCATCCGGCGATCAGGGGATTGCTCAGGGTGGACACGGCTACCAGCAGACCCAGCACAACAAAGACCAGGACCACCCGGGGGTGGCTGGCCGCGCGGGGCGCGTCCCGTCCGGCGGAGGCGAGGATCCAGGCACACAGCGCGGCCCCGTACAGCAGCGCGATCGTGGTGGCCGCATAGTACGTGGTGGTCATGACCAGCGTGGTCAGCTCGAAGCTGCCACGGCTGATGCTCGACTCGGTCAGGGTGAGGAACACCAGCACGGCAAAACCTGCCAGGGCCGCGATGATCGCCCGGTTGGTGTGTCCGGGTTGGGCGAGGTCGCGCCGGAGGGCTCCCGCGGCAAAACGCAGCGCCCCGTAGATCAGCAGCATCGCGCAGACGGCGAAGGCGAGCTGGGCCGCCGGTCCCGAACCAAACACCGCGGCCAACACGAAGTAGAGCCCGAGTTCGGGGACGAACAGCACGCTGGAGAGCGCCCAGTGCTGCGGCTCGCCCGCGGCGATCGAGGCGTGGACCAGCAGCGGGAACACCGAATCGCCGTCGTGGAACAGGAGCCAGGCGCGGTCGGTGTTGACCAGGTGGGCCAGGGCGATGACGGTGAGCAGGAGGGCGGATCCCCACCCCATGAGCTCGGCACCCAGGCGTGTCATACGCGTGCGTGGGTCCGGGGGCGCCGGCGTCGTCATCATCCGCAGTCCTTCCGCGGGGCCGGCCCCGCACGAATGTGCCGGGGGAGGGCCGTGGACGCCACCGCTGGATTCAGTATGCCGTTTTTTAGCTGAGGATTCACCTGTCCACGCCGCGGTTGGGGCCGTCGGACGGCGGCAGTGATGAGGCCCGGCGTGATGCGGGCCGGGGCACGCGGGGTGACGGTCGCGAGGGCTCGACCGCTACCGGGGCCAGATCCCCGAGGTGCCGCGGCGGTGGCTGCCCAGCAGGTGGGTGTCCACGATCCCGCACGCCTCCATCAGCGCAAACATCGTGGTGGGCCCCACGAAGGTGAAGCCCTCGGCGCGGAGCCGTTTTGCCAGTGCCTCGGACTCGGCCGACCGCACCGGAATGTCGGCAAAGCGCAGCGGCCGCGGGGTCCGATCGGGTTGGAACGACCACACCAGTTCGGCCAGGCCCGGGCCGCTATCACGCAGTGCGAGGGTCGCCCGGGCGTTGGTGATGGTCGCCTCGATTTTGCGCCGGTTGCGGATGATGCCCGCATCACCCAGGAGTCGCTCGATATCTTCCTCGTCAAAGGCCGCCACGCGCTCCGGATCGAATCCGGCAAAGCCCGCCCGGAAGGCCGGACGCTTGCGCAGGATCGTGGCCCAGGACAGACCCGACTGGAACGCCTCGAGGCTGATTCGCTCAAACATCCCGCTCTCATCGCGGACCGGCATGCCCCACTCGGTGTCGTAGTACGCGCGCAGCAGCGGGTCCCCGGCGGCCCAGGGTGGGCGGGCGAGGCCGTCCTCGCCGATGATCAGGTCGATGCTGATCGGGTCGGTGGTGGTGGCGTTGGATTCCTGGGTCATGCGCGGGTCCGTTCTGATTCGAGGAGCGCTCGCTTGGCGTCCAGCCCACCAATGTAGCCGCCCAGCTGCCCGTCGGTGCGCAGGACCCGATGGCAGGGCACAACGATCGGCAGCGGGTTGGTCGCGCACGCGGTCCCCACCGCCCGCATCGCCCGCGGCCGCCCCAGCGCCTCGGCCACGTCGCGATAGCTGAGCGTGTGCCCAAACTCGATCGAGGGCAAAAAGCGCTGAACCTCGCCGCGGAAGGGGGTGGTCAGGCGGCGATCCAGGGTCACATCGAAGTCGCGACGCTCGCCGGCAAAGTATTCGGCCAGTTCGTGGGCGGCGCGATCCACCGGGTCGGCATCACGCAGGATGCGGGGTCCGATCTTCTCGGCGAGGGTGCCCAACACGGTGTCGAAATCCTCGCGTTCGAAGGCGACCCGCACGAGCCCCACGGGGGTCGCGGCCAGCAGCAGGCGGCCCAGCGGGGACTCGATGATCGAATAGGCCACCTCGCGGGCTCCGGTGGTTGTGGCATGGGTGAGAAGATCGCCGCGCAGCCGGGTGAGCACGTCGGTTTCCTCGGGGGCGGTGGTGAGGGAGGTCATGCGGATTCTCCGTCCGGATCGATCGGGAAGGGAAGGGTGAGGGAGGCGGAGGCGCGCAGGGCGCGTATTCCGTCGGCACCGGCCCGCCGGGCGGCGGCCGGGCTGATGCCGGTTTCGGCGGCCACGTCGGCATAGGGCAGGCCCGCCAGATAGTGCAGGGTGATCGCCGTGCGTTGCCCGGGTGGGAGTGCGGCGATGGCGCGGTAGAGGTCCAGATGGGTGGCCTCGGGGCGTCCCCGCGTGGTGGGGGATTCGGGCACCAGATCGAGGCTGGGCCCCTGCCTGCTTTTGGCCCGCAGTACGTCGATGGCCTTGCGATGGGCCACGGTCACCAGCCAGCCACGCATATTCTCGATCCGAGCGATTCGATCCCAGTCGGCCAGCGCGGACACGAAGGTCTCGGCCCAGGCATCCTCGGCATCGGCGTGCCCGCCGAGGACCGCGCGACAGACGCGGAGCACGGTGGCACCGTGCGCATCGATCGCGGTTTCAAACGGAAGGGGAGTGGGCATGGGATCCTCGAGGTGGTTGGGATGTTCTGTCAGGCTAACGCGCGGGACCGGCAAAATGTGAGGTCGGGCGCGCGAAGTCGGGTATTTGTGGGGGCGCCCGTCGCGGGTGCGCGAAGTCGGTGGCGAAGCCGGTAACGTTGACCCGTGGCTCGCCCTCAGAAACCGCGAGCCCTCGGAAGGAATATCGCCGTGACCGCTCGTCGCATTGCGCTTGTCGCCCTGCACTCGTCCCCGCTCGAACCGGTTGGATCCGGTGAGGCCGGCGGGATGACCATCTACCTGCTGACCCTCGCCCGCGCACTGGTGCGCGCCGGGGAACGGGTGGATCTGATCACGCGACGCACCGATCCCGCCGACCCCGCCGTGGTCGAGCTTGAGCCGGGCCTGCGGGTGCGCCTGATCGATGACGGCGACCCCCGCTACCTGGACAAGCCGGACCTGCTGCCGCCGCTGATCGAGGCGTTCTCGCGCGAGCTGGCCGCCGGGGAGCGCTACGACCTGATCCACTCGCACTACTGGTACTCGGGCATGGCCGCACTGCCGGTGGCCCGCGCCTGGGGCATCCCGCACGTGCAGACCTTCCACACCCTGGCGGCCCTCACCGCGACCCTGCGTCCGCCGGGGGCCGGCCCGCAGGAGCCCGAGCGGTTCCGCGGCGAGGCGTGGCTCGCCCGCGAGAGTGACCTGGTCATCTCGCTGAGCCGGGCCGAGGCCGCGCAGATCACCGAGGGCAACGTGCGCGTGGTGGCCCCGGGTGTGGACCGCGAACTCTTCCACCCGGGTGGACCCGCCGGGGACTACCTGCTGATCGCCGCGCGCCTGCGCACGGTCAAGGGCATCGACCTGGCCATCGACGCGCTCGCCCACATCCCCGTGGAGGAGCGTCCCGAGCTGCGCATCGCCGGTGGGGGTACTCCCGCGCACCGACGCCGCATCACCGATCACGCGGCGGCCGCGGGCGTGGAGATCCGTCTGCTGGGCAGCCTGGACCGTGAGCACCTGGCCGCGGCCATGCGCTCGGCCGCGATCGTACTGATCCCCTCCTACTCGGAAACCTTCGGCCTGGTGGCCACCGAGGGTGCCGCCAGCGGTGTCCCGGTGATCGCCTCGCGCGCCGGTGGTCTGCAGGATGCGGTGCGTGAGGGTGTGAGCGGACTTCTGGTGGATGAGCGCAGCCCCGAGCTGTGGGCCGAGGCGATCATGTCGCTGATGAATGATCCCGAGCGTCGCCGCGAGCTGGGGCAGCGTGGCCGCGAGTATTCGGCGGAGACCGACTCCCGGGTGGCCGCAGCCCGCGTACGAGAGCTGTACACCGAACTGATTGCGGCTCCGGCCCGTGACTAATCCATCCGGGACGGGTGCGCTGCCCGCCGAGTTCGCCGCCGGGGTGGCGTTTGTTCACGCGCATCCCGATGATGAGACGCTCACCACCTCGGCGCTGATCGCCGCGCTCGCCGAGGCGGAGATTCCCGTGACCGTGATCACCGCGACCCGTGGCGAACGCGGCGAGATTGTGCCCGGCTCGGTTCCGGAGGGGGCCGACCTGACCTCCGTGCGCGCCGAGGAACTGCGTGCGGCCCTGGCGGCGCTCGGCGTGACCCGGCACCACTACCTGGGCGAGGGGCGACGTCACTACCGCGACTCGGGCATGGTCTGGGGCGCCGATGGTCGGGCGGCTCCCGCCCCCGATCGGGATCCCGAGGCCCTGACCGCCGCCGACCCGGACGAGGTGGATGCCGACCTGCGCGCGCTGCTCGGGGTCGTCTCCGCGGCTGCTCCCGCAGCTTCTGTCGGCTCGGCCTCCTCGGCCGCTCCCTCAGCTTCTGTCGGTTCGGCCGCCTCGGCTGCGTCCGCGACGTTTGCCACGTCTGCCCCCGGAGCGCTGGTCACCTACGACTCCGACGGTGGCTACGGACACCCCGATCACCTCGCCACCCACGAGGCGACGCTGCGGGTCGCCACCGCGCTGGATCTGCCGCTGTTTGTGGTGCTGGATCCGACGGACACGGACTTCGACCTGGAAATTCGCCGCGACGCTCACACGGCGCGTGTGCGTGCCGCGCACGCCGCTCACGCCAGCCAGTTCAGCCTCGCCGAGACCTCGATCACCCACTCCGGCGGCCAGCACCAGGACCTGCAGGCGGTCGAGCGATACCGACGGCTGCGCTAGGGCCTTTCTTCGGCGATTACGCATCGTGGAATGCTCGCCCTGCGCGCAACCGGGCGGTTCCTGTGCCACCCGGTCGGTACCGTAGCCGCGGCCGACGTTAGAGCGTGGCGGGGGCCTCGGTTGTGGTGGAGCGGCCGAGCGGGATCACCAGCGGGGAGCCGGTGACCGGGTCGGTGATCACGCGGCAGGGCAGCTCGAAGACATCCTCGACCAGTTCCTCGGTGATGACCTCGGTCGGGGTTCCGCTGGCACGCACGGCCCCGTCCTTCATCGCGATCACATGGGTCGCATAGCGCGCGGCGTGGTTGAGGTCGTGCAGCACGGCCACCAGGGTTTGTCCACCCTGGTTGAGGTCGCGGAAGAGCTCGAGCACGTCGATCTGATGAGCGATGTCGAGGTAGGTGGTTGGCTCGTCCAGGAGCACCGCACCGGTTTCCTGGGCCAGGACCATCGCGACCCATACGCGCTGGCGCTGTCCACCGGAGAGTTCCTCAACCAGGCGGTCGGCCAGCTCGGTGGTCTTGGTGGCGGCAAGCGCCGCGGACACGGCGGCCTCATCGGCGGCCGACCAGCGGGTGAACAGTCCCTGGTGCGGGTAGCGCCCGCGGGCCACCAGATCGGCGACCCGGATGCCATCGGGCGCAATCGAGGTCTGCGGCAGCAGGCCCAGCCGACGCGCGAGTTCCTTGGTGCCGAGTTTGGCGATGTCGCCCCCGTCCAGCAGCACGGTGCCCTCGCTCGGGGTGATCAGCCGAGCCAGCGAGCGCAGCAGGGTGGATTTCCCGCACGCGTTGGGGCCCACGATCACCGTAAACGAGCCGTCGGGAATCTCGACCGAGAGCTCGGAGCTGATGACCCGGCGATCGTAGCCGATCGAGACCGCGTCCGTTCGCAGCTTGGCGCTTGAGAGGGCGAGCGTCGATGCCTGCTGGGTCATGTTTCTCCCGACGTGGATGGGTGGGGTAGTAAGGGGATCCTCACCACACGCTAGCGCGAATTCGGCGGGATTGTGCCGACGTGGTGTCGATGCTACGACGCCCGACGGTTCGATTCTGGCACCTCGACCTCGACCTCGACCTTGACCTGGTCCGCGGTGCCGGGCACCGCGAGTCCCAACAGGGTCTCCAACGCCTCCAGGTAGCGGTCGTGCTCGCCGGCGCGGGCCAGCTCCCGAGCGCGCACGGTGGGCACGTGCAGCATCCGTCCCATCAGGTGGCGCAGCGCGCGTTCGGCCACGCCGTCGGGGTCGCGCGGGGCCACCCGGGCGACCTCCTCCTCGAGGATCGCATGGGCGTGTCGACGCATCGCGACCACGGCCGGGTCCAGGCCCTGCTCGGAGGTCACCTGAATGAACTTCTTGGCGGCCCGGTTGACCAGCACGCGGGCATGATCGGTGGCCTGAACCTCCTCGAGCGGGGCGTGCAGGCGGATGGTTTCCAGGTCCAGTAGCTCGATGCTCCCGGCCTCCACCACGTTGGGGTTCACGTTGCGGGGCAGACCCAGGTCGATCACCAGCTGGCGGGCGGGGGCGATCACCGGGCAGCCGGGTGCATCCTCGTGCCCCAGCTGCGGCGGCGCGAGCGGGGCGTGTCGCCTTCCGGCGGCCACGATGTCGGCATCCAGCACATAGTCGGTGGCCGTGGTGCAGGTCACGATCAGCGAGGCTTCGGCCACCGCGGTCTCAAAGTCGGTGGCCGCCACCGGCTCGATATCGTGACCCTGGGCGAACTTTGCCGCGCGTCCCGAGGGGGAGTAGACCGACACCTGGGTCACGCCGCGATCGCGCAGGGCCGCCAGACTGGCCCCGGCGTAGGCACCGGTACCGATGAGCAGCACCCGCAGGGCCGACCAGTCGGAGACACGACTGTCGCTGAGATCGAGGGCCAGACGCACCAGGGATCGTCCGGCGCGTCCCAGCGGGGTCTTGTTTTTGACCGCGCGGGAGGTCTGCGAGGCACGCTGGAACAGACGCTCCAGGTCGCTCGTGGTGGTGTCCTCGGCGCGGGCAAATTCCAGCGCTCGGCGCACCTGACCGGCGATTTCTCCCTCGCCCACGACCACGGATTCCAGACCCGAAGATACGGCGAACAGGTGGCGCGCGGCCTCCTCGCCCACGTGCAGATCCCAGGTGTCCCCGAGCTCGGCGGAGTCGAGATTGGTCGAGGATGCGGCGGCAGCGGTCAGCGCCGCGCGTGCCTGGGGTGGGGTGCCCGCGCTGTCGAGTTCCACATAGGCCTCGAAGCGGTTGCAGGTATTGATGATGACGGCCCCGGCGATGGTCGGGTCGGCATCCAGTAGGGCGCGCTCAAGGCGTCCCTCGGCGGCGGAGAGGCGTTCGAGAAGGTCGAAGGAGGAGTTCTTGTGGCTCGCGGTCAAACAGATCAGCACTCATCCATACTAACCCCAGATTTTTTGCGTCTGACCGGGACATACTTCCCGACACTCTGTCGGCGGCGACTCGACCGGGTGTCGGCAACTTTTGCCGCGAGGTTTGAGAAGATGGACTCATGCTTGTCCCCACCACACACCCGCTTCAGGCGGGCCTCACCGCCGAATCCCCGCTGATTTCGGCGTACCGCGGCATCCGTCCCGCCACGACCCCCGTCTGGTTCATGCGTCAGGCCGGACGTTCCCTGCCCGAGTATCGCGAACTGCGTGTCGGCACCGAAATGCTCCAGGCGTGCCTCACCCCGGAGCTGGCCAGCGAGATCACGCTGCAGCCGGTGCGCCGCCACGCGGTGGACGCGGGCATCTTCTTTAGCGACATCGTTGTCCCGCTCAAGCTGGTCGGCGTGGATGTGTCGATCGTGCCCGGTCGCGGACCCGTGATGGGTAAGGCCGTGCGCACCGCCGCCGACGTGGCCGAGCTGGTGCAGAACGATCCCGCCCAGCTGGATAGCGCCCTGGGCCCGATCATCGACGCCGTCGCCCGCACCGTGGCCGAGCTCGGCACCACGCCGCTGATCGGATTCGCCGGCGCGCCGTTCACCCTCGCCGCCTACCTGGTGGAGGGCGGCCCGAGCAAGGATCACATCCGCGCCCGCACCATGATGCACGCCGACCCCGAGTCCTGGGCCGCGCTGATGACCTGGACCGCCGAGATCACCGGCCGCTTCCTGCGTGCCCAGGTGCTCGCCGGCGCGTCGGCCGCGCAGCTGTTCGATTCCTGGGCCGGATCGCTCTCGCCCGAGGACTACGTGCGCCACGTGGCCACCGCCAGCGCCCGCGTGCTCGACTTCGTGCGTGATCTGACCTTCGAGGTCTCCGGCACCGAAACCCGCGTTCCGATCGTCCACTTCGGTGTGGGCACCGGCGAGATCCTTCCGCAGATGCGCGACGTGGGGGCCGACGTGGTGGGGATCGACTACCGCACGCCGCTGGATGAGGGAATCCGCCGCCTGGGCGCCTCCGTCCCGGTCCAGGGCAACGTGGACCCGGCGATGCTCGCCGCCCCCTGGAACGTTCTGGAGGCGCACGTACGAGACGTGCACCGCCGCGGACTCGATGCCCCCGCCCACGTGATGAACCTCGGTCACGGCGTCCCGCCGGAGACTGACCCGACCGTGCTGACCCGCGTGGTAGAGCTGGTGCACTCGCTGTGATCGAACCGCGTCATGTTGTGGTCGTCGGCGGCGGGGTCGCCGGCCTGGTGGCCGCGCTCGACTGCCTGCGCGTGGGTATCCGCGTCACGGTGATCGAGGCCGCCGAGCTGCTGGGCGGATCGGTTTCCCCGGTCACCGTGGGCGACATCGTCCTGGATGGCGGTGCCGAGAGCTATGCGACCCGCGGCGGTCACGTGCGTGAGCTGCTGGTCGAGCTGGGACTCGAGGAGCAGATTGTCGCCCCGAACCCGGCCGGTGCCTGGCTGCGCCGCACCGATGGTGCCTCGGTGCCGCTGCCCAAGACCGCGCTGCTGGGGATCCCGGCCAACCCGCTGGCCGAGGACGTGCGCCGGGTCATCGGATCTAAGGGTGTCATGCGTGCCTACCTGGACCGCGTGCGTCCGGTGCTGACCATCGGCCGCGAAAAGAACCTCGCCGAGCTCGTGCGCAAGCGCATGGGTGACGCGGTGCTCACCGAGCTGGTGACGCCCGTGGTGCGCGGGGTGTATTCGGTGGGTCCCGAGGAGATCGACGTGGATCGCGTCGCCCCGGGTCTCAACCAGGCCCTGACCCGCACCGGATCCCTGGGTGCAGCGGTGGCCGAGCTGACCGATGCCGCAGGCCCCGCCCGCGCGGGTGCCAAGGTTGAGGGCATCATCGGCGGCATGCATACGCTGGTTTCGGTATTGGCGGCGGAGATCATCCGGCGCGGCGGCGTGATCCAGACCGGAACGCCGGTGGCCGGGCTGCACGCCGGTGCGGTGTCCGCCGAGGACCTGCCGATCATCGACTCCGAAGACTTTGTGGCCACCGAGGGCTACTCGATTCCCGAGGGCCCGGGGGAGCACACGCTGTGGACCCTGCGCCTGGAAAACCACTCGGTGCTCTACGCCGACCGGGTGATTGTGGCCACGGCCGAGCTGCCCGCGTTTGACCTGCTGGGACCGGTTGTTGCGGCCCTGGCCGAGGAGACCGCCCAGGTTTCCCCCGAGGTGATCCTCGCCTCGCTGCTGCTGGACGCCCCGAACCTCGACGGACACCCGCGCGGCAGCGGCGTGCTGATCGCCGGCCATGCCGGACAGAGCGGTGTCCAGGCCAAGGCCCTGACCCACTCGAGTGCCAAGTGGGCCTGGCTCGCCGAGGCGCTGGCCGAGCATCCCGGACGTCACGCGGTCCGGCTGTCCTACGATCCGGTAGCCCTGGGGGAGCGGGACGACGCCGAGCTGGCCGAGATCGCCCGCACCGATGCCGCCGCGATCCTCGGCGTGGACCTGCCCGCCGAGACCGTGGCTGGGTTTGCCCGCACCCGCTGGCGCAGCACCCCGCCGGGTTCGGCCCAGGGCGCGCGGGAGCGTGCCGAGCGAATCCGCGCGGCCGTGGCCGCGGTTCCGGGACTCGATGTCACCGGTGCCTGGCTGTCGGGAACCGGGCTCGCCTCGGTGGTCCCCGACGCCCACGCGGCGGCGAAGCGCGTGCGCCACCTGATCGCCGCCGAATACCTGGAGAACGGCGAACTGGCCGCTCCCACCCAGACCCCCACATCCGATAACAGTCCGAATTCAAAGGAGTAGCTTTGTCCATCGACACCAGCCCGGTAAATACCCCGGACTCTCCCTTCGGTTACACCCTCTGGCTTGTCCTGCGCCGGAATCCCGCCTTACGTGGTGAGTACTCCGATGCCGCCGTGGCCGAGCTGAACGCCGCCGTGGACACCCTCGCCGAAAACGGCGTGGTCACCCGCGGCTTCTACGACGTCTCGGGCCTGCGCGCCGACGCCGACCTGATGATCTGGATCCACGGCGACCGCGCCGAGGACCTGCAGTCGGCCGCCCGCGTGCTGCGCCGCACCGAGCTGCTGCGCGAGCTACTGCCCACCTGGAACGCGCTGGGTGTGCACCGTGAGGCCGAGTTCAATAAGCGTCAC
Source organism: Mycetocola sp. JXN-3 (assembly GCF_014522285.1). Classification (GTDB taxonomy): domain Bacteria; phylum Actinomycetota; class Actinomycetes; order Actinomycetales; family Microbacteriaceae; genus Mycetocola; species Mycetocola saprophilus. The sequence goes on from NZ_CP041635.1 coordinate 1,540,384, forward strand.
GTGCCCGGCTTCCTGACCGGCAAGGATCCCAAGCAGTGGATCACCGTCTACCCGTTTGTGCGCAGCTACGAGTGGTACCTGCTGCCCGAGGACGAGCGTGCGCGCATGCTCGCCGAGCACGGCCGCATGGGCGCCAGCTTCCGTGGGGCCATCGCCAACACCGTGTCCTCCTTCGCCCTGGGGGACTATGAGTGGATTCTGCCGATCGAGTCGGATGAGCTGACCGAACTGGTCGACATGATGCGTGAACTGCGCGCGACCGACGCCCGTCGTCACGTGCGCGAAGAGGTACCGTTCTATACCGGCCGGCGGATTCCGGCCGCCGAGATTGTTGAGGTGATCCGATGAGTGAACTGCAAACCCCCGCCCAGACCGGCGGCTGCGGCGGCAACTGTGCCTGCTCGCGTGAGGGCTCGGCCGAGGCCGTGACCATCGAAACCGCGCCGGCCGCGACCGAGACTGCGGCAACCGCGCCGGCCGCAACCGAGGCCGCCGCGCCCCAGGCTGCTGCCCCTGCGGGAATCGTGCCCGGTGCAACCGAGGCAGCCCGTTCCGGTGCCCCCTGGGTCGAGACCCCGGTGGACTATGACGCGATCCTGCTCGCCGGTTTCGGCGGACCCGAGGGTCAGGATGACGTCATCCCGTTCCTGCGTAACGTGACCCGCGGCCGCGGCATCCCCGAGGAGCGCCTCGAAGAGGTGGCCGTGCACTATCGCCACCACGGCGGCGTGAGCCCGATCAACGATCAGAACCGTGAGCTCAAGGCGGCCCTGGAGGCCGAGCTGGCCAGCCGCGGCATCGACCTGCCGGTGATCTGGGGAAACCGCAACTGGAACCCCTACCTGCGCGACGCCGTGCAGGAGGCCCACGACCGCGGCTACCGCAAGCTCATCGCGATCGCGACCAGCGCCTACTCATCCTTCTCCTCCTGCCGTCAGTATCGCGAGGACTTCGCGATCGCGCTGGATGAGACCGGCCTGGAGGGCCAGATCGAAATCGACAAGGTGCGTCAGTTCTTCGACCACCCCGGTTTTGTGACCCCGTTCATCGAGGGTGTCGGCGATGCGCTGGCGAAGATTGTCCAGGATGTGCGCGATATCGACTTGGCCCGCGAGGTCAAGGTCCTGTTTGCGACCCACTCGATTCCGTCCACCGACGCCGTGCGCTCGGGTCCGTCCGAGCGTAACTTCGGCGAGGGTGGCGCGTATGCCGCCCAGCACCTCGCCGTCGCCGAGGTGGTGATGGCCGCGGTGCAGCAGGAGCTGGCCCTGGACCAGGATGTGCCCTGGGAGCTGGTCTACCAGTCCCGTTCGGGCCCACCGAGCATGCCCTGGCTTGAGCCCGACATCAACGACGTGATCGAGGAGCTGCCGGCCACCGGTACCCGCGCGGTCGTGATCGTGCCGCTGGGCTTCATGAGCGACCACATGGAGGTCCTCTGGGACCTCGACAACGAGGCCACCGAGTCGGCCGAGAACGCCGGACTGTACTCGCTGCGGGTGCCCACCCCGGGTACTCACCACGAGTTTGTGAAGGGTCTGGTGGATCTGGTGCTGGAGCGTCGCGACGGCACCCCGGTGTCCGAGCGTCCGGCGATGACCGACCTCGGTCCCTGGTATGACGTGTGCCGTCCGGGTTGCTGCGAGAACGTGCGGGCGGGCTTCAAGCCGGCCCTGGCGGGAATCGCCCCGTGACCGAGCAGCATTCTCCCGCTGCCCCGGGTACCGTTCTGCGGATCGGTACCCGGGGCAGCGCCCTGGCGCTGGCGCAGACCGGCGATATCGCCCGCGCGATCACCGCGGCCACCGGCATCGAGACCGTGCTGATCCCGGTGACCACCCACGGCGACGTGACCCGAGCCTCGCTCGCGAGCCTCGGTGGCACCGGCGTCTTCGCCTCGGCTCTGCGCGATTTCCTGCTCGCGGGGGAGTGCGACCTCGTGGTCCACTCGATGAAGGACCTGCCCACCGCCGCGGCCCCGGGCCTGGCGATCGGTGCGGTTCCCGTGCGGGCGGATGCCCGAGATGCGCTGTGCGCGCGCGACGGGCTGACCCTCGCCGAGCTGCCCGAGGGTGCCCGGGTTGGGACCGGATCCCCGCGCCGGATTGCGCAGCTGCGTCGTCGCCGTCCCGATCTGGAGATCGTGGATATCCGCGGTAACATCGACACCCGGCTGGGCTTTGTCACCTCGGGCGAGCTGGATGCGGTGGTGCTCGCGGTGGCCGGGCTGGAACGCCTGGGCCGTGACGGTGCGATCACCGAGCGCTTCGAGCTGTCCGGGTGGCCGCCCGCTCCCGCCCAGGGTGCGCTGGCGATCGAGGTGCGGGCGGAGTCTGTGGCCGCACCGGTGACCGATCCGATCCGCGCGGCCCTGAACGCCATCGAGCACCCGGAAACCCGTGCGGAAGCCGCCGCCGAGCGCGCGGTACTCGCCCGCCTGGAAGCCGGATGCGCGGCACCGATCGGGGCCCACGCGGTGCTTTCCGACGGGACCCTGGCGCTGCACGCGGCCGTCTATGCCCCCACCGGGACCGACCTGCGCGAGCGCACCGAGGGTGTCGCGGTCTCGGCGGATACGCTGCTGAGCGTCGCCGCCGGGCTGGGATCCGACCTGGCCGATGCGCTGCTCGCCGACGGTGCCGCCGAGATTGCGCCGCTGACCTAGACCGATGAACACGCACGCAGAACCCCAAACCCACGCCACCTGTTCGGCCCTCGCCGGCCGCCGGGTACTGGTGCCCCGCGACGGACGCTGGGGTGTGCAGGTCGCCGAGAACCTGGCCGCCCACGGTGCCACCGCGGTGATCGCCCCGGTGATCGACTTCGAACCGGCCCCCGACGCGGCCGCCCTGGAGCGTGCGCTCGAGGCGCTGGCCGCGGGGGCATTCGACTGGGTGACCGTGACCAGCGCGACCACGGTTCGGGTGCTGCGTGCCCATGCCGCAAAAATTCCGGAAACCACCCGGATCGCCGCGGTCGGCACCGCAACCGCCGCCGCACTGGCCGAAGCTCGCTACCGGGTGGATCTGATGCCGCCCGAGGATCACACCGCCCGCGGTATGGTTGCGAGCTTCGGTGAGCTGAACGCACACCCCGGTCTCGGCCGGGTCCTGGTACTGGACTCGGCCCTCGCGGGCCCCACCCTGGTGGACGGCCTTACCGTTCTCGGTGCCGACGTGACCCGGGTGCACGCCTACCGCACGATCCCGGTGGAACTCACCCCCGAGGTGCGCACCGCGCTGGCCCTCGGTGATATCGACGCGATCCTGGTGACCTCGGGCAGCGTGGCCGTCCAGATCATCACCCAGGTGCCCGACCTGTCCGTCGACGTGGTCCGGGTCAGCATCGGGGATCGCACCACCGAGGCGGCCGAGGCTGCCGGGTTGGCGATCACCATCGAGGCGCCGATCCGACATGCCGAGAGCATGGTCGCGGCCCTAGAAAACCACTATTCTTCCCTCACCCCCGGACTCGCCGTGCCCGATCACGGCGGAGAGGACACCCCATGAATTCCCTGCCCGAGCGGCCCCGCCGCCTGCGTCAGTCCCCGGCGATGCGTCGCCTGGTTTCCGAAACCCGGGTTGATCCCGCACAGCTGGTCCTCCCGCTGTTTGTGAACGAGGACCTCACCGAGAAGCGCGCGATCGGCTCGATGCCCGGCGTATTCCAGCACACCCTGGACAGCCTGCGGGCCGCCGCGACCGAGGCCGCCGCGGCGGGCGTGGGCGGCGTGATGCTGTTCGGGATCCCGACCGTGCGCGACGCCGTGGGAAGTCAGGCCGATGCGCCCGAGGGCATCCTGCAGCGCGCGACCCGTGCCCTGCAGGCCGAGGTGGGCGACGCACTCGTGGTGCAGACCGACCTGTGTCTGGATGAGTTCACCGACCACGGCCACTGCGGTGTGCTCACCGAGGACGGTGCCGTGGACAACGACGCAACCCTTGAGCGTTACGTCTCGATGGCGCTGGCTCAGGCCGAGGCCGGCTCGGCACTGCTGGGCCTCAGCGGCATGATGGACGGTCAGGTCGGCGCGATCCGCGCGGCCCTCGACCGCGCCGGTCACATCGACACCGCGCTGCTGGCCTACTCGGCCAAGTACGCCTCGGCGTTCTACGGCCCCTTCCGCGAGGCCGTGGACTCGCAGCTCCAGGGCGACCGGCGCACCTATCAGCTTGATCCCGGCAATCGCCGCGAGGGCATGCGCGAAACCCTGCTGGACCTCGCCGAGGGCGCGGATATCGTGATGGTCAAGCCCGCGATGTCCTACCTCGACGTGCTCGCCGATGTGGCCGCGATGTCCACCGTCCCGGTGTGGGCGTACCAGGTTTCCGGTGAGTATGCGATGATCGAGGCCGCCGCCGCACACGGCTGGATCGATCGTCGCCGGGCCATCGAGGAGTCGGTGATCGGTATCCGCCGCGCCGGTGCCGACGCCGTGCTCACCTACTGGGCCACCGAGCTGGCCACCTGGCTGCGCGCCTAAACTTTTTTCGTTCCCGATATCTAGGAGCCCCATGACCCACGCCGATAACGCCGACCTCTTCACCCGCGCCAAGTCTTCGATTCCCGGCGGGGTGAACTCCCCGGTACGCGCCTACGGTTCGGTGGGGGGAACGCCGCGTTTCCTGGTGTCCGCCCAGGGTGCCCGGGTGACCGATGCCGAGGGTACCGAGTACGTGGACCTGGTGTGCTCCTGGGGTCCGGCGATCCTCGGTCACGCGCAGCCCGATGTGGTGCGCGCGGTGCAGGAGGCCGCCGCGCGCGGACTCTCGTTTGGGGCATCGACCCCGGCGGAGACCGAGCTGGCCGAGCTGATCCGCGAGCGCGTGAGCGTAAACGGGGTGAGCCCGATCGAGAAGGTACGCCTGGTGTCCACCGGGACCGAGGCCACCATGACCGCGATCCGGCTGGCGCGCGGGTTCACCGAGCGCGAGCTGCTGGTGAAGTTCGCCGGTCACTATCACGGGCACTCCGACGGCCTGCTGGCCGCCGCGGGTTCGGGCCTGGCGACCCTGGCGTTGCCGGGTTCGGCCGGGGTGACCGCGGCCACCGCCGGGCAGACCCTGGTGGTGCCCTATAACAACCTGGATGCGCTGCGCGCGGTCTTCGCCGAGCACGGCGAGAACATCGCCGGGATCATCGTCGAGGCCGCCTCGGCCAACATGGGTGTGGTCCCGCCGGCGCCGGGCTTCAACGCCGCGCTGACCGAGCTTGCGCACGCCCACGGCGCCCTGGTGATCCTGGACGAGGTGCTCACCGGATTCCGCGTGGGACCGGCCGGATTCTGGGGCCTGCAGGCCGCGGCGGGGGAGGGCTATGTGCCCGACCTTTTCACCTTCGGTAAGGTCATCGGCGGCGGCATGCCGCTGGCCGCACTGGGTGGCCGCGCCGAGGTCATGGACCACCTGGCCCCGCTCGGACCGGTGTATCAGGCCGGAACGCTCTCGGGAAACCCGGTCGCCGTGGCCGCGGGTCTGGAGACCCTGCGCCGGGCGACCCCCGAGGTCTATGCCCACCTGGATATCGTCGCCGACACCCTCTCGTCCGCGGTGTCCGCGGCGCTTACGGTCGCCGAGGTCCCTCACGTGGTGCAGCGCGCCGGTAACCTGTTCTCGTTTGTGTTCGCCGAGGAGGCCCCGGTGAACTACGCCGAGGTACAGGCGCAGGACGCCTACCGCTATGGACCGTTCTTCCACGCGATGCTGGATGCCGGCATCAACCTGCCGCCGAGCGTCTTCGAGGCCTGGTTCGTCTCGGCCGCCCACGATGAGGACGCCGTCGCCCAGATCCTCGCGGCGCTGCCCGCCGCCGCCCGCGCCGCCGCGGAGGCCACTCCGGTCTAGGCTCGCCACCAATCCAGATCCGATGCCCGGGACAGGTTTTCCTGTCCCGGGCATCGCCGCGTTTACCGGAAGTTCACACACAATCGTTTTGCGGATGACCCCTCCACGGGGTATATTCCATGTGGAATAGTTTTGTTGGAGGTAATGGTGGCAGAGGTTACACTCAAACCGATTGAGATCGCGGCACTGGGTTTGCTGTTGGAGCGACCGATGCATCCGTATGAGATGTATCAGATCGCCACCCAGCGGCGCGAAGACACCGTGGTGAAGGTCAGCCCGGGCTCGCTGTACCGCGCGGTGTACGCGCTGGAGCAGAAGGAGTACGCGCGGGTCGCCCAGGTGGAGCGCGAGGGTGCCCGCCCCGAACGCACCCTGTTTGAGATCACCGACGAGGGTCGCGAGCGGCTCTATGCCGATGTGGCCGAACTGCTGCGTACCCCACGGATCGAGCGGCCGAGCGTGCTTCAGGCGCTGTCCGAGGCGCACGTGTTGCCCGTGGAGCAGGTGGTGGAACTCCTCACCGAGCGACTGGTGGAGATGCGGGCCCGGGTGGTGCGAATCCGTGCCGAGGTGGCCGCCGTATCCGCCCTCAACGTTCCCGAACTGTACTGGATTAACGTCCCCTACATGCTCACCATGGCCGAGGCTGAGATCACGTGGGTGGTAGCCCAGATTGAACGCCTGCGTGCGGGCGAGCTGTCCTGGCAGGACAGTCGAACCCCCGAGGAAAAGGCCCAGACGGCCGAGCGTAAGGCTCGCAAACACGCTCCAAACCCCTAAATTTTTGATCCCCCTCAGTAGAAAGTGACACTCATGTCAACACCTCCCGCTACCGCCGTGCGGCCCTGGCCGGCGCTGTGGTCGCTGGTCATCGGGTTCTTTATGATCCTGATTGATACCACCATCGTTTCGGTGGCAAACCCCGCGATCATGCGCGGCCTGCACACCGACATCAACACCGTGATCTGGGTGACCAGCGCCTACCTGCTGGCCTATGCCGTTCCGCTGCTGATCACCGGCCGCCTGGGCGACCGATTCGGTCCGAAAAACCTCTACCTGATCGGTCTGACGATCTTCACCCTGGCCTCACTGTGGTGTGGACTGTCGGGCAGCGTCGAGGTCCTGATTATCGCCCGCACCGTGCAGGGTCTCGGTGCCGCGCTGATGACGCCGCAGACCATGGCCGTCATCACCCGCATCTTCCCGCCGGATCGTCGTGGCGCGGCCATGGGTCTCTGGGGTGCCACCGCCGGTGTGGCGACCCTGGTGGGTCCGATCCTCGGCGGCGTCCTGGTCGACGGCGTCGGCTGGGAGTGGATCTTCTTCATCAATGTCCCGGTGGGTATCGTGGGCTTCATCATGGTGTGGCGCAACGTGCCGCAGCTGGCTACCAGCCCGCACCGCTTCGACCTGGTGGGTGTGTTCCTGAGCGCCGCGGGTATGTTCCTGCTGGTATTTGGCATCCAGGAGGGTGGCACCTATGACTGGGGCACCATCGTGGGGCCGATCAGCGTATGGGGTCTGATTATCGCCGGAATCGTGGTGCTGGCAGCCTTTGTGGGCTGGCAGGCGATCACCAAGTCCGAGCCGCTGCTCCCGCTGGACCTGTTCAAGGACCGCAACTTCTCGGTGGGTAACCTGGTCATCACGACCGTCGGGTTCACCATCACCTGCATGTCCCTGCCGCTGGTGTTCTTCTACCAGACCGTGCGCGGGCTGACCCCGACCCAGTCGGCGTTGATGCTGGTGCCGATGGCCGTAATCTCGGCCGGTCTGGCACCGGTGGTGGGCAAGATGATCGACCGGGTCAACCCCAAGTGGTTCGCCCTGTTTGGTCTGACCGTGCTGTCGGTCTCGCTGCTCTGGTACTCGCTGCTGATGACCCCCGATCAGCCGCTGTGGATGATGCTGTTCCCGAGCGCCCTGCTCGGTTTCGCGAACGGTTTCATGTGGGGTCCGGTGTCTAATATGACCACCCGGAACCTGCCCCCGCATAAGGCCGGTGCCGGTTCGGGTGTGTTCAACACCACCCGTCAGATCGGTGCGGTGCTGGGTAGTGCCAGCATTGCCGCGCTGATTCAGGCCCGACTGACCGCCGAGATGCCCGCCGCTCCGGGTGGAGCCTCGGGGCTGTCCGAGATCGGTGGGGGAGAGCTGCCGGTGTTCCTGCACGAGCCGTTCACCACCGCGATGTCGCAGACGCTTCTGTTGCCCGCCGCCGTGGCCCTGCTGGGTGCCCTGTTTGTGCTGTTCTTCCAGAAGCCGAAGAAGGCCGCCTGGGCCGCACCGGAGACCCGCGCCGCGGCACCGGTTCCCGTCGAGGGCTAGACTCCGCCTTCTCCCACACCGCGAATCGCGCGATATGCCCCGAACGGCATGTCGCGCGATTTGCGTTTGAGCGGGGGCTCCATCGCGGGAATCGGGCTGGTCAGATTCGCCTGCGAGCAACCCGGATCCGCGAAACGACGCGCCCGAGCGAGGGTGTCGGCGGTCGCGGCGCGTCGCCCCATTTCTCGGGCAAACCGGGTGTGTGGGTGCCGATTCCGGGGTGCTCGATTGGGAGATCGGGGTCGCGGTGTTGTAGAGTATAAGAGTTCCAAGCGCGAGAGATCGGGCAAGGAAATCTGGGTCTGTGGCGCAGCTGGTAGCGCACCTGCATGGCATGCAGGGGGTCAGGGGTTCGAGTCCCCTCAGATCCACCCCCGTGCATTAGCACAGTAAAACCCCCGTCTTCGGACGGGGTTTTTGCGTTGTACCGCAAACGGCGTTTGCCACTCCCGGATCGGGGTGGCGTCGGCTTGCGGCGGATGCCACTATGGGGTGTGCCTAAATCCTCCCACTCGCGCAAAAAGATCGCGCGTCGCCTGAGCCGCTCGCTGACCGAATGCATCCCGGTTGAAATTGTCGACCGCTTCTCGGATGGGGAAACTCGCACGGGTCTGGTGCTGGCCCTGGGGGAGGACTGGATCCTGCTGCAGAGCATTCGGGATGCGGGGTTCTACGATGGCTATGCCATTCTGCGTCGAAAGGACATTCGCGGAGTCCGCCTACGGGACACCTTTGTCCCCTATCTGCGTGAGCACCGCGAGTGGCCGCCACCGCTTCCCGCCGGGGAGATCAACCTGGCTTCCGCGGCGACCATCCTCGCCGATGTGGCACGGATTTCTTCGGTCTTCATATTTGCCGAGGAGCGACGCCGCCCCGGTGCGGTGTGGTTAGGGACCCCGGTGGAGTGGGATGCTCGGGCAATGTGGATCGTGATGATCAATCCGGATTGCACCTGGGAAGACGGCGCCCGGGAGGCCCTGTTCACAAACCTCACCCGGGTGGAGTTTGGCGATGACTACAGCCGCGCCGTTCACGCGGTCGCCGGGCCCATGCCCGCCTGGGGATCCGAACCCTCGGAGGATCCCTCCTCGGAGTAGCGAGCCGTGGGGGGAGATGGCAATTGCCGCCTGCCCCGTGCCACTATGGGGTGTGAAAAACACGCAGCAGAAACCATCGAAGATTTCCCGGCGACTCGAGCAAAGTCGGCGCGAGGCTGTGCCCGTGCGAATCCGGCACAAGGGGGTACCTGGAGAACCCCTCGACGGTATTTTGCTGGACGTCTCGGCCGAGTGGACCCTGATCGCCCGGCTGCGTGATGGGGCCTATCTCAACGGTTACTCGGCGATCCGGACCGCGGAGATTTCGGCGGTTCGTCCGGATGACCGCTTCCTGCCGTTCCTGAAAGCCCAGCGGAACTGGCCGCCTGCGCGGCCGACCCGCCCGATCGATCTGGGGAGCGCGCGGGGAGTGGTTCGGGGTGCGCTCGACAACGCGCCCGTCATTGGGTTCTATCGGAGCACCGGATCTTCCGGAGGTTTCTGGATTGCGCGCGGGATTGCCGTCGTCGAACCGCACTGGTGGTATCTGACGATCTCGCCAGAGGGAACCTGGGACGAGGGGGATGAGCGGGCGCGAATCGATGAGGTGTCCCGCGTCGACTTCCTGACCGACTACATCTCGGTCCTCCGGGAGAGCGCGGGTTCGCCGCCCGAGGATTCCGTCATGGTGACCCGTTCGGTGGGTGCCGCGCGCTAGCAAATTCGGGGACGGGGCCGGGAGCGAGAAGCCGGGCAGGGGTCACCCTGGGAATTTCTACAGTTGTGTTGTACAGTTAGCCTGTACGAATGGAGTTCCTCATGATTCTCACGAAGTTTGCCCACGCCTGCGTTGTGCTGGCCACCGATACCGCCTCCCTGGTGATTGATCCGGGGACCTTTACTCCCGAGGCCGCCTCCCTCCTGGAGTCGGTGGATGCGGTCCTCATCACCCACGACCATTTTGACCATGTGGACGAGGAGGCGCTGAAAGCGGCGCTCACCGCCCGTCCCGAGCTGCGGGTGTTTGCTCCTCAGACGCTCGCCGAGCGACTCCCCGGCGGTTCCGTCCACGCCGTCTCCGACAGGGAGAGCTTTGCCGTGGGAGACATCGATGTGCGCGTCTTTGCCGGCCAGCATGCGGTGATCCACCCCGATATCCCGCAGATCGACAACGTGGGATACCTCGTGGGTGGCACGGTTTTCCACCCCGGCGATGCCTATCTTGTGCCCGAGGTTCCGGTCGAGGTGCTGCTGCTGCCCACGAGCGGGCCCTGGACCAAGCTCGGAGACGCGGTGGGCTACGTGCGCGCGGTCGCCCCCACCCTGGTCGTCCAGATCCACGAGCTGATGTTGAGCGAGCTGGGTCAGCGATCCACCGCCAACTTCATCGGCACCGAGGGGCTGACCGATGTGCCGTTCCTGATTCTGCCGCCGGGGGAGAGCCTCGACGTGGATCCGGTATCGTCGGCCTTCGCGTAGCGGAGCTGGATGCTATTTGGTGATCGTCGCGGTGAGTCGATCGAGGATGCTCGAGAGGCGCTGCAGGTCGCGCCGCTCCTCGGCCGTTAGTTCTTCGGCGATCGCCGCATCGATCGTGGACGCTCGGCCCGCGCGCGCCTGGCCGAGGGCCGCGCGGCCCGGGTCGGTGATAGTGATGAGCAGGCTGCGTTTGTCGTCGGGGTTCGGGGTTCGGTCCACCAGTTCGGTGCGTTCCAGATCATCGACCGTCACACGCATGCTCTGGTGGCGGACGTTGCGCTTCCGGGCGAGCTCGGCGATTGTGGCGGGACCCTCGCGGTCCAGATATCCGAGCGTCGCGGCCTGGGCATCGGGCAGGGTGTCGGCGGATGCCCGGGTTGCGCGGACAAAATCGCCCACCGATCGACGAAGCTGTTCGGCCCACTCTGAAGATTCGATCATGGTGAAATAGTACAGCAAGGCTGTATTCGAATTGATCTGGGCGATGCCGGTTGCCCGGGTGGGTCGCGGTACCGAAACCGTCACGCTCGAAATCCACCCCGCGGAGATTGTGCTGCGCCGTCGCGGCTCCCGGCGCGTGTACGCCCTGACGGAGCTGACCCGCGTGTACCTTGTGGCCTTGGGCCGCGGTGCACGCATCGAGGTGCAGACCGCGAACGGGGATCCGATCACCCTGCTCACGGGCCTGGCCCGTTCCGCCCACGATGGCTCCGGCACGCTGACGCAGATCCCCGCCGAGGCCGCCAGGATGCTCGCGGATGCCGGCCTTGCGGCGGACGGCACCGAACCAAACCGGCAGTCCTTCACCCGCAACCTGGCGAACACCCCCGTCTCTCCCCACCGGGTCTGAGGTTCGGCCGCTTCGGGTGCGCGTGCGGGGTGGAAGCTCACCCATCACCCCAACCAATGATCGTTGAGGTATCGGGGTTGGGGCGTTGTCCACAATGCCGCGACTTCGCGGATCTCTCCCCAGATCCTGTGCTTCGCGGCGCCCGCGGGACGGGGATTCTTAGCGTTAGTGGATGACGAAAACTCAACCTCTCCGCTGCGTGCGATGGCCCACTATCGCGCTGGTGTTGGTCGCGGCTTCGGCATTTATGCTGGCGATTCTGGATTCGCTTGACGTGTGGGGGCTTGCACTACTGTTTCGGCGTGGGGGTTATCTTGCAGGATTCCTCATTCTTCTACTCGGACTCTATCGAGCCCATAGGTCCGCGCAACGAGAAGACAAGATCTTCGAGAATCGACGCGCGAGCGGCGAGCGAAGCGCCGCATCGCTGGGATTTACCGTGGCACAGATTCTGCGCGCGATTTCCGTCTTAGTGACGGCATCCAGACGTCGGCGTGCGTCTGAACTCGGCGCTGTAATCCGAAGCATCGTGACTCAGGCCTCGCGACAGCTAGACGCGCAATTAATCATCGCCGTGTGTTTTCGACTGGGTGGGTCGGAAGCCGGTGTGCGTGTCCTACTCCCGTGGTTTTCGACTGCCGACGGATTGCCAGGGGGACTACTGAGTGCCCAGTTTGAGAGACATGAGTTCCGTGAAGCCTCAGCGAAGACGGGGTTGTGGCGGCTCGTTGACTCGGAAATCGACCAGCTCCTGATAACAGATGTGAACGAGCAGCGTCGAAGGGGACGACATGTTCCGCTCGGACTGCTGAGCGGGGCACTTATTGCGCTACCCGTGCGGGTCTCAGGTGTGACCGTCGGTGTGCTCGCCGTCCTGAGCGAAGTCCCTGATTGTTTCGCGGGCGGTGACCTGGTTGTCCTCCAGTGCTTTGGCGAAGCTCTGGGGATAGCGGAAGGCCTCGCGGGTTCACGCGGTTTACCCGTGCACCCCCGGTGAATGAGGTGGCACAGGTATGTCTTTTGGGTGGATTCGGATCTAGCCTGATCGAAAGGAGGTGAACGATGCGAGATATGTGGGTTTGGACGATAGAGACCGGCAGGTGGGAGCCTGATGATAGGCAGGAACAGATCGAAGCCGAGTGGACGGAATACCTGCGCAAATTTGAGGCCTCTCAGGCGGATTTTAACCGGCAGATGGGACTGAGCAGGTCGAGCAGACGCCGACGTTGGTTTCGGCGGAAAGGTTAGCTGCGCGCGAATACACGAACCGCCGCCACCCGAATTGGGTGACGGCGGTTGTATCCGCGGAGAGGCCTCTGCGGGCCTAGTCGCGAGGACTCACGGATGTGAAGCCTAGTTGACCTCCAGCGGGCCATTTCGGGGTTGCGCCCGTCGCGAGGGCTTCCCCGCCGCGTTCGGTGGCGAAAAGTTCCCGCAATGGATGTTGGTCCGAGGTGCATGAATAAACTGTGGCGCTGACGCCCGCATTCCGCTAGTGTTTGGCCAGCCGCACGATCGCGAAAATCGCACTACTTTGTTGTGAAATGTATTGTGACGACGAATAGCTGTGGATACCCGCTGCACTAACCGGAATGAGATTCCCCCACATGCCCCCTGCCCTGACACGGCCATACTTCCGTGCAAACTTCCAACTCGCGGCGGTCGCCACCGTGGCGCTCGTCATGATTCCCGTTGCTAGCGCTGTCCTGAGCTCCGACGGGGCGGCGGCGGTACCCACGCCGTCGTCGACCGCATCCACGCTCGCCGAAGTTGCTCGGCCGAGCATCTATACCCAGACGACCGCGGGAACGTGGCTGCAGGGCGGAGCGGTGGATCCCACCCGTGACCGACTGTACCTGGCCGATGACCAGAAGGATGACACCCCGAGCCTCTCCGTTCTCAACCTGAGGAATGGAACGGCGTCAACCATTCCGCTGGATGGTGAAACCTATGCGCTCGATGCGGCCGTCTCGCCCGTCGGGGGGACCGTGTACGTCGTCCACAACACCACGGATGGGTTTGTCTCCGTGGTCGATCCCGATGCCACGTACACCGCGACGTCGCTGCCTCCCACCGTCGAGGTTGGGGGGAACCCCCAAAAGGTCGAGGTGGGAGCGGATGGACGCGCCTACGTCGTCAACGTGAGCGGCGACACGGTCTCGATCCTCGGACGCGCGGACGGCGCCGATAAGCTCAAGGTCGTTCAGACGCTGTCGTCTGTCGTCACGGCCGGGGCAACGAGCGCGATCGACAACGACCGCAACCGGCTCTTCATCGCGAGCGAGTATGCGAAGCTCGTCACCGTGATCGACACCGCGGCTACCCCCGCAGCAGTCATCGGCACCTTCCCGGTCACCGACGCCCCCACGGGTATCGGCGTGGACCCGCGAACCGGAGCGGCCGTTATCGCCAGCTCTGACACCAACGCCGTGTCCTGGTTCTCTTCCAACAACGGATGGGCGACGGCCGAGATCATTCGCAGCGAAGCCCTCGGAACCGTGAACGCTGACACGCTCCTCCCGCTCTCTGTCGACGTGCTGAAGGATGGTACGGCTCTGGTGGTCACACAGGTTTTCCCGTCAGAGACGAAGTCCTTTGTCTCTGTGGTGCCCGCCGAAGCGGGTGTTGCCCGGACAATCCCCGTGGGAAACCTCGCTTTCTGGGGCGTGCTGGATCCGCAGCAGGGCGGTTCGTTCTACGTTCCGAACGCGGGCAACGGAAACGTCTCTGTCCTTTCAAATGTCACCCTGAGCGCCATCGCCTCACCCGTCTCCTACGGGCAGGAGGTCGAAGCCAAGGCCACGCTCGTCCGGGCCGACGGATATCCGATCACCGGTTCGATCGCCTTCGCCGACTCCGCAAACGATCCTCTGGGTACCGCGACCGTTGACGCATCCGGAATCGCGACGTTGAACCTGGGTGTAAAGTCTGCGGGGAGTTTCCCGTTCACCGCGACGGTACAGTCCCCGGTAGCCGTCGCGCTGAGCGCCACCGCATCTGCTACCACGTCAAAGGCATCGTCAGGCACGTCGATCGCCGTTGCCCCCGCGGCGCTCGTTGAGGGTGGCAGCGCCTCGGTGACCGTGTCCGTTACCGCCAGCCACGGAACGGTACCCGGAGGTACCGTGACGCTCAGGAACGGTGCGTCGGCCATCGGCTCGGCACCCCTGGTCGCTGGACGGGCCACGTTACCGCTGAGTAACCTGACCGCGGGCACCAGCCAGCTCGTCGCTACCTATTCGGGAGACGAGAATCATGATGCTTCGGAGTCTGCCGGTGTCACTCTGTCGGTGCAGGCGCGAACCGCCGCGGCCGTCGTCAGCAAGCCCACCGCAGGGGTCGGCGATAAGCTCACGATCAATCTGACGGGTTTTGTCCCTCGCGAGACCATTAACCTCACCCTGCACTCTGATCCGATTGAGCTGGGGAGCGTCGTTGCCGACGAGGCGGGATCTGCTGTGTTCACGTTCGCGCTTCCGGAGGTGGCGGCGGGAAAGCACACCATTGTTGCGGTGGGTGCTTCCTCGAATCGCACGAGCTCAACGGAGATCCTGGTTCCCGAACCCGGGACCGACCCCGGAACTAACCCCGGGACCGACCCCGGAACTAACCCTGGGACCCACCCCGGAACCAACCCCGGAGCCGAACCGGGCAATGGTCTCCCCGAGACCGGTGCGACCGGTGTGCCTCTCGGGGTGGCATTGGGAGCATTCGCGTTGCTGCTCGGAGCTGGCCTGCTGGGAGGGCATCGACGCGCACAGCGCTCACGCAATTCATAGGGCCTCGCGGGGCGAGCGGCGGGGTCGGGTGGCGAGTGTGTCGCCAGTCCCCGCCGCCACCTCTGGCGCTCCTGCGGTCGCAAACCCGGCACCTCGCTGCTGAGTAAGCCCGCGGGGGTAAACGCGACAAAACCGCCGTCGCCCGAGTTGGGCGGCGGCGGTTTTTCGTGCGGCTGACTAGTTGAATTCGAGCGGGTGGGTGCCCACGCGGCCCGAGCCATCCAGCGGGTCAATACCGTCGATAGCGGCGATTTCGGCGTCGGTCAGTGTAAAGCCGAACACGTCGAAGTTCTCGGCCATGCGCTCCTTGCGGGTCGACTTGGGGAAGACGATGATCCCCTTCTGCAGGTGCCAGCGAATGACCGCCTGTGCGGGAGTGACTCCGTGAGCTTCGGCGGCCGCGGCCACCGCGGGGTTCTCGAACAGCGGGTACTTGCCCTGGCCCAGCGGGCCCCAAGACTCTACCCGGGTCCCATTCGCGGCGGCCCACTCAAGGACGTTGCGCTGCTGGTATGCGGGGTGCAGTTCGATCTGGTTGATCGCGGGCACCTCACCGGTGGCGGCTACGAGCGCGTCGAGGTGCTCGGGCAGGTGGTTGGAGACACCGATTGAACGCGAGAGGCCCGCGTCACGAATCTCGATCAGCTTGGTCCATGCGTTAACAAAGGTTTGGCGCTCGGGGGTGGGCCAGTGGGTCAGGTACAGGTCGACGTACTCGAGGCCGAGCTTGTCCAGGCTGGTGCGGATGGCCTCATGCGGCAGCTCCTCGGCCTGGTGGTCGTTCCACAGCTTGGTGGTGATGAAGAGTTCTTCGCGCGGGATGCCGCTCTTGGCAATGGCCGCGCCGACACCCTCCTCGTTCTGGTAGATCGCCGCGGTGTCGATGTGGCGGTAGCCCACCTCGAGCGCCTCGGTGACTGCCTTTTCTGCTTCGTCGGCCGGCACCAGGAAAACGCCAAAGCCGAGCTGAGGGATCGAATGTCCGGAGTTCAGTGAAATCTTAGGAATGCTCATGTCCTCAGCCTAGGGAGGGGTAATCTAGAAGTCCAACAGTTGATACTGATGGTTTTGAGAAGTGGAACTAATACATGGATTTGCGCCAGCTGGAACACCTCGTCGCCCTCGCCGACGAACGCCATTTTACGCGGGCTGCCGAGGCGTCCGGCATCTCCCAGTCGGGTCTGTCCTCCTCGATTCGGAACCTCGAACAGGAGCTGGGCACCCCGCTTTTTGATCGCACCTCCCGGCGTGTTGAGCCCACCGAGGCGGGGCTCGCCCTGATCCCACATGCCCGGTTGATGCTCGAGCAGGCGGCTCGCGCCCGTGATGCGGTCATCCAGACCTCGCATCAGGTCTCCGGATCGCTGCGGATCGGTGCCGAGCAGTGCCTCGGGTTTGTGGATATCGCCGCGGTGCTTGACCGCTTCCACCGGCGCTATCCGCTGGTGGAAACCGAGTTTGTCCAGGCGGGGTCCCACGAGCTTGTGGGCAAGGTGCGCTCGGGTGCTGTGGACGTGGCTTTTGTGGCTGCAAATCGACACCTCGGCGCGCTGCCACGCATGGTGATTGGTCAAGAAACCTTCGTAGTGTTGCACGCGGCCTCACATCCACTCGCCGCGATCGCGAGTCCCGACTGGGACGATCTTGCCCGAATGGAGTTCGTAGATTTTGCCCCTACCTGGGGTGTGCGCACCCTCAACGATGAACTCCTGGAGGCTCACGGGGTGAATCGTCGGGTGCGCTGCACGGTGACCGATGTGCATACGCTCCTGGAACTGGTAGGCACGGGGATGGGCATTGCCATCGTGCCCGAGCACGTCATCGGTAAGCCGGAGGCGCGGGAACTGATGGTGCGCTCACTTCCGGGGGAGGCGGTGGCGGACTGGACGGTCTCGGCGATCACCACCACGGCCACCGCCGAACATCGCACGGTTCCCGCCAGGCTCCTGCTGGAGCTGCTGGAATCCGGTCGCTGCCTGCCCGATCACTGCACCCCCGAGCATGCGCATCGGGAGTACGCGGCACGCACTCTGGGCCGGATATCCTCCGCCCGAACCGAGGCACCCGGCTCGAAAAGCTTGGAGCTGCTCACCCCCGAATCGATCTCGGGTTAACGCGAACACGCGGGTTCGCTCACCCGGACCGGATGGTGTGGGGAGCGAACCCGCGTGTGGGTGTGGGGATTAGCCCAGGGTGATGCCGTCCTCGAAGTCGGTGGACAGGCTGACCTCACGCCAGGCCTCCGCCTCACTGTCGAAGGCCGAACGAGCCTCACCCACCAGGCGCAGCGCATCCGAACCCAGCATCAGGTGTGCCGGAGGAGTCTTGGAGTCCAAGACGGTGAGGAGAGCCAGGCCCGCGGCGTCGGGGTTGCCGATCTGGTTGCCGCTCATTTTCAGGCGGCCCTCACGAATCGGATCCATAACCGAGTTGTAGTCCTCAATGCTGCGCGGTGCCCGGGTCATCGAGGATCCGGCCCAGTTGGTACGGAACCCGCCCGGTTCGATGCTGGTGACGTGGATACCAAAACTCGCGATCTCGGGACGGAGGGCATCGGCTAGGCCCTCCACCGCATACTTGGTGGAGTTATAGGCGGTCAGGCCGGGGAAGGCCCGCAGGCCGCCCATCGAAGTGATGAACACCACGTGGCCGGCCCGACGCGAGCGGAGGTAGGGCAGAACCGCCCGGGTGAGCTCGATCACGCCGAAGACGTTGACCTCGAACTGCTCACGCACGGTGTCCAGCGGGGTTTCCTCAAATGCGCCCTCAACCCCGTAGCCGGCATTGTTGACCAGCGCGGTAATCGGGCCGATTTCCCGCTCAACCCGCTCAATCGCCGGGGCGATCGCCGAGGTGTCGGTGACATCAAGCAGGATGCCGTGGGCGCGTCCCGGTGCCAGGGCCTCGAACGCGGCGATCTGTTCGGGCCTGCGCAGCGTGCCAATAACCGTGTGTCCTGCTTCGAGTGCGGCAGTGGCAAACGAACGACCGAGGCCGCCGCTCACGCCGCTAATCAGAATGGTGTGTGTCATGGGAATCCTTGGAAAGAGAAGTGTGTGGGGACGCCGCGGGGAGGAGCCCGCGGAGCGCGTTCAGCGCCAGTGTGGTCGCCGCGTCCTCGGTGAGGGGGTAGTGTCCGGTCAGGCGACGGAAGATCAGCGGTCCGAACAGGATGTCGATCACGTCGTCAATCGGAATGGTGGGGGAGGCATCCCCGCGATCAACCGCACGCTGCCAGAGCGTGGCAATCGCCGTGCGCCGGCCGTCGAGGAAGTACTCGCGGAAGTAGGCGGCACCGGTCGGATCGTCCACGCAGGCGGCCAGCAGCTGGGCAAAAACCGCCCCCAAATCACTGGCGTAGAACGCGCTGACGCGGCGGACCTGCTCGGTGAGATCGGCAACGCTGTTCCCGGTGTCGGGCAGTGGGAGCGCGCCCGCCATCAGGCGCCCAAACGCCTTGGCGGCCACGGCCGTGCGCGAGGGCCAGTGCTTATAAATGGTGGCCTTGCTCACGCCCGACCGGGCCGCGATGGCGTCCACGGTCGCCGCCGGATACCCACCCTCGGTCAGCAGCTCCTCGGTCGCGCGCAGAACCGATTCGTGAATGCGGTCGCTGCGGGTCCCGGTGGGGTGGCACTGAATGCCGTCGGGTACCTCGGCGGGTGGGGGCGTGGGCATCGGGTCCTCCGTGGTTAGCTCAGCGCGGAAAGCGCTGCCATCTCGTCCGCATCCAGGCTAATGTCCGCCGCGGCGTTGTTCGAATCGAGGTGGGCGAGGGATGAGGTTCCCGGGATGGGCAGCATCGCGGGGGAGCGGTGCAGGAGCCAGGCCAGGGCCAGCTGCGCCGGGGTGGCACCGTGGGTTTCGGCAATCTGGGCGAGTGGGCTGTCGGGGCCGGCGAGCTTCCCGGTGGCGAGGGGGAACCAGGGGATAAAGCCGATGCCGGCGGCCTCGGCGTAGTCCAGCAGGTCTTCGGCACTGCGGTCGCTCAGGTTGTAGAGATTCTGTACCGAGGCGATCCGAGTGATGTCGGATGCCGCCTTCAGCTGGTCCACGCTCACCTCGGACAGGCCGATGTGGCGAATCTTGCCCTCGACGCGCATCTCTTCGAGGACCCCCAGCTGGTCCGCCAGGGGGAAGTTCGGGTCGATTCGGTGCAGCTGGAAGAGATCGATCCGATCCCGCCCCAGGATGCGCAGGGACATCTCGACCTGCTGACGCAGATAGGCGGGCTGGCCCAGCATCGTCCATTCCCCGGGTCCCTGACGGGTGAAGCCCGCCTTGGTGGCGATCACGATCTCGTCGCGGTAGGGGTGGAGGGCCTCGCGGATCAGGCGCTCGGTGACGCTGGGGCCGTAGGAGTCCGCGGTATCAAACAGGGTCACGCCCTGCTCGGCCGCGCGGCGGAGGACCGCGATCGCGGTGTCGGGGTCCGCGGGCTCACCCCAGACTCCGGGGCCGGTGAGCTGCATGGTGCCGTAGCCCAGTCGGGTGACGGGGAGGTCGCCGCCGAGGAGGAAGGTGCCCGAACCGGCTGCGTGTGGTGTTGACATGGTGTCCTTTCAGAACTGAACTGTACGTTTAGTTTAGTTCTGTCCCGCCGGTTGTCAAGCCCGCGTGTTCGCGGCGTGCGAACGGCAAAAATCCCCGGGTTTCCGGGGTAAAAGCGAGGAGTCTCGCAAAATGCGACAGCATAACGTGCGAAATCGGCGCCACCCATTGACGGGTAGATACCGAGGCGTATGGTTCCGGATGGGCCAGGCGAGACGTTCGCCGGTCCGGGAAGGAAATCATGGCTACCTATGATGTGGCAAACCGTTCGGCAATCGTGTCCGGAGCGGGTGCGGGAATCGGCCGCGCCGTCGCGGAGCTCCTGGCGGCAAACGGAACGGCGGTGCTGCTGGTGGATCGGGACCAGGCCGCCGTCGAGGCCGTTTATCAGGAGATTATTTCGCGCGGAGGCACCGCGGCCACCTATGTCGCCGATGTGACCAGCCCCGACTGGGGAACCGAGTCGGTCCGCCTAGCCGAGGCGATGGCGCCCCTGGGCATCGCCGTCAACAACGCGGGCATTTCGGGACCGTCGGCGCCGCTGACCGAGTACACCCCCGAGGACTGGCACCGCGTGATCGGCATCAACCTCGACTCGCTCTACACCGGCATGCGCGCGCAGATCCCGGCGATGGCCGCCCACGGTGGTGGCGCCGTGGTGAACCTCGCCTCGATCCTGGGCACCGTGGGCCAGGCCGGTGCCTCGGCCTATGTGACCGCCAAGCACGGCGTGGTGGGGATGACCAAGTCCGCCGCGCTGGAGAATGCGCGCACCGGCGTGCGGGTTAACGCGGTTGCCCCCGGATACGTGCACACCCCGATGATCCAGAACATCACCACGCCCGAGAGCTATGCGGCACTCGTCGCGCTGCACCCGATGGGTCGCCTCGCCACCGCCGAGGAGATCGCCCAGATGATTGCCTTCCTTGCCAGTGATGCCGCCGGATTCGTGACCGGAAGCACCCACCTCGTGGATGGTGGCTACAGCGCCCGATAGGGTGTGCGTTCGCCCCGGGCTGATCCCAAACCCCGGGGCGATCCCGAAACTCTCAGGCTGGCTGTCATAGGGTGGAAGCCTTCCCCGCACGTTCCCGGCCCTCGGGCCACCGAGAAAGCTCCCCCTATGTCGCCCAACCCGTCCCCGTCCCGCGCCCGCCTTGGCGCGCGCGGACGCGCGATCATCGTCTTTGTGATCGCCCTCGCCGTGTTTGTCGCGACCTATCTGCTCGGGGTGCAGAACGATGTCGGGCAGCGTGCCGAAAATGCACTCCTGCGTGCCTCGACCCTCTCCAGCAACGTTCCGCCGCCGCTGGACTGGGTCAGCCTGCAGTCCATCGGCATCATCGCGGTGGTGATCGCGCTGATCGCCCTGTTCCGCTCGGGAATCGGGGGTGCGATCCACGCGGTGCTGGCGATCGGGGTGTCCGTGCTCTCGGCCAAGGCGCTGAAGAACGTGTTCCTGGAGCGTCCCGAATTCCACCTGGAAAACCCAGGGAACTCGTTCCCCAGCGGGCACGCGGCGGTGGTGTCGGTTCTGGTGATGGCGCTGATCCTGATGCTGCCCTCCACCGGACGCTGGATCGTGATGCTGCTGAGCGCCCCGCTGCTGATCACCATCAGTGCCCAGCTACTCATGTTTGGCTGGCACCGCCCCAGCGACGTCTTTGGCGGTTTCGCGCTGTCGCTGGGCACGCTGGCCCTGGGAACCGTCATTCGTCCCGCACGCGGCCCGGTGGAATCCGGCACCCGCGGGCTGCGCCTGGTGCGCACCCTCTTCATGGTGCTGGGGACGCTGGCGTTCGCGGTGGCGTTTGCGGTGGGGGTGGCCGGGCTCGGTGCCGGGCTGAACACCCGCGTGATGCTGGCCGGGGAGATTGCCGGCGGCGGCGCCGCGCTCTGGGTGCTTGCCCTGGTCTCGCTGCTGCGGATCCCGGTGCGCGGCCGGCGCTAGCCGGGTAGGCCCGTGCCGAGCCGCGCGCGGCTCCGGTGTCTCGAGCGTGGTGCCTTCGATCGAGGCGCGGATCTGACCCTAGGCCGGGAGCACCGTCGAGAGCAGTAGCACGTTGACCGCGGTGCCCGCGAAGATGCTCAGCAGCGCGTTGTGCTTCCAGAGCTGGAGCCCGATCGTGACGTTCAGCGCGATGAGCGTGGGCAGGGCGGGGGAGGCACTGGTGACATCCAGATCCCGCAGGCAATAGAGCACCAGCACGATCATGATGCCCGCGGGCAGCTCCTCGGCGAGATAGCGCACGGCGGCGCTGTGCCGAAGCGGGGTAACCGCGAGCAGGGGAACCGCGCGCAGGGCAAACGTGATGCCGCCGGCCACCAGCACGGTGGCCAGGAGATAGCCGGGATCGATCATCGTTCCTCCTCCGGGTGGTCCGCGTGCGGCGTGGATTGTGCGCGGCGAGTGCGCATCCAGAAGCGGACCAGGAGCCCGGCGGTCAGCAGCGACATCGCGATCGGCAGCATGTGTTCGGGGGACAGCGCGATCCCGATCAGGCCCGATAGCAGGGCGATGATCGCGGTGGGCATGTCGCGGCGGGCGCGGAATGCCTCGATGGCCAGCACCACAAACAGGGCCGTCAGTGTGAATTCCAGGCCGGGGAGGTGGAGGTCCAGCCGGTTCCCGGCCAGCGCGCCGACGGTCGCGCCGAGCACCCAGTAGAGCTGGCAGAGCACCTGGACGCCGATGATGCGGGTGCCGGTCCAGTTCTCCCGGGGACGACCGGTGGTGATCGCATAGGCCTCGTCGGTCATCGCATACGCCGAGTACAGCTTGCCCAGGCCCGGACGCACCCGCTGGATCGGGAAGGAGAGCGCGTAGAAGACGTGGCGGACGTTGACCACCAGGGAGGTCAGCGCAATCGTGGAGAGTGGTGCGGCGATCAGCACCAGGCCCACCAGGATGAACTCGAGCGATCCCGCATAGACGACGGCGGTGAAGATCGTGGCCCACCACCAGTCCAGTCCCGCCTGGGAAACCAGCAAGCCGAAGGCGAGTCCGAGCGGGAACAGTGCGCCGCCGGCACCCGCGGTATCAAAAAACGCCAGCCTGAGCTGCCCGAGACGCGCCCGACGTCCGTCTGGGCGGGGTCGAGCGCCACGCCGGGGTGTGGGTGCGGGTTCAGTGGTCACAACGCAATTTTAGGAAAAAGCGTGGCTTATTTTGTACCCGATATGAACCTAGAATGGTAATTATGAGCAACAAACCCGCCCTGGACGCCATCGATCAAGAGATATTGTTACTGCTTGCGCGAGACGGACGGATGTCCAACGTGGATTTGGCACGTCGAGTCGGCCTGACCCCGCCTCCGTGCCTGCGACGCGTACGTCGACTGGAGGAGGCGGGCATCATCGCCGGCTACGGTGCTCAGGTTGACTACACCGCGATGGGGCGCGGTTTTGAGGTGGTTGTGGCGGTGGACATCGGGGTGAACGACCGGGTCACCATGGAGAAGTTCGAGCAGGACGTCATCGCGATGCCCGAGGTGGTGGAGCTGCGCCGGATGTTCGGCCGTCCCGACTACTACATCCGGGTGGCCGTGTCCGATTCGGATGCCTACGAGATGTTCCTCACGTCCAAGCTGTCCACGCTCTCCCCGGTGACCCGGGTGGACTCCCACCTCACCATGAAGCTGTTCACCGACACGCTACCCGAGGGGGATGCGCGCTCGTTTGAGCCCTAGTCCTCGGGCTGAGTCGGCGCGACAATCGTGATGGTCCCGGTGTGCACGGCGATCTCCTCGGCGGAGATCAGCGTAATCGGGCCGGTGTGCGGATCCGCGGGCACCACGGTGACCGGCATCGTCGGCGTGGGTTCCACGCTCGCCGGCAGTCCGCCGAGCATCCGCGAGGAGATCGCCAGCGCGACCAGTGCCAGTGCCGCGGTGAAGGCGAAGACCAGCAGGAATGGTCCGCTGCCGCCGATCAGGGCCGAGCTAAACAGCACCCCGGCGATGGCCAGCGAGATGGCGCTTCCGAAGGAGTCGGCGATGGTCAGTGCCGCCGAGTTGAAGCCCTGGTTGGTGGGGGTCGAGTGGGCCAGGGTCAGCACACCCAGGCGCGGGTAGAGCATGCCCACGCCGAGACCGGCGAGGGTCCAGGCGCCCAGGGCGATCCACGGCGAGAGGTGCAGTAGCGCGACCACAAACAGTCCGCCGATCGCCACAAACGCGATGATCGGGGCGCTGCGGGCGATGAAGGCGTTGGGCAGGCGGTCGCCCATCCGTCCCTGCAGCGCCGATCCCACGGCCCAGCTCACGGCGCCACCGGTGAGCGCGAAGCCCGCGGCGGTGGGGGAGAAGTCGTAGTGCTCGATCAGCAGGTAGGGCACGTAGATCTCGGCGCCGAAGAAGGTGGCGGCGACCACCGCGCGCATGCGGATGACGCCGGGCAGTCCCCGGCGCAGTCCCAGGACGCCGGCGGGCAGCAGCGGGCGCACGGCGATCAGCCCGATCACCAGGGCAACCACGGCGACCACTAGGCCGCCGGGGCCCTGCTCGCCGGCCAGGCTCAGGGTGAGCACGGACACGGCGGCCAGGGTGGCCCAGAGGATGCGCGGGGCGTCCCAGGCGGCGCGTACCGGGGCGGTGCCGTCGGCATCCGCCGCGCGCAGCGTGTGCTCACTGGCCGAGAGACGGCGCAGCGTCGGGGTGACCAGCGCCAGGGCGCACACCACGAGGACCACAACCCCCAGGAAGACCCAGTGCCAGCTCCAGGTGTCGGCCACAAATCCGGCAATCACCGGTCCCACCAGCGAGGGCAAAACCCAGGCGGCGGAGAAGCAGGCAAACATCGGCGGGTGCAGGCGCGGGGGCAGCGCCCGGGCGACCATCACGTAGAGGGCCACGGTGATCGCGCCGCCACCCATGCCCTGAGCCAGGCGGCCCAGCAGGAACGGGAACATCGCGGTGGCCAGGCCCGAGGCGATCAGGCCGATGGTGAACATCGTGACCGCGCCCAGGAGCGGCCGGGTGGGGCCCGAGCGGTCGGCCCAGTTGCCGGCCACGACCATGCCGATGATGCCGGTGGACAGGGGGCCGGCGAAGGCCAGAGCATAGAGGGATTGCCCGTTCAGATCGGCGCTGATCACGGGCATGATGGTGGTCACCGCCATCGATTCAAACGCACCCAGAAATACCAGGGCGCAGGCACCCAGGGTGACACTCAAAAAACGGCGGGAAAACAGGGAATCCTGTGCGGGGGAAGGGGAAACACTCACACGTTTAACTGTAGTGGTCGAATCGATTTGAAAACGCCGTGAGGAGGGGGTGAAAGCGCCCGTTTATCCAGTGTTCACGGGCGCCCCGACACCCTAGTCCTGCCAGAAGGCGTCTTCGGCTTCCTGGTCGGTGCTGAAGAGCCAGATTTCGGCGATGCGGTCATCGGCGATGCGGAACACATCCACCCCGTTCATGCCCAGGTCGGTACGTCCGGGACGCTGTGCCGAGAAGGCCACGGTGGTGGCCACGGTGTCACCGTTGACCATGCGGGTCTGGGTCTGCAGGGCGAAGGTGCCCTGGCTGCGCTCCATGAACCCACCCAGCAGGGCGAGCACGGCGTCGGGTCCCACGTGGTCGCCGGAGAGCGGGTTGGTGCCCGGCTGGTGCCATACAACCGCGGGGTGCAGGGCGGCGGCCAGGGCTGCCATGTCTCCGGTGGCGAGGGCGTCTTCGTAGCGCTGGTAGGCGGCGGGAATGCTCATGATTTCTCCTTGGGGTTGTCCTAGGACAGTTATGTCATGATGCATTCGGTTACTTCAACGTAACCGGCATCTCGGCACTAGGCTAGGGTCAACCCGGAGTGAATGGAAGACCTGTGGAGTGGAACATTTTTTCGCGCAGCTGCCCCTCGCGCACCTCGCTCGCGCAGATTGCCAATAAGTGGACGGCGATGATCGTGATCAGCCTGGTCCCCGGGCCCGCCCGTTTTGGCGAGCTGCACACCCGGATCGAAGGCATCAGCAAGAAGGTGCTCACCGATACGCTGCGCTCCCTGGAGCGCGACGGCATGCTGATCCGCGACGACGGACGCTATGCCCTCACCGAACTGGGACGCACGCTCGAGGAACCCCTGAAGGCGCTCCAGGTGTGGGCCGAATCCCATATCGAGGACGTCCTGGACAACCGCGATCGCTATGACAGCGCCGCCGATGAGGCGATCCTGGCGGGGATCTCGCGCGCGTCCTAGCCGGAGGTGTGGAGACGGAGCCTCGCAGGGCTCCGCAGCCGACGGTGTTTAGGCTGCCGGTGCTTGGGCTGCCAGTGTGTGGGCCGCCGGTGTTTAGGGCTTAGGGGTCTTGGGCGGGGTGCCCGGGGAGCCCTCGGGGCGGGTGCGCTCGAGGTAGTCGCCCACGTAGGTGACCACCATGCGTGCCGATTCGGTGAGGAAGAACTCGTCGCCCTCGGGGGAGAGTTCAAACGCCCGCGAGACCAGCGAGTCGGTGACCTCCACAACCACCTCGATGTGGCGGCCAAAGTCGGGACGCGGGACCACGTTGAAGTGGTTGGCGAACAGCTCGCCCACGCGGCGGGCGGCGATCATCCGGTTGGTTTCGGTGGCATCGTCCTGGTGCTCATCGATGATGTTGCCCAGTCGCAGCCAGCGGAATCCCGGCTCGGTGCGGAAGAAGTCGGCGTAGCCGGCGATCACATCGGTCACGGCCTCGTCCCAGTCGGCCTCGGGCCGGTGCGAGATGCGGGCCACGATCGCCTCGAACACGCGCTCCTGGTTGCGGGTGGCTAGCGCACGGGCCACGGCGGGCAGGCCGTCGAAGTAGCGGTAGATTCCGGGGCCGGACATGCCCACCCGGCGAGCCAGCAGCGAGAGCGAAATGGCCGAGTAGCCCACCTCGTCGATCAGCTGGGCAAAGGTGTCCAGGATCAGGGTCACCCGCTTTTCGCTGCGCTCCTGGCGCGGTGCGCGGCGCATGCCGGTGATTTCGCCGGCGGGGGTGGTGCTGTCGGACTGGGGGAGTCGATCGCTCGTCATGGACGGCTCCTTTCGAAGGGCTGTCCCAGTTTAGGGGATTGTGCTTGGGTGTTGCGTGAGTGTATACGGCGTGGGGGAACCTAGCCGCCCGAGGGGGTAAACCGGTACCCCATGCCCAGCTCGGTCACGAAGTAGCGGGGGCGCGAACCATCGGCCTCCAGCTTCTGCCGAATCTGGGAGAGGTACACCCGAAGATAGTTGGTTTCCCGGCCATACTCGGGACCCCACACCGCGTGTAGCAGTTCGGTCTGGCTGAGCAGCCGCTCGGGATTGCGCGCAAACTGCTCGACCAGCAGCCACTCGGTGGGGGTCAGGCTGATCGGGGTGCCCTCGACCCGGACCCGCTTGGTGGCCAGATCGATTTCGAGTCGCCCATCGGCAGTGGTCACGCTCGCCTCGGCCCGTTCGGGCGTGCCGCGACGCAGGGCCGCCCGCAACCGGGCGAGCAGCTCGTCCATCGCAAACGGCTTGGTCACGTAGTCGTCGGCCCCGGCGTCTAGCGCCTCGATCTTGCTCGCGGACTCCTGCCGCGCGGACACGATCAGGATCGGCACCCGCGACCAGCCACGGATCCCGCGAATCACCGTGAGCCCGCTCACATCCGGCAGGCCGAGATCCAGCAGGATCACGTCGGGGTGTTCGTGGGCGGCGAGGTCCAGGGCGCGGGTGCCGTCGGGGGCGTGCAGCGCCCGGTAGCCGCGCGCCCGCAGGTTCACCAGCAGGGCGCGGGCGATGTTGGCATCGTCTTCAACCACAAGAACCGTACTCACGGTGTGCTCCTTTCGGGCGGGGTTAGGGGGCGGAGGGCAGGGTCAGAACCATGGTGGCGCCGCCGCCGGGGGTTTCCTCCACGTCCAGCGTGCCACCGATTCCCTCGGTCAGGCCCCGCGCCACGGCGAGTCCCAGGCCGATTCCGGTTCCGGCGGGGGCATCGCCCAGGCGTTGGAACGGGCGGAACACCGTGTCCTGTTCGGTGCGGGGGATGCCCGGTCCGTGATCGATCACGCGCAGCTCCACCCGATCCTCGACCCGGCCGCCGGACACTCCGACCTGGGCGCCGGCACCGTGATTGAGGGCGTTATCCAGCAGGTTGGCGAGGATGCGCACCAGCAGCCCGTAGTCGCCGAGCAGGCGCAGATCCTCGGGGATCGACAGCGAGATGTCGGGATCCCCGGGCAACGCGGCCAGGGCGCCGGCCACCACGTCGGTGGCCTCCAGGGGTGCCTGTTCGAGTCGGATCTCCCCGGCCTGAATCCGGCTCATGTCCAGCAGGTTGGTGACCAGGGTGTTGAGCCGGTCGGTGGAGTCCTCGATGGTGAGCAGCAGGGCGGCCTCATCCTCGGCGCTGAACTCCACATCCGGCAACCGGAGGCTCGACACCGCGGCCTTGATCCCGGCCAGCGGCGTGCGTAGGTCATGGGAGACCGCGGCCAGCAGCGCGGTGCGGATCGAGTTGCCGGCGGCGAGCTCCTGGGCCTGCACCCGGGCACGGTCCAGCTCATCCTGGGCGAGGACGCCGAGTAGGCGGCCCGCATAGGCCTCGAGCACCCGCTGATCGGAGGCCGAAACCGGCGTGCCCACCAGCAGCAGCGCGTGGGTCTTGTCGATCCGGATCGTGCTGGTTGCCGAGCCCGGACCCTGACACGCGGGTCCCGAGGTCGCCACGGCCTGCCACACATCGGCGCCGGTGGGTTCGGGATTATGCGAGGCCAGGGTGACCGCGTCCTGACTGAAGGTTTCGCGCAGGCTGTCGAGCAGCGACTGGACCGAGGCTCCCTCGCGCAGCACGCCCCCGGCCAGCTCGGAGAGCAGTGCCGCCTGGGCCTGGGCCGCGGCGGCCTCGGTGGTGCGCCGCGCGGCGAGGTCCACCACGCGCGCCACCCCGGCGGCCACCAGCAGGAACAGCACCAGCGCGACCACGTTCTCGCTCTGGTAGATGGTCAGGGTGTGCACGGGCGGGGTGAAGAACCAGTTGACCAGCGCGGTGCCCACCAGTGCGGCGGTGATCGCCGGCCAGAATCCGCCGAGCAGCGCCACAAACACCACCAGGGTGATGTAGCCGAGCAGGGTCAGGCTGAGCGAGGTGGCACCGGGACCGAAGCTGAGGAAGAGCGCGGTGACCACGACCGGACCGGCCAGGGCGGCGATCCAGCCGGCGATCCGGCGCGAGCGGGTCAGCGCGGCCCCGCGACGGGCGCGCGGTTCGCGTTTGCCGTGCGCGGCCTGATGGGTGACCATGTGCACGTCGATATTGCCGGCCGCGGCGATCACGCGCGAGCCGATGCCCGGTCCGCGCAGACGGCGCAGCCAGCCCGAGCGGCTGACGCCGAGCACCAGCTGGGAAGCGTTGACCGAGCGGGCAAAGTCGAGCAGGGCCTTTGCCGGGTCCTCACCCACCACGGTGTGCCAGGTGCCGCCGAGCTCCTCCACCAGCGTGCGGGCGCGGGCCAGCGCGGTGGCGTCGGAGGCGCGCAGGCCGTCGTCCTGGATCACGTGTACGGCGAGCAGCTCGCGTCCGGCGATCCGTCCCACGATGCGGACCCCGCGGCGCAGCAGCGTCTCGGTTTCCGGGCCGCCGGTCACCGCGACCACGATGCGCTCGCGGGCGGGCCAGGTGGTGTTGATGCTCTTCTGGGTGCGGTACTTTTCCAGCAGCTCGTCGACCTGATCGGCGAGCCACAGCAGCGCGAGTTCGCGCAGGGCGGTGAGGTTGCCGATCCGGAAGTAGTTGGCGAGGGCGGCGTCCACCCGGTTGGCCGGATACACGTGTCCGGCGCCGAGTCGGGCGCGCAGCTCATCCGGAGTGAGGTCCACCAGCTCGATCTCGTCGGCGGCGCGCAACACCCGGTCGGGAATGGTCTCGCGCTGGGTGATCCCGGTGATCGCGGTGACCACGTCGTTGAGGGATTCCAGGTGCTGAATGTTCAGGGTCGTGTAGACGTTGATCCCCGCATCCAGCAGGGTCTGCACCTCCTCCCAGCGCTTCTCGGGACCGCCGGTGGTGCCCTCGGTGTGCACCACGCTGTGGGCCAGCTCGTCCACGATGGCCAGCGTGGGTTTGCGTGCCAGGATCGCATCGACGTCGAGCTCGCGGAAGCTGCCGCCGCGGTAGGACACCTCGCGCAGCGGAATCGCCGGGATGCCCGCCCGCAGCTCGCGGGTGCGCTCCCGACCGTGGTCCTCGATCAGCCCCACCACCACGTCGACCCCGGCCGCGTGCCGGTCGTGGGCATCCTTCAACATGGTGAAGGTTTTTCCCACGCCCGGCGCGAAACCGAGGTAGACCTTGAGGGTGCCACGGGCTACCCGTTCGCTCACTGAGCCTCGCTTCCTGCGGCATGCTCAAGAGCCAGGTTCAGCTCCAGCACGTTGACGGTTGGGACGCCGATGAACCCCAGTAGCGGTTCCTCGGTGTGTTCGCGCACGAGTCTGGCCACGGTCTCCTCGGAGAGGTGACGGGCGGCGGCCACGCGTGCGCTCTGTAGCCGAGCGTACTCCGGGGAGATGTCCGGGTCGAGGCCCGACGCGCTGGCTGTCAGCGCATCGGCGGGAACCTTCTCCGGGGACACGTTCTCGGTTTTGGCCACCTGGGCGCGCAGATCGTCGATCTGCTTGGCCAGGTCCTTGGAGGTGGGGGCGAGGTTGGAGGCACCGGAGTTCAGGGCGTCGTACTTGCCCGCCGAGGGGCGCGGGTTGAACCAGGTGTCACCGGTGAAGTCCTGGCCGATCAGCGAGGATCCCACCACTTTGCCATGGTCGGAAACCAGCGAGCCGTCGGCGGCCGCGGGCATAGCCCGTCCCACCAGGAGGATGGCCGCCGGGTAGAGGATACCCAGCAGGACCGTGAGCACCAGGAGGGTGCGCAGCGCGGTCCCGAAGGAGCGCAGTGAGGAGGATGCAGACATGTTCTTAAGCCTTAGTTCAGACCGGGGATGAGGGTCAGGATGAGGTCGATGACCTTGATCCCGAGGAAGGGGATGATCAGCCCGCCCACACCAAACACGAGCAGGTTGTGGCCGAGCAGCTTGGCCGCCGCCTGGGGACGGTAGCGCACGCCGCGCAGGGCCAGCGGGATGAGCACGATGATGACCAGGGCGTTGAAGATCACCGCCGAGAGGATCGCCGACTCGGGGGAGTGCAGGCCCATGATGTTGAGCGCCGCAAGGCCCGGGAACGCGGCCACAAACATGGCCGGGATCACCGCGAAGTACTTGGCCACGTCGTTGGCAATCGAGAAGGTGGTGAGCGCGCCGCGGGTGATGAGCAACTGCTTGCCGATCTCGACAATCTCGATCAGCTTGGTGGGGTCCGAGTCGAGGTCCACCATGTTGCCCGCCTCCTTGGCGGCGGAGGTGCCGGTGTTCATCGCGACACCCACGTCGGCTTGGGCGAGGGCCGGGGCGTCGTTGGTACCGTCACCGGTCATGGCGACCAGGTGGCCACCCTCCTGTTCGCGGCGGATCAGGGCGAGCTTATCCTCGGGGGTCGCCTCGGCCAGGAAGTCATCAACCCCGGCCTCGGCGGCGATGGCCTGCGCGGTCAGCCGGTTGTCACCGGTGATCATGACCGTGCGGATCCCCATCGCCCGCAGTCGAGCAAAGCGCTCGGGCATGCCGGCCTTGACGATGTCCGACAGGCGGATCACGCCGAGCACCCGGGCGGGCATCTCGGGGGCGTGGGTGGCCACCACCAGGGCGGTGCCACCCCCGGCGGAGACCTCATCGGCGATGGTGCGCGCATCGGCGGGCACGGTGCCCTCATGCGCCTCGACCCAGGCCAGGACCTCGTTGGTGGCACCCTTGACGATCTTCTCGCCGGTGGGCAACACGATCGCGCTCATCCGGGTCTTGGCCTGGAAGGGCACAAACTCGGCGTCGGCCGGGGCGGCGATCGCGCTCTGGGCGGGGAACTGCTCCTCGGCATAGGTCACCACCGAGCGGCCCTCGGGGGTTTCGTCGGCGAGGGATGAGAGGCGGGCGGCGCGGGCCAGATCATCGGCGCTCACGCCGGTCACGGGCAGCAGGCCGGTGGCCTTGCGGTCACCCTCGGTGATCGTGCCGGTCTTATCCAGCAGCAGGGTGCTGACGTCGCCTGCGGCCTCGACCGCACGGCCCGAGCGAGCCAGCACGCCGCGCTGAACCAGACGGTCCATCCCGGCGATACCGATGGCCGAGAGTAGCGCGCCGATCGTGGTGGGGATCAGGCAGACCAGCAGCGCGGTCAGGACGATGAGCGACTGCCGGGCCCCGGAGAAGATCGCCAGCGGCTGGAGATTGAGGATCACCAGCAGGAAGATGATGGTCAGCACGGCCAGCAGGATGTTCAGCGCGATCTCGTTGGGGGTCTTTTGCCGGGTGGCCCCCTCGACCAGGGCGATCATCCGGTCGAGGAAGGTTTCGCCGGGTTCGCTGGTGATCTGCACGATGATGGTGTCCGAGAGCACCCGGGTGCCGCCGGTCACGGCACAGCGGTCGCCACCGGACTCGCGGATCACCGGGGCGGATTCGCCGGTCACCGCGGACTCGTCCACGGTCGCGGCACCCTCGATCACGTCGCCGTCGCCGGGGATGACCTCTCCGGCCCGAACGCGCACCCGGTCGTCGCGGCGCAGCGCGGTCGCCGGGACAATCTCGATGTGACCGCCGGCGTCCAGCCGCGCCGCGGTCGTGGTGGTACGGGCGGCACGCAGCGAGTCGGCCTGGGCCCGGCCGCGGCCCTCGGCCACGGCCTCGGCCAGGTTGGCAAAGACCACGGTGAGCCACAGCCAGATCGCGATGCCCCAGGCGAACAGGCTCGGGCTGATGATTGCCATCACGGTCGTGAAGGCTGCACCCACCTCGACCAGGAACATGACCGGGGTCTTGATCATGATGCGCGGGTCGAGCTTGCGCAGGGCCGCGGGGATGGAGGACACCATCTGGCGGGGGCTAAACGCGCCGCCGCTGGTGCGGGCGGTGGCCGCCGCGGATGGCTTTGCTGAGGTAGTGGTGGACGTGGACACGGTGCTCCCTAGAGGATCCGAGGTTGTTTCTGTGGTGGGGGTAGTCATTAGCCGAGCGCCTCGGCGATCGGGCCGAGCGCCAGGGCCGGCAGGAAGGTCAGTGCGGACACCAGCAGTGCCACACCGGCCATCACGCCGATGAAGAGCGGACGGTGGGTCGGCAGGGTACCGGCGGTATCTGGCACGCGGCGCTGCTCGGCGAAGGTGCTGGCGAGGGCGAGGACCAGGATGATCGGCAGGAATCTACCGGCGAGCATCACCAGGCCCAGCATCACGTTGAGCACCGGGGTGTTGGCGCTCAGCCCGGCGAAGGCCGAACCGTTGTTATTGGCCGCCGAGACAAACGCGTACAGCAGCTCGGTCAGGCCGTGGGGCCCGCTGGTGCTGAGGGAGGCGCGCACGCTGGGCAGCGAGAAGGCCACCGCGGTGCCGATCAGCACGGTCGCGGGCATCACCAGGATGGCCAGCGAGGCGAGCTTCATCTGGCTGGGGCCGATCTTCTTGCCCAGGTATTCGGGGGTGCGTCCAACCATCAGGCCGGCGATGAAGACCGAGAGGATCGCGATCATCAGCATGCCGTACATGCCCGATCCGACACCACCGGGGGAGATCTCACCGAGCACCATGTTGAGCACCAGCAGTCCGCCACCCAGCGGGGTGAAGCTTGAGTGTGCGGCGTCGGTGGCACCGGTCGAGGTCATCGTGGTGCTGACCGCGAAGAAGTCCGAGCCGATCACGCCGAAGCGCAGCTCCTTGCCTTCGAGCGCCGAACCGGCGGCGTGCAGGGCTCCGCTGGCGTTGACCAGTTCGGAGGCGATAACGCCGGCCAGGGAGGCGATGTAGAGGATACCCATGGCCGAGAGGATCGCGTAGCCGTGCTTCTTGCTGCCGATCATCACGCCGAAGGTGCGGGTCAGGGCCACCGGGATCAGCAGCATCAGGAACACCTGCAGCAGGTTGGTCCAGGCGCTGGGGTTCTCGAAGGGGTGGGCGGCGTTGGCGTTGAAGTAGCCGCCACCGTTGGTTCCGAGGTTCTTGATCGCCTCCTGGGAGGCCACCGTTCCGCCGGGGATGTGCTGAACCGCGCCGCCGAGGGTGTGCACGGTGACCGGGTCGGCGAGGTTCTGAACCACGCCACCGGCCAGCAGCACAATCGCGAAGACCGTTGACAGCGGCAGCAGGATGCGCACGCTGCCGCGCACCAGGTCCACCCAGAAGTTGCCCAGCTGGCTGGTTTCGGTGCGGGCCAGGCCGCGGAACAGCGCGACGGCCACGGCGATACCCACCGCGGCGGAGAGGAAGTTCTGGACGGCCAGACCTACGGCCTGCGCGGTCACGCCGAGCGCGGCCTCACCGGAGTAGGACTGCCAGTTGGTGTTGGTCACAAAGGATACGGCCGTGTTCCAGGCCTGGTCGGGGGTCAGCCCGGTGTGTCCACCGGCGAAGGGCAGCACCGACTGGGTGCGCACGATCAGGTAGAGCAGCAGGATGGAAACCAGCGAGAACCACAGCAGCGAGCGCAGGTAGGAGCGCCAGCCCTGTTCGGCGTCGGGGTTGATGCCTCCGAGGCGATAGATCGCTCGCTCTACCCGCCAGTGGCTCGTCGTGGTGAACACCCGCGCCATGTAGTCGCCCAGCGGGCGGTAGCAGAGCGCGAGTGCGGCGAAAACGAGGAGGATCTGCAGGATCCCCGGGATCAGCGCGGCCATCAGAAGCGCTCCGGGTGCAGCAGGGCCACGGTCAGATAACCGAGGGCCAGGACAATCAGAACGAGTCCGGTGATGGAGTCGAGGCTCATAGCTTCTCGATTCCACGAGCGGCCCACGCACACAGCGCGCAGAACGCGATGGTGATGCCGATAAAGAGGATGTCTAACACGAAAATCTCCCGAGACGGAACCCCCGGTCCCGAACGGTTCGGGCGGGTTGCCTCTCTAGGTAACCTCGGGAACGGATCGTGTAGGGATCGTCTTAACGCCGTCCTGACACCACACTGCGCTTTCTTAACGCGCTCTTAACACCGGGCTAGAGCAGGCGTGCTCGCAGCGTCTCGGGGGAGTCCGGGGAGAGCAGCGCCGGGGCGATATCCAGCACCGAGTGGGCACCAAACTGTCCCCGGGCGCGCAGCCTTGCGGCGGCGCGGGCGTAGGCCACCAGTACGCTCGCGGTGAACTCGGGATTGGAGTCCAGGGCGAGCCGGTATTCGATCACCTGGGAGGTTCCCGGGGACGACTGCCCGCTGCGGATCACAAACCCGCCGTGAGGCATCGCCCGGTGCTCCCGGTTGAACTCCTCGCCGTCGATCACGGTGACCGTGGTGTCATACTCGTCGAAGTAGTGCGGCATGGTGGTGATCGCCCGGCGAATGGCTTCCTCATCGGCGCCGTCCTCCAGCACGATCACGCACTCACGGGTGTGCTTGTCCCGGGTGGAGAGGGTCGGGCGCTCGCCGGAGCGAACCCGGGAAATCGCCTCCTCGGAGGGAATCGTGTACTGCACGCCCGCGGCGACACCGGGGATGCGGCGGATCGCGTCCGAGTGTCCCTGGCTGAGGCCCCGGCCCCAGAACGTATGGGTATCACCGTCGGGGAGGATCGCCTCGCCGTACAGCCGGTTGATCGAGAACAGGCCGGGATCCCAGCCCACCGAGATAATCGCCACGCGCTCGCCGGAGGTCGCGGCATCCATCGCCGCAAAGTACTCGGGCACGCGGGCGTGGGTGTCAAAGCTGTCCACCGTGCTGAACCGGGCGGCGAGTTCGGGGCCGTGGACCGGCAGGTCGTCCTTGGAGCCGCCGCAGAGGATGAGGACGTCGATCCGGTCCTCGAGGCCGTCCAGGGCATCGATTCCGAACACCCGAGTCTCGGGGCGGGCTGGGATCAGGGTTTCGGGATCGCGCCGGGTAAAGACGCCCACGAGTTCCAGATCCGGGTTCAGGGAGAGCGCGGCCTCGACCCCGCGTCCGAGGTTTCCGTACCCCACGATGCCGACCCGAATCTGCTGTGTCATGCTGCTGCTCCCTTACCGCGCCGGGGCGCTCCCGGATAAACGAACCCCCACCCTAGCGCAGCGCCCCCGCGCCCCGGCGGCGGGGTGCACGCTCGTGCACCGAGGTATGGCGGCGGGTTTAGCATGGAACCATGTCCGTAACGCCGGTGACCACCGAGTCCTTCGAATCCGTTCTTGAATCCAACCGCCTGGTGATTCTTGACCTGTGGGCCGCCTGGTGTGGGCCCTGTCTGGCCTTTGCCGATGTGTTTCGGGCCTCCTCGGCGGCGCACCCGGATGTGTTCTACGGTTCGGTGGACACCGTCGCCCAGCCTGAGCTCGCCCAGAAACTGGGTGTGCGTTCGATCCCGACCACGCTGATCTATCGCGGGGGACACCTGGTCTACTCGCGCGCCGACGTGCTGACCGCCGCCGACATCGACGGTGCCCTGATCGAGGTGCGTCAAGCGGGGGCCTGCTAGTCCCGGAGGGGAAACCGAAGGCTCGACCGCTTCGTCTGTGCGATGAAGCGGCCGAGCCCCGTGTGTTGCCCTAGGCGCCGGGGTGGACCAAGTGCTCCTCGGTGACCAAAAATTCACAGCCCAGCAGGTTGATGAAGCGCTCCTCATCTGGGCGAATGATCGCCAGGTATTCGGGGTCTTCGAACACCCGACCGATGCCCTCCAAGTCGTCGAACCACAGCTCGGTGGCCCCGTCGAAGGTCACCGGCGGAAGCCCCGGCAGTGCGACCGGGAGGCCGTGCTGTTGCACGTAGCGGCGGACATTATCGCGCACGCAGTCCAGCGACATGAAGAGCGGGGCATGCCGGTCTCGATGGTAGGTAATGAACTCCTCATGGGTCAGCGCGGGGTTGCGGCGGATGAGGATGGTGAACTTGATCATGGGGTCTCCATTCGTAAACTAACACGTGTAAGTCTACGTTCGGCGAGGGGTCGCAACCCCGCACTCAGTAGACTGACAGCATGGGTACTGGAACGTCATCGGATCGGATCGCCAATAAGCGTGGCTTCG
This sequence comes from Mycetocola sp. JXN-3, assembly GCF_014522285.1. Classification (GTDB taxonomy): domain Bacteria; phylum Actinomycetota; class Actinomycetes; order Actinomycetales; family Microbacteriaceae; genus Mycetocola; species Mycetocola saprophilus. Next base: position 1,577,264 of record NZ_CP041635.1, read on the forward strand.
GGTCCAATCTCCGCACCGAAATCCTCGACGCCGCCGAACGGCTGCTGGCCACGACCGGGTCCAGTGAGGCGCTCACCCTCCGGGCGATCGCCCGTGAGGCGGGTATCGCCGCCCCGTCGATCTACCCACACTTTGACGACCGAGACGCAATTCTCGATATCGTGGTCACCCGCTCGTTCACCCGCTTCCGGGAGGCGCTTGAGGTCACCGCGGCCCAGACGAGTGGTGGCATCGAGGGCGTGGATGAGCTGGGCCTGAGCTATCTTCGTTTTGCCCGGGAAAATCCGGGGCAGTACGCGATCATGTTCGAGCGCGCGGCGCAGAATGTGGCCACCCCGCCGCACCGCTACGACGAGGGTCTGCGCGCCTTTCGCGTCCTGCTGAGCGCCATCCGCGATACCCCCGCCGGGGCGAAGGCCTCGGAGGCGGACCTCATGCTCAGCGCGCAGACCCTGTTTGCTGCCCTCCACGGAATCACCGTGCTGATGACAACGATTCCCGGGTTCCCCTGGCTGGATGAGCGGGCGCTGGTGCGCAACGCCATCCGCCAGGTGTGTGGTGACTAGAGCTCGGTCCGCGAGGGATTTCCGCTCTCGGTGCCGGCAAATGTGCCGGTTCCCACAAAGAGGATCGCGATCAAATTCGCCACGTGAAGGAACGTGGAAACCGTGATTCCGGTTCCGATCCGAAGTGGCGGCGTGGCCGGATTATTGCTGATCTGATGCCCAAAATTAGAGATGCTGCCCCAGTTGTTCTCCAGGGTCATCTGGAACGGGGTGAGGCCCAGTAGGGTGTCGGGGGTTGCCATCATGCGCCACATGACGCCGTAGATCTCGTAGAAGCGGGCGGCCTCGGAGACGAACTGAACCAGCAGTAGGAGTCCACGGGCGATCACCGGACGCTGGTGTCCGGACGCCGTGGTCGCGCCGCCAAGATCCAGGACCGCTCCACGGATTCCGCCGAAGGACAGCGGCATGGTGTCGCGGTTGCGTCCCGAGGCCTGGGCCAGCGACGTGTAGTCGCTGTCAAACGCGAGTCGCTCATAGGTGCCATGCAGGAGGTGGCGGGTGAGTAACTCGCCGCGCAGGTCGTAGTCACCGAATCCAAACGTGGCACCGTTCGCGGCGGTGAATCCGCGCAGGTAGAGGTTGCCCGCGGTGAGCCACAGGATGACCCGGGTGTTGCCGGCCCCGAGAGTGACTCGGATGAGGCCATCGGTGCGGGTGGATTCGAGTACTCCGGGGCGGTAGTCATGCCCGGCCGCGTGGCGCACGCTATCGATGAACTGGTAGTACTGGGTGCCCTGGGACCAGGATGCGGCGTCGCCGATGTTCATCCAGGCATCCGCTACCGCGGGGAAGTCCGGGGGATCGGCGAGGGCGGCGGAGGTGGGGAGAAGTGAGCCGGCGACGAGGGCGACCGCGGTCGCGACCGCCGTCGCCGCCCCGATCAGGGTGTGGCGTTTGAGGCGCATGAGTTTTCCTTTGCTGAACTTCTGAACTAACGGGTGTTAGTTCTCGACAAGGGAAAGTTATACATGAATCTCGACGGCGATGATCGGCGCGTCGAAAAACCGATATTTCATAACGGAGACGGGCTATTTGACGCGGAAATCGGGCAAATTCCCAGCTTTTAATGGTCATCGACTAACTACTGTTAGCCGTATGTTGAAAACCTACATCGGCGACACCTCGCTCGCCGTTTCGGAACTGATCTACGGCAACTGGCTCACCCACCCCCGGCTTCCCGACGAGGCCGTGGCGATGGAAACAATCTGCGCCGCGCTCGATGCGGGCATCACCACCTTCGACACCTGCGATAACGCCGATGGCACCGCCGAGGATCTGATGCGCCGAGTCCTGAAACATGAGCGGCGAGACAGCCTGGAGATTTTCACTCGGGTGTATTGGCCCGGAGACCGGCTGCGGCGACCCGACCGAGGGCTGTCCGGGGCGCAGATCCAGGCCTCGATCGACGAGTCACTCATCCGTTTGGGTACCGACTACGTGGATGTCTATCAGGCGCACCGGTTCGATGTGGATACCCCGCTGGAGGAGACCATGCGGGCGTTCGCCGAGGTGGTGCGGGTCGGTAAGGCGCGCTTCATCGGGGTGAGCGAGTGGAACGCCGAGCAGCTGCGGGCCGGCTACGCGATGGCCGAGGACCTGGGCATTCGGCTGGTGTCCAACCTCGCCCTGTACTCACCGCTGTGGCGCGCGATTGAGCCCGAGGTCCTGCCCGCGACTCGCGAACTGGGGATCGCCCAGATCGCCTGGGCTCCGCCCTTTGAGGATGCGCCCGATGTCACGGGGGAGGAATTCGACAACGAGCCGAGCGATCAGGGGCGAGATATCCCCGGCCTGGCCGAGCTGCGCGCTTCGCTGCGGGCGCTCAGGCGCGCATCGGGTGCGCTCGGGGTGGGCCCAGAACAGGTCGCCCAGGCCTGGACTCTCCACCACGAGGACGTTGCCGGCGTGGTGATTGGGGCGGTACAGCCCGAGCAGCTTCATGCGAACCTGGAGATAATCCGGTTGGCACACGACTCGACGGCGATCAACCTGATCACCGCCGAGCTTGCTCGTGGCTAGCCGCGCAGCACCGGCATGGCCGAATCGGTGTCGAGGAGCGCGCGGGCGGCCGACTCGACCCGGTTGATCCGCCACCAGACAAAGAATCCGATCAGCGTGAAGGCTCCGTAGAACAGGTACATAAACGCCGAGGCGTAGTAGCCGGCGCTGACCAGCAGCGGCACACCCACGGCGTCCACGGCAACCCAGATCAGCCAGAACTCGACCCACCCGCGGGCCATCCCGTAGGTGGCGAGCAGCGAGCCCATGAAGATCCAGGCGTCGGCCCAGACCGGCTCGAAGGATCCCAGCGCGCGGAACACCGGCGTGAGGATCGCGGTGCCACCCACCAGGGCGACCACCAGGAAGATGCGCTGCTTCCCGCTGGCCCAGCGCGGCGAGATCGCCACGGCCTGGCCCCCGCGGGACTGATGCCAGCGGATCCAGCCGTACACGGCGACGATCAGGAACATGATCTGTCGTCCGGCCTGACCCAGCAGGTTTGTGGGGTTCGGGGTGTGGAACACAGCGCCCAGGAACACCGTGAGCAGCAGCAGGTTGCCGATGATACCGACCGGCCAAGCCCAGGACTTGCGACGCATGCCGCCGATCGCGCAGATCAGCCCGAAGACGTTGCCGATGATTTCGCGCCAGAGGATCGTCTGGGATCCGATGTGAAGCTGGGCGTCAAAGAGCCAGGTGATGACGTTCAATGGTTTTTCTCCTTCCGCGTGCGAAACTGCGGGGGAAATACCAAGGGAATGCTAAACGTCAACAAACACCAAAGCGTGCTTCTCTCATCCAGACTCTCACTGTCGGTATCGGAATTTCACCGATTCGGCCACAAAGTTTCCCATGCGGTTCGCGGACTATCACCGCCGGTTCGGAATTACACCGACCCCGGAGCACTCGATCAGTCTAACGCGACCCCCGTGGATTTTGTTCCGCAGGCTTGCGGGGTCCGCGGGGATGACGATTTTTGACGTTCGTGGGTGCCGCTAGGCGGCCAGCGGGTCGATGAGTTCGGGGCCGTTTCCGCGGACCGGCCCGACCCGATCCACACGAAACTCCCGCGCCCAGGCGGAACCGGCCTCGGCCACGGTGCCGAGCAGGGCGGCGTCGCCGGCGACGGTGCTGTCGATCCAGGGTAGCCACAGCTCCCGGGGGAGGAATACCGGATTGCGGTCGTGAATCTCGGCCAGGTTGGGAGCGGTGGGCTGGGTCAGGATGGTCGCGGTGAGGTGCCAGCGCGCCGGATCACTCTCCGGGAGCGCGGGGTCCGGCCACCAGGAGTAGAGCCCGGCAAACGCGGTGATCTCCTGGGTCGCGGGACGGATGAAATAGGGCACCTTGACTCCGCCTTCGGTGCGCCACTCGTAGTAGCCGGTGGCAAACACCACGGCGCGTTGATGCCTGACCGCGGCCCGAAACGTGGGCTTTTCGGCGGCTGTCTCGATCCGCGCATTAAACGTGGGGAACTTCGGGCGCAGCGTCTCCGACCAGCGGGGGACCAGCGACCAGGATGCGCTCTCGAAGCGCAGCTCGCGATTGAGTTCGGGCCGGGTGGCCTCGAGCAGGATCGGGATCTGCTGGGTCGGGGCGATGTTCCAGGAGGGCTGCCAGGACGGCCGCCACTCGGCCGGGGCGCGTCCGGTCTCCTCGATGAACTCGACGATCATGTTGTTGATCTCACCATCCATGGCAAAGCGTCCACACATGCGATACCCCCTTTCCAGAGATGTTATCCGCTGGCGGGGACATCGTGGGAGAATTGGGGCATGGATCCCACACTGCGCTGCCCGTGCCTGAGCGGTCTCACCTATGGTGAGTGCTGCGGTCGCGCCCATGCGGGCACCCCGGCGGCCACGGCCGAGGCGCTGATGCGCTCGCGCTTCTCGGCGTTTGCGGTGGGCGATGTGGACTATCTGCTGCACACCTGGCACCCGCATACCCGTCCCGGTTCCCTCGAGCTCGACCCCGACCTGCGCTGGTATCGCCTGGACATCGAGGGCACCAGCGCCGGCGGCCCGCTGGACCGCGTCGGCACGGTCGAATTCACCGCCTACTACCGCTCCCCGGACGGCAAGGGCACCCAGCACGAACGCAGCCACTTTACCCGCGAAAACGGCCGCTGGTACTACCGCGACGCCGACCCCACCATCGGATAACCGGAGCTACGCGGCTGGGTCTCGATCCCGAGGCGGCGCATAACCGGACTCGGGGACTCGGGGACTCGGAGCCTACGCGTCCCCGGTGATTTCCTCGCGGATGCGGCGGAGGTCTTCCATCAGGGAGCCGATCAGGATCCAGTGCAGCGGATTGGGCTTGTGGATCGTGATCGGCGCGGTGAGCATGGGTTCCTCGATCGGGACCGAGAGCTCGGGATCGCGACCGTCGAGGATGCGGGCATCGGCGAGCAGGCGCAGGTCATGGGCGGCGCGAGAGAGTTCCTGGGCGATCGCACGCACGGTGGGTTCATCACGCAGGCCGTCATCGTAGTGGTCGTGGAACGCGCGACTCATGCCCACAACCCGGTTGGTCAGTGCGCTGAGGGTGTGGATCAGTGCCTTGGTCTCGTTGAGGCGATCCCGGTGATTGCTGCGGCGTGGGTTCATGGTGAGTGACTCCTCACCCACACGAATCGCCGCCAGGGCCTTATCGCGCATCGGACGCAGCAGCCGGGCCGAGATCATCAGCGAGTCCAGCTCGGCACGGCTCTGCTGAGCCGGAAGCGCCGCGGCCAGATCATCCAGCTGCGCCGCCACCGACTGGGCCAGCTGGGCGGCCTCGCGCTGGGCCGGGGCGAGGATCACCGGGGGCACGATCGCCGCATTGACCACAAAACCGATCGCCACACCGATCAGGGTCTCCAGGATTCGATGCCAGGCGTAGTCGGGGGTCGCCCCGCCGATCGCCAGTACCAGCATCGCCGAGATCGGGATCTGGTTCGAGGATCCGGGGGAGAGTCGGAAGACCCAGGCCAGCATGATCGAGATCACGATGGCCAGGAGGATCGCCCAGCTCTGCAGGCCAAACACCAGGTTGACGCCGGTGGCGATCAGCACGCCGCCGATCACGCCGATGCTGCGCTCGATTGCCTTACCGGCCGACTGGTGCAGGCTCGGTTGGACTACCAGCAGCGCGCCCACCGCCGCAAACACGGGCATCTGTGAGGGCAGCACCGCCGAGGCGGCGAACCAGGCAAGCACGGTGGCGATGGACGTCTTGAGCGCCTGAAGCAGGGGAATCCGCGAACTGGTGCGGATCAGAGAGGTCAGGCGCATGCCCCCAGAATATCGGATGAATGCTTCGGCGACGCGGGGCGCGTCGGATTAGGCGCGCGCCGTGAACATGCGTCAAGAGGTAAACGCATTCCGCCCTCGGCATGTGCCGCGTTCCGGCTAGTCGGGCAGGTGCGCGTTCTTCAGCAGCGCCAGCAGTCCGGCGCCGTCGGGTGCCGAGAGGCGCAGCACGCCGTCACTCTCGCTGTCTTCCACATCGTCGTGACGGCTGCGACCGCCGGCCAGCACGGCCTCACCGGTCGACATGCGTCGGATCGCGATGGCCCGCACCTGGCCCGGATGAGCCTGGGAGAAGTCGCGGTAGAGGTCCTCATCGTGCTGACCATCGTCGCCAACCAGGAGCCAGCGGATATTGGGGAACTCGCTGGCGAGCCGGTCGAGGTTCTGCACCTTGTGGTCGCGGCCGCTACGGAACCAGCGGTCCACGGTGGGACCCCAGTCGGTGAGCAGCAGCGCGCCGGCCGGATACAGGTTCCGTGACATGAACCGGTTCAGGGTCGGGGCCACATTCCAGGCACCGGTGGAGAGGTAGATGATGGGGGAGCCGGGGCGGGCTCGCACCATGCGGTCCAGGAACACCGCCATGCCGGGAACCGGGACGCGGGCGTGCTCATCCAGCACAAAGGTGTTCCAGGCGGCGACCAGCGGACGCGGCAGGGCCGTGACCATGACCGTGTCATCCACGTCGCAGATGACCCCGAAGCGTGCCTCGGGATCAACGATAAAGACGTCGGCGGACACCGGTTCGTGCCCCTCGGTGGTGAGCGTAATCTGCTGCCAACCTGGCTCAAGCTCGGCGGGAATGACCGCGTCGATCAGTCCGCCACGGTCGGCGCTGAGGCGGTGTTCCACCCCGGCGACGGTGACGATCACCTCGGCGTCCACCACCGGCACGGTGATGAACGAGCGCCAGCCGCGAATGCGCCGGGAGGAATCCTGCTCGCGGGTTTGCGGGTGGGTGGTGCTTCCACTGAGGAGCACTCGACACAGCACGCGCACCCAGGTGGTCGAGCCGTACCCGGTGTAGGGGACCACGGTTCCCCGCCAGCCGCGCTTGCGGCCGCGGCGTTCTCGCCAGGCGAGAATGGCATCGTCAATTCGGGCGGCGCGATGAATGGTTGCCGAGACCATCGCGGAGGGGGAGTGACGTGCGGTGTCGTCGTGGTCAGGCGTGGGCACGGTTCAATTCTGTCATGCTTTGGGGTCGGTCGGGTCCTCGGGGAGGTCCAAATGCTTCGCCTCGCCGCGTCCGATAAGTTTTTTGATGCCCCAGACCGCCACCAGGAACGCGGCGATGACGCCCACAAAAATGTAACCGGCACCGTGGAGTCGATCGGCCAACTGCCGGTACCCACCGGCCGCGGCCGAGGCCACGCCGACGTAGGCACCCGCCCAGATCACGCATGCGGGAATCGTCCAGGCAAGGAAGCGACGATAGGTCATACGACTCATGCCCACCGTGAGTGGGATGAGCGAGTGAAGGACCGGGAGAAACCGTGAGAGAAACACCGCGATACCGCCGCGGCGATCGAGGTAGAGTTCGGCGCGTTGCCAGTTCTTTTCCCCGATCTTGCGCCCCACCCAGGAGCGGCGGATAGCCGGACCGAAGGTGCGGCCCAACCAGAAACCAATCGATTCCCCCAGCAGCGCGCCGACGATGATCGCCAGGACCATCGCGATGAACTCCACCGGATTGGACACCGCGGTCGAGGCGATGATCACGATCGTGTCGCCGGGGACGATCAGGCCGACCAGGACGCTGGTCTCCAGCATCATGCCGATCCCGGCGAGCAGCGTGCGCAGCACCGGATCTACGCTCTGGACAAGGTCGAGCAGGCCGCCGAGAAAATCGTTCACTCGTCCAATCTACGGTAACCGCACCCTCTTCCGCCGCATCTGTGCCCCGTTTAGGGGAGCTTCCGTCACCCGTTCCGGGGATTGCGACACCGTGTCGGTGAGTATGCGAAATGTGTGGTCAGACCACAGGGCTAAATCATGCTAATCTGAGGTCAACAAGACAGGTCGTACCACAGGAATTACCTCCCTGCACGGAGCTGACGGTCGCATAGTCCACGTAGTTGTCTTGCGTAAACCAGGAGCGTTTGTGACATGAACGAAATACTCGATCCGCTGATACTGTCCCGGTGGCAGTTCGGTCTCACCACGGTGTACCACTTCCTGTTTGTCCCCTTGACGATCGGGTTGGCCACCACCGTGGCGATCTTCCAGACCGCATGGGTGCGGACCGGTAAGGTGCACTACCTGCAGCTCACCCAGTTCTTCGGCAAGATCTTCATGATCAACTTCGCCATGGGTGTGGTCACCGGTATCGTGCAGGAATTCCAGTTCGGGATGAACTGGTCCAACTACTCCCGCTTCGTCGGCGACGTGTTTGGCGCCCCGCTGGCCCTCGAGGGTCTGCTCGCCTTCTTCTTTGAGGCCACCTTCATCGGTGTCTGGATCTTCGGCTGGAATAAACTCTCGCCCAAGCTCCACCTCGCCTCGATCTGGTGTGTGGCCTTCGCAACCGCACTGTCCGCGTACTTCATCATCGCCGCCAACGCGTTCATGCAGAACCCCGTCGGCTACCAGATGAACGCCGAGAAGGGCCGGGCCGAGCTCACCAGCATCGGCGAGCTGCTCACCAATAAGGTGGCCCTGGCCGCGTTCCCGCACACCATCGCCGCGTGTTTCATGGTGAGTGCTGGTCTGATCGTCGCCGTAGCCGCCTACCACCTGTCGCGTAACCAGCACCTGGACACCATGCGCCCGGCGCTGAAGTTCGGTCTGTGGATGATGCTGATCGCCGGTGCCGGCACCATGTTCTTTGGTGACCAGCTGTCCCTGGCCATGGTGCAGACCCAGCCGATGAAGATGGCCGCCGCCGAGGCGCTGTACAACACCGCCACGGGAGCAAACGCCTCCTTCTCGATCTTCACGTTTGGTACCCCGGACGGACAGCACGAGCTGTTCTCGATCCGCGTGCCCTACCTGCTGTCCCTGCTCTCCACCCACTCCTTCGATGGAACCGTTGAGGGTATCCGCGACCTGCAGGCTCAGTACTCGCAGCAGTACGGTCCGGACACCTACTCGCCGACCATCTGGATCACCTACTGGGCGTTCCGCTGGATGATCGGACTGGGCCTGTTCCACATGCTCGTCGCCGCCGTGGGCCTGTTTGTGACCCGCAAGGGACGCAACCCCAAGCGCTGGGTCTGGCGCGTGGCCATCTGGTCCTTCCCGGCATCGCTGCTGGCCATGTCCGTGGGTTGGGTCTTCACCGAGATGGGCCGACAGCCCTGGATCGTGTTTGGCCTGCTGAAAACCAAGGACGCCGTATCGCCCGAGCTCACCGGGTTCCAGGTGCTCCTCTCCCTGATCGGATTTACCATTGTCTACGGTGCACTCGCCGTGGTCGAGTTCGGCCTGATCCGTAAGGCAGCCATTGCCGGCCCCGCGCCGGTGGAAACCGCAGACGACGGTTCGGACACTCCGGTGCCCACCGCGACGGTCTACTAGGTAAAGGGAAACCATCATGGATCTTGCACAGCTTTGGTTCTGGATCGTCGGTGCCCTGTTCATCGGCTACTTCATCCTCGACGGCTTCGACTTCGGTGTGGGCATCTCGCTGCCCTTCCTCGGGAAAAACGATTCCGAGCGTCGCGTCCTGATTAACACCATCGGTCCGGTCTGGGATCTCAACGAGACCTGGGTCATCGTGGCCGGTGCGTGTCTGTTCGCCGCGTTCCCCGAGTGGTACGCGACCCTGTTCGCCGGGTTCTATCTGCCCCTGTTCCTCATCCTGATTGCGCTGATTCTGCGCGGTGTCTCCTTCGAGTACCGCCACCAGCGCAAGCACGAGAGCTGGAAGCGCTCCTTCGACACGATGATCTTCATCGGGTCGGTCATCCCCGCACTGCTCTGGGGTGTCGCCTTCGCCAACGTCGTACGCGGCGTTCCGCTGAACGAGCACTTCGACTACGTGGGTGGCTTCTGGAACCTGCTGAACCCGTATGCGCTGCTGGGTGGTGTCACCACGCTGCTGCTGTTCTTCCTCAGCGGTCTGTACTTCATCCTGCTGAAGACCGACGGCGACCTGCACGCCCGGGCTCAGAAGCTCGCGGTCAAGGTGGGGATCATTACCATCGTGGTTGCGGCCAGCTTCCTGGTCTGGACCATCATCATGTCCGAGTTCAAGCTCGTCACGATCATCTGCTCGGCGATTGCCGCCGTCGCGCTGATCGGTGCGGTTGCGCTCAACTACCTCCGCAAGGAGGGACTGAGCTTCGCCGCGGTCGCGGTGACCGTGGCCGCCGCCGTGCTGACCCTGTTCGTGACCCTGTTCCCGAACGTGATGCCCTCCACGATCGATCCGGCGACCAACAGCCTGACCATCGAGAACGCCTCGTCCTCGCACTACACGCTGGAGTTCATGAGCTGGGTGGCCGTGATCGCACTGCCCCTGATCCTGCTCTACCAGGGCTGGACCTACTGGGTTTTCCGGAAGCGGATTACCCACGCGACGATCGAGGCCGCGGCCCACTAGGGTCCACTCACGATGCGTCCGCTTGACCCCCGCCTGCTGCGCTATGCCCGTTCAATCCGCGTCTACCTCGCGGCTCAGACCCTGATTGGATTGGTCACCACCGCGTGTGTGATCGGCTTTGCCGCCGTTCTCACCCGGATCGTGACCGGGGCTCTGGATGGAGACTCGCTCTCCATCCTGGGCCCGTGGCTCGGCGCACTGGTGGGGGTCGCCGCGGTTCGCGCGCTCACCGTGTGGGCGAGCGAAACCCTCTCGATGCGCGCGGCCGGCCGGGTCAAGGCCGAGCTGCGCGGCAAGATCCTCGACGCCACCCGAAAGCTCGGTCCGAGCTGGTTGGCCCGGCGCGGATCGATCTCGGTCGCGACCCTCTCGGGCCGCGGTATGGATGCGCTGGATGACTACTTCGCCAAGTACCTGCCCCAGCTGATCCTGACCGCCCTGGTCACCCCGATCCTCGTGGTGGTGATCTGGTGGCAGGACTGGGTGTCGGGCATCGTTGTGGTGGTCACCCTGCCGCTAATTCCGTTTTTTATGGCGCTGGTGGGATGGGCAACCCAGTCCATCCAGCGCACCCAGTGGGACACCCTGGGTAAACTCTCGCGCGGCTTCGTCGACCTGCTCGGCGGCCTCGCAACCCTGAAGATTTTTGGTCGCCAGCACCGCCAGGCCGACCGGATGCGCACCATCACCACCGAGTATCGTCAGGCGACAATGAAGGTGCTGCGGGTGACCTTCCTCTCCGGCTTTGTGCTGGAGCTGGCCTCGAGCCTCGCGGTCGCGATCGTCGCCGTGGGCATCGGCCTGCGCCTGGTTGAGGGCGGCATGCTGCTCTCGGTGGGACTGTTTGTGCTGTTGCTGGCCCCCGAGGTGTTCCTCCCGCTGCGCAACGTGGGCACCAACTTCCACGCGGCGGCCGAGGGTGTGACCGCCGCCGAGGATGCGTTCGCGATTCTCGATGAGGCGGCCACGCTGCCCGAAACCTCGATCGGCTCAGCCTCCTCGGTTGCTCACGGCGGGACCGCGGGCACCGGACTGGTGTTCGCCGCCGTGCGCGCCCAGCACGAGGCCGGCGCGCCGCTGTCGCATGAGCCGATCAGCGCCGAGGTCCTACCCGGGAAGCTCACCGTTCTCTCGGGTCCGAGCGGCGTGGGCAAGTCAAGCCTGGTCGGCGCGCTGCTGGGCTTCACCGACTTTACCGGTGAGATCACCCGCGACGGCGTGTCCCTGCGAGGGGTGCCCGCGGGGGAGCGGGACTGGCTCGCCTGGGCCCCGCAGCGTCCCGGCCTGACCGCCGGAACCATTGCCGAGAACGTCACCCTGGGCGACCCGGATCCCGACCCCGCCGTCCTGGCCTGGGCGCTGGAGACCGCGGTTGCCAATGATCTGGACGCGACACGTGACCTGGGTGTGTCCGGTGCCGGTCTCTCCGGCGGGCAGGCGCAGCGCGTGGGCATCGCCCGGGCGCTGTACCGGATGCGTCGACGTGACTGCGCGGTGCTGATCCTGGATGAGCCGAGTTCGGCCCTGGATCACGCCACCGAGGCGCGCCTGGTAACAAACCTGCGCACCCTGGCCGCGGAGGGTACCGCCGTGCTGGTGCTCAGCCACCGCGGGGCCTTCCTCGAGGGTGTCGACACCCGGATTGACCTGGTTCCGATCCCCGTACCCGCAGCCGAGCCGATCGAGGTGGACGCATGAGCGCAACAGTGACCCCGACCCCCTCGGTGGTAACCACCCGGGACGTGCTGAAGGCCGCGCGACCGCGCGGCAAGTACGCCACCGGCGGACTCTTGTCGGCCATCGGATCGGCCCTGGCCACCGTGGCCCTGATGGCGTGTAGCGCCTACCTGATCACCCGCGCGGCCGAGATGCCGCCGATCATGTACCTCAACCTGGCCATCGTGGGGGTGCGCGCCTTCGCGCTGGCCCGGGCCTTCTTCCGCTACCTGGATCGTCTGTTCAGCCACGAGGCGGCCTTCCGTCAGCTGGAAACCGTCCGGGTGGGGCTACTGGAGCGTCTGCTCCCGATCGCCCCGGCCGGTCTTGCCCGCTCACGTCGCGGTAGCCTGCTGTCCACGCTGGTGTCGGACGTGGACGAGATGCAGAACCTCGGACTGCGCGTGATCCAGCCGCTGCTGACCGCGCTGGGCGTGTCGATCATCGCGGTTGTGGGCGTGGCACTGCTCTCTCCGGGCGCGGCCCTGGGACTCGCGGTTGCACTGATCCTGACCTTTGCGCTGAGCGCCTGGGCCATCTCGGTGGTCGCGGCCCGGGCCGAGCGCTCGCTCGCCCCGCAGCGGGCCAACCTGCTGGATTCCCTGGTGGACTACCTCGGTGCGCTCGACGTGCTGGTGGCCTACGGTGCCGAGCCCGCGGCCCGTGCTCGGGTGGACGCGGCGGACAAGGCCCTCACGACCTCGCTGGTTAAGCGTGCCAGCGGCACCGGCATCGCCGCGGCGGCCCTGGCCCTATTCACCGGCGTGGCGATTGCGATCGCGATGATCAGCGCGATTCCGGTGCTGCACGAGGGCGGCCTGTCGGGCCCCGGACTGGCCGTGCTGGCCCTGGTGCCGCTCGCGGTGTTTGAGGTTGTAGCCAACGTGCCGCTGGCCCTCGGTGCCTGGCGTCAGGTCCGCTCGAGTGCCGAGCGGATCGCCGGTGCCACCGACGCCGAGCGTGCGGCCGACGTGCCCGCCGAGGTGGGTGCGACCGAGCTGGTGCCGGTGGCCGGTGCCGATCTGCTGTCGTTCTCCAACGTCGCGATCCGTCACCCCGGTGCCCCCGAACCCGCGCTGCGCATCGACTCGCTGAACATCGTGGCGGGCGAGAGCCTGCTGATCGAGGGACCGAGCGGTGCCGGCAAGACGACCCTGGCCCACGCTCTGGTGCGCTTCATCGACTACACCGGATCGATCCGGTTGCAGGGCACCGAGCTCTCCGCGCTGCATCCCGATACCGTGCGTACGGAAATCGGCCTGTGTGAGCAGGTGCCATACCTCTTTGACGAGGACATTCGTCAGAACCTGCTGTTTGCCCACGAAACCGCGACCGATGAGGACCTGGAACTGATCCTCGACCAGGTGGGCCTCGGCGACTGGGTGCGCGAGCGCGGCGGCCTGTCCGCCCGCGTGGGTGAGCGGGGTGCACTGGTATCCGGCGGCCAGGCTCAGCGTCTGGCCCTGGCGCGGGCCCTGCTGCACGAGTTCCCGGTGATTGTCCTGGACGAGCCCACGGCGAGCGTCGAGGGAGACCTGGCGACCGCCCTGATCGCCGACCTGGTGGGCGTCGCCCGCGCCCACGGCCGCACCGTCATCCTGATCTCCCACGCCGACGTCGCCGGCGATCTCTTCGACCGTCACCTGCGCATCGAGGCGGGAACCCTGGTCTCGGCGAGCTAGCGCGCGGTCCGTAGGTGGGCCGTCGTCTCGCTAAGCTTTGAGGGTGAACCTGAGTTTTAGTGCCCGCGTGCTGCCGGGGTGGATCGATCCCGCCTCGGTGGCCCCGGGCCTGATCGGTGATGCCGACCTCTGCTTCTGGCTGGATGCCGGTGCCGGAGCGGATTCCGGACCCTCCTATCTGGGAATCGCCAGCACGGTGGCCACCGCCGATCGAATCTCCGGCACCGTGAGCCTGCGTGAGGCCGGACGGGACCCCCGCGTGTATTCCCCGTCGGCGGCACTGCCGGACCTGCATGCGGTACTGGAGTCGGTGCTGGAAGGATTCCCGCTGGTCGCCGCGGATGTGCCCGGCTTTGGCGGGGGATGGATCGGGTTCCTCGGCTATGAGTACGGTGCCGACCTGGTGGGCGCACCCGCCGCCGCATCGCGGGCCGAGGCACTCCCGGATGCCGGCTGGATGCTGGTGAACCGGATGCTCGCCTTCGACCATGGCGCCCGCAGCATCACGCTGATTCAGCGCGAGGATCTGCCGGCCGATCCGAGGTGGGAGGATCCGTCCGCTGCCGCTGCCGCTGCCGCTGCCGCTGCCGCTGCCGCTGCCGCTGCTACCGCCGCCGCTGCTGGCCCAGCCACCGCCACTGCTGGCCCAGCCACCGCCGCTGCCGGACCGACTGCTGTCGACCCCGCCCACCTGGTTTCCACACCCGCGGACACCGGCTCGGTACTCGCCGGTACAGCGCCCGCAGCCTCAGCCCCCGAGACACCCCACCCGACCTGGCGGCACTCGGGAACCGAGTACCGCGCGCTGGTTGAGCGCTGCCGCACGCTGATCGCCGCCGGCGAGGCCTTTCAGCTGTGTCTGACCAACGAGGTCACCGTGCCGGGCAACGTCGATCCGTTCGAGCTCTATCGGCACCTACGCACGCTGAGCCCCACCGACCGCGGGGGATACCTGCGGTTTGGCGACGCCGCGCTGGTCTCCTCGAGTCCCGAAACCTTCCTCTCCGTGGACACCGCACGCGGGGTCACCACCCGCCCGGTCAAGGGCACGCGGCGGCGCGACCCGGATCCGATCCGAGACGCCGAACTGGCCGCCGAGGTGCGTGCGGATGAGAAGGAGCGCGCCGAAAACCTGATGATCGTGGACCTGATGCGCAACGATCTGGGAAGAATCGCCGAACTCGGCTCGGTCACCGTCTCGGAGCTGCACGTGGTCGAGACATACTCGCAGGTGCATCAGCTGGTGTCCACGGTGCAGGCGACCATGCGCGGGGACGTACACGTCGGAGACCTGCTGCGCGCCACGTTCCCGGCGGGATCGATGACGGGTGCCCCGAAGCACCGCGCGATGACCCATCTGGCGGAAATGGAGGCCGGGCCGCGCGGGGCATATGCGGGGGCCTTCGGGTACCGGGACGCGCGCGGATCCCTGGAACTCTCGATGATCATCCGCAGCATCCTGGTGGAACCCGGGTGTGCGCGGATCGGTGCCGGTGGGGGAATTACGATCCTGTCGGATCCCGATCGTGAGTATGCCGAATCGCGGCTGAAGGCACGCGTTTTGCTGGCGGCGCTGGGCGTGGCCGAGGCCGATCGATAAACCGAAGCTTGCCGTTCGCCGTGGGCATCCGGATCGACACCCGCTTCGGCACCCGGGAGCCCGCAATCCGCGGTAACCTAGACGGATACGTGTTCTTTTGCTAGAACCGTTTGTCCTCCACCGTGAGTGGCCACCGAGCGTCGCACCGCGACCGCCCGATTTCGCTTGAGAATGAGAGTTTTGTGAGCACCAACGAGCCCAACATCGAAGAGAAGTACGACTTCTCCGCCATCCAGGACCGCTGGCTGGGGATCTGGGACAAGCTTGCGCCGTTCAATACGGCCGATGTACCCGATGATGCACCGCGCAAGTACGTGCTGGACATGTTCCCGTACCCCTCCGGAGACCTGCACATGGGTCACGCCGAAGCCTTCGCGCTGGGCGACGTGCTCGCGCGCTACTGGCGCGGACAGGGTTTCTCGGTGCTGCACCCGATCGGGTGGGACTCCTTCGGTCTGCCCGCGGAAAACGCGGCCATCAAGCGTGGCATCGACCCGCGCGAGTGGACCTACCAGAACATCGAGCAGCAGAAGACCTCCTTCCGCCGCTACGCGACCTCCTTCGACTGGAGCCGCGAGATCCACACCAGCGACCCCGAGTACTACCGCTGGAACCAGTGGCTGTTCCTGGAGATGTTCAACAAGGGCCTGGCCTACCGCAAGGACAGCCCGGTTAACTGGTGCCCCAACGACCAGACCGTGCTCGCCAACGAGCAGGTGGTCGACGGCCGCTGTGAGCGCTGTGGCGCACTGGTCACCAAGAAGAAGCTGAACCAGTGGTACTTCAAGATCACCGACTATGCGGACCGCCTGGTGGATGACCTGAGCCTCCTGGAGGAGGGCTGGCAGTCCAAGGTGCTGAGCATGCAGCGCAACTGGGTCGGCCGTTCCAACGGTGCCGATGTGACCTTCGAGATCGAGGGCCGCGCCGAGCCGATCACCGTCTACACCACCCGCCCGGACACCCTGTTTGGTGCCACCTTCATGGTGGTCGCGGCGGATGCCGACCTGGCCGCCGAGCTGGTGGCCGAGGCCGATGCCGAGACCCGGATGAAGTTCCAGGACTACCTGGAAGAGGTCAAGAAGGCCAACGACATCGAGCGTCAGGCCACCGACCGCGAGAAGACCGGTCTGTTCTCCGGCCGCTTTGCGATCAACCCGGTCAACGGCGAGAAGCTGCCGATCTGGATCTCCGACTACGTGCTGGCCGACTACGGCCACGGCGCGATCATGGCCGTGCCCGCGCACGACCAGCGTGACCTGGACTTCGCCAAGGCCTTCGACCTGCCCGTGCGCATCGTGGTGGAGACCGAGCCGGTTGATGGCGCGGACGCCGTGGTCGACCCGGCCGAGAGCGGCATCGCGCTGCCCGGCGCCGGCAAGATGATCAACTCGGGCAAGTTCGACGGCCTGACCAAGGCCGAGTCGATCCCCGCGATCATCGCCGACCTGGAGGAGCGTGGCCTCGGTCACGCATCCAAGAACTACCGTCTGCGCGACTGGCTGATCTCGCGTCAGCGCTACTGGGGTACCCCGATCCCGATCATCCACTGTGGTGACTGTGGCGAGGTTCCAGTTCCCTCCTCCGAGCTGCCGGTGCGTCTGCCCGAGAGCGCGGGCCTGGATCTGCAGGCCAAGGGTGCCAGCCCGCTGGGTGCCGCAGAAGACTGGGTGAACGTGCCCTGCCCGACCTGTGGCAAGCCTGCCAAGCGCGACTCGGACACCATGGACACGTTCGTGGACTCGTCCTGGTACTTCCTGCGCTTCCTCTCCGCCAACTCGGACGAGGTGGCCTTCGACGTCAACGAGGCGAAGAAATGGGCACCGGTCGACCACTACGTGGGTGGCGTCGAGCACGCGATCCTGCACCTGCTGTACGCGCGCTTCATCACCAAGGTGCTGCACGACCTCGGCTACGTCGACTTCGTGGAGCCCTTCACCGCGCTGCTGAACCAGGGCATGGTGCTGATGGACGGCTCCAAGATGAGCAAGTCCAAGGGCAACCTGGTGGAGTTCGCCGGCGAGCTGGATGCCTACGGTGCCGACGCCCTGCGCGTGACCATGGCCTTTGCCAGCCCGCCCGAGGACGATATCGACTGGGCGGATGTGTCCCCGGCCGGTGCCGCCAAGTTCCTCGCCCGCGCCTGGCGGATCTCGAAGGATGTGACCACCCCGTCCGGCAGCATTGCCGACGACGGTGACCGCGCCCTGCGCCGCGAAACCCACCGTTTCCTGGCCGATGCCCCCGCGCTGATCGAGTCGTATAAGTTCAACGTGGTGGTCGCCCGCCTGATGGAGCTCACCAACGTGACCCGTCGCGCGATCGACTCGGGCCCCGGCGCCGGCGACCCCGCCGTCCGCGAGGCCGCCGAGGTTCTGGCCACCGCGCTGAACATCTTCGCGCCGTTTGCGGCCGAGGACATGTGGGCCAACCTGGGCTTCCCCGCCCCGGTTGCGCTGGTGCGCTGGAAGGATGCCGACCCGAGCCTGCTGGTGGCCGACTCGGTGACCGCGGTCTTCCAGGTCAACGGCAAGGTGCGCGACCGCGTGGACGTGGCCCCCGACATCTCCGCCGCCGACCTCGAGGCCATCGCCCTGGCCTCCGAGGGCGTGCAGCGCGCGATCGGTGAGGGTCAGATCGTCAAGGTCATCGTGCGCGAGCCCAAACTCGTCAACATCGCGATCAAGGCGTAGTACACACACAGAACGGGGCGGTTTCCGAAGGGAAACCGCCCCGTTTCGTGTCCGTATCTGTGTGCGGCGCTACTTGCCGTGCGGATCCAGGCTGTTCACCGCGGCGACCGTCTGCTTATAGTCCCCGCGTGCCTCGCCAAATCGGAGGAATTTCACCCGTTCCACCAGGATTTCCTCGGCATCCGGGTTGTCGTGGATCAGCGCCACCGTCTCGGCAATGAACTCATCCAACGGCATCGCGAACGCGCTCTCGCGCTGGCCGGGCAGGAGATCGGTGGCCACCGACGGCGGCACCAGCTCCAGCATGCGTACCGAGGTTTCGGCGAACTGTAGGCGCAGCGACTCGGTCAGCATATGGATTGCCGCCTTGGTCGCGTTATAGGTCGGCGTCGCCATGAGCGGGGTGAATGCGAGGCCCGAACTCACCGTCATGATGGTGGCATCCGGTCGACCCTGCAGGTGTTCCACAAACGCGCCGATCAGGCGGATGGGCCCGAGCAGGTTGGTGGTGACGATCTCCTCGGCGGAGTCGAGGAATCCGCTCGGACGGGTCCAGTCTTCGACACGCATGATTCCGGCCATCGCGATCAGGACGTTGAGATTGGGGTGGGCGTCGATCACGGCGGTGGCGGCCTGCTGGATGCTGGCCACGCTTGTGGTGTCGATGTGCACCGTGTGAATGCCCGGGTGAGTGGCGGCGATTTGGTTGAGCAGCTCGGTGCGTCGTCCACCGATGATGACCGTGTTTCCGGCGTTCTGCAGTGCGAGAGCCAGCGCCAGACCGATGCCGCTGGTCGCGCCGGGAACGAAGATTGTGTTTCCTGAAATGTTCATGTCTCGAGTATTGATCCGTACATCGCCGGGTACCAGAGAGCGGTTATCGGGGGAGGGAGAGTCCCTGGTTTGCCCGGTGGGAACGGAGGATACTGGTCACATGGATCGCGATGCTCTCAGCCTGTTTCTCTCTCGCCACCGCGGCGATCTCAAACCCGCTGATGTCGGTTTGCACGCGGGCCCGAGGCGGCGCGCCCCGGGATTACGTCGCGAGGAGGTCGCGCAGCTCGCCCAGATGTCCACCGACTATTACACGCGGTTGGAGCAGGGGCGCAGCACGCAGCCGAGTGCGCAGATCCTGTCTGCGCTGGCGCGAGCACTCAGGCTCTCCCCGGACGAGCGTGACTATCTGTACCGGATAGCGGGTTTGGCCGCTCCCGACCGCTCGGCCACGGGTGAGTATGTGGCGCCCGCGCTGCTGCGGGTCCTGGACCGGCTTTCGGACACACCCGCGCTGATTGTCTCCCTACTTGGGGAAATCCTGGTTCAGAATGCGCCCGCGGCCGCGCTGTACGGCGAGACCAGCCATCTCATCGGGTGGGAACGCAGCGAGGTCTATCGTTGGTTTGCCCATCCCGAGACCGCACGCACGCTCTACCCCGAGTCGGATCGGGACCGCCAGGGGCGCGCCCAGGTGGCGTCGCTTCGGGCCGCGCTGGGTCTGATGGGTCCGCATTCCCGAGCCGCCGAACTGGTGCGAGAGCTCGAGCGCGTGAGCCCGGAGCTTGTCAGGCTGTGGGCAGAACAGCGCGTCCAGCGGCGATTCGCCGACCATAAAACGCTGATCCATCCGGAGCTAGGTGAGATCGAAGTGGACTGTCAGACGCTCTTCACCGAAGATCAAACCCAGGCCCTGCTGGTGCTCTCGGCCGCGCCGCGAAGCGAGGCCGAGAGCAAGCTCCAGATGCTCAGTGTGGTGGGTATCGAGCGCTTCGCTTCTGGTTCATAACGTCAACTATTCGGGGATGATGCGCATGCCCGCTGGTGCCGAATCCGGCACCAGCTGGGTGACCGATCCATTGCCAACAAATCCCGGGTCTTCGCCGGTGAGTGCGCGCACAATCGAGCGGATGATCACCACATGGCACACCACGATGACCGACTGTCCGGCGTACTGCTCGGCAACCTGAGTGAGAAAGTCTCGCACGCGCAGATCCACCTCCGTGAGGGTCTCGGCCTCGGGAATGTCGCCCTCGGGCCAGCGCTCGTGGGCTTCGTCGCGGGGCATCCCCTCGGCGACGCCAAAACTACGTTCGATGAGGAGCGGGGTGACCACTGCAGGTGGCAGAGCCAGCGCTGTGGTGATCGCGGCGGCGGTGTCGCGTGCGCGAGAGAGCGGAGAAACCAGCGAGATATCCCAGGAATGCTCGCCCGTCCTGAGCGCATCCGCGGCGGCAGCCGCCTGGTCCTTGCCCGCGGCGTTGAGGGGAATATCCACCTGCCCCTGATATTTATGGGCGGCGTTCCACTCGGTTTCACCGTGGCGGACAAGGGCGATACGGGCAGGGGATCCCGATGGCGTCATGAACATTCTCTTTCTTGCGCTTGCGTGGGGTCGCTGAGGGGGCCGGGCCTCCCTCGGCGGCAAGGGGTGTCATATTCACGGTAACGCATCCGGCTGAATCGTTGGTTTGCTCGTCGGTGCAGGACCTGTTTGTGCCCGTCCCGGCGGTGCCTTTGGTGCCCTTGGTGCCCAACCTGCTGGTGCCCGACCGGTTTGGGCTTTCCTCCACAACGCGGCCCCGGTCCCCGGTTATCCCCATCATCGGCGCCGTGATTCCCCGCGGGAGCACCCCCGGCCTAGCCTCGGGACATGACCACTCACACCGTACTCGGCCCGCCTCCCGGGCATCCACATACCCCACGTCACGCCCGCCCGCCGGACCCGTCCGAAACCTCGCTTTCAGCAGGTGAGACACACGGTCGCGTGCCCAAACCGGAGCTCGGTCGGGCGCACAGACTCGCGCGGCGATGGGCAACTCTGAGCGTTCGTGGACGTGGCCTCCTTGTTGCCGGGGTGATCGCGGTGCTGGTGCTGGGGATCGTCCTGATTCGGCTGCTCGATCCCGATTCGGCGGTATCGACCACGGCGTCGCCATCGTCATCCTCGTCGGCGGTGAGCTCATCGTCCGATTCTCCGGGGCCGGGCCTCGCAGGGTCGGCCTCCGAGGGCGTAGACTCCGCAAGCCCAGAATCCGGAGATGCCACTAACCAGGCAGGCAATGCTGCCGCTACGCAATCACGGGACGGCACCGGCGCGCAGACCACTGGTGGCTCGGTGGGCGGCGACTCTGCGTCGGTTACGGTGCACGTTGTGGGGGCCGTGGGCACCCCGGGCCTCTACACGCTCAATGGCGCCGCCCGGGTGGACGCCGCGATTAGCTCGGCCGGGGGAGCAACACCAAACGCTGATATTTCGCAGATCAATCTGGCTCGCAGGCTCGTTGACGGGGAACAGATTCGTGTGCCCGCGCAGGGCGAAATTGCGACGCCGATCGCGGGGGAGGGCGCGGGTGGTACCGCCGGGGGCGGCGGTTCTGCCTCGGGACAGGGGCCGATCTCACTGAGCCGGGCAACCGCGGAGCAGCTCGATGCCCTTCCGCGGATCGGCCCGGCCCTGGCTGCCCGTATCGTCGAGTGGCGTGAGTCTAATGGTCCGTTCCGAAGTGTCGAGGACCTCACTCGTGTCTCGGGTATCGGTCCCAAGATGATTGCGTCGCTCCGGGGGAAGGTGACGCCGTGACGGCGCACCACCCGAGACCGATGGGGGAGGGTGACCCCGTGACGCAGCATCACCCGAGACCACCGGGCGAAAGGCGGTGGCGGCTACTGCTCGATCCGGGAAGGTTACCTGGTCCCTACCGTCTCGTTCCGGTTGCGCTCGTGGTCTGGGGGCTGAGTCTGGGGCTGCCGATTCTGGATTCGGGTTTTCTGTGGTGCCTGGCCGCGATCATCCCTGCGATCGGAATCCCGCTGGGCGTGGCGTCAGTCCTCGAGTATCAACGTCGGCCGCCGAACGTGGAGGGGTCGGGAGCAGGCACGGGGGCGTCCGATCCGAGGGTTTCGTCCGAGGTGCGCGCGATCATTCGGGTGAGCGTTGTACTCGCTCTTACCATCGTGGCCACGGTGGCCACGATGAACATCGCGGCCACCCGCACTCGGGTCGAGATGGATCCGCTGAGTAGGGTCGCCGAGCTCGCGCCATCCTCCGAGGGGCAATCGCCGCCGCCGATGGGGTATCGAGCGGCCCCGGCGCGGACTCCGACCATCGCAATGCGCGTGCGCGCAACCGCTCGTCCGCGTCCGATGACGCCGACCGCGGACGGGCGCGATCGAGTACTCGTCGAGGCTCGAACGCTGAGTGTGCGTGGCCAACCCAGCGACGTTCCCGTGCTTCTGGTGGGACAGCAGCTGAGCGATGTTGTGATCGGCGACACCTTCGAGGTGGACGGCGGTGTGCGCGCCAGCGCGGTCGGCGCGGAGGAGGTTGCCTGGGTTTCGGTGCGGGCGCTGCGTAAAGCGGATGTGGTCGGGCCCGTGGGCCCCACCCAGACGATTCAGCGTGGCATCGAGAGTCTGCGCGCGGGGCTGGTTCAGGCGGCATCGGTCCTGCCCGGGAGCGCGGGCACGTTGCTTCCCGGATTGGCGATTGGTGAAACCCGGGCGTTGCCCGCCGAGCTCGATCAGGCCATGCGAGACACGGGTCTGACGCACCTGGTGGCGGTTTCGGGAGCCAACTGTGCGGTGGTGATTGCCGTCTGCGGCGGGATTGCGGCGCTCCTGGGGGCCGGTCGCCGGCTGCGCATTGTGGTCGCGGCGGGTGGGCTGGGCGGGTTTGTGCTGTTGGTCGGGCCGGATCCCAGTGTGCTGCGCGCGGCCGTCATGGCCACGGTGGCGCTGCTCTTTCTGCTGCGTGGACGTCCGGGATCCGGGCTGCCGCTTGTCAACATCGCGGTGATCGTGCTGCTCCTGCTCGATCCCGGGCTGGCTCGCGATTTTGGGTTCATCCTGTCGGTGGCCGCCACCACGGGTCTTCTGCTGCTCAGCGGGCCCCTGGCCGCCGTGTTGAAACGGTGGCTGCCCGTGTGGCTTTCCCACGCCCTGGCGATTCCGCTTGCCGCACAGATTGCTTGTGGCCCGATCCTCATTCTGCTTCGACCGGAGATTTCGATGACTGCCATACCCGCTAACCTGCTTGCCGAGCCGGCCGCACCCCTTGCCACGCTGATGGGTGTCGTCGCCTGTGTCGCCCAGGCCGTGTGGCCTCCGCTGGGGTTTGTTGCCGTGTGGATCGCCTGGCTCCCCACCGCCTGGATCATTGCGGTTGCGCGGGTTTTCGCCGCGGTCCCCGGAGCTCTGCTGCCCTGGCAGTCGGGGCCGATGGGGGCGCTGAGTCTGCTCGCGCTCACGGTGGTGCTGCTGGGATGGATTCTGCACCGTGCGCGACGAATGCGATGGGCGATTGCCCTCCTGATCACCGGTTCGTTGGTGACCGGGTCGGCGGTGGTTCCCGCGGTGTTATCGCGGGTCTCCGTGCCGAAAGACTGGATCATCGCCGCGAGTGATGTCGGTCAGGGCGATGCGATTCTGGTGCGGTCCCAGGGTCGGGTAGCCCTCATCGACTCGGGACGTGATCCGGTCGTGCTCACCGGCTGTCTGGACCGCCTCGGCATCGATCGCATCAACCTGTTTGTGCTCACGCACTATGACGCGGATCACAGCGGCGGCATCACCACCGAGCTGGGTGAACGCATCGATGAGTCCCTGGTGGCGACGCCGCGCTCGGCGCAGGACAAACGCGTGTTTGCCCGGCTACCCTCCGCCACCAGGGCGGCGCAGGCGGGGCAACGGGGAAGACTCGGCGCGTTGGATTGGCAAGTTTTCTGGCCCCCCTCGGCCGATGGGAGCCAGAGCGCCAATGATGCGGCGGTTGTGTGGGGGTTTGATGGGGAGGGAACCCGGGCGCTGTTCCTCGCCGATCTCGGTGCCGATACGCAGGCACGGTTGATTCCCGAACTTTCGGGCACCGGCTACGAGCGCTCCACCGACATCGTGAAGGTGGCCCATCATGGCAGCGCCGATCAGGATCCCGCGCTTTATCGTCTTCTCCGTCCGCGGATCGGGGTGATCTCGGTGGGCGCACGCAACGGTTACGGGCATCCGCGTGCCCGGACGCTCGGTTTTCTGAGCGGCCTGGGCGTCCGGGTTGCGCGAACCGATCTCGGCGGCACGATCTTCGTGGTGCGAACAGGGCGCGGCCTGGAGGTGCGCACCGAGAAATAGCTAGTGGATCTCTTCCGTATCCAGGACTGCGGCGACGGCCTCGATCTCGACCAGCTGGTGGTCATACCCCAGGACCGTGACACCCAGCAGGGTGCTGGGGACGTCGTGGTCGCCAAACGCGTCGCGAACCACGTTCCAGGCGCAAACCAGGTCCGCCTGGTCGCTCGATGCCACCAGGACCCGGGTGCTGATGACATCAGTGATCCGTGCCCCGGCCGCGTTCAGTGCCGTCTTCATGTTGTCGATACAGGACGCCGCCTGGGCGGCGAAGTCCCCGATGCCGGCGGTTGAACCATCGGCGTTGAGCGGGCAGGAACCGGCAAGGAAGATCAGGCGCGCACCCGCAGGTGCGGTCGCTGCATAGGCATACTGGGCCGCGTCGGACAGGGCGGAGGAACGGATCAGGGTAACGGCGGAGGTCATATTTTCCTTCGAAGTGCGTGGGGAGGGGCAGCCGGCGTAGCCGCGGGCCAGTGCCAGAGCCAGAGCCAGTGCTAAGGCCAGGCCCCGCGCCCGCGGCGAGTGTGCTGCGGTCGTCCCGAAGCTCACAAACGAATTAAGCATACAGTGTTCGCTTAGTCTCTGTGCTGATCTATAGTGGACACCGTGAGTTACTGGGATCATCCAAAGCCCGTGCGGCGGACGCGTTCCGTCCACGTTGACGAGGTGGCGCGCGCGAGTATGCGTCTCCTGGACGAGGGCGGCATGCAGGCGCTGAGTATCCGCTCGGTTGCCGGGGCCCTGGGGGTCGCGCCGGCCAGTCTCTACTCGCGGGTGGAGTCCGCGGATGATCTGTTCGATCTGGCGCTGGACCATGCCATGAAGTTGGATCCGATCATGGAGGTGGCCGTGGTGTCTGCGTCCCTCGAGGATCTGATGGTTGCCTATTATCGCCATCTGGTGCGGCATTCCTGGGCCGTACGGGTGATCGCGATGCGCGCACCCCGCGGACCGCACTATGTGCGAGTCAGCGATCGGATGGTGGTGCTCCTGATTGAGGCGGGGGCGCGGGATCCGCTGGGAACCGCGTACGTGGTTGCCAACTACATCATCGGCTCGGCAACCACCGCGAGTATGGCTCGAAGCGAGCGTGACCTCGGCGTGGAACCGACGCTCGCACCGGCGTATGCCCGGCTCCGAGAGTTAGATCCGGTGGATCCCGAGGCCATCATGCGCGCGGGCTTGGACGTATTGCTGGCAGCATTGCCTGCCCGTCCCCGCACCTAGTTTCCGGCTCGCCTACCGATATGCCCGAGGCCGCTCCGCTCCGCGCCGCGCTGTCGCCTACCGACTTGCCTGGCGGTGCCCTGCTCCGTGCTGTAGCCCACCGACTTGACCGACGGTGCCCCGGTCCGTGCTGTGGCCCACGGACACCGAGCCCCGATCTCCGTGCGGAGACCGAGGCAACGGCCCCCAATCTCCGAGTGGAAACCGAGGCCCGGGGCAGGTGAACCCTATCCTAGGCGTCGCGGCGCGATCCTCGGAGGCGGCGGGTGGTCAGCCCCAGGGCGACCAGGACGACGGCAAGGCCGAGCGCCAGCGCCGGGAACGATTCACCGGTGGAGGCGAGGCGGGCGTTCTGTGCGCCGGCGCGGGACGCGTCCGAGGTCGAGACGGCTCCCGCGGGGGCGGAAGACGCGCCGGGTGCCGCCGTGGCGTTCGGCCCCGCGGTGGTACCGGGTCCCGAGGTGGGCGTCGATCCTCCGGCGGTGGGCTCGGTAGCCTGTGCCGCGAACCAGGAGGCCGCTACCTGCGCGCGCGTCGTGGCCGTGCGCGCCTGAACGAGCACGATGGACTGGGCATGCGCGTCGGCGGAAGGCTCGGTGTTTTCGGGGGTGGCCACCGAGATGATGTTTCCGGTGGGTCCGGCGGCGGCCGCGGTCACGGTGATGGTGGCCGTCCCGGCGACCTTCTGCGTGCGCAGATCCAGATAGATGGCCTGACCATTGGTCACGGCCGCGGGGTTGATCGGGGTACCCTGGGCGTCGGTAACGGCCACACCCTGCGCATCGATACCCACCGACGCCTGGTTGGTGGTCACGGTGAACGGGCCCACCAGGCTTCCGGCGGTCTGCCGGGCACTCGGAGCGGTGATCGTTGCGGTCGCCACGGTGGGGAACGGCACGGGAGAGGGTGCTGCGTTGGCCCCGTGCACCAGGTACCAGTAAACGGCCTCAGAGTTCGGGGTTTCCCAGTTCCAGGCCGCATCAAAGCCCAGATCGGTATAGCGCCAGATCGCGTACTGGGTGGCTTCGATCGCGTCGTTCACGGCCAGCCCGGTGATCCCTGCGGCGGCGGTCAGCTGGTCGAGATCAACGGTGGGATAGCTGTGCGAGAGCACCCAGAGTACGCGGTCCTTAACCTCCTTGTTGAGGAAGGCGTTGGTGCCGAGGTAGTCATCGAGCGAGTCGACGCGACCGTCCACGTCGGTACGGGCGCCGATGTTGTGTTCGACGCAGTAGGCCCAGCCGTCGGGGTCGCCGACCGCGGCGGATCCGTACCAGATCGGGAAGATTCCGGTGCCCCCATACCCCTGCTTGGGCCCGATGTGAACGGTATCGCCGGCGGAAATGGCTGCCGATCCGGAGGTCGAGCCCGATGCGGGTTCGGCGGCGATGGCCGCGGCGGGGGTGAGGATGCCGCCCACGGCCAGGGCCGCGGCACCGAGCCAGCCGGTCAGCCGCCGTGCGGAGCGTGATGAGGAAGATGCCATGGCTTGGCCTTTCGTGGGAGTGAATGTGCGCGGTGCGGGGGTGTGGTCGCTCAGATATAGAAGGTGAGGACAGAGAAATAATACTGATAAACACGTGCGTTATGTCACCCAACGGAGGGGGAATTTCGGGTGTCGGATATTGCGCCCGGATGTTGACCGTGTATGGCGACACATTGAGCCATGGATCGTTATCAAAGTGTGGCGGTGGTGAATCGCCGCGCGAGTAGAGTGAGCCTCACCGGATCACGATTGTGAGGGGTGAGTGCTCATGTTTGGACTGATTATTGCGTCGGCCGTGGTGCTCGTGCTGGGTGTCCTGGTCCTCTGGTGGGGGCGTGCGGCGGCCCGGGGTAAGCTGCCCCGCAACCGGATCTTCGGCTATCGCACCCCGCTGACCCTGGATGATGGGGACGCCTGGACCGAGGTGAACCGGGCCGCGGCACCGTGCGTGACAATCGCCGGAGTCGGGATGATCGTGGCCGCGATCATCGGCAAGATCACAGCCCTGGCGGGGGCGGAATCGGCCACTCCGGTGTTGCTGGGGATCGCCCTCATCTGGCTGATTGTGTGGGCGCTGCTCGGCGGAGTCGCCTCGGCCCGGGCCGCTCGAGCCTACGGTGGTCTCCACAGCCCGAACTAACCGGCCTGTCCGAGACCACGGCGTCGACGAGCCGGTAGTCTAGAGGGAGACGATCGGAGCCTCCCGGCCCCGACCGCGAAACGGAGGACACGGTGGCGGCAGCTCGCGGCGCGACGGCAACAAAGACGGCATCCAAGGCCGCGATCCCGCAGCTCGCGTGGAACCAGATTCGTCCGGCCTCCGTGGTGCTGGTGAGCGGAACCGAAGGTTTCCTGGCCGATCGATCGATCCGCATGCTGCGTGATCTGCTGCGTGCCGAAGATCCGAGTCTTGAGCTGAGCGAACTCACCGCCGATACCTACGTGGCCAGCGAGCTGGCGACCGTGGCGAGCCCCTCGCTGTTTGGGGAGCCCCGGTTCGTGCGCATCGATGCGGTCGAGAAGTGCTCCGATATTTTCCTCACCGAGGCCATCGACTACCTGGCCAACCCGCCCGAGGGTGCCACCGTGGTGCTGCGGCATGCCGGGGGAGTGCGCGGAAAGCGCCTGCTCGATGCGATCCGTGCCGCCAAGGGCACCGCGATCGAAGTTGTGTGTACCGAGCTGAAAAAGGACTCGGAAAAGATTGATTTTGCCGCGGCCGAGTTTGCGACGGCAGGTCGCCGCGCGCGTCCCGATGCGGTCCGCGCGCTGGTGTCTGCGTTTTCCGGAGACCTGGCCGAGCTGGTGGCCGCGTGTACTCAGCTGATGGCCGACACTACCGGGGATATCACCGAGCAGACGGTCGCCCAGTACTATGGTGGCCGTGCCGAGGTGACGGCGTTCGCGGTGGCGGATCTGGCGATTGCCGGCCGCGCCGGCGAGGCGCTGATCGCGCTGCGTCAGGCGATTAACTCGGGTACCGATCCAGTTCCGATGGTCGCTGCGTTCGCGATGAAGATGCGCACGATGGCCAAGGTGAGCTCGAACCGGGTTCCCGCGGCCCAGATGGCGCGCGCCTTTGGGCTGGCGCCCTGGCAGATTGACCGGGCCAGGCGGGACCTGCGCGGCTGGAACGATGCGGGCCTCGGGGCGTGCATCCGTCTGATCGCCGACACCGATGCGATCGTCAAGGGTGCGCCGGGGGATCCGCAGTTCGCCCTGGAGCGCATGGTCTCGGCCATCGCCAGCCGCGGGCGCACGCTCGTTCGTTAGTTATCTAATAACAGGAGTATCGCCTAGGGCAGATCATCGACAGCACGTGCTTCCCACCCAAGGTTCACTGCAAGTTCGGCTAAGACAAGGTCTCCTGTCAATCCATGATCTGCGCCGAAGTTACTCAATCGAAGAGCTTCAGCGGTGACTATTGCGGAGTCATAGGCTCCGCAACGAGACACGATCCGGTCGTACAATTCACCCGCGAAACGCGCCGTCACGTGCGAACGCTCATGAACGCAGCCTGGCAAGCATGCACTAGTTTCATCGGAAAGTTTTGCCAGGGCCTCTCGGAAGTCGATCGGCGTCCAACTGTCGGATGTCCGAAGCCACTCGATAATTGCTGAGCGATCAGGGACGGTACTTACGCACAAGGGCGGTAATCCGCTCCCTGGACTAATGAGTAAATCCTCAGTGAGAGAGGTCGGTGTCGACGTCATCGGGTTAGCCTGCAGCACAATTCGAAAGCCGATATCGGTAGCTGCACTCAATTGCAGATCATTTCGCTCGTTATAGGGTGATCCAAGAAAACTGGGTTCATCGATTCCGCGTTGAATGTAGGTTGCAAACTTGTTGAGTCCATGGGTCGTGGCGTTTGCTCGGCTCATCCCACCAATACGCTGATAAGCAGATGAGGCGTCTCGAGCTGCGGTCCAAGCGAACTTGTAGATGTGTCCTAGTGAGAATAAGCCTGCAGCCTTTAAAGCATGGCTGCGATGGCTTTCCAAATGACTATCCGAGGGGCTCGGTAGCCCGTGTAATCCCAACTCGTAGGAAAGCGATCTCATGCTTTCGCCTGCGATGAGTTGTTGCAGGAGTTCAGTAAGTTCAAGGCGCTCGTCGAAGTCCATGTACTCAATCTCGAGTGATGTGCGCAGATTCTCGGCAAAGTCTTCGAGTCGACAATCAAGCGGACCATCACCTGGAGGAACGAACCTAACGAATTGAGTGTAGATGCTATCACTTAGCACTTCTGGGGACGCTTCATCCCATACAAAACCTTTGGTTGGTGTGGAAGGGTGCACAATTAGGAGTCCCTCGTGGAATGCTGCAAGGAACAGTTTGCGTGCAGTTTCGGCGGTTGGTGCGAATGAAGCATCATCGTACTTAACAGGAAAAATAATCCCGGAAGGTTTGCTTGCTGCATGGATTAGGGCGAGCGCGGAAACTCGAGCGGTTACCGATGCATCTGCCAGTATCTGGGTGTTGTCTCCAGTGTCTACAGGGTAGTTTGCATCAATTGCCTGCCTCCGCATGGCTTCAAGCGCCACAGACCGCGTCGGCCCTTTATCTGCTGAAGTGTGTGTACTCTCGTAAGGGTCGCCTTCTGCCTCTGAGGACGAATGGGGTACGGGGTACCTCGACTTGCCTGTACCCAATACCTGAGCGGCTCGGCTGTTTATAGTCGAATCGCATTCCCTGCACTTAGCTCTCTTGCCGCGACGTAGCTCACTTAAGGTGTTTCGCGATTTCAGAGTCACTACGCCCTGACACTCCGCGCACTCGTAGCTTCGTGTTGACGCGACTACCGCGGCGGCAGCGGCATGGTGAGCAGTATTTGCCCACGGTCCGAATTCGATACTTGTCGTCTTGTGAGCCCAAACAAGTTCATCTGTGAACTCATCAATACCGGAAATTTGCCAATACGCCATCCCGAGGTCCTGCAATTCTTGCGGGGCAGCTTGGTTCGCAACGATCTCTAGTTCAAAGTCGATTGGGAGTAGCTTCAGTGGCATGTACAAATCTTATCTGCCAAGCGAAGATCCCAGATAAGGGCCATCAATTTCCCGTTGTCTGACTTTGATTCGTTGGGGCTCAAAATCACAGCTGCGCGAGAGTCCTTATTCTTGCTTCGGCCACCTCAAGTCGACTCAAATAGCCAATCGGTGCAATTCGAGCCCAAATATCACGTGCGCATTCGCTCTAGGTGGACACAGCAAAAATCCCCGCCCTCCGAGGAGGACGGGGATTTTTAGAAAGCAGAATTACTTGGCGAGCAGTGCGTCAACCTGCTTGGCCAGAGCCGACTTGCGGTTAGCGGCCTGGTTCTTGTGCAGAACGCCCTTGCTCACGGCCTTGTCCAGCTTCTTCGAAGCGGTACGCAGGGCCGACACGGCGCGGTCCTTGTCGCCGGCGACGACGGCCTCGCGGGTGTGACGGACGACGGTGCGCAGCTCGCTCTTGACGGCCTTGTTGCGCTCCTGAGCCTTCTTGTTGGTACCGATGCGCTTGATCTGCGACTTAATGTTTGCCACTTTAGTTAGTCTTTCGTTTGTTCCGAATGGGAGTGTCGGTTAGCGAGAGAGGGCGCCGTCCGACTGTTTCGTGTGGATACTCCGCACGCAAGTCAAGACCCGAGTCTATCAGTTCCCATCAATCTCGCCCAACCATCGTGATCTGGCGCGTCGAATAGCGGTCGCGCACGCCCGGGAGCGCGTACGGAACCGGCACCATCGGTCCCTCCTCGGCGGTGCGCATTCGCCCCGGCCACTCCTTTCATGGGAGAATGGCGAGAAGGACACGTGTGTCCACGCCCGGCTATCCGGCACCTGATTTTATTTGTGACCATTAACAACCAGAGGAACGCGTGAGCCCCCAAGCTGTAAAGGCCCTAGAGCCGGCGAGTACCCCGTCGGAGTTCATCCGTAATTTCTGCATCATCGCGCACATCGACCACGGTAAGTCGACGCTTGCAGACCGCATGCTCGGTATCACCGGCATCGTCGCCAACCGTGACATGCGCGCCCAGTACCTGGACCGGATGGACATCGAGCGTGAGCGCGGCATCACCATCAAGAGCCAGGCCGTGCGGATGCCCTGGTCGGATGAGGGTGGTCAGGCCTACGCGCTGAACATGATCGACACCCCCGGTCACGTCGACTTCTCCTATGAGGTTTCCCGCTCCCTCGCCGCCTGTGAGGGCGCGATCCTGCTGGTGGATGCCGCCCAGGGTATCGAGGCCCAGACCCTCGCCAACCTCTACCTGGCGATGGAAAACGACCTCACCATCATTCCGGTACTGAACAAGATCGACCTGCCCGCGGCGGACCCGGACAAGTACGCGCTTGAGCTCGCCAACCTGATCGGTGGCAAGCCCGAGGACGTGCTGCGGGTGTCCGGTAAGACCGGCATGGGCGTCGAGGCGCTGCTGGACCGGGTGATCCGCGACATCCCCGCCCCGGTGGGTAACGTGGACGCCGAGCCGCGCGCGATGATCTTCGACTCCGTGTACGACGCCTACCGCGGCGTGGTCACCTACGTCCGCATGGTGGATGGCACGCTGAAGCCGCGCGAGCGCCTGCAGATGATGTCCACCGGCACGACCCACGACCTGCTGGAAATCGGTGTGTCCTCGCCCGAGCCCGTTCCGTCTAAGGGACTGAGCGTCGGCGAGGTGGGCTACCTGATCACCGGTGTGAAGGACGTGCGTCTGTCCAAGGTGGGCGACACCGTCACCCACGCGCAGAAGCCCGCAACCGAGGCCCTGCCCGGCTACACCGACCCCAAGCCGATGGTGTTCTCGGGTCTGTACCCGATCGACGGATCCGACTACCCGATCCTGCGTGAGGCCCTGGACAAGCTCAAGCTGTCCGACGCGGCGCTGAACTACGAGCCGGAAACCTCGGTGGCCCTGGGCTTCGGATTCCGCTGTGGCTTCCTGGGTCTGCTGCACCTGGAGATCATCACCGAGCGCCTGGAGCGCGAGTTTGGTCTGAACCTCATCGCGACCGCGCCCAGCGTGATCTACGAGGTCACCACCGAGGACCGCAAGACCGTGACCGTGACTAACCCCAGCGAGTTCCCGACCGGTAAGATCCACGCCGTGTCCGAGCCGATGGTGCGCGTGGCGATCCTGGCGCCCAAGGACTACGTGGGCACCATCATGGAGCTGTGCCAGAGCCGCCGCGGCGCGCTGCTGGGCATGGACTACCTCGGTGAGGATCGCGTCGAGCTGCGCTACAACATGCCGCTGGCCGAGATTGTATTCGACTTCTTCGACCACCTGAAGAGCCGCACCCAGGGCTACGCGTCGCTGGACTACGAGCCCTCGGGTGAGCAGGAGGCAGACCTGGTGAAGGTCGACATCCTGCTGCAGGGCGAGGCCGTGGACGCCTTCAGTGCGATCGTGCACCGCGACAACGCCTACTCCTACGGCGTGCTGATGACCGAGCGCCTGTCCAAGCTGATCCCGCGTCAGCAGTTTGAGGTGCCGATTCAGGCGGCGATTGGTGCCCGCATCATCGCCCGCGAGTCCATTCGTGCGATCCGTAAGGACGTTCTTGCCAAGTGCTACGGCGGTGACATCAGCCGGAAGCGCAAGCTGCTGGAGAAGCAGAAGGAAGGTAAGAAGCGCATGAAGATGGTCGGTCGTGTGGAGGTGCCCCAGGAGGCCTTCATCGCCGCGCTGTCAGGTGACGTGGAATCCGGTAAGGGTAAGAAGTAACACCCCACGGCGGCGAGCTCGGGTTAGACTTAACCGTGCTCGCCGCTCGGGCGTGCCCCAATCAGGCCGCCCGGTGGCCGAAGAATTGATCGCGGAACGAAGCAGACAGAAAAGAAGTAGGGGATGCGCCGCAGTAATTTCGAAGACCAGCCCGTTGACTATGCCGCAGTCGGGGCCACCCAGGCTGCCGACCTGATGCAGTACCCGCCGCAGGGCTATGTGCCCGCCGAGGACAGCATCCGTCTGGGCAGTGGACGCGAACGCTATGAGGCCGCAGCATCGACGCTGCTGAGCTGGGGCGTGCAGCGTGACGCGGGGATCGACGTGCACGATGTGCGTCCGGGCAGCGGAAACGAGTACACCGGTATTCAGTTTGACGATGAGGGTAACGCCGTTGCCCCCAACCGTCGACACAGCGAGCAGCGCTTTGCCCCCGATGGCAGCGCATTCCTGGATGCCGGTACCACCGCCAAGCTGCGTGGCAAGATTGGCCGCTACAACCTGGAATCCAAGATCCGGGTGGTGTACCTGGTGGAGAACCAGAACTCGACAGCGTTCGCCTATGGAACGGTTTCTACCGCGCAGATGAGCGGCGAGGAGTCGTTTATGGTGGAGCTGCGAGACGATGACTCGGTGTGGTTCACCGTGCGTTCCTTCATGCGCCCGATCGGGGCCAAGTACCGCGCCTTCCCGCCGCTGGGTCGTGCCCGGATGACGGCGATTGCCACCGCGTATATGCGTGCGCTGTCCCCGACGTGGGCGAGTCCCACCACCTAATGGGAGCACTACCCCTCGGAGATCCCGCCCCCACCGACGGCTCTCTGCCCGCCACCGCGCGTATCGGCAGCGAGGATCGTCCCTTCAGCTTCTATCTGCACGTCCCGTTCTGCCGGGTTCGCTGCGGATACTGTGACTTCAATACCTACACCTCGACCGAACTGCGCGGTGCCAAGCAGGTGGACTACGCCGATGAGGCCATCGCCGAGGTCGCGCTGTCCAAGCGGGTACTCGACGCCGCCGAGGTAGCGGTGCGCCCGGTTGATACGGTCTTTTTTGGCGGCGGAACGCCGACCCTGCTGCCGGCGGACGATCTGGCCCGCATGCTGCACGCGGTCCGCGACACCCACGGATTCACCCCGAATGCCGAGATCACCACCGAGGCCAACCCAGACTCGGTGGATGAGGCCTACCTGCAGACCCTCAAGGATGCCGGATTCACCCGGGTGTCCTTCGGGATGCAGTCGGCCGTGCCGGAAACCCTGGCGACCCTGGATCGCAGCCACACCCCCGAGCGCGTGCCGCTCGTGGTTGAGTGGGCCAAAAAGGTGGGCCTGCAGGTGAGCGTGGATCTGATTTACGGTTCGCCGGGGGAGACCCTGGAGCAGTGGCAGCGCAGCGTGGACGCGGCCCTGAGCTACGGGCCCGACCACATTTCCGCCTACTCGCTGATCGTCGAGCCGGGCACCAAGATGCACCGGCAGATCCGCAGTGGCGAGCTGCCCGAACCCGATGAGGACCTGCAGGCGGACATGTACGAGTACGCCGATCAGGCGCTCTCGGCCGCCGGATTCTCCTGGTACGAGGTGTCCAACTGGTCGGTGTCCCCGGAAACCCGCTCGCGGCACAACCTCGCCTACTGGCGCGGTGCCGACTGGTGGGGCATCGGACCCGGCGCGCACAGCCACGTCGGCGGGGTGCGCTGGTGGAACGTCAAACATCCGGCCGCCTACGCCCAGCGCATGGCCGAGGGGATCTCCCCGGGCCTCGGGCGCGAGGTGCTGGACGATGAGACCCGCGAGATGGAGCGGATCCTGCTGGAATCCCGCACCGCCGAGGGCATCGCGATTGCCGGACTGGACTCCGACGCGCGCCACGAAATCCCGCGCCTGATCGCCGACGGCCTGATCGAAGGCCCCGCCGCGCTGCGCGGTCGCCTGCAGCTGACCCTCCGCGGACGCCTACTGGCGGACGCCGTGGTGCGCGCGCTGGTGGGCTAACCGCCCGGGCAAACCGCCGCCTGGCCCATAAAACCGGGGTGCGTTGTCACGCACCCCGGTTTTGTGTTGCGACGAGTTAGCCCGGGAGTCCGATTCGACGCTCACCCGAGCGGAGCTGCTGGAGCACCACCGCCAGGACCAGCAGCCCACCCTTGGCGACGTTCTGCCAGAACGAGTTCACCCCGAGCAGGGTCATGCCGTTGGTGAGGATGCCGAGCAGGATGACCGCCAGGATCGTCCCGGCGATGGTGCCCTTGCCCCCCTTGAGGGCCGCGCCACCCAGGGCCGCGGCGGTGATGGCTTCGAGTTCGAGTCCCTCGGAGCCGGAGACCGGCTGCCCCGATCCGGTCCGGGCGGTGATCAGGATGCCCGCGAGGGCGGCGACGGCGCCGGTCATCATGTAGATGCCCAGAATGTAGCGGTTGATGTTGATGCCCGCCAGGCGCGAAGCGACATCGTTCCCACCCACCGCGTAGATGTTGCGCCCCATCGTGGTGTACCGCAGCAGGACGTGGATGCCCAGCGCGATGACCACCAGGATCCAAATCAGCGTGGGCACTCCCAGCACGCTGCCGCGGGCGAGGAACACGAAGAACGGGTCGGCCCCGGTGTAGCCCTGGGCGCGGCCATCGGAGATGAGCTGGGCGATGCCCTTATAGGCGGCGAGGGTGGCCAGGGTGGCGATCACCGGATTCACCCGGCCGAAGACGATAATGCAGCCGTTAATCAGGCCGCACAGCAGCCCGATTCCCACGGCCCCAACCACGCCGATCAGCGGCCCGGCGGAGGTGAAGATCATCGCGCTGGTCACCGAAGCGAGGCCGGCGATCGATCCCACCGAGATATCCAGGCCGCCCATGATGATGACGAGGGTCTGGACCACCGCGAGCAATCCGGAAATGGCGATGGCGGTTCCGATGACCTTGAGGTTGGGGACGGTGAAAAACAGCGGGTTCTGGGTGCCGATGACCAGCACCACGAAGGCGATGGCCATCAGCAGGGACATGTTCTGCACCCCCATCGCGGTGAGGAACCGGCGGAAGAATCCGGGGGTGTCGGCGGGGGAAACGCGGGTGGGGGAGCTGGTGGAGACCGTTTGGGTAGGCACGGGGTGCCTCCTTCCTGTGGGAGGAAAAATGGGGACGCGAGGCTAGTCCATCGCGAGGGCGAGGATGGATTCCTCGGTGGCGTCTTCCCGGGAGAGCTCGCCGGTAATGCGGCCGGAGGCCATCACATAGACGCGGTCGGCGAGGCCGAGTACCTCGGGGAGTTCGCTGGAGACCATCAGGATGGCGACCCCCGCGCGTGCCAGTTCGTCGATGATCGCGTAGATTTCGGCCTTGGCACCGACATCCACACCGCGGGTGGGTTCGTCCAGCAGGAGGAGCCGCGGCTTGGTCGCCAGCCACCGGGCCAGGACGACCTTTTGCTGATTGCCGCCGGAGAGGTTTTTGACCAGCTGGCGATCACTCGGGGTACGGATCCCCAGCTTGGTGATAAACCCGTGGGCGAGTTCCTCCTCGCGGGTCGAGCTGACAAACTTTCCCCGGGAGATCTGGCCCAGGACCGCGAGGGCGATGTTGTCGCGGACCGAGCGCTGCATGATCAGCGCCTCGGCCTTGCGCTCCTCGGGGGCAAACCCGACGCCGGCGGCGACCGAGTCTGCCGGCGTGTGGAAGGTGACGGTTTTACCACCAACCCCCAGCTCGCCGGACTCAACCGTGAAATCACCCACGATGGTCTTGAGCAGCTCGCTGCGCCCGGCACCCACCAGACCGGCGATGCCCACCACCTCGCCGGCGCGCACGCTCAGCGTGATGTCGTGAACAAACTCGTTGCCCACGCCTTTCAGGCTCAGGATGGTGGCACCGGGTGTGACCGGCTCGCGGTGAAACATCTGGGAGAGGTCGCGGCCCACCATCATCCGCACCAGATCATCGTGATCGGTATCCTCGGTGCGCTTGGTCCCCACCAGGCGGCCGTCCCGCAGCACGGTGATCGCATCGGCCAGCCTGAAAATCTCGTTCATGCGATGCGATACGTACCCGATCGCGACCCCGTCGGAGCGAAGTCGGCGAATCAGATCGAAGAGGATCGCCGCCTCCTCCTCGCCCAGGGACGAGGTGGGCTCGTCAAAGCAGATGACCGCCGGATGATCCACCACCGCACGCATGATCTCGACGATCTGACGCTGTGCCGCCGAGAGCTCGCTGCCCAGGGCCTCGGGGCTGATGACCCCGGCAAACCCGAATTCGGCGAGGGCCGTGCGTGCGCGTTCGATCAGCTCGCGGCGGCGAAAGATCGGGCCGCGCGTACCCAGGAGCCCCACAAAGATGTTCTCGGCGACGCTCACGTGGGGGATGATCTCGGGTTCTTGCGCGATCACCCGGATGCCCGCGGTGCGCGATTCGCGCGGTTCGCCAAAGTGAACGGGGCCGCCGTGCAGGGTGAGGGCGCCCGTATCGGGCTGATAGTCGCCGGTGATGATTTTCAGCAGGGTCGACTTGCCGGCCCCGTTTTCCCCCATCAGGGCGGTGACCTCGCCCGCGCGTAGTTCGAGGCTGACGCCGGACAGGGCGGCGACCGGGCCGAAGCTCTTGGTGATATCGGTGGCGCTGAATACCACCTGGCCCACGGCAGCAGGCGGGATGGTGAGGGGAGCGAGTGCGCTCATGGCGCGATCCTTTCGACGGTGAAGGTGCGTGGTGGGGGAGCGGTGGGGCCGCCGAGCGACCCCACCGGCGGGCGGCCTAGGTGCAGGCGACGCCCTTTTCCTTCCAGTTGCCGGCGTCCACGATCTCGGTCTTGGCGATCGTGGCGGGCGGCAGCGCGGTGCCGTTACGCAGCAGGTCCACCATCGAGGTCACCGCCGCGCGACCCACCTCGACCCCCGAGATGTACAGGGCCGACTTATTACCGGTGGTCTGACCCGCCGACCAGTCCTTGCAGGTGAGGTAGGCGCCGAGGCCCACCCCGTTGATGTTTGCGGGGGACACCCCGGAGTTCTGCAGGGCGGTGACGACACCGGTGGAACTCTCGTCGTTGCAGCCCCACACCACCCAGTTCTGCACCCCGGCGTTGGCGGTGATGACCGCGCCCGCCTTATTCTGTGCGTCGGTGGCCGAGTTATCGGTCCCGATCTGAATGGTCTGCGGGCCGTCGGCGCCCACGGCCTTGGTGAAGGCCGCCGCGGCACCGTCCATGCGCTGGTTACAGACCGAGAGGTCCAGCTTGCCGGCGGAGAGGATGCGGGTATTTTCGGCGGTCCAGCCGGACTCGGCGTAGAGGCGTGCGG
Organism: Mycetocola sp. JXN-3; assembly: GCF_014522285.1. GTDB lineage: Bacteria > Actinomycetota > Actinomycetes > Actinomycetales > Microbacteriaceae > Mycetocola > Mycetocola saprophilus. Next base: position 1,615,709 of record NZ_CP041635.1, read on the forward strand.
CCTCCTCGCCGACCTTGGTGCCCATGGCGGTGCCATCGAATCCGGCGAACGGGGCATCCTTGCCCGCCGCATCCTTGATCACGTCGTCCGAGGCCATGATCGGGATACCCGCGGCCTTGGCGGCGTCCAGCACCTGCGGCCCGATCTGCTGATCGGGAACCACGATGATGATGCCGTCCACCTTCTGGGCGATCACCGAATCCATCTCGCTGATGGCCTTATTGGCATCCACGCCGAGGTTGACCACCTTGATGGTGACGTTTCCCAGCTCCTTCGCCGCGGCCTTTGCCCCCTCGGCTTCGTCGACGAAGTACTGCTGATCGCCCTGCTTTTGGAGGTAGGCGATGGTCAGTGGGCCATCCTTTTTTCCTCCGGCCGCGCCGCTTTCGCCGGGGGCCTCCATGCCCGAGGAGCAGGCGGTGAGTCCGAGGAGAAGTCCGGCGCTCAGCAGGGTGATGACGGTTCGAGCTCTACTGTGAGTTCTCATGCTCATGACGGTTCCTTTGCTGTGTGAGGGCCGGCCTCGTTGCCGGTCCCCGATCTCCGGCGGAACTGCGATGTTCCGTTTGGGTGACCGTATAGCGAGGCTATGGCCGGTTTGCCGGCTCAGGAAGCAGAAAATCTTGGAGTACCCGGACAAAACGACGATTGCGGATGCGATACCCGAGAAGGGTTTCGCATCCGCAATCGCGGTGGGATTTGGGGGTCAGGCCGAGGGCCAAGCCTCAGCCAATAGGCGGTAGGAGTGCTCGCGCACGGCGAGACTGTGGGCCTGGGTGGTGATCACAAACTCGTCCGCTCCGGTGGCCTGTTGAAGCGCTTTCAGGCGTGAAACGACGGTTTCGGGGGAGCCGACGATGCGCGTGGCGACCCGGTCGGAGACCAGCAGCGCCTGCTCGGGGGTGAGTGGGTTTTCGGCGTCGGTTTCGGGGCTCAGATAGGGGCCGGCCACGTAGTCGGTGCGGATCGAGTAGAGCCAGCGTTCGAATGGCTTGGCCAGGCGTCGTGCCTCCTCGTCGGTGTCGGCGACCAGCACATCCACCGAGACAGCGATGTACGGGGAATCCAGTTCGGCGGAGGGGATAAACGCCTCCCGATACGCCCGGACGGTCTCCAGGATGTTCTGCGGAAGCGCGTGATAGTTTGCCCCGAACCGCAGTCCGTTTGCCCCGGCCACCTCGGCCGAAACGCCGGCCGAGCTGCCGTGCACCCAGACCTCCACGTCGGCACCCTCGGCGGGGGACGCGGTGATGTGCACGTCCGCGGGCACCTCGCCGGGGGCGGTGAACGTGCCGCGCAGGAAGCCGAGGATGTCATCCACCTGCGCCCCAAAATCGGTGGGGTTGCCGGGGAAGCGGTTGAGCAGGCGGTCGTTGAGGCCCGCGCGCGCATCGTTGAACGGGGTGATCACCCAGGATGGGATCACCACGCCGTCCACCTCGCGGTGTTCGCCGATCGGGCCGGGACGGGTGGTCCCGGCCTCCAGAGCCGCGTTGGTCTGCCGCCCGCGCTCGCGCTGCTCGGCGCTCGGTCCGCCGCGGCCGATGCCCAGATCGAATCTGCGCCCGGTGAGCGCGGCCACGGTACCCGCCACCTCGGCCACCTGAAGCGGCGTGTGGTGGTCCACGATGATGACCGCGGTGCCCACCCGGATGGACCCGGTGGCCTGGGCGATGGTCGGGGTCAGCAGGACCGAGGCCGCCCCGGCACCGCCGAGAAAGAGGTGGTGCTCGGCCACCCAGTAGCGCCGGTAGCCGGCGGCCTCGACCGAGCGGGCGAGGGCTACGGTATCGGCGAAGGCACCGGCGGCGTTCCCACCCTCGGAAATGAGGACCAGGTCAAGGACCGAAAGGGGGATGGCGGGGGAGTCGGCGGCATGCGATTGCGCGTCCGTGTGCAAAGACGTCATCCCGCCATCCTCCCAACTCCGGGCCGCGCGCAATACCCCCGCGTCACAGTGTGCAATGTTGCGTGACATAGCGTCACCGATGTTGGAAACTTCGAGGAGATTCCTAAAGTGATGCCATCCCCCCTTCCTCCCTGGAGGCAGTCCCACCCCGGCTGGCGTATGTCGTGGGGATTCACCGAAGGAGCACGCATGACCCACTCACGTATTCGCCGCCGGAGCACCCTGGCGCTGATCGGGATGACCGCCCTGGCCGCCCTCGCGCTGAGCGCGTGTTCCTCCTCCGCCGCCCCGGAATCCTCGCCGTCCTCCTCGGCCTCGGCGGAGAAGGTCACCCTCGGCGATCCGGCCAAGCTCAAGCTGGTGAAGGACGGCGAGCTGACCGTTCACGTGGACGACCCGGTGTGGTCGCCGTGGTTCATCGACAATAAGCCCGATAACGGCAAGGGTTTTGAGAGCGCGCTGACCTACGCGGTCGCCGAAAAGCTGGGCTTCAAAAAGGACCAGGTCAAGTGGGGCTACACCGCCTTTGCGGCCTCCTTTACCCCGGGTCCGAAGGACTTCGACCTGTACACCCAGGAGGTCTCGATCACCGATGAGCGTGCCAAGGCCGTCTCGTTTAGCGACCCCTACTATGTCTCCCGCAGCGTCGTGATCACCAAGGACAACTCCCCGGCCCTCGCGGCCAAGAGCGTGGCGGACCTCGCCAAGTACCGCTTCGGCACCGTGGCCGGAACCACCCAGGACAGCTACATCACCCAGACCATCAAGCCCAAGGACGTGCTGTCCTTCGACACCGTGGCCCTGAGCACCCAGGCGCTGGAAAATGGCCAGGTGGATGCGATCGTGGTGGACCTGCAGATCGGCCAGAACGTGGTGCTCAACCAGTACAAGGACCTCAAGATCGCCGGCCTACTCAAGGACAACGGCGTGAGCAAGGGCATGGGCTTCGTGTTTGACCTGAACAGCCCGCTGGTGCCCTATGTAGACGAGGCCCTGAACCAGCTGCGTGCCGATGGCACCATCGACAAGCTGGAAAAGGAGTGGCTGCCGCTGCCCGAGCAGGTACAGGAGTACACCCAGTAACAATGGCTTCACCACTCAATCCCCCACCCGAGAGTGCACCGGGCGCGAATCTGCGCCGGGTGCACCTCGGTGCGTTTTACCCCAATGACCACCACCACACCCTCTGGGGGCATCCCGAGGCCGGCAGCCAGATCGAGTTCGCCGACTTTGCCCGGTTCGCCCGCAGCGCCGAGCGCGGCCTGTTCGACTTTGTGTTCCTCGCCGAGGCGAACTGGCTCCAGGAGCATCGGGGGCGCGTGGTGGAGCACGCGATCCTCGACAAGCCCGACTCGCTCACCGTGCTCGCCGGCCTCGCCGCCGAAACCGAGCGGATCGGACTGGTCGCCACGATCGGGACCACCTTCTCCGACCCCACCGACGTGGCCATCCGCCTGGCCACGCTGCACCGCCTCTCCGGGGGACGCGCGGGGTGGAACGTGGTGACCTCCCACACCAGTTTTGGCGTGGGGGCCTCCACCAACTTCCGTCCCGGACGCATGGTCGCCCACGCCGATCGCTACCGGCAGGCCGAGGGCTTCCTGGCCGAAACCGCCCGCCTCTGGTCCGGTGCCGAGGCGGCGGCCGGGCTCGCCGCGCTGCCCGGTCCCGGACCGGCAATCGTCCAGGCCGGTGGATCTCCCGAGGGTCGCGACCTGGCCGCCGCCCACGCCAACGTGATCTTCGCCGGCCGGCGCAGCATCGAGGCGTCCCGTGAGTTCTGTGCGGACCTGCGGGAGCGCCGTCGGGCCGCGGGCCGCCTGGACGACCTGATCATCCTTCCGTCCACCTCGTTTGTGCTGGGGGATACCGAACGGGAGGCGCGCGAGATCGCCGCCGACTGGCGACTGCAGGAGGTCACCCCGAAGGTCGCCGTGTTCCTGCTGGAGGAGGTCTGGGGGATCGACCTCACCGACTTCGACGTGGACGGTCCGCTGCCCACCCAGGATCCCGACTGGGAACACGCCGACCGCTATGCCCGCGGGCAGGTGGGTGGCGAACGCGATGCCCGCGTGCTGGTGGAGTCCTGGCGCGCCCTGCAGCGCGAGCGCGGGTTGTCCACCCGCGCGCTGCTCGGGGAGGTGCGCGCCCGCCGCGACTTCGTGGGCACCCCGAAGAGCGTCGCCGATCAGATCAACCACTGGGTGCAGACCGGGGCGGCCGACGGCTTCGTGGTGAACCCCTCGGTGGTGCCCAGCGGGCTCGACGCCTTCGTGGACCGAGTCATTCCCGAGCTGCAGGAACTGGGTGTCTATCGCACCGAATACGCGGGGAGCACGATCCATGATCACCTCGCCGAGGGGAGAGACGCGTGAGCATCGACGATCGGGTGGCTGCTCAGTCGGCACCGCCGGTGGGTCGCCCCGGCCCGCCGAAACTCAGCGACGCCGAGTTGCGGGCCCTGCTGGTACGACCGGTGTGGTGGAGGCGCGCGGATGTGCGCCGCTCGGCGCTGATCGCCACCGTGAGCACGCTGGCTCTGCTGGCGGTCCTCGGATTCGGGCTGTCCTCCTCGGCCGGCTGGGAGTCGTTCCAGGCGGCGTTCCTCAGTCCCGAACACTTTGTGCTGTCCTTCCCCAAGGTGTGGGACGGATTCCTGCTGAACGTGACCCTGTTCATCATCCTCGAACCCATCGTGCTGCTGGTGGGCCTCGGGCTGGCGCTGCTGCGCAACCTGTCCTCGCCGGTGTTTTTCCCGCTGCGGGCGTTTGCGATCGGCTATATCGACCTGTTCCGCGGGCTGCCGGCGATCCTGGTCATCCTGATGCTCGGCATGGGCATTCCCGCGCTGCGGATCGAGGGGCTGAGCTCCTCGCCGCTGTTCTGGGGCGCGGTGGGCTGCGTGCTCACCTCGGCCGCCTACACCGCGGAGACCTACCGGGCGGGCATCGAGTCGGTCCATCCCAGTCAGCGTGCCGCCGCCCGAGCCCTGGGCTTCGGCCACGGCCGCACACTCTGGTACATCGTCCTGCCGCAGGCAGTGCGCCGCGTGGTGCCGCCGCTGATGAGCGGATTCATCGCCCTGCAGAAGGAGACCGCGCTGATCTCGGTAATCGGCCCGATGGAGGCCTCGCGGGCCGCCCAGGCGTACTCGGCCACCACGTTTAACTTCACCTCCTACCTGGTGGCGGCGGTGCTATTTGTGAGCATCACGATCCCGCTGACCCGGCTGACCGACCACCTGCTGCGTCGCGCCCAGCTGCGCCGCGGCATGGGAGGGGCGGTATGAGCGCGGTCGCGGCGGTCAGCATCCGCAACCTCTCCCAGGCGTATGGGGAGAACCTGACCCTGAAAAACGTCTCGCTCGAGGTGGCCCCGCACGAGGTGATCGCGCTGATCGGCCCCAGCGGGTGCGGCAAGTCCACGCTCCTGCGCACGATCAACCTGCTGGAGGACAGCCTCGCCGGCGAGATCCTGGTGCACGGCGAACCGGTGACCGGGGAGGCCGGACGTGGCGGACGCGACCGCGTGCGTCGCCGCGTGGGCATGGTGTTCCAACAGCTCAACCTGTTCCCGCACCTCACCGTGCTGCAAAACATCACCCTCGCCCCGCGCAAACTCGGCGGGCTCTCCAAGGCCGCCGCCGAGACCAAGGCTCGGGCGCTGCTGGCCCGGTTTGGTCTCGCCGAAAAGGCCGACGAGTACCCCGACCGACTCTCCGGCGGGCAGCAGCAGCGGGTGGCGATCCTGCGCGCGCTGGCCACCGAACCGGAGGTGATCCTGCTGGATGAGGTCACCTCGGCGCTGGATCCAGAAACCGTGGGGGAGGTGCTCGCCCTGATCCGCGAGCTGCGCGACCTCGGGTTGACCCTGATCCTCGCCACGCACGAGCTGCAGTTTGCTCGCACGATCGCCGATCGGATCGTCTTTCTCAGCGGCGGCGAGATCGTGGAGCAGGGCACCCCCGCCCGGATTCTTGACCATCCCACCCACCCCCGAACCCGGCAGTTTGTGGCCAGCATGATTCACCCCGAACAGGCGAGTATCGCCGAAAATTCACCCAAGGAAGCCATCGGATGACATCCCCGACCCTCACCCCCAAAATCGAGCTGCACGTGCACCTGGAGGGTGCCGTCCGGCCGCACACGCTGTTCGAGCTAGCCCGAAAAAACGGCGTCACCCTGCCGGTGGACAGTCTTGAGGAGCTCGAGAGCTTCTATAACTTCACCGACTTCAACCACTTCATCAACGTGTGGAACGTCACGACCGACGTGCTCTTCAATCCGGACGACTACCGCCGCGTGGTGGTGGACTACGCCCGCGAGGCGGCGAGCTTTGGTGCCGTCTATCTGGAGGGGATCTTCTCGCCGGGTCAGTACTATGTGCGCGGCATCGATCCCGATGACCTGTTCACCGGGTTTACCGATGGCATCCAGGAGGCGCTGGAGGAGACCGGCGTGATCGTGCGCCTGACCCCGGATGTGGACCGCAATCGCCCCGCCGAGCTCAGCGAGCAGATCGTCCGCGACGCCGTCCGCTACCGCGACCGCGGCATCGTGGGGATCGGCCTGGGGGGACGCGAACGTGCGGCCCCCACCTCGAAGTTCACCCGGATGTTCCAGATCGCCCGCGACGGCGGTCTGGCCTCGGTCCCGCACGCGGGCGAGGATGACGGCGCCCAGTCGGTGCGCGAGGCGATCGATCTGCTGGGTGCCGACCGGATTCGGCACGGGTTCCGGGCGATCGAGGATTCGGCTCTGGTCACCGAGCTGATCGAGCGCGGCATCGTGCTGGATGTGTGCCCCACCTCCAACTTACGTACCCGCGTCATCGATCGACTCGAAGATCACCCGATTGGTGCACTGGTGGCCGCCGGGCTGCCGGTCACCGTGAACACCGACGACCCGGCGATGTTTGGCACCGACCTGGGCCGGGAACACGAGATCGCCCTGGCCGCCGGTGCCAGCGCCCGCGGACTCTACTATGCCGGCGTGCTCGGGCAGGTGGGTGGTCCGGAGATCACCGAGCAGCTGCGCCGGATCGGTGCCGAGGCCTGGGGTGATGCACCGGCGGCCGCCGAGGAAACCGCCGAGTCGATCACGCTGTCGGGCGGCGCGCGATGACCGAGAGATTTGTGATCGGCGTGCACCTGGATGATGATCCGATCGGAGCGGCCGCGGACGGATCGGGGATTGCCGCGTTGGTGGACCTGATCCGCGCGGCCGAGTCCGCGGGGATCGACTACATCGGTCTCGACGATGCGCTCCTGGGCCCCGGCGACGGCGTGCCGCGCGCCACCGCCGGGGAGACCCTCGCCTATCTCGCACGTCGCACCGCCCGGATCGCGCTGGTCCCCGGCGTGGCCGCGCACTATGTGGAGCCCTTCCACGCGGCCAAACAGGTGGCTACCCTCGACTTTGTCAGCGAGGGGCGCGCGGGTGCCTTGGTGCAGCGGGGGAGAAATGCGACCGCCGACCGCCTGGTCCCCGCGGCGAGTGATCTGGACGAGACGGGTCTGCGCGTCCAGGCCGCCGAGTTTACCCACGTGCTGCGCCAGCTCTGGGACTCCTGGGAGGATGACGCGACGGTGCGAGACGTGGCCACCGGTCAGTATGTGGACAGCTCCCGGGTGCATGAGATCGCGCATGAAGGTGACTATTTTCGGGTGAAGGGTCCGCTGATCACCCCGCGTCCGCCGCAGGGTCAGCCCCCGATATTCGCCCGCGCCGAGAGCGCGGCATCCGCGCGCGACCTGTGGAGTGGATCCTCCGAAACCACGGCACCCGATGTGATCCTGGTGGACGAGGCGGATGCGGAGGTGCTCCTTGCCGAGTATCCCGCGGGTACCACCGCGCGGCTGATCGTGGTGCTCTCCGGCGAGGACGCCCCCGGTCTCGCCGCGCGGATTGCCGCCTGGCGGGCAACCCCCGGGATCGCCGGTGCGGAGATCCGGACCGATACCGCCGGGCTGCACGCGCTGCTGGCCGGCGGGGTTTTGCCGGTTCGGGAGGACGGCGCCGGGGACGCCACCCTCGCCGGGCGGCTCGGGCTGCCGCGACGCCCCAGCCGATTCGCGTCCGCACGCTAGCACGGACCACGCAGACACAAAACCGGCCACCCCTGGGTGGCCGGTTTTGTGCGCGCTACTTGATGAAGCGGTAGGTAAATGGATAGCGGTAGGGCCTGCCGCCGCTGGACTTCGAGCCGCCGATAATGGCGAAGATGAATTCGGCAAACTGGACCACGATAACCAGGGGAACGAGTGCGTACCCGATCAGGATGGGCAACGTTAGCCCACCAACCAGGAAGAGCGCACTGATCAGGATCCAGGCGGAGAGCTGGAAGTTCAGCGCCTCCTTGCCCTCCTGATTCACAAACCGGCCGCGGCGACGCAGCTTCAGCCAGATGATCAGCACCGGGATCGGCCCGAGCACCCCGGCGAAGTGTGAAGCCGAGCCCCAGAAGCGGTCCTGTGCATCGGTGATCGGCGCGACGGCGGGCAGGGGCACCGAATAGGTCCCGCCACCGGTCTGTCCGGTGGAGTACGCGGCTCGGGCGGGCGTGGGGTCCGGCGCCGCGGTGATAGAGTCGGCGAGCGCCGCGGCATCCATCTGTGTGTAGTCGATCTGCGTGGACGGTGCCTGGGCCCATGCCGCCGAATCAAAGTGCGGGTAGACGGGTTCGGAATCATCCGCCGGGGCGAAAGCAGGGGTCTGTGGCTCGCCGGGGGCGGGGGTGGACTGCGTGGGATCGCTCATGATGCCTCCAGGATAGCGTGCGGTTGGGACTGAATGCGCCGCAAAAATGCGGAACGGCCGGCCTCGTGGGACCGGCCGTTCCGCAGATCCAACCTAGGGAATGAAGCGGAAGGTCAGCGGGTAGCGGTAGGGAGCGCCGCTGCTGGTCTTCACGCCGCCGATGATCGCAAACACGAAGGCGGCTACGCCGACCGGCCAGATCAGCATCAGCAGGATCACGCCGATGCCGATAAAGCTGGTGATCCCGCCCACGACGCCGAGGGCGATGCCCAGCAGCCAGGCGCTGATCTGGAAGTTCAGCGCCTCCTTGCCCTCCTGGTTCACAAACGGGCCGCGGTCGCGGAAAATCAGCCACACGATCAGCACGATGATCGGCCCGAAGATGCCGGCGAAGTGTGCGAGTGACCCCCAGAGGCGGTCGTTCTCGGGGGTGAGCGGAGCCGAGCTCGCGGGCGGAGTGTAGCCGGGCTGCTGGCCGTAGGGCTGCTGCCCGTAGCCCGGCTGCGGCTGGCCCGGCTGAGCCTGACCCGGTGCCGGATATCCCGGCTGCGCGGCACCCGGCTGCGGGTATCCGGGCGGCGGAGTGGGCTGCCCGCCCTGCGGAGGCGTGGGCGGCAGCGGCGGCACCGCGCCGCCGGGCTGGTTGGCGTCCGAGGGTTCGGGGTTCGACTGCGTGTGATCGCTCATAGTGGAATCAGGATAACCGCCGCGAGGTAAATTCGATACGTCTGATTACCGACTATCACCAAAAACCGTCGGATTGGGTGTCAAAATGCCCCCGCACCGGGTGTCAGAGATTGGAACCGGACGCCGGAGCGAGCTAGAATTAGCACTCAGTGATGACGAGTGCCAATCCGTTTCGGTGCGGACCGTCCCACAACGAATGCGATGAGATTTCCCCGGGGAAGTCGCGATGAGATGGAGGTGACCGATGGTCTCCGAGCGTGGCCTGGCCGTCCTTCGCGCAATCGTCTCCGATTACGTGTCCAGCCGTGAACCCGTCGGCTCCAAGGCGATCGTCGAACGCCACTCCTTCGGGGTCTCGGCGGCGACGATCCGCAACGATATGGCCCAGCTTGAGGATGAGGAGCTGATCCACGCCCCGCACACCTCCTCGGGCCGCATCCCCACCGATAAGGGCTACCGCCTGTTTGTGGACCACCTGGCCGAGCAGCGCCCGCTGTCTCCCGCGCAGCGCGGGGCGATCCAGGAGTTCCTGGGCGACGGGGTGGGACTGGACGATGTGCTGTCGCGCACCGTGCGTCTACTCTCTCAGCTCACCAACCAGGTGGCCATCGTGCAGTACCCCTCGTTCGCCCGCGCGCAGGTGCGGCACGTCGAGTTGGTCTCGCTGGGGGATGCCCGTCTCCTGGTTGTCCTCATTACCGACAACGGCCGGGTCGAGCAGCGCACGGTCGAGGTGACCGCGCCGCTGTCCACCCAGGACGTGGACGACCTCAAGGTGCGCATCAACCACGAACTCCTCGGTCACAGCGTCGAGGACGCCTCCCGGGTGCTCGTGCGGGTGCGTGCGCTGGGGGTTCCCGGACACCCGGGCCTGGTGGATCGAATCTGCGATGCGCTGGACGAACAGCTGGCCGAATACCGCCAGGATCGCCTGGTCATGTCCGGCACCGCGAACCTCGCTCGCAGCGAGGAGGACTTCGCCGGGAGCATCTATCCGGTCCTGGAAGCCCTCGAACAGCAGGTGGTGCTGATGCGCCTGTTTGGCGAGATGAGCATCGATGCGGCGGGCATCACCGCCCGGATCGGTCGCGAGAATGAACCCTTCGGCCTGGCCGAAACCTCGATCGTCGCGGGGAACTACCGTTCCTCTGCGGGCGAAATTGCCCGTCTCGGGGTCCTCGGACCCACCAGAATGGATTACTCGGGCAACATCGCCTCGGTTCGCGCCGTGGCACGCTATCTTTCCCGCCAACTCGGCGAGAACTAACCCCGCGGCGTTTACGTCGCCGTTCAACCGGCCGCTGTCCATCACGGGCCGCTGGCCACAACAATCAAATGCGCGACGCTTCGGCGTCGCCACCATGGAGGATCACGGGTGGCTGACCACTACGAGGTACTGGGCGTTTCGCAGGACGCATCGGCTGAAGACATTAAGAAGGCCTACCGCAAGCTGGCTCGTCAGCTGCACCCCGATGTGAACCCCTCCGAGGAGGCGCAGGAGCGCTTCAAGCTCGTGACCCACGCCTACGATGTGCTGGGCGACGCGGACTCGCGTGCCCGCTATGACCGCGGCGAGACCGGTCAGGGCGGCGACGCGGGCTTCGGCGGCTTCGGCGATATCTTCGAGCAGTTCTTCGGTGGCGGCGGCCAGCAGCGCGGCCCCAAGTCACGTCGCGAGCGCGGCCAGGACGCCCTGCTGCGGGTGGAACTCGACCTTGGCGAGGTGGTCTTTGGAACCCACCGCGACCTCGAGGTTGACACCGCGGTGCTGTGTGAGACCTGTCAGGGCTCCTGCTGCCAGCCCGGCACCCAGCCCGTGACCTGCGACATCTGCCGCGGTTCGGGCACGATCCAGCGTCCGGTTCGCAGCCTGCTGGGCAACGTGATGACCTCGACCCCCTGCGGGTCCTGCCGCGGATACGGCACGATCATCGCCAACCCCTGCGTCGGCTGCCAGGGCCAGGGCCGCGTGCGTGCGCGCCGCACCGTGTCGGTGGACATCCCCGCCGGCGTGGACACCGGCCTGCGCCTGCAGATGCCCGGTTCGGGCGAGATCGGCCCCGCCGGTGGCCCGAACGGTGACCTGTACCTGGAAATGAAGGTGCGCCACCACGACGTCTTCAGCCGCAACGGCGACGACCTGCTGTGCACCCTGGAGGTGCCGATGACCGAGGCGATCCTCGGCTCAACCACCACGATCCATGCCCTCGATGGCGACCTCGAGGTCGAGATCAAGGCGGGCGTGCAGAGCTCGGATGTGATTACCGTGCGCGATCGCGGCATCACCAAGCTGCGCGGCCACGGCCGCGGCGACCTGCGTATCGGCATCCAGGTGATCACCCCGACCAAGCTGGACCACCGGGAGCGTGAGCTGATCGAGAGCTTCGCCGCCAAGCGCAAGGACAAGACCGCCGCGCTGGGCGAGTTCCAGCAGGGTCTGTTCGCCAAGCTCCGCGATAAGCTGCGCGGCTAGCATGTCGAGCCTATTTCTGCGCGATTTTGTCGGGGTGCCCGCCGTGGGTGACACGATCACCCTGGAGGGTGCCGAGGCCAAGCATGCGGTGACCGTCAACCGGACCCGCGTCGGCGAGGAGATCTTCCTCGGCGACGGTGCGGGTCTGCTGATCGGTGCCCGCGTGACCGTCTCGACCCCGGGTCTGCTCGAGGCCGAGGCGCTGAGCGTCGAGGTGCACCCGCTGCCGACCCCCGAGCTGATCCTGGTGCAGGCCCTCGCCAAGGGGGACCGGGACGAGATGGCGGTTCAGGCGGCCACCGAACTCGGCGTGTCCGGGGTATACCCGTGGGCGGCCGAGCGCAGCATCTCGCGCTGGGATGCGCAGAAGAAGGTTAAGGGTCGCGCGCGCTGGGCGACCATCGCCCGCGAGGCGACCAAGCAGTCGATCCGTCCGCACCTGGCGCATGTGCACGACCTGCTGGACCTCGCCGGGGTCGCGGCCCTCGCCGCCGACCACGATGTGCTGGTGCTGGATCCCACCGCGCCGATCGCTCTGACCGCGCATATGGCCGCGCGCGAGGCCGCCGACACCCGGCCGATCGTGCTGGTGGTGGGTCCCGAGGGCGGCATCTCGGCGCGTGAACTGGACGCGCTCGAACAGGCCGGCGCGCACCGCGTGGTGCTCGGCACCACGATTCTGCGCACCTCGACCGCGGGCCCCGCGGCGCTCGCGGTCATCACCGCGGCGCTGGGCCGGTGGTAGGAGCGGGTCTTCCCGAGGTGTGCGCGGTGAATTCTTCGGCGCGCACACCCCGTACGTTCACCCCGATCGCTAGTATGGAGCTATGACAGCCACCGAGCCGAGTATCTTTAGCCGCATCATCGCCCGAGAGATCCCCGCCGACATCGTCGCCGAAACCGATCACCTGATTGCCTTCCGCGACATCGCACCGCAGGCACCGGTGCACATCCTGGTTGTGCCCAAAACCGAAGAGTATGTGACGGTGGCCGAGCTGGCCGCCGCCGACCCCGAGCTCCTCGCCGAGCTTGTGCTTTTCGCCCAGAACATCGCCAACGAACACGCCGACGGCAGCTTCCGCCTGGTCTTCAACTCCGGTGCCAACGCCGGTCAGACCGTGTTCCACGTGCACGCCCACGTCCTCTCCGGCAAGCTGGAAGAGGGGCGACTTGGTGCCTAACGTGCCCTCGACCGGAGATACCCCGGTCGGCAGCAACCGCATCGAACGACGCATCCCGATCGACGGGGTTGCGATGGTCCACCTGCTGGGTCCCGAGGACCGCCTGCTCTCGACCATCGAGGGGCGTTTCCCCGCGGTGGATGTGCACGTGCGCGGCAACGAGGTCACCCTGGCCGGGCTGGCCCACGATGTGGCCCGGGTTGAGGAACTGATCGCCGAGCTGATCGCGCTGGTTCAGGGCGGACACACGATCGAGCCCGCCGATGTGACCGCCTCGATCAAGATCATCACCGACGGTGAGCAGCGTCCCAGCGACGTGCTGGGTCAGAGCATCGTGTCCAGCAAGGGCAAGGCCGTGCGTCCCAAGACCGCCGGTCAGCGCGACTACGTCGACGCGATCGACGAGTACACCATCGTGTTTGGGCTGGGGCCGGCCGGTACCGGTAAGACCTACCTGGCGATGGCGAAGGCCGTCCAGGCGCTGCTGCGCAAGGAGGTCTCGCGGATCATCCTGACCCGTCCCGCCGTGGAGGCGGGGGAGCGGCTGGGCTTCCTCCCCGGGACGCTGAGCGACAAGATCGACCCGTATCTGCGTCCGCTCTACGATGCCCTGGGTGACATGCTGGATCCTGAAACCGTGCCCAAGCTGCTCGCGGCCGGCACCGTCGAGGTGGCCCCGCTGGCGTATATGCGCGGTCGCACCCTGAACGAGGCGTTTGTGATCCTCGATGAGGCGCAGAACACCACCCCCGAGCAGATGAAGATGTTCCTCACCCGGCTCGGCTTCAACTCGAAGATGGTCATCACCGGCGACGCCAGCCAGGTGGACCTCGGCACCGGACTGAGCGGACTCAAGGTCGCCCAGCGGGTGCTCTCCGAGGTGGGGGATATTCACTTCGCGAACCTGACCAGCGACGACGTAGTGCGCCACAGCCTCGTGGGTCACATCGTTGACGCCTATGGCGAGTATGACGCTCGCCAGATCGCCGCCCGGCACGAGCGAGATCGTGCCGCAGAATTTGCACAGCGCGCCGAAAAGCGCACCGGAACCGGCGGCCCGAGCGGCCGCAACCCCAGGAGGGGCACCAGCTCATGAGCATTGAAATCAACAACGAGTCGGCCGTCGAGATTGACGAGGCCGCGCTGCAGCGCCTGGGCGAGTTTGCCCTGGCCGCGATGCACGTGAGCCCCGAGGCTGACCTCAACATCGTCGCCGTGGATGAGGCTGCCATGGAGCAGCTGCACGTGCAGTGGATGGATGAGCCCGGTCCCACCGACGTGCTGAGCTTCCCGATGGATGAGCTGCGCCCGGGTACCCCCGAGCAGCCGACCCCCGCGGGCCTGCTCGGCGACATCGTGCTGTGCCCGCAGGTCGCCGAGTCGCAGGCAGAAACCGCCGGACACTCGACCCTGGACGAGCTGCTGCTGCTCACAACCCACGGCATCCTGCACCTGCTCGGCTATGACCACGCCGAGCCCGAGGAAAAGCGCGAGATGTTTGGCATCCAGCGCGATATCCTGCTCGGCTTCCACGTGCAGGAGCGACGGTCCTAGGCCGCCAATGAGTGACCATACTTACCTCCCCGCAGCCGGTGTGAGCGTCGCATGAGTGAGCTGATTACCGCCATCGTCGCCCTGATCCTGGTGGCCTTTGCCGCCCTGATGGCCGCGGGGGACGCCGCGATCACGGTCAAGTCCCGCAGCGACCTGCTGGAACTCGCCGAAAACTCGCGTTCGGCCCGCTCGCTGCGGGCGATTGCCGCCGACCCCGGCGCGCACCTAAACGCCCTGGCGTTTATCCGCATCATGGCCGAGTCCACCGCCGCGGTGTTGATCACCCTGGAGATCTCCTCGCAGCTGGACAACTTCTGGCTGGCGCTGGCAATCTCGGCCCTGGTGATGACGATCGTCTCGTTTATCCTGGTCGGGGCGAGCCCGCGTACGGTGGGTCGCCTACACGCCGACGGGCTGCTCAAGGTTGCCGCGCCGCTGCTGCACGCGGTGCGGGTGCTGCTGGGCCCGCTGGCCAACGCACTGGTTCACCTGGGCAACCGGGTCACCCCGGGAACCACCCGCTCGGTGTCGTTCAACAACGAGGAGCAGCTGCTCTCGATGGTGGATGAGGCTACCGAGCTGGACGTGCTCGAGGAGGATGACCGCGAGCTCATCCACTCGATCTTCGAGTTCAATGAGACCATCGCCCGGGAGATCATGGTGCCCCGCACCGACATGATCACGATCGATGCCGACGCCACCGCGGATGCGGCGATGAGCCTGTTCCTGAGCACCGGCGTCTCGCGGATCCCGGTGATCGACGGGTCGGCCGACGCGATCGTGGGTGTGCTCTACCTGCGTGATATCGCCCGCATCGCCCATGAGGGTGACGCGGCGGCCCGCGAGCGCGAGGTGCGTGAAACCGCCCGCGCCGCGGTGTTTGTGCCCGACTCGGCCAAGGCCGACGACCTGCTGCGCCGCATGCAGCTGGAATCCAACCACCTGGCCCTCGTGGTGGACGAGTACGGCGGGATCGCCGGCCTGGTCACCATGGAGGACATCATCGAGGAGCTCGTCGGCGACATCTCCGACGAGTACGACTCCGACTCCAACGAGGTCGAGGAACTCACCCCCGGCAACTTCCGGGTGAGTGCGCGCCTGCCCGTGGACGAGCTGGGCGAACTCTTTGACATCGAGCTGGACGACGAGGACGTGGACACCGTCGGTGGCCTGATCGCCAAGTCGCTGGGTCGCCTGCCGGAGGCCGGGGCGCGCACCATCGTCGGCGGCCTGGAACTCACCGCCGAACGCACCGACGGACGGCGCGGCCGGGTCACCACCGTGCTGGTCACGCGTGCGCTGATCGCCGAGGCCTCGATCCCCACACTTCCGGACGCACCGGGCGAAAACTAGCTCCGAACGCTCCACCCCAACACCCCACAGAGGACACAGTATGACCACCGAAGAACCCACCCGCAAGCCGCGCGGCGGCTTCCCCAAGTACCGTTCGGGATTCGTCTCGTTTGTGGGACGCCCGAACGTGGGCAAGTCCACGCTGACCAACGCCCTGGTGGGCGAGAAGGTCGCGATCACCAGCGCCAAGCCGCAGACCACCCGCCGCGCGATCCGCGGCATCGTGCACCGCGACTACGGCCAGCTGGTCATCGTGGACACCCCGGGTCTGCACCGCCCGCGCACCCTGCTGGGTCAGCGCCTGAACGACCTGGTGCAGAACACCCTGGGTGACGTGGACGTCATCGGGTTCTGCCTGCCGGCCAATGAGAAGCTCGGCCCCGGCGACCGCTTCATCAACGAGCAGCTGGACCTCTACCCGCGTGCCAAGAAGGTCGCGATCGTGACCAAGGTGGACACCACCGGCGGCGCGAGTATCGCCGCCCAGCTGCTGGCCGTGCAGGAGCTGCGCGAGTGGGACCTGATCATCCCGGTGTCGGCCGTGACCGACGATCAGCTGGACATCCTCACCGACGAGCTGATCAAGCTCATGCCGGTGGGCGGGGCCATGTACCCCGAGGAGACCGTGACCGACGAGTCCGACGAGGACCGCATTGCCGAGTTCATCCGCGAGGCCGCGCTGGAGGGTGTGCACGACGAGCTGCCGCACTCGCTCGCGGTGACCCTCGACGAGATGGTCGAGCGCGAGGATAAGGACCTGCTGGAAATCTACGCGAACCTCTTTGTGGAGCGCGACAGCCAGAAGGGCATCATCATCGGCAACAAGGGTCAGCGTCTGCGCGAGGTGGGCCAGGTGGCCCGCGAGCAGATCGAGGACCTGCTGGGTCGCAAGGTGTTCCTCTCGCTGCGGGTCAAGGTGGCCAAGGAGTGGCAGCGCGACCCGAACCAGCTCGGTCGCCTGGGATTCTAGCCGCGATCTCGCAAAATACATCGCGAGAGTGATCTTCGCCTCCGGAGGGGGTATCTATGACCCGCACCTGGGTGTGGCCGGGTAGCGTGGGCTTCGTGTTCCGGCAGCTTACGCGCATCCAGCTTGTGGTCGACCTCGTGGTCGCCGTGGTTTTTGGTGCCATCGTGGTGCCGCTCAGCTATGGCGACGGACTGCCCGGCCTGATCCTGGTCCTGGCCATGGTCAGCGCGCTGGGGCTGCGCCGATTCTCCCCGGGCCTCGCGCTGTTGATCGCCTGGGTTGGGGTCATCGTGCAGCTCTCATCTGGGCTGCCCGCAACCCTGGCGAATGCGGCGATCCTCGCGGTGCTCTACACCACCGGCGCCTATGCCGAGCGTGCGTCCCGCTGGATCGGACTCGGTTCGGCCCTGGTGGGCGGCCTGCTGGCCGGATACTATACGGCCTTCATCATCGTGCGGGGGACTCCGTCCGACTCCGAGAACACCATGCGCACCATCGCGGTGTTTGGCACCCTGGCCGCGGTGGCCGCCGTGGTGGTCTTGGCGCTGTCCTGGACCATCGGTCTGCTGGTGCGCACCGGTCGCCGGGCCCGCGCCGAGGGGCGTCAACGCTACCTGGCCGAGCGGGAGCAGTTCGCCGCCCAGCAGGCAATGTTTGCCCTCGAGGAGCGCAACCGCATCGCTCGCGACATGCACGATGTGGTGGCCCACTCGCTCGCGGTGATCATCGCCCAGTCCGACGGGGCACGCTATGTGCATCGGGGAAATCCCGATGCCCTGGCCGGAACGCTGGAAACCGTGGCCGGTACCGCGCGCAGCGCCCTGACCGATGTGCGTCTGCTGCTGAGCGAGCTGCGCCACAGCCAGGGCGATGGTCCGCAGCCGGTGCTGAGCGACCTCGGTGGCCTGATCGAGCAGATGCGATCCACCGGCCTTGAGGTGCACTACATCGAATCCGGCGAGTTGATCCCGCTGCCCACCGGACAGCAGATCGCGCTCTATCGGATCGTGCAGGAGTCGCTGACCAACGCGCTCCGGCACGGGGACCGTGCCCGTCCGGTGCTCCTCGCCTTCCACTGGCGTCCGGGGGCCCTCACCGTGCAGATCGACAATGCGACGCTCCCACCCAACCCCGGCCTGCCCCCGCGCTCGGGCGGCCACGGCCTGCCCGGGATGCAGGAACGCGCCGCGCTGGCGGGTGGCTCGGTCGCCTTCACCTCGCCGAGCGCCGGCAACGCCTATCATTTTGTTGTGACGGTTCATATGCCCGCGGGCGCCGTCCGCCCGACTTCCTCGTGAAGGGAAACCCCATGACCGCGATCCGTGTCGCCCTCGTTGATGATCAGTCGCTATTCCGTGCCGGAATCAAGATGCTGATCGACTCCCAGCCGGACCTGGAGTTTGCCGGTGAGGCCGCCGACGGTCAGGAGGGCATCGAGCTGGTGCGCAACACCGCACCGGATGTGGTCCTGATGGATGTGCGGATGCCCAACCTGGATGGGATCGCGGCCACCGCGGCCATCCTCGAGGAGGCCGACCGCTCCGGCAAGCCCGCCCCCAAGATCGTGGTGCTCACCACCTTCGATCTGGATGAGGGTGCCGCCCGCGCGCTGCGCATCGGGGCCAGCGGGTTTCTGCTCAAGGACACCCAGCCCGAGTTCCTGCTCGCGGCGATCCGGACCGTGTTTGCGGGCAGCGCGGTGATCGCCCCGGGCGCCGTGCACGACCTGTTCAGCTCGGTTTCGGCGGCACCGGCGGCCCGCGCGGTCCCCGAGTCCTTCGCCACGCTGACCGGCCGCGAAACCGAGATCTTCAGGCTGGCGGCCGCGGGCCTCAGCAACACCGAGATCGCCACCCACGAATTTCTCAGCGAGGCCACGGTCAAGACCCACATCAGCCGGGTGCTGGCCAAACTCTCGCTGCGCGACCGCGTGCAACTCGTGGTCTTCGCCTACGAGCACGGCCTGAACACCCCGCACGACGCGCAGTAGCCTCGACCGCGCGCGGCCGGTCGAGTTCACCCGCGGATACCCCGCACGACGCGCAGCGGTGCGGCGTGTTCGGGGTGTGGTCATCCCGGATGCTGACCGGCGCGGCCCGGGGATCGGCCGCTGGGATGACGCGGGTTCCCTCCGCCGCTCGATGCCGCCGATGCCCGGCTGTTTCTACTGTGGGAACATGACCACTTCCTCCTCCAGTCCCGTGCTCGCCGCTCGCCTCGACACGGTCACCAAATCCTTCGGCATCGGCTCGGGTGCCGTGGTGGCTCTAGACGCCGTGAGCCTCGACATCGAGCGGGGCCGCTTCACCGCGATCATGGGCCCATCGGGCTCGGGTAAATCCACCCTGATGCATATTGCGGCGGGCCTCGACTCACCCACCTCGGGCCGGGTTTGGCTCGGCGATACCGAGATCGGCACGCTGGATGACGCGGCGCTGACCCGCGTGCGGCGTGACCGCATGGGCTTCATCTTCCAGTCCTTCAACCTGGTGCCCACGCTCACCGCGTGGGAAAACATCGTGCTGCCCTTCGACCTCGGCGGCCGTCGCATCGATGCCACCCAGCGCGCCTGGATTACCGACCTGTGCGCCGGCCTGGGTCTGGGGGATCGCCTGGATCACCGCCCGCATCAGCTCTCCGGCGGGCAGCAGCAGCGGGTGGCGATCATCCGCGCGCTGGCCACCCGTCCCGAGATCATCTTTGCCGATGAGCCCACCGGCGCCCTGGACTCGCGCACCGGCCGCGAGGTTCTGAGCCTGCTCGCCGATGCCTGTGCCCGCTTTGATCAGACCATCGCGATGGTCACCCACGACCCGATCGCCGCGAGCTACGCCGATCGGATCGTGGTCCTCGCCGACGGCTCGCTGCGCCACGACATCGGGCGCACCGGAGCCGCCGAAATCTCCTCGCTCATGCTCTCCCTCGAGGAGGCCGCATGAGTCGCGCCGCCGCCGCGGAGGCTCGCGCTTCCTCGCCAGCCGAGTACCGGTCCACCGGCGCGCGCGGGGGTGCACGCACAAGCAAAATGCGTCTGCGGGACTATCGCGCGAGCATCATCGTCGCCGCGCTGTCGGGGGCGTTTGGTGCGGCCCTGGTGATCGCGACCACCGTGGTGGCCGCGGCCATTGGGGCCCACCAGCTCGCCGGGGAGCACGAGTCGGTGCGCCTCACCGTGCTCGTGGTGAGCGCGGTGTTCTTCGCGATCGCGATCTACGTGTCGGCGGTGGTCACGGCCAATACGGTCGCCACGGTGATCGCCGGCCGGGTGCGCGAAATCGCGCTGTACCGCCTGATCGGTGCCGACTCCTCCCGGCTGCGCCGCGGCATCGCCCGGGAGGGGCTGGTGTGTGCGGCACTGGGCGCGCTGATCGGTACCGTCCCGATCATCGTCGCCGGTCTGGTGGGTGTGCCGATGCTGGTGGACGCGAGGGTGCTGCCCGAAGCCACCTACGATGTGCTGGATCCGCTGCTGATCGCGCCGTTCCTGATCACCATCGCGATGGGCTACCTGGCCTCCTGGGTCGGGTCGCAGCGGGTGTCCCAGGTGACCCCGATCCAGGCACTCGGCGTGGCCGCCGCCGATCCCACCCGTCCGGTGGCGCTCGGCCGTCGGGTTGGCGCCTACGTGCTGCTGATTGGTGGACTGTTTGCCCTGCTGGGCGGCGTCGCGCTGGGGCTGTTCTCCCCGCTCGGACTGCTGGTGGCGCTGGTGGGTGGCGTGCTGTCCTTCAGCGGAATCGTCATGCTGTCCCCGGTGCTGATGCCCGCGCTGCTGCGCCTCACCGGGCGGTGGATGGGCCGCAGCCCGTCCGCCCGGATCGCCGCCGCCAACGCCGTCCGCTACCCCGAACGCAGCGCCCGCAGCATGGTGGGCATCGTGATCGGTGTCACCCTGGTCACCATGTTTGCGGTCGCCAGCTCGACCTACGTGCAGATGATGATCGGGATCGCCGATGCCCAACCCGAGTACGCGGACGGGATGAACGAGATCCTCACGATGACCCTGGCAATCTTCTCCGGCCTGTTTGGATTCTCGGCGCTGATCGCCGCGGTGGGCCTGGTGAACAACCTGGCGCTCGGCGTGATCCAGCGCGCACCGGAACTGGGGCTGTTGCGTACCCTCGGGTTCTCGACCGGTCAGATTCGCCGGATGATCATCACCGAATCCGCCCAGATGACCCTGGTGTCGGTGTTCTTCGGACTGATTTTGGGCACGTTCTACGGCTGGTGCGGTGCCCAGGCCACGCTGGGCGCGATGCTTGGTCACGGCCTGGTGACGCCGGCGATGCCCTGGGGTGTGTTCGGGATCATCCTGGTGCTGGCAATTGTGGTCGCGATCGGGGCTTCGCTCGCCCCCTCGCGCCGGGCCACGCGGGGGAGTGCGGTCGCCGCACTGGCCGCCGACTAGGCAGCGTTCCGCCGATTCCGCGACTCGATCACCCCGCCCCACCCGTGTCCTACGGAGACACGTGTGGGGTGGGGTGTGTCGATTTGGTGCTAGGCTAAACGCGTGTTCTTTGCGGGTCTGCTCCTTAGCTGCCGCGACGAGGCTTAGTTCAAGCCCCTCTCGTCGCGGCGTTTGTTGGCTTCACCCATAATTTTTGAGGAGATCCCCGCAATGAAGAACAACCAGAAGCCCTCGGCCATGCCGATCCACAAGTACGTTCCGTACTCCCAGCAGATCAACGTGAATCTGCCCGATCGCACCTGGCCCAGCAAGGAAATCACCCAGGCCCCGCGCTGGTGTGCGGTTGACCTGCGTGATGGAAACCAGGCGCTGATCGACCCGATGAGCCCCGAGCGCAAGCGCATCATGTTCGACCTGCTGGTCGAGATGGGCTATAAGGAGATCGAGGTTGGGTTCCCGAGCGCGAGCCAGACCGACTTCGACTTCGTGCGCAGCCTGATCGAGGAAAACGCGATCCCGGATGATGTGACCATTCAGGTCTTGACCCAGGCCCGCGAGCACCTGATCGCCCGCACCTACGAGTCGCTGAAGGGTGCCAAGCAGGCCATCGTGCACCTCTACAACTCGACCTCGGTGCTGCAGCGAGAGGTCGTGTTCCGCGCCGACAAGGCCGCGATCACCCAGCTGGCCGTGGACGGTGCGAAGCTCTGCAAGAAGTACGAGGAGACCATCCCCGAGACGGACGTCTACTACGAGTACTCGCCCGAGAGCTACACCGGCACCGAGCTGGAATACGCCGTCGAGGTGGTCAACGCGGTCCTCGAGGTCTTCGTCCCGACCCCCGAGCGCAAGGTCATCATCAACCTGCCCTCGACCGTGGAAATGGCCACCCCGAACGTCTACGCCGATTCGATCGAGTGGATGGGTCGCCACATCAACAACCGCGAGAACGTGCTGATCTCGCTGCACCCGCACAACGACCGCGGCACCGCGATTGCCGCCGCCGAGCTGGGTTATCTGGCCGGTGCCGACCGCATCGAGGGCTGCCTGTTTGGCAACGGTGAGCGCACCGGTAACGTCGACCTGGTCGCCCTGGGCATCAACATGTTCACCCAGGGCATCGACCCGCAGATCGACTTCTCCGACATCGACCGCGTCAAGCGCACCGCCGAGCACTGCAACCAGCTGCCGGTGCCCGAGCGCAGCCCGTGGGCCGGGGACCTGGTGTTCACCGCGTTCAGCGGATCCCACCAGGACGCCATCAAGAAGGGCTTCGAGGCCATGGCCGCCGACGCTTCGGCGCAGGGCAAGAGCGTGGACGACATCGTCTGGGCCGTTCCCTACCTGCCGGTAGACCCCAAGGATCTGGGTCGCTCCTATGAGGCCGTGATCCGGGTCAACTCGCAGTCCGGTAAGGGCGGCGTGGCCTACCTGCTGAAGGCCGACCACAGCCTGGACCTGCCGCGTAAGCTGCAGATCGAGTTCTCCGGCGTGGTGCAGGGGGTGACCGACTCGGAGGGTGGCGAGCTCACCAGCGAGAACATCTGGAACATCTTCCAGGACGAGTACCTGCCCGCCGCCGATGCCGCCGCGAAGTGGGGCCGCTTCGAGCTGCGCGACACCCACACCTCGAGCCGCGACGGTGCCACCGAGCTGACCGCAACCCTGCGCGACGGCGACGTGGTGGCCGACCAGACCGCGACCGGCAACGGCCCGATCGCCGCATTTGTCAACGTGTTGGCTGCCCAGGGCATCGACGTCGAGGTGTACGACTACGTCGAGCACGCCCTCAGCGCCGGTGGCGACGCGGCCGCCGCGTCCTACCTGGAGCTGCGCGTGGGCGACCAGCGCCTGTGGGGCATCGGTATCGACTCCAACTCCTCGACCGCCTCGCTCAAGGCCATCGTCTCGGGCGTGAACCGCGCCCTGCGCTCGCGCGTGGACGCCGAGCCGGTACTGGTCAACGCCTAGCCTCCACCCTCACACCACGGGCCCGCACACTTTGTGCGGGCCCGTGGCGTTTCGGCGAAAACTAGCGGCGGATGCGAGGGAGCCAGCGACGCCAGCCCGAGTCGCGCGGGCCGGTGCCCAGGGCCGCGCCGGCACCCGAGGCGTCCGAGTCGCGGCGGCGCCAGGTGGCCCAGGAGCTGAGCGCGCGCTGTTCGGGCAGGCTCCAGCCGAAGCGGACCGAGAGCAGACGTACCATCGTGGTGATCAGCACACAGCCCACCGCTGCCCAGACGATGGGCACCTCGAGGTGCATCGCCGCGAGCATGAAGATCGTGCCCGCGCCGGCGGCCACCGCGTAGAGCGAGCCCACGTGCATCAGCGCGATGGGGAGGTTCAGCATCATGTCTCGCACCACCGATCCGCCCACCGCCGAGATGACCCCGACAAACACCGCGGGGACCTCGGGGAGCCCGGCGGCCACGGCCTTGGCGCAGCCGAGCGCCGCAAACATGCCGATGGTCAGCGCATCGAGGGTGATGATGATCGCGTTCATCCGGGTGAACACGCGCAGCAGGAGCATGCCCATGAAGGCGGCTCCGGTTGCCGTCAGCAGATACCAGTTGCTGGAGAGCGCGGCGGGAACCTGGTTGATTAGGATGTCGCGGGCAAGACCGCCGCCGAGCCCGATGACCAGCCCGATGATCGCAACCCCGAGCAGATCAAGGCGGTTCTCCCGAAACCGTGCGGCAAACATCGCGCCCTGCACGGCGCCGATACCGACGGCGGTGAGGTCTAGCCACAGGGGGATCACAAACAGAGGGGTCACATCCCCATCTAACACGCAGTCTCGCCCGGATTCCAGAGGACACGACGCGTATGACGCCGCCCGGGTCATCCTGGGAGGATCAACCGAACACGGCCTCCCGGTTCGCCCGGTGTCACCGGCGTAGCGGATAATAGGGGTGTGGCAATTTACCGTGATGAGGCAGTGGTTCTGCGCACCCATAAGCTGGGCGAGGCCGACCGCATCTGTACGCTGCTGACCCGCAATAACGGGAAGGTTCGCGCCGTCGCCAAGGGTGTGCGCAAGGTGGGCTCGAAGTTTGGTGCCCGGCTCGAACCGTTTATGGTGGCCGACATCCAGTTTTATGAGGGTCGCACCCTCGACACCATCAGCCAGGCCGAAACCCTCGGCTCCTACGGTGCTCCGATCGTGGCCGACTATGCGCTCTACACCACCGCGACCGCGATGGTGGAGGCGGCCGACCGGCTGACCGAAACCGATCCGGCTCAGCGCCAGTATCTGCTGCTGGTGGGCGCCCTCCGCTCGCTCTCTCGCGGCGAACACAGCCCCACGCTGACCCTAGACTCCTACCTGCTGCGCGCCCTCTCGATTGCCGGCTGGGCACCGAGCTTCCAGGACTGTGCCCGCTGTGGTCGTCCCGGCCCGCACGCCCGCGTGATGGTGCAGGTGGGCGGTGCCGTGTGCTCCGACTGCGCCCCGCAGGGTGCCGCGATCCTCGATGATGCGACCCGTGAGCTCCTGATCGCGCTCCTCGCCGGGGCCTGGGACCTCACCGAGGATGTCCCCGAGCAGGTACAAAAGCGCGCCAGCGGCATCGTCGCCGCCTACGCCCAGTGGCACCTGGATCGCAGCCTCCGCTCCCTCGACCACCTGGACGGATCCCAGGCTCACACCGTCGCGGCCGTGCCGCAGCCCTCGCCCCCGTCCGCCCCCGAACCGAAGGCCACCGCATGACCCCGAAGCCCTTTACCCACCGTGACGCGGTCCCGTATCGCCCGATCGACTGGACCGGCATCTATCCGCCCGAGTTCCCCCGGGCCGGGGTGCCCGAGCACGTGGCCATCGTGATGGATGGAAACGGTCGCTGGGCGAACGCCCGCGGCCTCCCGCGGGTCCAGGGTCACCAGGCGGGGGAGGCCGCGCTGCTTGATGTCGTGGCCGGCGCGATCCAGGCCGGGGTCAAGCACCTCTCGGTGTACGCCTTCTCGACCGAAAACTGGCGACGCTCCCCGGATGAGGTGCGCTTCCTGATGGGCTTCAACCGTGACGTGCTGCACCGTAGGCGCGACCAGCTCAACGAGTGGGGCGTGCGGGTGCGCTGGGCCGGGCGCACCCCCAAGCTCTGGGGGTCGGTCATCAAGGAGCTCAAGTACGCCGAGGAACTG
Source organism: Mycetocola sp. JXN-3 (assembly GCF_014522285.1). Classification (GTDB taxonomy): domain Bacteria; phylum Actinomycetota; class Actinomycetes; order Actinomycetales; family Microbacteriaceae; genus Mycetocola; species Mycetocola saprophilus. The sequence goes on from NZ_CP041635.1 coordinate 1,641,142, forward strand.
ACCAAATCTAACTCCGTGCTGACCCTGACCATGTGTGTGAACTACGGGGGTCGCAACGAGATCGCCGATGCCGTGCGGGAGATCGCCGAGGGTGTGAAGGCGGGCAAGATTAAGCCCGGCTCCATCTCCGAGAAGACCATCGCCAAGCACCTCTACCTCCCGGATATGCCGGATGTGGACCTGTTTGTGCGTAGCTCGGGGGAGCAGCGCACCTCGAACTTCATGCTGTGGCAGTCGGCCTATGCGGAGATGGTGTTCCTGGACACCCTGTGGCCCGACTTCTCCCGCGAGCAGCTGTGGGAGGCAATCGGGATCTACATCGGCCGCGATCGTCGCTTCGGCGGCGCGATCGACGCCCCTAAGGCGTAGCGGGCATGAAAAAGCCCCGCCCGGTTTACGCCGGGCGGGGCTTTTTGCCGCGAAAAACTAGGGGATGATCGGGCCGATCGAGAGCATCAGGCACAGGGCCAGGATCATGATCAGCGAGAAGCGGAACATGCGGTGGGCCCAGGCGTCGTCATCTTTGGCGCGGAAACCGAGGAACCCGATCCACAGCCAGTAGAGGCCCAGCACACCCATGACCACGGTGTAGATGATCCCCACGTGTCCAAACACCGGCAGCAGCAGGGTCGAGGCCACGAAGGCCAGGGTGTACCAGAAGATCTGGGTCTTGGTGTTTTTGATCCCGTTGACCACCGAGATTACCGGGATACCCGCCTCGGCGTACTCGTCGCGGCGGTAGACGGCGATCGAGTAGAACTCGGGCATCTGCCAGAAGAACAGCATCGCGAAGACCAGGATGGCCGAGGCATCGATCGCGCCGGTCACGCCCACGTACCCGGCCAGGATCGGCGCGGCGCCGGAGACGCTGCCCACCAGGGTGCCGTGGATCGAGAGGCGCTTGGAGAGCATGCCGTAGAAGACCACGTAGACCACAAAACCGGCCAGACCCACGGCGACCACGAGCCAGTTGGTCCAGGCGATCAGCATCGCGTTACCCACCACAAACAGGACGATGGTGAAGATCACCGCATTGCGGACCCCCACGCCGCCGCTCACGGTGGCGCGCTTGCGGGTGCGTTCCATCTTGGTGTCGATATCGCGGTCCAGCACGTTGTTCAGCACGCAGGCGGCGGCGATCACCAGGGTCGTGCCGATGATCAGCGCGGCGAAGAGCCACAGATCCACCTGCCCGCGGGCGGCCAGCAGGAAGCCGGCGGCGGCCGTCAGCACGTTGCCGTAGAGGACCCCCGGCTTGGTTAGCGTGTAGTAGAGGGTGATCCGGTCACGGAACGATCCCCCCTGGGCACGAGATGCGAGTGCCGCGTCGGTTCCATCGGAACCGGCGTGAAAAGCAGGGGTGGGGCCGTGCAGGGTCATACGAGAAAAAGCTCCGATCAGCGCGTATAGCAAACTCCAGTATATCCGTGCTGTGAACGGTAAATGTCCGCCTCCCGGGCCTCGAGTTCGCCGCGCGCGCGATCATCTGGGAGAATTGATGCGATGTCCACTTCAGTTGTTGCTCCCGCCCCCGCGCTGCGTATCGGCAGCCTGACCCTCGACGTGCCCGTGGTTCTCGCGCCGATGGCCGGAATTACCAACACCGCGTTCCGCCGGCTGTGTCGCGAATACGGTGCCGGCCTGTACGTCAGCGAGATGATTACCGCGCGTGCCCTGGTCGAGCGCACCCCCGAGACGATGCGGCTGATCGCCCACCATCCGTCCGAGAAGACCCGCAGCATTCAGCTGTACGGCGTGGATGCCCCGACCGTGTACAAGGCCGTGCGGATACTCAACGATGAGGGCCTCGCCGACCACGTCGACCTCAACTTTGGCTGCCCCGTCCCCAAGGTCACCCGCAAGGGTGGCGGCTCGGCGCTGCCGTGGAAGCTCGATCTGTTCCAGGACATCGTCGAGTCCGCCGTGCGCGGTGCCGGGGACCTGCCGGTCACCGTGAAAATGCGCAAGGGCATCGACCCCGAGCACCTCACCTATCTTGATGCCGGCCGGATCGCCGAGGCCGCCGGTGCCTCGGCCGTCGCGCTGCACGGCCGTACCGCGAGCGAGTTTTACTCCGGTCAGGCCGACTGGTCGGCGATCGCCCGACTCAAGGAGACCGTCACCAGCATCCCGGTGCTCGGCAACGGAGATATCTGGAGCGGCGAGGACGGCCCGCGGATGATGCGCGAGACCGGCGCCGACGGCGTCGTGGTGGGTCGCGGTTGCCTCGGACGGCCGTGGCTGTTCGGCGACCTGGCCGCCGCGTTCACCGGCTCCGAGGAGCGCCACCGCCCCAACCTGGCCCTGGTCGCACAGGCCTTCCGTCGCCACGCCGAACTGCTCTCCGAGTTCTTCGAGAGCGAGGAGCGTGGCTGCCGCGACATTCGCAAGCACGTGGCCTGGTACTTCAAGGGCTACCCGGTGGGCAGCGAGATTCGCAGCGCCCTGGCGCTGGTGTCGAGCCTCGCCGAGGTGGATGAGCTGGTTGAGCGACTCGGCGACGCCCCGTATCCGACCGAGGGTGCCGAGGGTCAGCGTGGCCGTGCCGGAAGCCCCAAGCGTGTGGTGCTGCCGGAAAACTGGCTGAACTCGCGTGAGCTTGAGGGCGACCAGCGTGAGCGCCTGACCGAGGGTGCCGGAGACACCAGCGGTGGATAACGGCTACTCGGCCGCCGACACCGAGCGGTGGTTCCCCGAGACCCATAAGTCGCACCGATCCAACTTTGCCCGCGACCGCGCGCGCCTGCTGCACTCCAGCGCGCTGCGTCGTCTGGCCGCAAAGACCCAGGTGCTGAGCCCCACCGCGGGGCTGGACTTTGCCCGCAACCGGTTGACCCACTCACTCGAGGTCGCCCAGGTTGGTCGCGAGCTGGGACTTGCCCTGGGCCTCGATCCGGACGTGGTGGACACCGCCTGCCTCGCCCACGACCTCGGCCACCCACCCTTTGGGCACAACGGGGAGCGCGCGCTCAACGACTGGTCCGAGCAGATCGGCGGCTTCGAGGGCAATGCTCAGACCCTGCGCATCCTCACCCGGCTTGAGCCCAAGGTCTTCGGGGAGGACGGGCGTGCCTACGGTCTGAACCTCACCCGTGCGAGCCTTGACGCGAGCTGCAAGTATCCCTGGCCCGCCGCGCAGGCGGTCGCCGACCCCGGCGGGCGCGCCAAGTACGGGTTCTTCGACGAGGACTCGGCGGCATTTGAGTGGCTGCGCGCCGGGGCACCGGATCGCCGCCGCTGCATCGAGGCGCAGGTCATGGACCTCTCCGATGACATCGCCTACTCGGTGCACGACTTCGAGGATGCGGTGGTGGGCGAGTACATCGATCCGGCCATGCTGGCCTCGCGTGCCGGACACGAGGTCCTGCTCGTCAAGGTTCGCGAGTGGGCGGGCGACGAGTTTGGCATTGACGACCTCGGCGCCGCCTTCGAGCGCATCCGCGAGGTCCCCAGCTGGCTCACCGCGTGGGATGGCTCCCGGCCCGCCCAGGCGCGTCTGAAAACCTTCACCAGCGACATGATTGGTCGCTTCGCCGGGGCTGCCACCCTCGCGACCCGCGAGGCGTTCCCCGCGGCGAGCCTGATCCGGTTCAACGCCGACGTCGTGGTTCCGCACGAGATCGCCGCCGAGATTGCCGTACTCAAGGGCATCGTGGCGGCATTCGTGATGAGCCGCGGAAGTCGCCAGCCGATCTACCGCCAGCAGCGTGACATTCTCACCACCCTCGCCGAGACCATCTACGAGCGCGGACCCGAGCTGCTGGACATCGGTTTTGCCGCCGACTGGGCCGCCGCCGAGGACGATGCGCAGCGTCGTCGGGTCGTGGTGGATCAGGTTGCAAGCCTGACGGATCAGGCCGCGATTAGCCGCTTCGAGCGCCTGGGTTAGTCCGCACCGCGTTTCCCGGTCCCACCCCTGATTACGGGGGTGGGACCGCGCGCGTCCGGGCCCCGGATGTCGGCCCGCGGGACTAGACTGGAGCAATGGCAGGACTGATCCGACAGAGCGATATCGACGAGGTAAAGTCGCGCACCAACATCGCGGACATTGTGGGGGATCACGTCACGCTGAAATCCGCCGGTGTGGGCTCGATGAAGGGCCTGTGCCCCTTCCACGATGAGCGCAGCCCGAGCTTCCACGTGCGTCCGCAGCTGGGCTACTACCACTGCTTCGGCTGTGGCGAGAGCGGCGATGCCATCTCGTTCCTGCAGAAGATCGATCATGTGTCCTTCGCCGAGGCCGTCGAACGCCTGGCGTCCCGCGCGGGCATCCAGCTGCAGTATGAGGAGGGCGGCAGTGGTCGCTCCGATCACGGACAGCGCGCCCGCCTGCTCGCCGCCAACGCCGCCGCCGGAGTGTTCTTCCGCGAGCAGCTCGGCGCCCCCGACGCCGAACCCGGACGAAAGTTCCTGGGGGAGCGCGGCTTCGATCCAGTGGCCGCCGAACACTTCGGCGTGGGCTTCGCGCCCAAGAGCTGGGATCGGATGACCAATGCGCTCAAGGCGCAGGGCTTCACTGTCGAGGAGCTGATCGCCGCCGGGCTCGTCAGTCAGGGAGACCGCGGCGTCTATGACCGTTTCCGGGGTCGCCTGGTCTGGCCCATCCGCGACGTCACCGGGCAGACCATCGGTTTTGGTGCCCGCCGACTGCTGGAGGACGATAAGGGCCCCAAGTACCTCAATACCCCCGAGACCGCGGTCTATCACAAGAACCAGGTGCTCTACGGGCTCGATCTGGCCAAGCGCGATATCTCCCGCGGCGGTCAGGTTGTGGTGGTTGAGGGCTACACCGACGTCATGGCCGCGCACCTGGCCGGGATCACCACCGCGGTGGCCACCTGTGGCACCGCGTTCGGGGTCGAGCACATTCGCCTGATCCGCCGGATCATGGGGGACGACTCCGGAACCGGTGAGGTGGTCTTCACCTTCGACCCCGACGCCGCCGGGCAGAAGGCCGCGATGCGTGCCTTCGCCGAGGAGAAGCGCTTCTCCGCCCAGACCTATGTGGCCGTCGCCCCCGACGGCCTGGACCCGTGTGACCTGCGCCTGGCGCGCGGTGACGCGGCCGTCCGCGCGCTCCTGGATAACAAGGAGCCGATGTTTGAGTTTGTCATCCGGCAGCTGCTCTCCGAATACGACCTGGAGAGTGTCGAGGGTCGGGTGGGCGCGCTGCGCGTGGCCGCCCCGGTGATTGCCGAGATCCGCGATCCGGCGATTCGCCCCGGCTACACCCGGGTGCTCGCGCGTCAGCTGGGGATGGACCTGCCCGAGGTGCAGTCGGCCGTGGCGCGCGCCAAGCCCGGCCGCGGGGAGCAGGCGGCCCCCGCGCGCGGCCGCGAGCTGCCCGCCCCGGCGGTGCCGTCCGCGGGGATGGAGTCCGCCGCGCAGGGTTCGGCCGAGGTGATCATCCTGGATGAACCCCCGGTGTCGCTGCGCGACCTGCCCTCGGATCCGGTGACGCGCCTGGAGCGTGACGCGATCATGGCCGTGCTCCAGCACCCCGAAACCGTGCCGGTGGAACTGGTGGCACGGGCGATGCACACGGGGTTTGTGAACCCCGCGCTGGCCATCGTCCGCGACGGGATCGCCGCAACCCTCGACCGCTTCGGCCAGCCCGACTGGTTCCAGACAGTGGCCGCCACCGTGCCGGTGCCGATTCGTACCCTGGTGGAACAACTGGCCATCGCACCGATACCGCAGCGCGGTGCCGACGAGCTCGGCGGCTACGTTAACGGGATCACCGTGGCGCTGATCGATCGTGATCTGCTGCGGCAGTCCCATGAGCTGCGTGGACGTCTGCAGCGCACCGACCCCACCGACCGCGAGGCCTACCGCGCGGTTCAAACCGAACTGATGGCGCTCGAAGCCGAGCGTCGCACCCTGCGATCGGAGTAATTCATGACCGCCGTGCTGTCCCTCGATGACCTGTCCATCGGCTATCCGATGCGCCCCGGCCACGCGGGACACGTGGCGCTTTCCGGTGTCTCCGCCGAGGTCGGTGCGGGGGAGGGGTTGGTCCTTTCCGGTGGTGCGGGCTCGGGTAAATCCACGCTCGCCCGCATCCTGAGCCTGCGTCCGGGGGCGCCCGCGCGCGTGATCGGGGGTACCGGAAGCGTGCTCGGCGCACGCCTGAGAGGCTTCGGACACGGCGCCCGCAAGCGTGCGCGTGCCCGGATCGGGTACCTGCCCCAGCGTGAACAGGGTGCGATCCTTGGCATGCAGACGGTCGCGGCCGGGCTTGCCCAGCGGGTACGTCAGCACAATCCGAGTCTGGACGATCCGGCGGTGGGGCAGCGTGTTGCGCATTTGCTGGATGACGCCCGCCTCCCGCTCTCGGTCCTCGACCGCTTCGCCAATGAACTCTCCAGCGGTCAGCGTCAGCGGGTGGGCCTGGCCCTGCAGCTGGCCGGGGACCCGAGTTTCCTGATCTTGGACGAGCCCACCGCGGGCCTGGACCCCAACGTGCGCCCGGCCATCGCCGACGCGATCACCCGCCTGCTGACCGCGGGCGGAACCGTCCTCCTGGTCAGTAACGAACCCGACCTGTGTGGCTCCGTGGCGCTGCCAATCCTGACCCTGGATCGCGGAACCCCGGTCGCCTACACCGAGGGCGCTCCACGGCCCGCCAAGCCCGTATCGGCATAGCATTCGCGCACGCCCCGGGGCGTATATGCGACACGAATCGCCCGGGGCGCGCTCGATTTCGTTCCGGCCCAATCGCGCTGCTACAGTAGTAACACGCCAGCAGGCATCTTCCTCGATAGCTCAGCGGCAGAGCAGCCGGCTGTTAACCGGCAGGTCCTTGGTTCGAATCCAAGTCGGGGAGCTAAGCCCCGGGAAGCTCCACCTTCCCGGGGCTTTTTAGTACCTCAAAACTCGCGGCAAAGCTCCCCTGCGAAGGCCCTGGGCATTTAATGCCCAACCTCTTCTTTAACTTGTCCTTAGCAAAAGAGGGCGTTAAGGATCTAGATAGGGCAGCCGAACTAGCTGGTCGCCCACCCTAGAATCTCCGAAAATAGGTGGTAGCTTCGAGTTAACGGCCGCTCTCCCAATAGGCAGAAATTGAGGGAGAGCTTTGCAAAAACGCAGTGTTGGTTTGTCGCTGCTGAGTGCAGCAATTCTGGTTGTGGTCGGGACTTCGGGCGCGGCTAACGCCTCATCTCCACCCTCCGACGCCCCCTCGACCGTCGCCATTGAGTCGAGGTACCCTCATGAGTGCTGACGAAACGATAGTTCGGTGGAGCGCGTTGTCCATCATCCTCGCCGATGACAGCTTGTGGGTTACCAGCATGTGCTGCGTTTCAGTCTCCGGGCTTACCTTTCTGTTTGAAGAAGTGTTCCGTGAAACCGCCCGGGGACCAGTCTTCTTCGGGCTTAGCTCGCCAGGCATTGAGTGCCCGCGCGGTCCCTACCCCTGGGATCCCGAGGATGTGGTGAAGTCGTACTCCCTGCGCGAGATTCCCGCGAGCTTGCCCGCCCCCATTTGGCCCAATGGCGTGGCGGAGCAACTACGACGCTCGGGGCGCACCTTCCTTGCCTCCGCCGGGACGTGGACCGGATGGTGGGGCATGTTGGCGCATCGCAAGCGCCCAAAGCGCGAGCATCTTTAACCGGCGACGCGAATTCCGGGTGGGTGCCCGGCATGGGCGAGCGGTGCGTCGGCGGCCGGGTCGGTTCCCCGGAAACATGCGGGACACGCCCAGATTTCGTCTCGAATTGAAGCGCGCCGCGGGCCTGTAGTAAAGTAACTCATGTAGCAACAAACGCCGTAATCCTCGATAGCTCAGCGGCAGAGCAGCCGGCTGTTAACCGGCAGGTCCTTGGTTCGAATCCAAGTCGGGGAGCCACTGATACGCGCCGGGTCCTCCCGGCGCGTATTGTTTTATGCGGGAAGGAACGGGCATGAGCGATTACGAAAAAGAACGCACCCGCCGGGCCGCACGCATCGCACGCGGAGCCGTGCGCTACACCCTGATCGGATTGATCGTCCTGGTCGGCGTGGTGTGGGTCATCAGCACCCTCACGCGCTAATACCCCGGACACAAAACGGGCCCGTCCACGAAAGTGGACGGGCCCGTTTTGGTGGTGGTGTCGGAAAACCTACGCGTCGATGTCGTCCACGCCGGGAGTCCAGCTGAGGCCCGGCACACCCCAGCGGTACTTGCGGGTCAGGCGGTCCTGGGTCTTCCAGTCACCGGTGCCCAGGCGGTCCAGGTAGAGATATCCATCGAGGTGGTCGTACTCGTGCTGGAGGATCCGCGCACGCCATCCGGTCACATCCAGGGTGAAGGGCTTCTGGTCCAGGTCCACGGCGGTCAGTACCGCGCGCTCGGAGCGGCGCAGCGGGAAGCGCTCACCCGGGAAGGAGAGGCAGCCCTCGGACTCGATGTCCTCGTCCGGCTCGCCGGGCTCGGCCGGGCTGATCAGCAGCGTCGGGTTGATCGCCACGCCGCGCCAGGGCTCGCCCTCGGGGGTCTCGTAGCTGTAGACAAACAGACGCAGGCCGACGCCCACCTGGGGCGCCGCCAGGCCGACGCCGGGGGCCGCGTCCATGGTCTCGTACATGTTCTCGACGAGGGTACGCAACTCCGCGTCGAATTCGGTCACCGGGGCGGCCGGGGTGTGCAGCACCGGTTCGCCCTTGATGCAAATGGGAAGAATAGCCATGCCACTACCCTATCTTTCGCGCGGCTCACGGTAGGCTCAATGGGTGAGCCCCGTACTAGATTTCCTGACCGAGGTCAGTCTGGAGACCTTCCAGAACCCCACCCAGATGATCGGTGTCCCCATCGCCATCGTGGGTGCCGTCTTCCTCTCGCTCGGCGCGCAGTTCCAGCACCGCGGGGTCAACAAGGTGGATAACGCCACCGAGGGTACCGGGAAAAATGGGCTCAACGTCGGCCAGCTGACGCTCCTGCTGAAGCGTCCGTCCTGGGTGATCGGCACGCTAATGCTCGGCCTCGCCATCGTGTTCCAACTGGTGTCGCTGGCCTTCTCACCCCTGATTCTGGTGCAGCCGCTGGGAGCGATCGCCCTGGTGGTCACCGCGATTGTTAACTCGCGTGTGTCCAAGGTGCGGATGACCCGCGCCGGCATCATCTCGATTGCCGCCTGTGTGCTGGGTATCGGATTGTTTGTGGGCATCGCCGCAACCGTCAGCGGCGAAAAGCCGGTGACCGACGAAAAGCTCATCACGATCCTGATTATTCTCGGTGTGGTGCTGCTCATTCTGGGCACCATGTTCGCGATCTTCCGCACCCGTGCGCGGGCCCTGTTCTACATCATCTCCGCCGGAATGGTCTACGGTTTCGTGGCGACCCTGGCCAAGGTTGTGATCAGCCGCGTGCAGGCCTCGGACTTCAACTGGCTCACCGTGATCTGCATCGTCGGCCTGCTTGCCGGAACCGGACTGGGCGCGTACTTCGTGCAGAACGCCTACGCGTCGGGCCCGCCGGACCTGGTGATCGCCGGGCTTACGGTTGTGGATCCGATGGTCGCCGTGGCCATCGCCGTGATCGTGCTGGGCGAGGCCGACGGCGCGCCGCTGTGGGCCATCATCGGCTTTATCGTGGCCGGTGCCATCGCGGTCTGGGGAGTGTTCCAACTCGCCCGGCATCACCCGCAGGTGGCAAACTAAACCTCATACCAGCGATTGATCTTCGCGCCACACACGCATGGATAACAAGCGTTGGGATGGTCGGAGCCGTTAGAATAGGGTGACCCCGAGGCCGCAGTTTGGCCTCAGCAGACCGGTCTGAAACCGGCAATCATGGAGGACCTCCACATCTTGACCGACTCAACCGAAAACCGTCCCGAGCACATCGCCGAGACGACTCCGGCAAAGCGGCCGCTGCGCATCGTGATCGGAACCGACACGTTCGCCCCCGACGTCAACGGCGCCGCCCGGTTTACCGAGCGTCTCGCCGCCGGCCTGGTCGCCCGCGGACACGACGTCCACGTTGTTGCTCCCGCCGCCTCCTACCGTCACGGCACCTGGACCGAGCCCCACGAGGGCCAGCGGATGACCCTGCACCGCCTGTTCAGCGTGCGCTGGTATCCGCACGACTGGCTGCGGTTTGCGCTGCCCTGGACCATCAACCGCAACGCGGCAAAGGTTCTGGATGAGCTCAAGCCCGACGTGGTTCACTCGCAGTCCTTCTTCGTGATCGGCCGGGGACTCTCGGTGCAGGCGCAGAAGCGCGGCATCCGTATCGTGGCGACCAACCACGTGATGCCCGAGAACATGCTTGAGTTCACCATGGTCCCGCAGGCCTTCCAGAAGCAGCTGATCGCCTGGGCCTGGCGCCTGGCCGAGCGTGCGCTGGGCCGGGCCGAGTCGGTGACCACCCCGACCCGTCGCGCCGCCGACTTCCTCGAGCGCTACACCAACATTCGAGACGTCCACGCGATCTCCTGCGGTATCGATTCCTCGCGCTACACGCCGAGCTTCGAGCCGCGCACCGAGAATCGGATTCTGTTTGTCGGTCGGATCACCGGCGAGAAGCAGATCGACGTGCTGATCCGCGCCGTGGCCAGCCTCGACCCCGAACTCGACGCCAAGCTCACCATCATCGGGGGCGGCGACCAGAAGAAGGCGCTCCAGGAGCTCGTGAGCGAGCTGGGTCTGGGGGAGCGGGTGCACTTCGCCGGCTATGTGACCGATGAGGAACTGCGCCAGGCCTACACCGACGCCACCGTGTTCGCGATGCCCTCGATTGCCGAGCTGCAGTCGATCGCCACGATGGAGGCCATGTCCACCGCGCTGCCGGTGGTGGCCGCCGACGCGATGGCGCTGCCGCACCTGGTACACGACGGCGAAAACGGCCACCTGTTCGAGCCCGGTAACGTGGCCGATCTGGCCGAGAAGCTGACCGACGTGCTGACGGCCGACACTGACAAGCTCAACGCGTTCAAGAACGCCTCGCTGCGCCTGATCGCGCCGCACGATATCGAGCGCACCCTCAACACCTTCGAGGCGCTGTATCGCGGCGAAGAGGTTGTAGATCCGGTCACCGAAATCGGTGCCGAACAGTCGGCCGAATAGCCGGGAGCCTCGTCGTGTCGTCGGCTCCGCTGGCGATAAGATAGGACCGTTGTGTTCCCTCGGGGACACAACCTGGGGCGGTAGCCAAGCTGGTTAAGGCATTCGGCTCATAACCGAACGATCGCGGGTTCAAGTCCCGCCCGCCCTACAAGAGTGTTATGCGGTGACGCCGCGCGTGGGTTTGCGCCCGCGGCGTGGGCGCAGTGGCCGCGCCGCGCGTTCGAGGGCGCGACCGGAGGCAAGCTCGGGTCCGACCCGATCGATCCAGGCGAGTGCCGCCTCGGTCTGCGCGGAACGGGCGGCGGCGACAAACGGCAGGGCCGCGGAGGCGGGATCCGTTTCCGACGTGACCTCGGCCCAGGCCGACCACGCGGCGCGGTAGCCCACCAGGAGCGCACGCACGTTCTCGGCGCTACCGGGCAGCGAGGCGGTGATCAACAGTTGATCCTGCATGTCGATCCAGTCCGGGGCCTGCACCTGCTCGGGCTCGGTGGTCCAGGACTCGGCGAGGGCGATGCCCGTGTCGGAGAGTTCGTACAGGGGCAGGGCGTCCTCGGTGAGCCCGGCCGAGCGCAGCAGGCCGGCGGTGAGAAGGCGATCCAGCGTCCCATAGATCTGGCCGACATTGATGCCCGCCCGATGCGGCGCCCGCAGCGTGAGCTCGTCGCGAATCTGCAGCCCGTAGGCGGGGCCGAGGGTCAGGATTGCCAGCAGGGAGCCCTTCACGGACACGTGATGCCTTTCGCTCAAGCGGTTATCTTCTACCGAGTATAGGGAAGACGGCGGCAAAACGCTTGCATCCACTCGACGCATCTGCACATAATGACTGAGACGGGCCGGATTGCCGGGAAATTCGTTTGGGTGCGTAGGGGAAGACGCATCACCACAAACGAAGGGAATCCCGTGTCCATCCAGAACAACGAAAGACTGAGTCGAGGGATGGTGTTCATCCATTCCGCCCCCCGCGCGTTCCGCGCCCATATCGAGTGGGCGGTCGGAGGCGTTATTGGTCATGCGCTGGGCCTCGACTGGATCGACCAGCCCGTTCAGCGCGGTGCGCTGCGCGCCGAGTTTGCCTGGACCGCGGCCCCGGGCACCGGTGCCCGCCTGGCCACGGTCCTGCACACCTGGGAGCAGATGCGCTTCGAGGTGACCGAGGATGCCGGCGCGGGACAGGACGGACACCGCTGGATGTACACACCCGATCAGGGCATGCACTCGGCGCAGACCGATACCGGTGGCAACGTGGTCGTGAGCGAGAACCGGATCCGGCTCGCCCTGGCCGAGGCCATCGATCAGCCGCAGCGTCTGCATGAGCGGATGGACCAGCTACTCGGCACCACCTGGGACCTCGAACTCGACGTGTTCCGTGGCGCGAGCGAGGCCGGCCCGGTCACCTGGCTGCACCGCGTCGGCTAGCCAACCCTCGGCACTGCACGGCACGGATCTCGGTCCTGTTCAGTAGCGGCGCGCATACCAAACAGCGGCCCGCCTCCCGAGGGAGACGAGCCGCCGAATGCGTGTGTCCGAAGACTAGGCCACGTAGGTGCGCAGGGCCACCACGGCGTTGTGTCCGCCGAAGCCGAACGAGTTGGAGATCGCCAGCACGGGCTCATCACCCAGCGGGCGCGGCTCGGTCACGACATCCAGCTCGATGGCCGGGTCCTGGTTGTCCAGGTTGATGGTCGGCGGGATGACCTTCTCGGCCAGCGCCTTGGCGGTGAACGCGGCCTCGATCGCACCGGCACCACCGAGCAGGTGCCCGGTCGACGCCTTGGTTGCGGTCACGGCAATCTCGCCGAGGCGGTCGCCGAAGACGGCGCGCAGGGCGTTGTACTCGGCGATGTCGCCGACCGGAGTCGAGGTGGCGTGAGCGTTGATGTGGCCCACCTCATCCAGCGAGTAGCCGGCGTTCTCCACGGCCGCGCGCATCGCGCGGGCGGCGGCGGTACCCTCGGGGTCCGGAGCGGTGATGTGGTACGCGTCGGAGGTGACGGCGCCACCCAGCAGCTCGGCGTAGATCTTGGCGCCGCGTGCCAGGGCGTGCTCCATGGTCTCCACCACGAGGGCGGCGGCACCCTCACCGAGCACGAAGCCGTCACGGTCCACATCGTAGGGACGCGAGGCGGCGGCCGGCTCATCGTTGCGCTTGGAGAGCGCCTGCATCGCGGCAAACGAGGCCAGCGGCAGCGGGTGGATCGCAGCTTCCGAGCCACCGGCGATCACGACGTCGGCGAGGCCCTGCTGCAGGTGGTCATAGGCGTTGGCCAGGGACTCGGTGCTCGACGCACACGCCGACACCACGGTCCGCTCGCCACCGCGAGCACCCAGGTCCATGCCGATTGCGGCGGCGGGGCCGTTGGGCATGAGCATCGGAACGGTCATCGGGAGTACGCGTCGCGGGCCCTTTTCGCGCAGGGTGTCCCAGGCGTCCAGTAGGGTCCACACGCCACCGATTCCGGTGGCCCAGTCGACCAGCAGGCGCTCGGGGTCAACCTCGGGGGTTCCGGCGTCGGCCCAGGCTTCGCGGGCGGCGGTCAGGGCAAACTGGCTCGACGGGTCGAGGCGCTTGACTTCCTGGCGGGCCAGAACATCCACGGACTTGGTCGCGGCCTGCGCGGCGAAGGTGACCGGCAGACCCAGCTCTTCAACCCAGGGCTGCTCGAGCGGGGAGGCGCCGGACTTGCCGGCAAGAAGGTTGGTCCAGGTTTCGTCGGTGGTACCGCCCAGGGGGCTGGTGATGCCGATACCGGTGACGACGATTCGCTTGGTCATTCGATGAACTCTTTCGTCAAAATAAAACGGGGGGAGTGGGGCAGATCAGGCCCGACCAGTGGCCGGGCCTGAGCAATTCCCGAGGGACTACGCCTGAGCGGAAACGATGAAGCTGACGGCGTCGCCGACGGTCTTCAGGTTCTTAACCTCGTCGTCCGGAATCTTCACGTCGAACTTCTCCTCGGCGTTGACCACGATGGTCATCATCGAGATCGAGTCGATGTCGAGGTCGTCGGTGAACGACTTCTCCAGGGCCACCTGATCGGCGGCGATACCGGTCTCGTCGTTAACCAGTTCAGCCAGGCCGGCGAGTACTTCTTCGGTGGACAGTGCCATTATTTTTTCTCCTTGAATATCGAGTGACCGTCGTACAGTGTATGCGAATCACGGGTGTTTGCGGCAATAACGTGCCGAGATCTACGGAAGTACAACCACCTGCGCGCCAAAAGCGAGGCCGGCACCGAAGCCGATCTGCAGGGCATATCCGCCGGAAAGCTCCGGGTTTTCCTGCAGCAGGCGGTGGGCAGCCAGCGGGATCGAGGCGGCCGAGGTGTTCCCGGTGGTCGCGATATCGCGGGCGATGATCACGGACTCCGGAAGCTTGAGCTGCTTGGCGAACTCATCCACGATGCGCATGTTCGCCTGGTGCGGGATGAAGGCGGCGAGGTCATCGGCGGTGATCCCGGCCACCTCGAGTGCCTCGCGGGCAACCTTGGCCATCTCCCAGACGGCCCAGCGGAAGACCGAGGGGCCCTCCTGGCGCAGGGTCGGCCAGGGTGCCTTGCCGTCGCGGTACTCGATCAGGGTGGCGTTCATGCCCACCTTGTCCGCGTTGGCGCCGTCGGAGCCCCAGACGGTAGCGGCGATACCGGGGTAGTCCGAGGGGCCGATCACGGCCGCACCGGCGCCGTCGCCCAGCAGGAATGAGATGCTGCGATCGGTGGGGTCGATGATGTCGGAGAGCTTTTCGGCGCCGACCACCACGGCGTAGTGGGCGGCACCCGCGCGGATCAGCGCGTCGGCCTGGGCCACCGCATAGGCGTAGCCCGCGCAGGCGGCGTTGAAGTCATAGGCGGCGGCGGGGTTGGCACCGATGCGGTCGGCAACCACGGTGGCCATCGACGGGGTCTGCTGCACGTTGCTGATGGTCGCGATGATCACCAGGTCCACCTGGCCGGGCTCGATCCCGGCGTTGGCGACGGCCTCCATGGCGGCCTCGGTGGCCAGGTCGATCGCCAGGACATCGGCCGAGGCACGGTGGCGGGTGATCACGCCGGTGCGCTGCTGGATCCACTCATCGGAGGAGTTGATCGGCTCGATGATCTCGGAGTTGGGGACAACCAGGTCACCACGGGCGGCACCCATACCCAGAATGCGGGTAAAGGGGACGCCGGTGGACTGGCGAAGCTGGGGACGGGTCATGATGCGTTTCCTTCCGCGTGTGCGGTGAGCAGCTCGACTGCTGCGGCAATATCGCTCGGGGACTTGATGGCGACGGTGGGGACACCCTTGAGGCCGCGACGGGCCAGGCCCACCAGCGCGCCGGCGGGCGCCAGCTCGATCATGCCGGTGATGCCGGCGGCGGCGAAGGACTCCATGCACAGGTCCCAGCGCACCGGGGAGGCGACCTGGGTGACCAGCAGGTCCAGGAAATCCTGGCCCGAGGCGACCTGGCGGCCATCGTTATTGCTCCACAGCGGCAGGGTCGGATCGGCCGGAGTCACGTTCGCGGCGACGTCCTTGAGGACCTCCCGCGCGGACTCCATGTAGCGGGTATGGAAGGCGCCGGCCACCTGCAGCGGGATCACCCGGGCACCGGCGGGCGGGGTCGCGGCGAGGGCCTCAAGCCCATCAAACTCGCCGGCCACGACGATCTGTCCGCGACCGTTGTAGTTGGCGGGGGAGAGTCCCACGGCGGCCGCTGCGGCCTCGACCACCTCGTCGCCGCCACCCAGGACGGCGCTCATGCCGGTGGGGACGGCGGCCGCGGCGGTGGCCATCGCGCGGGCGCGGGCGGCCACGAAGCTCAGGGCATCGGTTTCGCTCAGCACGCCGGAGGCGGCGGCCGCGGCGATCTCGCCCACCGAGTGTCCGGCCACTCCGCCGATGACGGCGTCGGGGGCGGCCTCGCGCAGGGCGTTCAGGGCCAGCAGGCTCGCGGCCACGATCAGCGGCTGGGCGATCGCGGTGTCGCGGATGGTGTCGGCGTCGGACTCGGTGCCGTGGGCGATCAGATCGACCCCGGCGGCCTCGGAGTAGGACGCGAGCAGATCGCGTGCTCCGGGCAGTTCAAGCCAGGGGGTCAGGAAACCGGGGGTCTGGGATCCCTGTCCGGGACATACAAGTACAATCACCCCTCTATCTTGCCAAGGGTTTGGACGCTTTCGGTGTTGACTCTCTTATAAAAAATGGAAATTTGTTTGGCGGAGTCCTACAGACGCGCCGGTGGTTCGTCCTCGCGGGTGAGGCGGTCCACGATTTCACGCACGGTTTCCCGCGTAATTTCGGGCTGAAACGACCGGTGAATGGTGAGGCCCTCCACCGCGGCGTCCAGCGCATAGGTGGTCATCGGGTCAAAGTGGCGACCGATCGCGACGCGACTCTGCGACATCCAGTGTCGGATCACCTCGCGCACCCGCTCGTTTTTCACGCTGAACGCATAGAGCTCGTAGCTCAGGGTCAGGGTCCGCGGCGTCTCCCAGATATCGCCGGTGATGACCTCGACCACGGCCTCGCGAGCCTCCTCGCGGGTGGTGGCCGCATCCATGATCTCCATGTAGCGACGAGAGATGGTGGTGGCCATCAGCATGAAGGCCTCGGTGAGCAGCTCCTCCATGCCGGAGAAGTAGTAGGTCATCGACCCCAGGGGGACCTCGGCCGCCGCGGCGATGCGACGGTGGGTGGTGCCGGCGATGCCGTGCTCGGCGATCACGTCGAGGGTTGCCGCGATGATCTTCTCGCGGCGCTGCGGATCTTTCGGGCGGTGGGCGGTGGCCATCCAGGGTCCTTTGATCGGGGTGTTCCCTGACACTTTACCGCACGTGTCCCTGAGGTGTACGCTTGTACACTTACCGGTGTCCGGTGCGCCACAGCCGCCGTCACCCCGCCACCTCGCCCCACAAGGATTCCCCGATGACCTCCGCCACGACCACTCTCGCGCCCATTTCGCGCGAGCTGGCCCGCCGCCGCCTCGCGCTGCTCTCCTTCTTCTTTATCCCCGGCATCTCGCTGGCCTCCTGGGTGACCCGGACGCCCGCCGTCCGCGACCAGCTCGAGGCGTCGACCGCCCAGATGGGACTGATCCTCTTTGGTTTGTCGATCGGATCGATGGCGGGAATCCTCGGATCCGCCCCGCTGGTGCGTCGACTGGGCACCAAGCCGGTGACCCTGCTGGGTCTGCTGTGCATCGTGGGCGGCGTCGCGCTGATCGGTGGCGGAGTGCTGCTGAGCAGCGGCATCGGTGCGTTTATCGGACTGGCCGTGTTCGGCGCGGGCCAGGGGCTCGCCGAGATCGCGATGAACGTCGAGGGGGCCGAGATCGAACGTCTCTCCGGACGCTCCTTCCTGCCCTACCTGCACGGCGCGTTCTCGCTGGGGACCGTGGTGGGGGCGAGCCTGGGCATCCTGTTCACGGCGATGGACTTCCCGGTGGCGCTGCACCTGGTGATCATTGCGGCGATCTGCCTGCTCCCCATCATCTGGGGTATTCGCTATGTGCCCACCGGGTTCGGGCGTCAGCGTGGAATCACCGAAACCGGGAGTATCGCCACCGTTTATCCGGTGCGTCGCCCGCTGTGGAAGGACCACCGTCTGCTGCTGATCGGCGCGATTGTGCTGGCGATGGCCCTGGCCGAGGGCGCGGCCAATGACTGGCTGCCGCTGCTCATGGTCGACGGTCACGGTTACGATCCCGCCTGGGGCTCGCTGGTGTTCACCGGCTTCGCCCTGGCGATGACGATCGGTCGCTTCACCGGCGGCGCGGTCATCAACCGCTTCGGTCGGGTCGCCGTGGTGCGTGGGAGCGCCCTGGCCGGCGCGATCGGAATCGCCCTGGTGGTCTTCGTGGACAACCCGGTACTCGCCGGAATCGCCGTGTTCTTCTGGGGTCTGGGGGCCTCGCTCGGGTTCCCGCTGACTATCTCCGCCGCCGGCGACACCGGCGAGCCGGGCGAGGACCCGGCGCGCCGGGTGAGTGCGGTCGCGACCACCGGATATATCGCCTTCCTGGTGGGCCCGCCGCTGCTTGGCTTCCTTGGCGAGCACTATGGACTGCGCTCGGCGATGATCGTAGTGCTCGCGGTGGTCGGCGTGGCAATCTTCCTGGCTCCGGCGGTGCGTCCGCGGGCCGATGCCGAGCCCGCACCCGCGCACTAGCGTGTGAACACAGGAGGTCCCGGATCCGACATCAGATCCGGGACCCTGTCTGTTACCCGCCTAACGGAGAGGGCGCTACTCGATTCACGGCGCCTCGCTTCATGGTGTCTCTGTCCATGGCGCCGCGCTCCGCGCTGCCTCTCTTCACGGCGCCTCGCTCTAGAGTGCCTAGCTCCAGAACGCCTGGATTCTCGCGGCCTGCTCGTGGCCGGTCGCGAAGCCCGCCCGGGCAGCTTCCGGACGCAGCCCCGGGTTCATCGCGCTCGACCCAAACAGGTGTTCGGATTCGGCGTCTGGAACGATGACCTCCACCCGGCTGCCGCCCGCACGGAGGGCGTCGACCTGTGCGGCGAGGTGGGTGCCCCAGTCCTCGGGGTGCAGCGAGCGCCCGCCGAAGGGCGAGAGCACCAGCACACGCTCGGCCCCGGCGGCGAGGTCGGCGTTCTCGGCGTTGGCTCGGAAGCCGCCGTCGAGATACGCGTGATCGCCGATCCGATAGGGCAGACCGCTCGCACAGCTCGCCGCGACCGCATCGATCAGGTCCACGCCATCGCCCCGAGAGAACTCTCGGGGGACGCCGGTGTGGGCGTCGAGAGTGGTGAGGAGGATCTTGCGGTCCCGGGGCCAGTGCGCCCGGGGGAGTCGGGTCGCCACGGTGTTGCGCCAGCCACTTGACCAGCTGTCGCCCGAGTCCGCCTCGCGTTCCAGGGCGTGGGTGCCGATGCGGCGGCGGAAGTCCGCAAGGTCGGCCGAGGCGGCGATGGTGCGGGTGAGCGCCTCCAGATGCGAGGTGACCGGACGCGAGCCGTCGGATTGTGAGGTGACCGGGCGCGAGCCGTCCGGTTGTGACGGGCCCGGGCGCATCGGGGGCGCAGCGAGCGCCGCCTCGAAGAGGGCCGCGGGGGAGTCGCCGGTCAGCTGGGCGGCGGCCGTGGCTCCCGCCGAGGTGCCGATCGTGAGGTTGGCCGAGGCGACGTCCAGACCGGTGGACGCAAGCCCGGCGATGACGCCGATCAGCCAGGCGTTACCGGTGGAACCGCCCCCGCCGAGGACAAGCGCGCGATCGATCCGGCGCTGAGAAGATGTGTGTGAGGTGTGCATGGTGAGCCTTTCCCGAAGGATTGCGGGTGCTCTCCCGGACGACCCTGGTCGCCTAGAACCTCGCGCGTGATGGGCGGGAGGCACCCGGTGTGGATACTGCGGACACGGGTATCACCTCCTGTTCGTTCGTCGCGATATCGGTAACAGTACACGGGAAGGGTGCACCACACCAACGCGATTCGCGCGGCGGGTTTGGACCCGGTTGGTGCCCCGCTTGTTCAGGTTCTGACGCAGACCAACGCGGAGACTCCTCACGATGACCACTGATACGGTACAACGCGCATCGCCGTTACGGGGACCGGTTGCATCCGCCCATGTGTTGGTGCGGCGAGACCGAGAGTATCGTGGTCAGCTGAGTGCTTCACTCCGCGCCATCATGGCCGGAACTCCTCCGGAGGCAGTTCGATGACCCGAGTGCGCAGCAACTCCGCCTCGTGGGCCGAAATGGTCAGCGGAGGCAGCCGGGTGATTCGGGGGTAGAGATCACGCCAGGTGTAGACGGCGACCCTGCCGCTAGCGGTAGGCGGGATTGACTCGTTGATCTGGAGCGGATCGGCCAGGTAGACGGGCACGTGCGGCCCCAGGCTCTCGGCCAAGTGGAGGGCCGCGCGGGTCATCTGTAGTCGGGTTCCATAGAGGCCCGTCATCCGGCGCTCGTCCCACCGATTGATGCGACGGGTATGGCGACCGCGACTCCGCACGGGTTCTGCGTTGGGGTCGGGGTCGCAGATCAGCGTGATGATCGCCGAGTCGGGTAGGAAACCCTGGGCCGCATTCACCAGCCAGTTTTCGTGCCGGGTCATCGCCACGAACCGGATCTTATCGCGGGGGACAGTGCGCCGACTGTACCAGTAGTGGAAGCGCACAAAATCGGGTTTGACCATGATGCGCAGAAACAGCGGACGAATCAGCACCCAGAAGAAGACAATCTGAGTAAAGAGGATCGGGCCGGAATCGTCCACAACCTCGTCATCATCGGCGTATTCGGCACCGTTCGTTGGCACATCCCCGGTATCCGTTTCGAAGTACACGTTGGCATAAATCACCACCCACACGATCAACGCGAGCAGAACGGTCCACGCGATGCGGCGCTGTAATCGGCCGGCGACCGGAACTCGGATCGAGCTCCGCGCCGGAGGTTCCTCTCCCACCGCCGGTTAGCGCTTGCGCCGCTGCTCGGGCTCGCCGATCGAGCCGAGGATCAGGGCTGACTGGAGAATCAGTGCCTCGCGGGCCCCGGTGGCGTCCCAGCCGATGACCTCGGAGACGCGCTTCAGGCGGTAGCGCACGGTGTTGGGGTGCACAAAGAGTTCGCGGGCGGTGGCCTCAAGCGAGCGTCCGTTATCCAGGTAGCACCAGAGGGTCAGCACCAGCTCGTTGGAGTGGGCCTGGAGCGGACGGTAGACCTTTTCGATCAGGGTCTGCCGGGCGATCGGGTCGCCGGCCAGCGCGCGCTCGGGCAGCAGATCGTCGGCGGCCACGGGGCGCGGGGCATTGCGCCAGGAGCGGGCCACGGCGAAGCCGGCAAGGGCCGCGCGGGCGCTGCGGGATGCCTCGACCAGGGTGCCCACCTCGGGGCCGAGGACCAGGTGTCCGGCACCAAACATGGGGGCCAGCTGGCTGGCGATTTCAAAGAAGGTTTTGGCCGGAGAGGTGCCGATGGTTTCCTCTTCGGGAATCTGATCGCGCGGCGTGGATCTGCCGATTACCAGGACCAGGCGTCCGCCCTGCACGCCGATCAGAACGTCGGCGGCCATGTGGCGGGCCGCGCGTCGCAGCTGGTCAACATCCAGCTGGGAGGGGGTGGTGCCCACGAGGACCGCAACCTCGCCGTGACCGTGCCAGCCCAGGGCCGCAATGCGGCTGGGGAGCTCGTCGTCGGCCTCGCCCGCGAGGATCGAATCCACCACGAGCGCTTCCAGCCGGGCATCCCAGAGGCCGCGAGCCTCGGCGGCGCGGGCATACACATCGGCCGCGGCAAACGCGATTTCCCGCGAGTACAGCAGGATCGCCTCACGCAGACCCTGTCCACCACTCTTCACCCGATCCTCGACCACCTCTACGGTGATGCGGATCAGCTGAAGGGTTTGTTGCAGGCTGACCGATCGCAGCAGCTCACGCGGAGCCGCCCCGAACACGTCGGCCGCGATCCACGGGGTGGAGCGTGGATCGTCGTACCAGGAGATGAAGGAGGTGATGCCCGCCTGGGCGACGAGGCCAACGGCCGATCGTCGCCCAGGCGGCATCTCCGCATACCAGGGCAGGTCCTCTTCAAGCTTGCCGAGGGTGACCGTGGCCAGCTCGCCGGAAATCCGGCGCAGCCAGGCCAGGGTTTCTGCCTTGGTACGCTCCTTCATCTGTGTCCGAACCGCCTAGGCGTCGCCGCCGGCGTTACCGGTGGTACCGGCGTTGACATCCAGCAGACGGTAGCGCTCGATCGCCTGGCCGACAACGGCCCGGTCGATCTTGCCCTGCTTCGCCAGCTGCTCCAGGGTGCGCACAACCAGCGAGTGGCTGTCGATCTTGAAGTAGCGACGGGCAGCCGCACGGGTATCCGAGAAGCCGAAGTCGTCGGCGCCCAGGGTGGCGTAGTCACCCGGGACGAACTGACGGATCTGGTCGGCGACGGCGTGCATGTAGTCGCTGGTGGCCACGAACGGACCCTCGGCTCCGGAGAGCTTGGTGGTCAGGTAGGGAACCTGGGGCTCCTCGTTCGGGTAGAGGAAGTTGTGCTCCTCGACCGCGAGACCCTCGCGACGCAGCTCCGACCACGAGGTGACCGACCAGACATCGGCGGACACGCCCCAGTCGGTGGCGAGCAGTTCCTGAGCCTCGAGAGCCCAGGGGACCGCCACACCGGAGGCGAGCAGCTGAGCCTTGACTCCGCCTTCGCCGCCATCGCGCAGCTTGTAGATACCCTTCAGCAGGCCATCCACGTCCAGGTTCTCCGGCTCGGCCGGCTGCACGTAGGGCTCGTTGTACACGGTGACGTAGTACATGACGTTGGGGTCTTCGTGGTTTCCGCCGTACATCCGGTCCAGACCATCGCGAACGATGTGGCCGATCTCGTATCCGTAGGCGGGGTCGTAGGACACCACGGCCGGGTTGGTCGACGCGAGCAGCGGCGAGTGACCATCGGCGTGCTGCAGGCCCTCACCGGTCAGGGTGGTACGACCGGCGGTGGCACCCACGATGAATCCGCGAGCCATCGAGTCGCCGGCGGCCCAGATGGCGTCGGCGGTGCGCTGGAATCCGAACATCGAGTAGAACACGTAGAACGGGATCAGTGCCTCGCCCTGAACCGAGTAGGTGGTACCCAGTCCGGTGAAGGCGGCCAGTGCTCCGGCCTCGTTGATACCCACGTGCACGATCTGGCCCTGCGGGGACTCCTTGTAGGCGAGCAGCAGCTCGCGGTCCACGGAGGTGTAGTGCTGACCGTTGGGGTTGTAGATCTTTGCCGACGGGAAGAAGGCATCCATACCGAAGGTACGGGCCTCGTCCGGGATGATCGGGACGATGCGGTTGCCGAAGTCCTTGGAGCGCAGCAGGTCCTTGAGCAGTCGAACAAACGCCATGGTGGTGGCGATCTCCTGCTTGCCCGAACCCTTCTTGGCGATGCGGTAGGCATCGTCCTGGGGCAGGTTGAGCTGGGTGTACTTGCTACGACGCTCGGGCAGGTATCCGCCCAGTGCGCGACGACGCTCGTGCAGGTACTCGATCGCCTCGTCATCGTTACCGGGGTGGTAGTACGGCGGCTGGTAGGGGTTTTCCTCGAGCACCGCGTCGGTGATCGGGATCTGCATGGCGTCGCGGAAGAGCTTGAGGTCTTCCAGCGTCAGCTTCTTCATCTGGTGGGTCGCGTTGCGGCCCTCGAAGGTCGGGCCGAGGCCGTAACCCTTGACGGTCTTGGTGAGGATCACGGTGGGCTGACCCTTGTGCTCGCTCGCCGCCTTGAATGCCGCGTAGACCTTGCGGTAGTCGTGGCCACCGCGCTTGAGGCCCCAGATCTGGTCATCGGAGTAGTTCTCCACCAGTGCCGCGGTCCGCGGGTCACGGCCGAAGAAGTGCTCGCGCACAAACGCACCGGACTCGGCCTTATAGGTCTGGTAGTCACCGTCGGGAGTCTCGTTCATGAGGTTGACGAGGGCGCCCTCGGCGTCCCGGGCCAGCAGGTCATCCCACTCGCGGCCCCAGACGACCTTGATGACGTTCCAGCCGGCGCCACGGAAGTAGCTCTCCAGCTCCTGCATGATCTTGCCGTTACCGCGCACCGGGCCATCCAGGCGCTGCAGGTTGCAGTTGATCACGAAGTTGAGGTTGTCGAGGCCCTCGTTTGCCGCAACCTGCAGCTGACCGCGGCTCTCGACCTCGTCCATCTCACCGTCGCCGAGGAAGGCCCAGACCTGCTGGTCGGAGGCGTCCTTAATGCCGCGGTTGGTCAGGTACTTATTGGCCTGTGCCTGGTAGATCGCGTTGATCGGTCCCAGACCCATCGACACGGTCGGGAACTGCCAGAAGTCCGGCATCAGACGCGGGTGCGGGTAGGAGCTCAGGCCCCCACCGGCGTGCGACTTTTCCTGACGGAAGCCATCCAGCTGATCGGTGGTCAGGCGGCCCTCGAGGAACGCACGTGCGTACGCGCCGGGGGAGGCGTGGCCCTGGTAGAAGATCTGGTCTCCGCCGCCGGCGTGGTCCTGGCCGCGGAAGAAGTGGTTGAAGCCCACCTCATACAGGGTGGCGGCACCCGCGTAGGTGGAGATGTGTCCGCCGACACCGATGCCGGGGCGCTGGGCCCGGTGCACGGTCATCGCGGCGTTCCAGCGGTTCCACGCTCGGTAGCGGCGCTCGATGGCCTCATCACCCGGGTATTCGGGTTCGTTGGCCGGAGCAATCGTGTTGATGTAGTCCGTGGTCGGAACCATCGGGACACCCAGCTGGAGGTCGCGGGAGCGCTTCAACAAGC
Organism: Mycetocola sp. JXN-3; assembly: GCF_014522285.1. Taxonomy (GTDB): domain Bacteria; phylum Actinomycetota; class Actinomycetes; order Actinomycetales; family Microbacteriaceae; genus Mycetocola; species Mycetocola saprophilus. The sequence goes on from NZ_CP041635.1 coordinate 1,665,399, forward strand.
TCATCATCATGTCACGTCCGCGGGCGGGCCCCTGGGTGTGAACGAGCTGGTCGAGGGACTCCTGCCACTCGGCGGTTTCTTCCGGATCGACGTCAAAGTTGTTGACGGAGTACGGGTCCTGGTCGTTTACAGTCACCGTCGACCTTTCTTTTCATGGCAGATCGTGCCGAACATTTGGTGGGTTTTAGCGCGCGCAGCATTTGGGATACAAAGGTTGTGCACGTTTCCTCCAAGCCTACCGACCCGGAGGGCATTAACGTGATTCGCCCGGCAGGTTTTTTATGCTCGGGTAGTGTGAACGTAGAGTTTCCGCGGCGAACAGAGGGAAAAAGATGCGCAAAATTGGGTCTCCGGCACCGGACTTTGATCTGCGGAACCAGTTTGGCGAAGAGATTCGGCTGAGTGCATTCCGCGACACCCGTCCCGTGGTGCTGGTTTTTGTGCCGCTGGCCTTTTCCGGCGTCTGCACGGGGGAGCTGGATGCGCTACGCGATAACCTGGCCGATTTTGCCGCCGTGAACGCCGAGCTGCTCGTGGTGACCGTGGATTCCAAGTGGGCGCTGCGCACCTGGGCAGATGGTGCCGGCTACACCTTCTCGCTGCTCTCGGACTTCTGGCCGCACGGGGAGATCGCCTCGGCCTACGGGGTGTTTGATCAGTCCCGCGGCGTGGCCGAACGCGCGACCTTTGTGATCGGCACCGACGGCGTCATTCGCGACGCGTTCATTACCGGCCCGGGGGAGCCGCGGGCGATCGAGCGCTACCGCGAGGCGCTGACCACACTGGGATAGCGTGCGGCGCATACCCGCGGTCGCCTCGCGGCTTGGGTTCCGCTTGGAGTTTGCCCGGCAGATGCGATGACGGCGCGCCCGGGCCGGGAGCCGAATTGCCACCGGGCCCCGGGATCCTGCTATTGTAAATCTTGTTGCTACGGCGACGGAGGGCCTTTAGCTCAGCTGGTAGAGCGCCACGTTTACACCGTGGATGTCATCGGTTCGATCCCGGTAGGGCCCACAAACAAGACCGCCACCCAAGAAATTGGGTGGCGGTCTTTTTGGGTGTGCGCTCTTTGGTCGGACCTCGGCGCACCCACATTTAAAATCGCGGGGCAGTCATTCGAGGAAACGAATGACTGCCCCGCAGTGTGGTGAGCCAGTGGCTACCAGGTGGGGTGTACGGCGCCGGGGGAACCGCGGTGGGCGGTGTCGGTGTCGACCTGGTCCATGATGCCGTCGTGGTCGATGTCCACGCCGGGGCTGAGGAATCCGGCCCCGAGGATGTCGAGGTTGGCATTGCCCACGAGGTACATGTCGTAGTCCAGGCGGTTGCTCTGCAGATCGATGAAGTCGGGCTTATCGTCGCCGTCGGTGTTCTTCAGGGTGTAGTTGATCACGCCCGAGTCCGGGAAGGTTTCCAGCACATCGGCCAGGCCGTTGGCACCCACCGGGACATCGGCGTCAATGATGCCGTCGCCGTTCCGGTCGATCTGAGCGATCAGTGCCGGGTCGATGCCCGACTCGAACAGGTCGGGGATGGAGTCGTTATCCGAATCCAGGTCGAGGTAGGCGGAGACCCCGTCGCCCAGACGCCCGATGACGAGGTTGTCGCCCTCAAGATCGTCATTGGTGAAGCGGCCGTCGTTGTTGAGGTCCTCGATCACGTCGGGGATGCCGTCGTTATCCGAATCCGCGTCGCAGCGGTCGACAATCCCGTCGCCGTCGCTATCCAGGGTGTCCGACTTGTCGTTGACCAGCTGGCATCCCGCGGGAGTGGGCGTGGGTGTCGGGGTCGGAGTGGGGTCATTCGGCGGGGTGGGCGAGGTGCTCGGGGTGGCCGAAGCCGAGGGGGTGAGCGACGGAGACGGCGTCGCCGAAGCCGATGCCGGGGCGGATGCACTCGCCGAGGCGCAGGGAACCGCTCCCGAAGCGGCCGTGGCGGGCGGCGCCGATTGGGTGGCCAAACCCAGGGCCAAAAGCAGCGGCAGCGCGATGAGGGCCGCACGTCCCGACCTGGTGTGTCGTGCACGCAGAGCGAGGTAGATGCCAAGGCCTACTACCACCAGTGCCGCGATCAGCACCGGCCAGGAGTCGAAGCCGGTATTAGCTAGACAGTCCATGATGTGTACTTTCTCAAAGGGTCAACAAAAAACTTCGTCCTCTTCCCGAGTGTTTCTGGTGGGGGGGGGATCCGTTAACGCCATCGATGAGTTGAAGTAGTCGGAGACTATGCTCCCCTGGTCGCCCGCACAACCAAATCGCTGACAATGGAGAATAAGTGTTATCTGCCCGAGACGTGCGTCGGAGTCTCGGGCCGCACGCGCCCGGGCCAATTCGGTGGGGGACCCGGACGCGTGCGGGGCTTTATGATGCCGGGCGGAGGATCACGCGGATGGTGCGAGCCTCGGCGCGGAGCGCAAACTCCGGCCAAATATCCGGGCCGCAGGCGCGCGATCCGATCCCCGAGTGCGCGGCATCCAGGGTCAGAAACACCCGGTTCGATCCGGGAAGCTCGTGCCAGTGCGCGGCCCGGGCCAGCTCCTCGGCGCTCCAGCGGGAGAGTCCAAACCCCGGCAGGCGACCCGCCGCATCCGGAAGCGTGGTCAGGTGGAGCCACGGGACGCCGGCGCGGGAGAGGGTGAGGGTGCGCAGATCCGAACGGTGCCCACTCTCCTGCGGGCGGGCATAGCGCACCGTCAACTCGTCCAGCGGTGCCTCGAACGTGCCAACCCGGGCGGCGGTGCGGGAGTCCGGATAGGACTCCAGCGGGCCGGTGCCGAACCAGCGCGCGTGATCCACATCGCCGGGGAGCTCGAGTCGCACCCCGATCCGGGGCAGGGTCAGGTCCCAGGACGAATCCGGGACGATATCCACGCTCAGCAGTACCGCATCGGGCTCACCGGGCACGCGCTCCCACCGGGTTTCCATCCGCATTCCCTCGGGGGAGGAAGGGGCGGCATAGCGTTCCAGGAGTCTTGCGGCATCGGGGGTGTGGGCGCTGCCCACCCGGCGAGCGCGCAGCAGGTGCAGCCGATGGGCCTCCCAGGTGTCCGCATGCGGCGGCGCCTCGATCCCGAGGCCTCGGTCGAGTGTGGGATCGGCGCCGTCGAGGCTGCCCTGGCTCTGCCCGCGATCGTTATCCGTGGGTGCGCGGAACAGCGAGAGGGTCGGACCGGACATCGCGGCACCGGCGAGCGCGCTCAGGCGTCCCCCGGTTAGGATTGCCGGGCCGATGTTCGCGGTGGGTGCCGCGGCTTCCTGCCATCCGATGATGCGTGCACCGGGGGCCGGGGGCATCGGTGCGCCCAGGCGCGTCTGACTGCGCGCGACCACGTGCCCGGCCGGTGCCCAGGCCGTCTCGGCCCGCAGCTCCACGTCCACACCCAGCCAGTGCTCGGTGCCCGGTGCCTCGGCACCCATCTCCGCGATCGCCGCGAGGAGCTCGGGTGGCGCGAGGGCCGCCCAGGTTTCCCCGGCGCTCACCGGCGGGAGCGACCAGGTGCCACCGTCCCTCTCGATTCCGTCCGAGGAGAGCGTCCAGCGCAGCAGCAGGTCCGCGGTGTCCAGGGTGTGGCGGCGGTTGGTCAGGGTGAGGGAGGTGCCGTCGGGGGCGATGTCGACCCGCACCGGGGCAACCACCGCCGCGTACTCGTGCAGTCCAGGGGAGGGGACATCGTCGCTGGAGATCATCCCATCCATCACGAAGCTGCCATCGTGGACCTCCTCGCCGAAGTCGCCGCCGTACCCAAAGTACTCGGTGTCCTCGGGCGTGTGGGTGCGCAGGCCGTGGTCCCGCCACTCCCAGACGAAACCGCCGTGCAGGCGGGGGAAGTCTCGAACCAGGTCCTCGTACTGATCGATCGCGCCGGGCCCATTGCCCATCGCGTGCACGTACTCGCAGTGCAGGAACGGCTTGGCGCGCTGCCGGGCCGCTTCGATCGGGGTGCAGCCGAGGAGCTCGCTCGTGCTGCCGTCGCCGATCGACCGGGTCTCCGGGACCGAGGCATACATCCGCGAGTACACATCGGTGTAGCGTCCCGTGTAGTCGCCCTCATAGTGCACAGAACGCGAGGGATCGCGATGGTGCAGCCAGGTCGACATCTCGGCCAGATTCGCCCCGGTTCCCGCCTCGTTACCCAGAGACCACATGATGATGCTGGCATGGTTTTTATCGCGTTCGAACATGCGTTCGATACGATCCAGGTAGGCCTGGCGCCAGGCCGGATCATCACTCGGGTTGTTCCGCCAGCCGGCGAGTTCAAACCCGTGGGTCTCCAGGTCGTTTTCCAGCATGACCCACAGACCCAGCTCGTCGGCCAGGTCCAGAAGGCGCGGGTGCGGGGGATAGTGGCTGGTGCGGATCGCGTTGACGTTGAAACGCTTCATCCGGATCAGATCCGCCCGCGCATGCGCCTCGTCGAAGACCCGGCCACGATCGGGGTGGGCCTCGTGTCGGTTCATGCCGTGGAAGACCAGGCGGGTGCCGTTGGCCAGGAGCCGGTCGCCGCGGATCTCCACCGTGCGGAACCCGATGCGTTGGGCGATGGTCTCCCCGCGTGCCGAGAGCACCGCCGTATACAGGGTCGGGGATTCGGCCGACCAGGCCGCGGCGGGCACGGAAACCGGCGCGATCTCCCGTGCCGTGTTCCAGGTGATCGCCAGGTTGAGCTCGGGGATGCTGAGGTTGATCGGGAAGGCCGTAGCCTCCGCCCGAATCTCGGGAGTGAGCGTGCCGATGCCCTCGCGCCAGGCGGTGTTCAGCCAGAGGTCTTCGATGCCGCCGACGGGGCGGGCGATGAGGGTCACGTCGCGGAAGATACCCGGCAGCCACCACTGGTCCTGGTCTTCGAGGTAGCTCGCCGCCGACCACTGGTGCACCCGCACCGCCAGCGTGTTTTCGCCCGCGGTCACCAGGTCCGTCACGTCGAGCTCGTGGGCCAGCCGCGATCCCGAGAAGTGTCCCACCTCGATGCCGTTCCACCACACTCGAGCCAGGGACTCCACCCCGTCAAAGCGGAGGATGATCGCCTCGGTTGCCGAGCGATCCAGATAGGACTCGGGCACATCCACACTCAGCCGATAGTCCCCGGTCGGATTCTCATCCGGGACAAACGGGGCATCCAGCGGGAATGGATACTGGACGTTGGTGTAGATCGGGGCACCGTGTGGGCGCTCGCCGAGGACCCAGTGACCGGGAACGGCGATCCGATCCCAGCCCGAGGTTTCAGTCTCGGGCCGGGCGAAGGCATCCACGTGCTCGCCGCGGGGATCGGCCGTGGGCAGCAGGCGGAAGGCCCACACCCCGTTCAGGCTGATGCTCGGGGCGTCGGAGTGGAGCCAGGCGCGGGCGGGGCGGACGCGTCCGCCGAAGGGGGCGCGGTTGGAGACGAGGGCGTGTCCGCTGACAGGGGTGGTGGGGTGGCTCGGGGCGCTGGGCTGGCCTTGGGTGGTGGATGTCATGGGGTGCTCCTTGGCTGGGGCGGATACGAGTCGAGGGCGGATGTGTTGCGGGCGTTTGTCCGCTGAGGCCGTTTGCGGACGAAACGAGGGATCAGGGCGGGCTATTTGATCGACCCCTCGGTCAGGCCCCCACGCCAGAAGCGCTGCAGCACAATCATGGCGATGGCCAGCGGGATGATCGAGAGCAGCACCCCGGCGGTGGTCAGCTCGTAAAACTCCGGCAGCCGGGTGATCTGCGAGTTCCAGTTCTGCAGGCCCAGCGTGACCGGGTAGAGCTTCTCATCGGAGAGCATCACCAGCGGAAGGAAGTAGTTGTTCCAGATCCCGACCAGCTGGAACAGGAACACCGTCACCAGCGCCGGGGTCAGGATGCGCAATCCCACGGTGTGGAAGATGCGCAACTCCCCGGCCCCGTCTAGGCGTGCCGCCTCGATCAGTCCGTCATCGATCGTGGTGCGGGCATAGACCTGGCAGAGGAAAAGACCAAACGGGGAAACCAGCGAGGGCAGCAGGACGGCCCAGGACGTGTTGGCGAGCCCGATCGAGCTGAACAGCAGAAACAGCGGCAGCGCGGTTGCCGTACCCGGCACCAGCACGCCGCCCAGAATTGCCGCGTAGATGGTGTCCCGGCCGCGGAAGGAATACTTGGCCAGCGCGTATCCGCCGGCGGCGGCAATATAGGTGGCGATAATCGCCCCCACCCCGGCATACAGCACCGAGTTCAGCAGCCACCGGCCAAAGATCCCCTCGCCGTAGTCGAAGACCCGGGTGATGTTATCCCACAGGGCCATATGGCCCGAAAACAGCAGACCCGGGGTGGCAAACAGGTCGCTGCTGGTTTTGCTGGCGGCCACGATCACCCAGTACACCGGCACCAGGAAGTAGAGCGCCACCACCACCAGGATTCCGGTGACCAGAATGGTGCGGGCCGGATGAGTGCCCGGGGTGCGTGGGCGTCGGGGAGCGGGTGCCGCGGGACGGGCGGCGGCACCGGAGGCGCGGCGGGTGAGCGGTGTGGCGGTCATTTTGAACCCCGATTCGAGAGGCGCAGGAAGGTGAAGGACAGGGCAAACGCGATCAGGGCGATCAGCACCGCCTGGGCCGCGGCCACGTTGTAGTTGTTATACGCGAAGGCATTGGTATAGGCGGCGAGGTTGGGGGTGTAGCCGCTGTCGATCGCGGTGGAGGACGTTGCCAGTACCTGCGGTTCGGCGAAGAGCTGGAGGGTTCCGATGATCGAAAACACGGTGGTGAGCATCAGGGCCGGACGGATAAGCGGGAGCTGGATACTCCGGGCGATCCGCACCGGACCGGCACCGTCGAGTTTCGCGGCCTCGTAAATGTCCCCGGGGATCGACTTCAGCTGGGCGATCACAATCAGCATGTTGTAGCCGGTGTAGGTCCAGGTGACGATGTTGGCAATCGACCACAGCACCATGCCCGACCCCAGCGGGTCCACCTCGATCCCCACAATCTTGGCGGCATCGATCAGCGGGCTGAGCCCCGGCGTATAGAGGAAGGACCACAGGATCGTGGCGATCACGCCGGGAATTCCATACGGCAGGAAAAACGCCGCCCGAAAAACCCCCGGCCAGCGTGCCGAGGCGGATTCCAGCAGCAGCGCCAGGAGCGTACACAGCGCGATCATGACCGGTACCTGGACGATCCCAAACAGCATCATCCGCCCAATCGAGGTGATGAAGTTAGCGTCACCGAGGGCCTGGGCATAGTTGTTGAACCCGGCAAACACGGTGCTCACCCCCTCCTCGCCAAAGAGGCCGCGCCGCTCGACCCGCTGGAAGCTGGACACGATCGCCATCAGGATCGGCAGGGCAAACGTGAGGATAAACAGCGCCAGGAACGGCCCGATCAGCAGCCACGGCGCCGCCTGGGTGGACCGTCCGGGATTCCCGCGGCGCCGAGATGCGGCCCGTGCGGCTGGTGCGGGAGCGGCAGCGTGGGTGTGTGTGGACATCAGCGGGCCGCCTTCGTGATCGTGAGGCCCTTGTTTTTCATGGCCGTGATGATCTGGTTTTCGGCGTTGCGCAGCCCGTCCACCAGGCTCTGCCCGCCGGCCTTCTTCCGGAACTCGTCGGCGAGGATGTTGTAAGACTGGAAGGTGAGCGGCCACCATTCCCAGTCCGGGTTCTGATCGGCGGCGGCCGGCCGCATGATCTCCTCGTTATAGTTCTGCCCATCAAAAAACGGCACCGGTTGGGTTCGTGCCGCACCGATGTAGTCGGGGGTGGGGGACCAGCCGATCCCCGAGGCAATCTCCGCGTCGATGCCCTCCCGGGAGGAGGTGAGCCAGGTGGCAAACCGCAGCGCCTCATTCGGGTGCTCGGAGTGCGCTAGTACCGCGACGGTGGATCCGCCCAGTGCGCTTGATCCAAACCCCCGGTTAGCCCAGCGCTGCATCGGTGCCACCCGCCATTTTCCCGCTCCGCCGTGCACATCGGCGAGGATGGAGTCGGCCCAGCTGGCGCTGGTCAGGCTGGCGATCTGATCCTTGGCGGCCGCCGCCGACCAGGGCGGGGAGAAGGCACCATACCCGGTGATCAGCAGATCGCGGTCCAGGGCCGAATCAAAAAACCGTGCCACCTCCAGGGTGGCTTCATCCAGCAGGTTGATCTCCCAGCCGCCCGCACCCCGGGTGAACCAGCGCGCCCCGGCCTGGGTCGCGAAGGCGGCAAAGGGGCCCGCGTCGGAGAGGGAGAAGCAGTCGATCCATGCCTTGGCTTTGCGCAGCTCCACCGCGATGTCCGCCCACTGGTCCCAGGTGGTGGGCGCATCGGCCCCCACCCGGTCGAACAGCGGCCGATGATAATAGAGAGCCATCGGGCCCGAGTCCTGGGGAATCCCATAGACGCCGTCGAGATAGCTGACCTGACCCCAGAGCGTGGGGTCATAGCGCGAGCTCAGGGTGTCGGCACCATAGTCGGAGAGGTTGGTGAGTCCGCCGGCCAGCAGAAACTCGGGGATGGTGCGCAGCTCGACGTGGGCGAGATCGGGTCCACCACCGGCGGCGAGAGCCGCGTACATCTTCTGATAGCCGCCGGCATTGCCCTGCGGAATCGGCACCACGTTGACCCGGATGTCGGGATTGTCCCGGTTCCATATGTTGGCCACCTGCTGCATATCCTTGAGCCAGGTCCAGTAGGTCAGGGTGACGCGTTCGCCGGCACGGGCGGCGGGTTTGAGGGCGGCGGCACCGGGTCGGGTGAGCGCCGGGGAGGCGCACCCCGCCAGAAGGGCCGCGCTCAACCCGGCCACGCCGTAGCCGAGGAGTTGCCTGCGGGTGAGTCCTACCATGGTGCCTCCACATCGTCGTGGGTTGGGGTCGAATGGGGTATCCAATTCGGGGGATGCAGCGAGACTAACACTAAAATCGAGCGTACACACGGTTTTGGTTCAAAAAACTTTTGCGAGGGCTGTACCATGGGGGTCATGACTGTCCCGAAGAAGCGTGGTCCGCGCGGCCCGTACGCCAAGAGTGCCGAGCGACGCAATCAGATTCTGGCCGCCGCCGCCTGGGTATTCACCGCGCGCGGGTACCGTTCCGGCAGCCTCCAGGAGATCGCGGATCGTGCGGAGATGGGGCAGTCCAGCCTCCTGCACCACTTTCCCACGAAGGAGGCCCTTCTGCGTGCAGTGCTGCACGATCGGGATGAGCGTGGCGACGACCTGGTGGGCGACTCGGACATCGTGACCATGGTGGTGGATCTTGCCCGTGCCAATGAGGACAATCCCGACCCCGTCGCCCTCTACGCGGTCCTGGTGGGGGAGGCGACCACCCACGATCACCCGGCGCGCGAATACTTCCGCGACCGCTTCGTCCGGGTGCGCGACCGCTATGCGCGGGCGCTGCGTCGCCACGCCGCCGCCGGCGAGCTGCGCCCGGGCGTGGACCCCGAGCTCGCGGCGACCGCCCTGGTGGCGCTGTGGGACGGCATCCAGCAGGAGTGGCTGATCGAGGTCCCCGGGGCCAGCGTGCCCGAGACCATGCGTGCATTCCTCGCGCTGCTCTTTACCGATGAGGCGCTGCCGGACTCGCTGCGCGCCTAGTGTGGACCAAATGCAAACGCACCCCGGGATTCCGGGGTGCGTTTGTGTTTTCGTGCCTAGTAGGCGACGGTGAAGCGGGCGCGCTTGTGGGTGGGGGTGACTACCTCATCCACGATCGCCTGGGCGAAGTCGGCCCCGGAGATCTCCGACTTGCCGTCCGCGTCGACCAGCAGGATGTCGCCGCCCACGCGGAAGTTGCCGGTCTTCTCACCCTCGGCCCAGGCGCCGAAGCCGCCGGCCGGGCTGACATAGAACCAGTCCAGGGTCTCGGGGGTGGTGCGCAGGTGCTCCAGCGCCTCGCCCATCTCGAAGGCCTCGGGCTTGACGGCCTCGGGGAAATCGGGGGTGTCCACCACGCGCGGTCCACCCGGGGCAACCAGGAGCGATCCGGCGCCACCCACGACACCCACGCGCACGTTTGCGGCTTCGGCCTCGGCGGCCAGCTTCGCGATCAGCGGGGCAACCTTCCCTTCCTGACCGCCACGCGGGGAGAGGGCAACCACAACGGCGTCGGCGCCCGAGAGGGCCGAGGTCAGGGTGGCGGGATCCTGAACATCGCCGGTCACATAGTCCACGCCCTCGATCGGGGACTCGGGCAGGCTGCGGGAGAAGGCGCGCACCGACAGTCCACGCGCAATCGCCTCGCGGGCAATGTGGGATCCGGCGTATCCGGTGCCGCCGAGGATGGAGATCTGAGTCATTGTGTGTCCTTTCAGTGTGCGTACCCCGTATTCGGCGTCGCATTAGTTACGATAAGAGAGTAAAGCGACTGTGTGAAGTAGGCACTTTGCGGTAACCATGCATTTTCGGCGAAATGAGAAGAAAAATGACGCAGTTGGCAATGGATCCCTACGATCGAAACTGCCCCACGCGCCGGCTCCTGGATCGGATCGGGGATCGCTGGACGGTGCTCATTGTCGGGGCCCTGGGCGAGGGACCGCGCCGGTTCGGGGAGATCTCGCGCCGGGTGGACGGGGTCTCGCAAAAAATGCTGACCCAGACCCTGCGCGGCCTGGAGCGTGACGGCCTGGTGCGACGCACGGTGTTTGCCGAGATGCCCCCGCGAGTGGAGTACGCGCTGACCCCGGTGGGGGAAACCCTGCAGGAGCCGCTGCGCGCGCTGGAGGACTGGGCGCGCGAGCACATGGGCGGGGTGCAGGATGCGCGGGAGACCTACGATGAGCTGGCGGGCAGCGCGGCCTGAGCCCTCGCTTCGCGGCGTCGCGCTTTGCACAACGCCGAGGCCGTGCCGCTCGGCCTGCGCTGGCCAGAGTCCGAGCTTCCCGGCGCCCCCGCTCGCGGCATCCCGTGCCACACCGGTGGAATACCCCGGCGCGAATGTGGTTGTATTCACGCGTGCACACCTTTGTGCATCCTGAATGTGAGGGGAATCTGATGACCGTCCTGGTAATTGGCGCCACCGGTGAGATTGGGCGCGCGGCCGTGGCCGCCCTGAGTGAGCACTATGACGTGCTGGGGGTGGGGCGTTCGACAACCCCCGCGGTGGATTTCACCCGCCCCGACACCCTCGATGCCCTGTTTGCCGACCACGCTCCGTTTGAAGCCGTGGTGGTCCTGGGTGGCGAGATTCCATTCGCCCCGCTGGGTGAGCTCACCCGGGAAAACTTCGAATCGGGATTGGCCAGCAAGTTCCTCGGCCAGGTAGAGACCGTGCAGCGCGGAACCGCCCACGTGGCCGACGGCGGCTCGTTCACCCTGGTGAGCGGCATCCTGACCGACCACCCGGTGGCCGGCTCGGCGGCCGCATCGGCCATCAACTCGGCCGTGAACGGTTTTGTGGTGGGGGCCGCGCCCGAGCTGCCGCGCGGGATCCGCATCAACGCGGTGAGCCCGACCGTGGTCACCGAATCCGTCCAGTACCACGGCGCATTCCGTGGCTTTGCTCAGGTGCCCGCCGCCGAGGTGGCCCAGTGGGTCCTGCGCTCGGTCGCCGGTGAGCAGACCGGACAGATCTTCCGCGCCGGCTGGTAAACCCACGCACAAACGGACGGCATCCCGAGCGGGGTGCCGTCCGTTTTGCGTTGCACGGAGTTTTCTCACGCCCCCGATTGGGTGATTTTGAGAAAACACATGTACTGCCACAGTGGAGGGGTGAAATTGAATATTTTTAAGGTTAGCTCGGGGCAGTTACCGGGTTTGGTAAATAAGTTTAAGAAATCTGGTCTCAATGAAGTCGGTGCGAGCACTCAGGACGGATGGCAGGGCCAATTCTATTTTTCGACCACGCCCGATCCAGTGATCGTCTCTTGGGTTGAACAGTTCTCAGGTTTGATTGGTGAGGGAGAGTTTAAGAATCGTGCTTACTTTGGGGCGATGATATTTACGCGGGAAAAGGCGGCTTTCGTCGTAACCTTTGGTAAAGCGCACTTTTATGCGCGCCCGTTTTGCGATTTTGATTTCGGGATTGAGCTCGCTAAACGTATTGCAGATAAGGCAGATATCCGGCAGACGTCATCACGACGGTTTCAAGGAAACCAGCGAAAAGACATTAGAAGTTTTGTTGAGAATTCCCAGTTGAATGTTGTGCCTGGAAGTTCGGTCGAGTTTCTTCAGGCGCGTATCCGTGAGAATCTCCGACCCCATTTTGGTAAAGCAGGAAAGTTCGGCTCGTCTTGCCTGCTTGTGGTGCAAGTTGACTCAAATGGAATTGGTGAGATTCTTTCCCAAATCCAAACACAGCTTGGCGAGGCCCCTGCTTTCGAATTACCCCACACTATAGTTTTGTCCGATCCCGAGGAAATTGCGAGCCTTGATCAGGCTCTAGTCAATTCGATTATGGGCAATGGGAGTGAAGCGCCGTCCGAGGTGGTTGGTCAGAGCTTTGACCTTTATGGAGTGGATTTCGTATTTGGTGGCAACGGTACCGTTACGCTGAAAAGCGGATACTCAAGCTCCCAGTTTCTTGAGAATCTAAGTATTGAAGATGTCCGAGCATTCGTTTCGGAAAATGAGATTTCTGCGGACAAGATTCTCGATATCAGTGTCCAACATCACACCGAAGATGGGCGTCAATACTCGCAGCGTCTGAGGCAGAGCGTTGACTTTGTTAGCGGCGACGAATACGTCGCGCTGAGTGCTGGCAGATGGCTTCGATTTAACGAGGACTACATTCAAGCGCTCGACAAGGCTTTGGATGAAATCGAGGTAGAGGAGACTGAACCTGCATACAAGCAGATTGCTGGGTCTGAAAGCTCTTTCAATTTAGCGCTAGCAGCAAATGGATATGAAGTCGCAGATAAAGACTTTACAATTGCGCAAATTTCTGCCAATACACAAGTAGAAGCTTGGGATTTGCGTCGCGGGGATACCGTTTACGCAGTGAAGTTTGGGGAACCTCCAAAGCTCAACTACGTCGTGGACCAGGCAAGTATAGTGATCTCTTTAATTCACGCTGACGGATTGAAGGAAAAGCTTCCTAGTTTCGGTAAATATTGTTTGTGGTTGGGATACGAAGCTGTTGGTTCAATTGCAAAGGTCTCCGATTCGCGTTCAATCATTCTTAAGCAGAAAATTGAAGAATGGGCTCGTCAATGCCGAGATGCAGGCATTGATCCGGTCATTAAGCTCAGCCATAAGGCAAAAGTGTCAAAACGGCGTAGGTGACACGGACCTGTCCGTGCATAAGGACAGCTCTGCACAGCGGGACGGTGACCCCTTAGGGTCGCCGTCCCGCTTAAGCATTCAATTAATTCAGGGTCAGCGTGAAGGTGGTGGCGATGGTGTCGCCCGGCGCGATGACCAGCGGGCCCAGACGCTCATCCTCGGGATCGTAGGGACGCACCGAGGGCTCGACCGCCAGAACGTCTGCGATCCCATGCCAGGGGGAGCCCTGCGATGCCCGGTGCTCCTGCCAGATGAACGCATAGGGGAACAGCTCGGCATCCCACTCCAGCGTGGCGCGCAGTCCGGATACCGGATTATCCAGGACCGCACGTCCGATGGCGCCGCACGGATACGCGGCAAACGCCCCGTGGGTCTCCGGCGGCGTGGGGATGTGCAGCGGGAGCACACTCTCGCCGAGCGTGATGCCGAGCCCCGGGCCGACCAGTGGTGGTGCAAACGCCGGGTGTTCGGCCCAGCTGATCGGCTGCGGGCGCTCGCCGAGGTTGGTTGCGCGCTGGGTGATCCGCAGTGTGGTGTCGATTAGTTCGAACACACGTTCGAGTAGTATCGGAACCGTGTCCAGCGTCACGCTCGCGTGCACCCGCGCTGCCGAGCCCGGGGCCGTGGATGCCGCGGAGACTCGCCAGGTTTTCCAGGCTGCCTCCCCGTGGAAGGGCTGGGCGTTCCCGTCCACTCTGCGCTCATCTCCGGAGTGCGGGACCAGGGTGTGCCAGCCGCCGGCATAGCGTCGGTGCCACTGCCCGTTGGACCCCGGTGCATCCGTGGGCAGGTCCGGCTCGGGCTCACGTCGGTAGAGCAGCTCGACCGGATCGCCGCCGTCTTGGGAATAGATCAGCGAGTCCAGGCGCGCCCCGATCGGATCGATTCGTGCGCCGAGCGAGTCCCGGGTCAGGGAAACCAGGGTGTGCGAATCCGGAGCCTGAGATACCCCTGTGGAGTCGAGGGCCGGCGCGCTAGGCACCGGCGCGCCATCCGTGATACTCGGTGAGGCCCAGCAGATCTGCGGCTCGGGTGGTGTCGTAGAGTCCGCCGTATTCGGCGACCCGTTCCGGGACCGCGAGGCCCGGGAACGCCGCCGCGACGATCTCCCGTGTGGGCCAGGGGGACATGGTGTCCGGAGCGCTGATGTTCAGCACCGCGGACCCCTCGAAGGGCACCTCCGCCGAACGCAGAATCGCAGTCACCGCATCCCGGGTGTCCAGCCACGCCCAGAGGTCGCGACTGCCCGTTGCCGGGGACTGTGCCATCTCGTCCAGGCGGTACCGCAGGCGCTCGCCGGTGCCCACAAACGGGAAGCGCAGCGTGATGGTCGGCACCTGCCAGCGGCGGTGGGTAAACGCGGCAATCTGCTCCATGAACACCTTGGAGAGGCCGTAGGTATCCACGGCAACGATCGGATGATCCTCATCCACCGGCAGGTAGTCCGGGGTCAAATCACGGTCGGCCCAGGCGAAGCCCACGGCCGAGGCGCTGGAAACCGCGACGATCCGGCGGACGCCGCGCTCGCCGGCTTTGCCGATCACCCGGTAGGCCGAGGACACGTTGCGCACCAGGGTGTCATGATCATCAAACTGACCGGGTGAGGGGATCGCGGCCAGGTGCAGCACCGCATAGACATCTGGCCCGGCGGCGTCAAACACCGCATCCACGACCGCCTGGTCGCGCAGGTCGCCCACCAGGGTGGCGGCCGCGCCGGGCAGTTCGAACGGGGCCTGATCGGCGGCGATCACCCGGTAGCCGGCGTCGAGGGCGGCCCGGGCGACCGGACCGCCGATCCCGCCGGCCGCACCGGTGATCACGAGGGTGAGGGAGATGGTATTCACGAAGGTTCCTAACCTTTCACGGCCCCAACGAGGCCGTTCACGAAGTAGCGCTGCAGACTGAAGAACAGGATGATGATCGGAATCACCACGATCAGGGCCGCGGCCATGAGCGTGTTGTACTGAACCGTGTCGCCCTGTTGCAGGCTCTGGAGGGCAATGGGCAGGGTGTAGCGGGTGGGA
Organism: Mycetocola sp. JXN-3; assembly: GCF_014522285.1. GTDB lineage: Bacteria > Actinomycetota > Actinomycetes > Actinomycetales > Microbacteriaceae > Mycetocola > Mycetocola saprophilus. The sequence continues at coordinate 1,680,568 of NZ_CP041635.1, forward strand.
TCGTTCAGCGAGACGCGGGTCAGCTGATACTCATTCCAGGTGGGGATCGCGGTGAGCAGCGCGATGGTGATCAGTGCGGGCCGCGCCAGCGGCAGGTAGATCCGCGAGAAGATGCGCAGCTCCCCGGCACCGTCCACGCGGGCAGCTTCGCGTAGGTCTCCGGGGACCGCATTGAACGCGTTTGTCAGCAGCAGGATCGCCAGCGGGGCCGATCCGTTGATGAAGGGCAGGATCAAGCCCAGGTGGGTACCCAGGATGCCCATCTCGTTTTCCAACATCACCACCGGCAGCAGGGTGACCACGCCCGGCACAAACAGCAGCACCAGGAACAGTCGGAACAGCAGCGTCTTGCCGCGGAAACGCAGCACCGAGAAGGCGTAGGCGGCGCAGGAGTAGATGACGATCACGCCGAGGGTCGTGGCACCGGTAACCCAGAGGCTGTTCAGGAAGAAGTCGAAGAAGTGCAGCCGATTCCAGGTGTCGATCAGGGTGTCGAGGGTGGGATTGGCCGGGATCAGGTTGTTGCCGGCGTTGACCTCCTCGGTGGTTTTGAATGCCGCCGAGACCATATAGGCAAACGGATACAGGCTGACCACCGCGTAGAGTCCAAGCACCAGACCCACCACGGTTTTCCCGCTGAGGTTAAACAGTCGGGTGTACCAGGGCTTGGGGGCGTAGGGCGTGGATGCGGGGGATTTTCGCGCGCTGGGCGCGGGGGCGAGGTCTACCACTACTGGGCCCTCTTCTCGAGTCGTTGGTTGATCAGGGCGATCGCGAGCGCGGCGAGGAACAGCATCCAGCCGAGGGCGCTCGCCAGACCCAGGGTGGGGGAGAGCTCGGACAGGAACGCCAGGCGGTAGGTTTCCAGGCCCAGCACGTTGGTGTGGTTGCCGGGCCCGCCGTTGGTCATGATCAGGAAGATTTGGAAGCCCTGCAGTGCATCGCGCAGGTTCAGCAGGAACACGATGCCGGTGGTGGCACGCAGCAGCGGCCAGACGATCGACGTATTGGTGCGCCACCATCCCGCGCCATCGAGTGTGGCGGCCTCAAACACCGAGGTGTCCAGGGACTGCAGGCCGGTGAGATAGAGCAGCATTGCCACCGGGACCGCCGACCAGACCAGCACGATGATCAGCGTGGGCAGGGCGGTATCGGGATTGCCGAGAAAACCCTGCGGCTGGGTCAGGGATCCGAGGCCCAGCACCCTGAGCAGGCCGTTGATCGCCCCGTTGGGCTCCAGGATGTACTGCCACGCCAGGTACACGGCGATGCCGGTGGTGACGTAGGGCACAAAGTAGACCGAGCGCAGGATGCCCTGGAACCGCTTGGCCGAGTTCAGGATGATGGCCAGCGGGAAGCTCACCGCGATGGTCAGCACCGGCACCGCGATACACACCCACAGGGTGTTCAGGGCAGCCGCCTGTACGCGGGGTGCATACGTCTTGCTGCCAAAGAGCAGGTCGGTGAAGTTTTGGAAGCCGACCCATTCCCAGTTGGGACTAAAGCCGTTCCAGCGGGCGAAGCTCAGCGCCAGGCCGTATCCGATCGTATAGACACCCATGATCGCAAACAGGATCAGGGCGGGGGCCACAAAGGCGTAGCCCCATCGGGATTCGGTGCGGTTGTATCGGATGCGCCGCTTCTTCGGGGACGCCGGCGAGCTCGGCGCGGCGGCGGACGGCGACGAGGTGGCCGCCGCGGTGTTGGGGGAGTGGCGGGGACCGTCCTGGTCCCCGTCACCCCCGACCCCGCGCAGGGCGGAGTCGGGAGTAACGTGGCTGGTCATTGCTTAGCCCTTCTGGGTGACCCAGTAGGAGTCGATGAGCTCGGCCATCTTGGACCCGGTCTGCGCCGGATCGGTCTGGGCGAGCGGGGTCATGTTCATCAGCAGCGCACCCACGTCACCCGGGTCGTACTGGTTGGGGCGGTAGGAGGTGTCGCCCGGGTTGTAGGTGTTGGGTCCGGCCTCGCCGAACGCCGCCATCATCGCACCGAGAACCGGGCCGACCTCCGTGGAGGGGTCCGCGCCGAGGTCCACCGGGGCGAGGTCGAGGGCGTTGGTGGAGAACTTCTTGGCGTTGTCGGGCTCGGAGACAAACTCCATGAACTTGAGCGCCGCATCCTTGTTCTTGGACGAGGAGGACAGCGAGAGACCGGTCAGCGAGAACGGAGCCAGCGCCAGGTCCTTGACCGCGCCGTCGGCGGGCGGCGGAACCGGGAAAGTCATCAGGTTCTCGGTGTCAAAACCGTTCTGGTTGAGGAAGGAGAGTGTGAAGGTGCCACCCACCAGGAACGAGGACTTGCCCTGGGCGAAGCTCAGGTCGGCCTGGTCGATGTCGAGGGTCTGGGATCCCGGCATCCAGTACGGGTTGATCTTGTTGTACTCGCTGAGCACCTTGGTGCCGTTCTCCGAACTCCAGTTCTTGGACTTGTCGTCCTTAAACAGGGCCTCGAACGGGCCCTTGCCCAGCTGGCCGAAGCCCATCGGCTGCATCAGCCATTCCAAGCCAGTGGAGGGGGACTTGAGCCCGATCGTCACGCCGCCGTTGTCGGGGTTGGTCTTCTTGACCGCATCCAGGGCGGCGATGAACTCCTCCCAGGTCTTGGGGGCTTCGGTGATGCCCGCGGCGGCCAGACGCTCCTTATTGGCATAGACGATGCCGAAGGTACCGATGGTCAGCGGCACACTCAGGCGCTGCCCCTCCTCGACACCGGCGATCTTCGACCCGGTTTCCTGCGAGGACTTGAAGTCCGCCGCGGTCACGGTGCCCTCGTTGCGCACGGATTCGAGGTAGTTCCTGTCCCACTCGGGGGTGATCTTGTCGGCCAGGTTTTCCAGCAGTCCGGCCGCGCCGAAGGTGAAGTCCTCGCCGCGCGAGTGGACCTCGAGCAGGTCCGGGAAGTCGCCGGTCTTGGCGGCGGCCTGGGTCTTGGTGACAAACGCGTCATCCGGGGTGATCGCCTGCACCTTGACCGTGATGCCGGTCTTGGCCTTGAAATCCTCGGCGGTCTTTTCCAGGGCAGTGGCGTGGGTCTGCTTGAAGGTCCAGAGGGTCAGCGACTTGCCGTCGCCGCCTCCCGCGTTGTCGCCGCCGGAGGCGCAGGCGGTGAGGGCGAGTCCGAGGGTCAGGGTTGTGGCTAAAGCCGCTGTTCGTGTGAGACTCCGATGTCTTTTCACTGTGTGGTGCCTTTCGCTGGGGGTTGGTGTTTGCCGTCGTTGGTGAACACATGACGAATCTAAATCAATTTGATAGACTGTGTCAACGCGGATTCGAAAATCCGTGTGGGACACGTTTCCAAGACCCCTGGCAAAGCAGCCACCACCCCGAAACGGAACGCTAGACAATGACGACTTCGCCCGATCTCCCCTTCGCCCTCACCGCCGCCGAGCCCACCGATGGAGTGGTGCTGGCCCGCGCACCCTGGGACACCGACCCCGCCGACCTCGACCGCGACGACACCGTGCGGATCACCGGCGTCACCACCTTCCTCACCGCCCCACAGGGCTGCCCCTACGTGATCGTCCGGGTCGAAACCAACGTGCCCGGCCTGTATGGGCTGGGGTGTTCGAGTGACCCGCAGCGCACCCTGGCCATCGCCTCGGTGGTCAACGACTACCTCGCCCCGATGATCATCGGCCGACCCGCCGCCGACATCGAGGACATCCATCGCCTGCTCCTAAATAGTGGCTACTGGCGCGGCGGATCGATCGCCAATAACGCCCTGGCCGGGATCGACGTGGCCCTGTGGGACATCACCGGCAAGCGCGCGGGCCTGCCGCTGCACGAGCTCTTCGGCGGACGCGCCCGCAACGGTTCCGCCGCCTACACCCACGTGGATGGCTTCACCGCCGGCGAGATTGCCGACAAGGTGCTGGCCGCCACCGAGAAGGGCTACCGTCACGTGCGTGTGCAGGTGGCGGTGCCCGGAACCGACACCTACGGAACCGCGGCCGCCGATGCCGCCGAGGAGCGTCGCCGGCACCTGCGTGAGGACCGCTGGGATTCGCTGTCCTACCTGCACCACGTCCCGCCGGTGCTGGCCGAGATCCGCTCGCTGGTGGGCGACGGCGTTGAGCTGCTGCACGACTCGCATGAGCGACTGACCCCCGCCCAGGCGCGGCGCTTCATGGCCGAGATTGAGCCCGCCCGCCTGTTCTTCGTGGAGGACCTGCTGGCCCCCGAGGACGCCGACCACTTTGCCGAGATGCGCCTGGCCGGATCCACCCCGCTCGCGGTGGGCGAGCTGTACACCGAGGCGTCCCAGTACACGCGCCTGTTCGCCACCCGCTCGATCGACTTCGCCCGGCTGCGGATCCCCACCCTGGGCGGACTCACCACGACCCGCAAGATCCTGGCGGCCGCCGAACTGTTCGGCGTGCGCTCGGCCCCGCATGGCCCGGGCGACGTCAGCCCGCTCGGCCAGGCGGCGAACGTGGCGATGAACGTGTCCTCCCATGCATTCGGCGTGCAGGAGGCCGCCGGATTCCGTGAGGCCACCCTCGAGGTATTCCCCGGCGCCCCGGTCGCCCGGGGCGGCGTGCTCTACCCGAGCACCAAGCCCGGCCTCGGCGTGGACTTCGATGAGGCGGCCGCCCGGAAGTACCCGGTCACCGCCCCCGGACAGCACGACCGCTGGGCCCTGCTGCGCGCGACCGACGGCGCGGCCCAGCGACCCTAGTCCCGGCGCCCTGATTCGCAGGAACCCCGTTGCGATATTTCGCAACGGGGTTCCTGCGTGAGAGGCGGCGGTTGGGCGGTCCCTACTGGAGCACCAGCGACTGCGGCTGGACCGAAAGCAGGGTGTCGAGCACGAGGGAGGCGGCACCGATGGCGCCGACGGCGTCGCCCAGGGCGCTGGTGGTGACCACCGTCTCGCGGGTCTTCTCCACAAACGGGGAGGCGTCCACGATCTCGCGCACGATCGGCAGGAAACGCTCGGCGAGTAGGGTCCAGGCGGGACCGCCGAAGATGATCAGCGGCGCATCCACCAGGGTTGCGGCGGCGGCAACCCCGCGGCCAACCCGGCGCGCCCAGCCGTCGATGATGTCGCGGGCCTCGGCATCACCATCGTGGGCGATGCGGACCAGGTCGACCAGCGCGTCCTCGGCCTCGGTGGGGGAGACGGGCAGACTCAGACCGGTCAGCACGCCGCGGCGCACCCCCTCCTCGGCCAGGTCGCGGGTGGTGCAGGACGCATCCAATCCGCCGACCTCGCCCGCGTTGCCCGAGACGCCGCGCAGCACGGTGTCGTTCACCACCAGGCCCATACCCGAGCCGGTGCCGATATAGAAAAACACAAACGTGTCGACATCGGCGGCCGCGGGCCCGGCGGCCCAGCGCTCGGCGATGACCGCCGCGGTGACGTCCTTGTCCAGGATGACCGGCAGCCCGGTGAGCTCGGCCAGGCGGTCCCGCACGGGGACGCGACCCCAGCCCCGCAGCTGCGGGGGATCGATGATGACCCCGGAATCCAGGTCGATCGGGCCGGGGGCAGCCACCCCGAGACCCAGGATCCGGTCCCGCGGAAGCTTCGCGCTCTCGATCAGCTCGGATACCAGGCGGGCGATGTCGGCAAGCACCCGGTCGGGCTCGGTCACATCGTGCATCGGGTGGCGGCGCTCGGCCAGCACCGCGCCGGTCACGTTCAGCACCGCGACGGTGGCGACCGCCGGGTCCAGGTGCACACCGATCGCATAGTAGGCATCGGGGTTCAGGTGCAGCAGCGTGCGCCGCTTGCCCCCGACCCCGGCGGCCGAGGGAACCACGGTGCCCTCATCCAGAATCACGCCCTGATCGATCAGCCGGCGGCAGATATTCGAGACCGTCTGCGCCGAGAGCCCGCTCGCGGTGGCCAGCTCGACCCGGCTCAGCCCGTCGGGGGCGCGACGCAGCGAATCCAGGACCACCGACTCGTTGAAGTTCTTGAGGCGGGGCAGGTTGGTGCCGCGGCGCGCGGAGACCGGCGTCTGCTCGGTGGGATGCGAGGGTCTGGCCATGGGTGGCGAATTTCCTTCCGGGACTGAACGGGGGTGTGGGCCACGGGTGCGCTGCCGTCGCCCACACCGTGATGCGTGGGCCTAGGGTAGTTGTCGCAACGCAACAATCGCCCAGGGGGAAACCTCTAATTCACTCGCGAGAATACCACTCTCATCGGCTGAAACCGTGAAAAGGGCGGTGGCACGCGCGCCGCGGTTGATCAGCGCCAGCTCCTCGCGGGTCGGGGCCTCGGGCTCGCCGAGTTTCCGCCACTCGGCGATCGCGTTCCCGTGCTCCAGATCCAGGGTTTCCACCTCGAAGCGGGCACCCGCGGGCAGAGCCTCCAGGCGGATACTCAGGGTCCGCGGCGAGCCGATCCGACCGTTGGCGTCGGCGACCTCGCGGGAGTCAAAGGACGCGGGGATCGACTTGGGCTGCTCATTCGGATAGTGATAGACCAGCGCGCTCAGGCACCCCGATGCCGCGTCCCGGCTGAGAATCGTGCCGTCGGTGCGTGCAATCAGCTCATCACCCAGGCCGTTGAGCATGCGATAGGCGTGCAGGGTGGGCTTGGGGATGCCCGGCAGGGTGAACATGCCAAAGCCGCCGTGGAAGAGTTCGTCCCCGGCACCGCCCTCCTCAAACACGTCGGTGAAGGCCCAGTAGGCCAGCGAGTCGACGGTGCCGAGCGAGTGCAGGATCGTGCGCACCACAAACGTCGCCGCGGGCACGGTGTCGTGGGTGTGGTCCCGCGGCGAGGAGGAAGAGCTCCACTCGGTGAGGTGAATCTCGGCGTTCGGGTAGACGCTCTCGTCGACGATGCGGCGGATGGTGGCCAGATCGGTCGGGGTCGCGTCCACGCCGCGGGTGAGCTTCTCGCCCTGGCCGTGCTCATCCAGCGCCCAGTCGGTGGGGTAGGGATGGGTCGAGACGAAGTCCACCGGGAGGTTGTGGGCGGCGCAGTATTCCAGGAAGGCATCGAGCCAGACCGGGCGCCAGTCCAGGGTGTCCACGTCGTCGCGGCCGGCCACGATCTGCGCGCCGAAGTCTTCCTTTTCCCCGTCGAAGCGGGTGTCGGGCACGAAGTTCGAGGTTGCCGGGCCGCCCACGCGCAGGCCCGGGTCGATGGCCTTGATTGCCTCGGCGCTCACCCGGTACAGCTCGAAGTACTCCGAGCGGGTGCCGTGGAAAAAGCCCCAGAGGTTCGGTTCGTTCCAGACCTCGAAGTACCAGGTGCGCACCTCGGCGAGGCCATAGCGGCGGATCCAGTGTCGAACCAGGCGGTCGATCAGCTCAGCCCAGCGCGCGGAGTCGGTGGGCGGGGCACCGTGGGCACCCCACCAGAACACGGTTTCGGTTTCCCGGGCCAGCGCGCGCGGGCTAAAGCCGAGCTCCACAAAGGGGCGGATGCCGATGTCGAGCAGCGCGTCCACCAGTGCATCCACGTACTGGAAGTTGAAGACCGGGGTGCCGTCCTCCTTTTCCGTGTAGACAAACATGTCGTCGTGGAACAGGCCGTGGAAGCGGATATAGCGGAAGTCGGCGACCGCGCGGGCCTCGGTGAGCTGGCGCTGCCAGTCGGCGCGGAGGCCCTCATTCGCGCGGCCGGCACCAACCACGGTGCTCCAGTAGTGCGCAAGCGGGGTTCCGGGGGCGGCGGCGTTGCCGGAGAGGATCAGGGGGGAGGTCACGCGGGGGTCCTTTCGACGGTGATGTGGACGGTGCGGGCGAGCGTCGAATATCGCGCTCGGGCTCTGATGTCACTTTATAGTAAATCAAAAGGATTTACTATCTATCGACCGTCGAAAAACGCGTCGCCCCCGGAAGCGGGTTCCGGGGGCGACGTGGGGTGATGCGGGCCCGTGGGGCTGTGGAGCCGTGGGGCTGTGGGGCCGGGGACCCGCGGGTTCGCGGGCCGTGTCGGCTAGACGGTCACGATATCCGCGGGACTGATGCCGTGCGGCAGGCGGTCGCGATTCAGGGTGATCGTGTCATAGCCGTGGGGGACCGGGGTGCCCGACTCGTCCAGGTTCACAAACACGATCTTCTCGATGGTCAGGATCGACTGGCGGGTGAACATGTTGCGCACCTCGGCGCGCATGGTCAGCGAGGTGCGACCAAAGTTGGTGGCGCGCAGACCCATCTCGATAATGTCGCCCTGCCTGGCGGAGCTGACAAAGTTGATCTCCGAGATCAGCTTGGTGACCACGCGGTGGTTACCCAGCTGGAGGATCGCGTAGATCGCCGCCTCCTCATCGATCCAACGCAGCAGGCTGCCACCAAACAGGGTGCCATTCGCGTTGAGATCCTCGGGACGCACCCACTTGCGGGTGCGGAAATTGATTTCGTGATCGGAGCTCATTGCTCCTCCTTCCGGTTCGGGGGACGGGAAGCAGGGAACGGCGCTGGTCGCTACGGAATTCCATCCTAAACCCGGGGTCTGAATGTGGCCTCGGTGTGTCGAAGCGTCGCGCGCGTCGGTTCCGTGCGCCGCGTTCTCGGCATGCCCGGAGCGCGCGGGGTCCGGGAGGCCGTATCCTGGAGTCGTGACCTACACACTGCAGCAGATCCTCGACGTGACCGAACGCCTCTGGCCGGCGCGTGGCGCATCCGATTGGGATGCGTCCGGGCTGATCGCCGGCGACCCGCGCGAGCCGGTCTCCGCGGTGCACCTCGCGGTGGATCCGGTGGCCGACACCGCCGCCGAAACCCTGTCGGTGGGGGCCCAGCTGCTGATCACCCACCATCCGCTCCTCCTGCGCGGGGTGACCTCGGTGGCCGCCGACCGCTATAAGGGATCGGTCATCCACACGCTGATTCGTGGTGGCGCCGCCCTGCTGGCCGCCCACACCAACGCCGATGTGGTCGAGGCGGGTACCTCGCAGGTTCTTGCCGACCGACTGGGCCTGGTCGAGACCAGTCCCATCCTGCCCGGTGAATCCCCGACCCGCGGGATCGGTCGGGTGGGCACCCTGCCCGAGCCCAAGACCCTGGGCCAGATCGCGCGCGAGCTCGCCGAGATCCTCCCCGCGACCGCGACCGGAATCCGCGCGGCCGGAGAATACGACCGGGAGATCCGCACCATCGCGCTGTGTGCCGGTGCCGGGGACTCCCTGCTGGGCGAGGATGCCGTCCGCGGTGCCGACCTCTACATCACCAGCGATCTGCGTCACCATCCCGCATCCGAGGCGCGCGAACAGGCGCTGCTGGGATCGGGACCCGCGCTCATCGATACCTCGCACTGGGCAAGTGAATGGCTGTGGCTGGATGCCGCCGCCGCGCAGCTCCGTGCCTCCCTGCCCGAGCTCACCGTCACGGTGAGCGATATCCGCACCGACCCGTGGGACTTTGTTGTCACCCAGTGACACCATGCCTCCCACTCCCAGCGAAAGAGAACCCGTGAAAGCCACCGCCGCCGCGCAAGCCAAACTCCTCGACCTGCAGGCCATCGACGCCGAGATCACCAAGCTCGCCCACCGTCGCCACAGCCTGCCCGAGCTCGCCGCCCTGACCTCGCTGGAGGCCGACCGTGACGCCGCCCGGGGAACCCTGGCCCGCGACCTCGGCAGCTTCGAGGACGTCAAGGTGGAGCTGGACCGCCTCGAGGCCGACTCGGCCGTGGTGGATGCACGCATCGCCCGCGACAACCACCTGATCGAATCCGGCAGCGCCACCCCGCAGGCCCTCAGCGGCATTCAGGCCGAGCTGGAGTCGCTGCGCGTGCGTCGCAGCGTGCTGGATGAGGCGCAGCTGATCAGCATGGAGGCCGTCGAGGCCGCCCAGGCGGTCCTGGACGGCAGCCGCAGCGCCGAGGCCGAGATCACCGGGCAGATCCAGACCGTCGAGGCCAGCCGCGATGAGTCCCTTGAGGTCATCGCCGAGGAGCTCTCGGCCCAGGAAAACCTGCGTGGCAACCTCACCATCGGCATGGATGAGACCCTGCTCGCCCTGTACGAGCGGGTCCGCTCGCGCGGTGGTGTGGGCGCGGCCCTGTTCCAGCGTGGTGCCTGTGGTGCCTGCAAGATTGCCTCCACCGGCAACGAGCTGGAGGCCGTGCGCAACGCCGGTCTCGACGAGGTGCTGCAGTGCCCCGAGTGCTCGGCGATCATGGTCCGCACCGAGGAGTCCGGCCTCTGGGGTCAGACCCAGGCCTAGCCGCTGCGGCGTGCGCCGCGCCGGTCCCGAATGGGATGCGGGCGCCGCGCGCGCTACAGTAGTGGTGAATGGGTCGGCAAGGCGATCGCGGCATCGGCAACGATGACGAGGAACGTCCGGGCTCCACAGAGCAGGGCGGTGGATAACATCCACCCGGGGTAACCCGCGAGACAGTGCAACAGAGAATAGACCGCCACCGGTTTTCCGGGGGTAAGGGTGAAACGGTGGGGTAAGAGCCCACCAGCGACCGGGGTGACCCGGCCGGCTTGGTAAACCTCGCTCGGAGCAAGATCAGACAGGAAACCATGGGGCTGCTCGTCCCGTTTCCGGGTAGATTGCTTGAGCCCGTCGGCAACGGCGGGCCTAGATAGATGGTCGCCCATGAGGGATTTCCCTCGGGACAGAACCCGGCGTAAGAGTCGGCCCATTCCCACCACGTAAAACGCCGCGGCCCCTCCGAATATACGGAGGGGCCGCGGCATTTTATCTGGCTACGGCTCGGGGTGCAGGGTCCCCACCAGGTATCTCTCCGGAAGACAAATCAGCCACGGCTCGTACTCGTCCTGGTCGGTGATCACGGCGAGGTTCAGGTTTCCGCTGAGATGAAGGGTAAAGGCGATCATGTTGGGATCGGAGGTGATGCCGATCACATCGTGTCCGATCAGAAAAGCGACATCCGCGTCGGTCAGGTACTCATCGGTCCCGGTGTAAGCCCTGGTGTCATCGATGTCGAGGTGAAAGTCCGTGCCTCTGAGAGTCCACGGGCCCCAGAAATTTGAGTGCCAGTTATCCCCTCGAAGCAGCAGGATCGGATCGGGTCCCATTCCCGCAAACGTGATGTGCAGCGGGAACGCCTCCCTGGCGAATTCCACCCGCCGTTTGGTGATGCTTTTGCCCGTGGGAAACTGGGTCCACAGGTTGAAACCGCCGGCCTGGTTGAGTACCCGCGCCCGTTCGAGACAGTACGCACGTTGGGAACCCGTTTCATCCGGTTCGAGCAAGGCGGAGAGGTCGGCGAGGGAGAGCTCCTTCCGCCGCCCGTCCGAGTCGAGAATCTCAAACCTTCGTAGTCCCCGAAACTCGCCAAATAACCCGTGTCGGGGAGAAATATCCCGAAAGAGTTTCATGCGTACCTCCGCATCGCTCACCCGGCGTTTTCCTGTTCGCTCCGGTCCACCGGCCGGATCATCGATGAGTGGATGATGGTGAATGGTGAGTCCCAGTGTGCGAGTCCCGCGCGAATGCGTTCGTCGCTGTCTTCGCCAAAGTCTGGGGGTGCCTCGTCTCCGCCGGGAATGTCTCCCACATAGAATTCGGCGGTGGCCGCAGAAAACGTGAGTCGCTGCTTACGATCACCGGGCCCATAGCCCACGTGCAATTTCATCGAAAACTGCTGCGGTCCGATTTTGGGGATCGATCCCGCGACCGCTCGCCATCGTCTCGATTCTCGGGGAGGAGAAAACCATTCAAAGGTTGAGACATTCTGTGCGACCAGAATTGCGACGTTGCCGTCGCGCATGAACAGGGTTCCACGGCAGTCGAATAGGACCCACAGCGTGAGGAGCGTCGCATCAAACTTGAGATCCAGGATGGCCGCGTCCTGCAGCGCATGAGTTTCCCTCAGCGCGTCGGCCTCCGGATCGCCCCTCTCATCAAACCGTTCCGGTGAATACAAAAACTCCGAGATTGTGTGCATCTGGTCTCCAAATCCCCTCAAGAGACAGTACCGAAAAGTCAGTGCAAAAGCTCCCGCTCTCACCCAAATGAACTATTCCGGCGGTGCCATAGTGCCCACAATGACAATGTCGGGGAGGCGGATCATCCAGGGGTCAACAAAGGTATCCGCTGTCACTTCAAGGCTGATACCCCCGGTAATGTGGAGAATCGGATCGATCATGTCCGGTCCCGAAGTGATCCCGATGATCTCCCTCCCAATGAGAAATGCAATGTCATCATTGGTGATTTGATTCTCGTCCGTGAGTTCATCCCTCGCCTCGGGATCAATGAGGATGCCCGGCCCACGAAGAACCCACGGACAGGTATAGTTCGAACCCCAGCCGTCACCGCTCAGCGTCAGAAACGGATCCGGTGCCATGTTGGCATAGGTGATCCGAAGCGGCAGGGCGGATTCCACAATATCGAGATTCGACTCGGATGCTCTATGAATCGTCACCATGCTCCGTTACCCATTCTCCCGTTTCCACACTGACCGATCTCCCGGTTCCCTCAGGTGGCCGGCGGTGGCATCTTGCGAGTGATCACCGGCCAAAATGCAGCGCTCCGATAAGGGTTCGGTCGGGCAGACCGATGATCCAGGGATCGAAGTCGCTATCCGTGTGCACGATGAGATCAACGTCCCCTGAAATGTGCAGGGTGAAGTCAATCATGTCGGCGTCGGAAGTGATTCCAACAACATCTCGATTGATGAGGAACTCGACGTCTCTGTTTGTGAGGACGTTACTCTGATCGATGATTTCTCTGTTCTCCGGATCGATTTTTATCTGGGGACCGGCGAGGATCCACGGACAAAGAAAGCTGGAATACCATCCGTTTCCACGAAGGAGCAGAATCGGGTCCGGACCCATCTCGGCGACCTCGATACGCAAGGGGAGCGCGTCCGTAATGAGCTGCGTGAAACTCGGAGAAGCACTCACTCGGCTGGGGCCGAGCCGGTAAGCGTAATTTCGGGTAGTTCGATCATCCACGGATCGACGTCGCTGTCCGTGTAGACGGCGAGGTCAAGTTCACCGTCGAGGTGAAGAACGAAATCGATCATGTCCGGATCGGAGGTGACGGCGACGATCTCCCGCCCTACAAGCACCCGAAGGTCATGATTTGTGATCGGGAGACTTTCGCCATCTTCGGGTCCGCGATTATCGGAATCGATGAGAATCCCAGGACCACGAAGGACCCACGGACACATGAAATTAGCGCCCCAGTCTAAGCCGCTCAGCACAAGTATCGGATCCGGTGCCACACTTGCCTCCACGATTCGCAACGGAAGTGCGTTAAGTAAATAATTCAACCTACCCCCTCACTCTCGTACCGACGTCCGTGAGCTCGATTCGATATCCATCTGGGTAATCGATTCATACAATAGAGTCTCTGCCCCGTGCAGGTTGGTTGCACGTCCGATGTAAAAGTTGAAAACCGTCACGATTGACGTCCCTTCAGTTTCGTCAGTAAGACTCGCCCTTCTAAGCGGGCAATCTAGTTTTGTTTCCGGACGGATACTCGATCCACGAGGTCAAATCCCCGGCCTTTTGTAACGCTCTGGCATTGCCCAAGCAGAGATAGAAATCCGCCCGCGAATCAGTTACGTTGAGCCACTCAGACAACTCGTCAAAACTCAGCTCTCGTTCGAATCCGTTTTCGTCACGAGCGACAAATCTGCTTGGCTTGGCGAAAAGGTTAAATGCACGTCGCGAAGGAGAAATATCCCGGAAGAGTTTCATCTTTCGTGAGTCCTTTGCTAGTTCATCCACTTCATGTTCGCTCAAGGCAGCCCAACCAATACGTGAGAACGCGTATTGACGATTGCGCCCAGGGGGACTACGGTCCGGCCCTCTGCAATGATTGAGATTAGCTGACCGGTAGTACCACACGATTTCCGGACGGGTATGCCGTCCAAGCTTCCAAGTCATCGGCTAGTAGTCTCTTGCGCGCCAAGCCGACACAGAACTGAAAATCAACTCGCAAGCCGCTGGGCTCAAGCCAGTTGAAGAGACTGTCCCAGTCAACCTCACGTTCCACCCCATTCTCAGGCCGAACAAGGTATTGGCGTGGTCCTATGAAAAGAAAGTGCCGACTTTTTTGCGGCGATATATCTTTGAACAGCTTCTCCATCTGGACCCCGTTCAAATTGTGGAGGAATGAATCGGAGTGAATGGTGAATCCCAGCTCGCAAGCCCGGCGCGAATCTCTTCGTCACTATCGTCGGAAAAGTCAGGCGGAGCTTCATCGCCGCCCGGTATATCGCCAACGTGGAATTCAGCGGTGGTACAGGAAAAGGAAAGTGATTCACCGTTGTCAGCAACCGAGAGCTCAAAATTGATTGTCATGTTGAAATGTTGAGACGTCAGTTCAGGGTTCGATCGTGAAACTGAACGCCAAATTCTGCGTTTCACTGGGGGAGCTGACCACTGCAAGGAAGTCACGTTATTGGCGACGATGATCGCCACATTTCCATCGCGCATGTTCAAGGTTCCGCGACAATCAAATAACACCCATAGCGTGAGAAGTGTCGCATCATATTTAAAGTCCAAAATGGCTGCATCGCTAAGCGCATCTCGCTCGCGCAACGCATCGGCCTCGGGCCTACCGAGCTTGGCGAGCCGATGGTCAGAAAACAGATATTCAGCGATAGTTGTCATTAGAATTCCAAATGCCAGAGCGGGTTTGTTTTAGGGATCGTTCGTCCGGTGAACGGATCAACCGCCTGTACGTCCATGGAGTTGTAAGAAGCACGCCTTCTCTATCTTGACCCCGTTCTTTTAGAGTGGGTACGTATTTTGTCGACAACAGTCACAATCGGGCCCTTGCTTGGTCGAATGAGGGATGAGATCAGCTGCTGGAGCGACGAGCCCTCGGTGAACTGCACCATTCCGTACTGACGTATTCGCGCAAGTAGTTGAGAGTACGTTATGGCCGCTCGTGGTAGCACCCTGTTCAAATTGTGGAGGAATGAATCGGAGTGAATGGTGAATCCCAGCTCGCAAGCCCAGCGCGAATCACTTCGTCACTGTCGTCGGCAAAGTCTGGTGGGGCAGCATCTCCACCTGCGATGTCACCGACATGAAACTCAGCCGACGAAGACGAAAACCTGAGGAATTGTGCTTTGCCTTCATTGGAGTAGCCGATTCCCAATTGCATGGAGAACTGCTGCAGTTCGAAATTCGGCGAAGAAACCACCACTGGCCGCCACCATCGTGAATCACGTGGCGGTGCTTGCCATTCGAGCGACGTCACGTTGTTTGCGACGATGACTGCAACATTACCGTCGCGCATAAACAGAGTGCCACGGCAGTCGAACAGAATCCACAGTGTCAAGAGAGTGGTATCAAATCTGATGTCAAGAATTGCTGCGTCCCTTAGCGCGTCTTGTTCACGTAGCGCATCCGCATCTGGTGCCCCATGCGAATCAAGCCGCTTGGAAGAGTATAAGTAATCTGAAATGGTTAGCATTAGAGCTCCAGGTGCCAAAGTGGATGAGTCTTAGAAATTGTTTGCCCAGTGTACGGGTTTACTGCTTGACCAATTTTGTTACTGTATGACGCATATCCGTTGGGGTATTGGAATTTTCCAGAGGTAACGGGATCCATAATCCGAACTTCCGTAACACGCGGATCCAGCAATTTTCCGCCATTTCCACCAGTAAATTGAAAGCCAGTACCGTAATCAGTTGGCTTCGGTCCAACTGCACCGTCTGGGACGATGATGGTTGTGCCATTCGGGTGGACGATGAAGTTCGGTGAGTGCAGAGGGTCGGGAACGTGCGCTGTTGGGGTGGGCGTAAGTTCGGCCAACCGTGGTTTTGGCGTGGGGAGTTTGCTCAGCACGCCGCCAGACATGGCGGACAATGCAGCCCCGGACGTCGCCGACTTGACCAGCGCTGAGGGGGTAATAGGTTGGCCGCTAACGGCGAGACTTACGGTGCTTTCAATGGCACCTTCGACCGCGTTGCCGATGGTGTGTCTGCCCACTGCGGCGACGATTCCACCGCCGAAC
The DNA here is from genome assembly GCF_014522285.1 of Mycetocola sp. JXN-3. Classification (GTDB taxonomy): domain Bacteria; phylum Actinomycetota; class Actinomycetes; order Actinomycetales; family Microbacteriaceae; genus Mycetocola; species Mycetocola saprophilus. Next base: position 1,696,428 of record NZ_CP041635.1, read on the forward strand.
GCTCCGAATGCTCCACTTACCGCGACCTGACCCCAGTTCACCTCGCCGGTGGTGGCCTTCTGGATAATGGTGTCGGCACCCGCGCCGATCAGCATCATGCCGACCGGGCCTCCCACGCCCGTAGCCATCAGGAAGCCGCCGGCCACCACCATGGCGCCGCCGGCCACGTATTCCCAGTTGTCTTGGAACCAGTGGCCAACCTCGCCGGCGGCCTTGGCGAGTGGACCCTGGAGACTGTTGGCGTATCCGGCGAGTTCGGCATCGGAAACGGGTGCCAGGCCCAGCGGGTCCAGTGCGTGCAGCGGGTCGTTGCCCGCATACGAGTACGGGTTTGCCGACCAGGCCGCACCCGTGACCGCGGTTAGCGGATCCTGAGACAGGAAGCCGCGCGCGGCGGGATCATAGGCGCGCGCGCCCATCCACTCAAGCCCGGCAATCCGCAGGCCGCCATCCACACCGAACCCAATGCCCGCCGGCACTCCGGCGACTTCGGATCCTGCCCGGGTAGCGTCGGCCAGGGCCGACCAGGGGTCCGCAGCATCGGTTGCCCGGTTCATTCGCCAGCTCGGTGTCTGCCAGGAGCCGCCCAGACCGGTGAGGCCCGCGGGCCCCTGGAACACCGAAGCGTCGCCGAGAGTGAGCAGCGCAGGGGTACCCGCAGCGCTGTCCCAGTCCAGGTGCACACCGTCGACCGAGGTGAGTTCGCCCAGCGCATTCACCCGGAGAGTCGTTTCGAGCGCCGAATCGGCGTCCCGTTCGGCCACCCTCGTGAGCCACCCTCGCCCATCCCAGTGATATTCAGTAACCGCCGCCCCCGAGCGCGCACGAACTCGGCGGCCCTGGCCGTCGTAGTCGAATTCGGTCACCCGACCAGTGCCCTCGTTGATGGTGAGGAGCTGACCGGCAGCGTCGTAGTTAAAGGTTCGGTGTCCGTGGATTCCGGTTTCGGCAACCAGACGTCCATTCAGGTCGTACTCCCACGTCGAGGACGCACCCCCGGCGGCACGGGCGGAGCGCAGTTGGCAGCCATCATCGTAGGCGTAGCCGGTCCGTCCCGCCGCATCGTCAATCCCCGTGATTCGACCTTCGACGTCTCTCTCGATGCGCGTGCGCACGGTGCCCTGGGCATCCGCGCGTATATGCTCCACCGGGAACCCATCCGCATACACCCAGGACTGAACCCGCTCGTCGGCGTGCGTGTGGGCCACCCGTCCCGCCGCGGTGTAACCCACCCGAACCGAACCAAAGCTCGAGTGCGTCAGGATGCTGACCCGGCCTGCTTCATCGCGCGAATACTCGGTGCGCGCGCCGTCCGGTGACACCAGAAGCGTGCGTGCACCGTCGGCATCGTAGCCCCAGCGCGTGATCCGCGTCCCGCGCTCGTCGGTGGTGGCGCGCTCGATCAATCGCCCCCGCCGGTTATAGGTGAGCAGGTGGGTCACCGGCTCACCGGTTCCCGTGTGGTCAACGATTGTGCTTTTGCGAGCCCGGGCGTCGTGAACAATCTCGGAGATCCGTCGGCCATCAACAATCATGCCGGACTCTCGACCGGCCTCATCGTAGCGCCACTCGGTGACCGAACCGTCCGACTCAGACTGCGTGATCTGCTTTCCGGCGGCATCGTAGGTGGCGGTGACCACTCGGCCCAGCGGGTCCGTGACGCTGACCACCTGATCCAGGCCGTTATAGGTGCGCGTGGTGACCGCACCCAGCGGATCGGTAATACGTGATACCCGACCGCGCTCGTCGTAGTCGAAGCGGGTGACCCCACCCAGACCATTCACCGCGGCGATGAGCTGTCCCGGCGCATCGTAACGGAATGTGCGGCGTCCAAAGCGGGGATCGCGGACTCGAACCATTCGACCGAGCCGATCGTACTCATAGTGCGCGCTGCCCGCACCGGGCACACGCTCGAGAATCACCCGGCCCATTCGGTCGTACTCAACCGTGGTGACCTCGCCGTCGGAACTCACCCGTTCGATAACCCGAGAGTCGGCGTCGTAGCGCAGCGTGGTACGCTCGCCTGCGGCATCGGTCGCCGACTGTGGGCGCCCGCACACGTCATAGCCGTAGGTGGTCGAACGGCCCGCGGCGGAGATCAGCTCGATGATGCGGCCGGCGCGGTCTCTGCGGATGCGGGTGAGCCCGCCCTCGGCATCCACCAGCTCGATCGGGCGACCGCAGCGGTCATAGGTGATAAGTTCGGCCGAGCCGTCGGGGTGCTCCGAACGCACCGGACGCCCAAACTCATCGGTCTGTATGCTTGTGCGGCCAAACGCGCCGGTAATCTCCGACACCCCGTTCGCACGCGAGCGGGTGATCTCGGTGCGGACCCCGGTGGGATCCACGCTGGCCGCGACCTCGCCGGTTCGATCGTACTCGTGTGTCCAGGTTCCACCGGCCGGATCGGTGATCGCGCGCAGGCGGGAAAGCGCATCGTGGGCGAATCCCCATTTGGCACCGTCGGGCAGAACCACACTCGACACGTTGCCCAGCTGATCAAATGATTTGGTGATAGTTCGACCCAGTGGATCGGTGGTTCGAACCAGTTCGCCGTGTGCGCCGTACTCCAGTTCGGTGCGTGCCCCGAGCGGATCGATGGTGGCGATGATCCGGCCGCCAACACCGTGTTCAAAGCGCCAGATTGCGCCATCGGCATCCTCGCGGGCGATGAGCAGACCCGCCTGGTCATATCGGAACCGGGTGTGGTTCCCCGAGGGGGAGAGCGCCGCGACAACCCTACCGGTGTGATCACGCGTCAGACGCGCGGCATTTCCGGCCGCATCAATCGTCGCAACCAGGTCGCCACATTCGTCATACTCGAAGTCGACGGCCACGCCCTCGGGGTCGGTGCAGCGCATGAGCTGTGCACCGGACCACTCCATCAGGGTGACGCCACCTTCGGGATCGACGATGCGGCTCGGGTTGCGGTCCCACTCGCCGTCATAGGTGTAGTCGACGGTACCTCCGGACGCCGTCACCACCGTGGTGACGCGGTCCCGGGTATCGTATCCAAACGTCAGGTCTCCACCCTCGGGGGTGACCGTGCGCACCCGGCGACCGCGATCGTCATAGCCGTGTACGGTGACCTGGCCATCGCGTTCGGTCACCGAGACCAGGTTGCCACGCCGATCGTAGGCCATCGATTGACGGTGTCCGTCGGTATCGATGATGCCAATGACACGGCCCTTTTCATCGGCAATCCACGTATTGGTATTGGTGCCGTCCGGGTCGGAGACCGAGGTGGTCCGCCCCTGGAGATACGCGAAACGCACCCGGCGGCCGAACGGGGTCAGCTGTTCGACAACCCGGCCGGCCGAGTCGTAGGTGTTTTCGCATTCGATCACGCCGGCGGCCGAGACGACCCGATCGATCAGGCCTGCATCGTTCCACCGGTAGCTGCGCATCCCGACACCGTCTCGGGCCCCGGTTAGCCGTCGCTCGGAGTCGTAGAGGTATTCGTAGCGTCTTCCGTCGGAGGCGGTGGCCGAGACCACGCGATCCTCCGCGTACTCGAACGCGATGCCACGGCCCCGTTCGTGTTCGAGACGGATGATTCTGGCGTCCTCGTCGCGCACCACCGAGACCATCGTTCCGGGTCCGCTGGCCGTGGCCAGCCAGGTTCCGGCGCGGGTAAACACCCACCGGGTTCCGGTCTGATTTTGGACGGTCAGCACTCCGGCGGAATGCCCGGATAGCGCGGCGAAGGGGAGATCATTGTCGAGGGTCAGCCAATAGTTTTCGTCGACCGCCTGCTCCCAGCCCTCGCCCCGGCGTGGGAAGTGGATTTGGCGGCCGTCATCCATCACAAAGACGGCCCCCTCATCATCGAGGGTAAGTCGGACATCCAGGACGGATGCCCAGCCCACACCGAACGAGCCCACCCGCGGATCCAGGGAGTTGTACATTCGGGTGAAACGCAGCGCGGCGGCCGCCCCCGCAAACGGCAGGTCCGTCTCGGGCTCCAGGAAGTTGCCGGTGGCGGTATTCACCGGATCGTCGGCAAACCCGTTGGTGGGCGGAGTACCGATGGCCGAATAGGCCCCGATCTTGAAGTCGTTGCGGGTCACGCCGATTCCAGCCGACGCCAGCGCAGCGGCGATCGATGCATCGGACAGTGTAACTACGCCACCATTTCCGCCCGCCGCCTCAAACTGGGCGGCCACAGCACCGGACCAATCACCGTCGGTCTGGTTCGCCCGCAGCCACTCGTTCACCGCGGTGACCAGGGCTCGCGCGTTTAGGGTGCCCCACCGTCCGTTACAGCCGGACTCATAATCGGTGAGCGCACGGGTGAACGCGGTGATCGGGCCCGAAAGAGACGAGTCCAGGTTGCGGCTGGTCGACTGGAACGAGCGCAGATCCGCCGGTACCGCCGAGGACGTGGCGGACCCACCGCCGGCACCGGGGATGTCACGTCCTCGAACCGACACCTCCTCCGCGGTTTTGTGAGGCTCGGGACCAGGCTTTGGCGGCTTCGGGTCATCACCAAAGCCCAGAAAGGAGGCAACCTCGTGTCCGGCACCCACCAACCAGTTCTGTTCGCGTTCGCGTTGACGCTTATCCCATTCCTTCGCATCGGCGCGGCGGCGATCCTCTTCCCGGGCTGCCTGACGCAGCTCCCCGACAAATCCGGCGAGAGACCCGAGGGCCTCGGCGAGACGCCCGGCACTGCGAGAGCCGATATCGACATTATTTGAAAAGGCCTCGGAAAAGTAGCCGCGGAACTCCTGCTTGGCCGTCGCGGCGGCAGAATTTCTTGCGGCAACCTGTCCGCGGATCGCCCCCGCGAGAGCGGTGGTCGCGGAGCTGAGGCTGTCCGCCGCACCATAGTTATAGCCGGTCGGATCGTTGCCGTGGATCTTAGCCATGAGCGATGACGCCTTCCGGCCGTGTGTGTGCCGGCATCAATGCGGCGACCGGCGATTGTGTCGCCACGCGTACTAACTGGAATCGGATCATGATCCCCACCCCCGGGATACTCTGTGCGGTCCCACCCCCGGGACGCAATATTTTGAACTAGTGGGCGATTGCCCGGTGGCGCGTTGCCACCCACAAACAGGGTACGCGATACCTCGCCGTCGGGACCACAGGGCCGTGCACCCAAATACCGATCGGGTGCACGGCCGCGACTACTGGGCGCGGGCCGCGAAGGCCGCAGCCCCCAGGATGCCCGCCTTATTGCGGTGTACCGCGGGCATGATCGGGGCGTCGAGTGTGAGCAGCGGCAGGAAGTGCTCGTGGTGCTTGGAGACACCGCCGCCGACGATGATGCGGTCGGGGGAGAAGAGGAACTCCAGCGTCTCGAAGTAACGCTGCAGGCGTGCGGCCCACTCGGCCCAGTCCAGGTCGTCGCGCTCCTTGGCGCGGTAGGAGGCGCGGGTTTCGGCGTCGTGCCCGTCGATCTCCAGGTGGCCGAGTTCGAAGTTGGGGATCAGTGTGCCGTTGCACACGGCGCCTGCCCCGATGCCGGTGCCCAGGGTGATGACCAGGCTCAGCCCGTCCTGTCCGCGGGCGGCCCCGAACTCAGATTCGGCGAAACCGGCGGCATCGGCGTCATTGACAAACGTCAGCGGCCGGCCGAGGGCCTCGCCGAAGCGCGCGTGAGCATCCAGGCCGATCCACTCCTTGGACACGTTGGCCGCGGACATGGTTTTTCCCCCGCGCACAATCGCCGGGAATGCGACACCCAGGGGGACGGATTCGGCGTCTGGTCCCAGGCGGTCGATGATTTCGGCGACCGTGTCGATGATGTCGTCGGGCCGTCCACCCTCGGGGGTGAGAATCTTAATCCGGTCGCTGATCAGCTCGCCCGAGGCGAGATCCACGATGCCACCTTTGATTCCGGTTCCGCCGATGTCGATGCCTACGGCGCGTGCGGCGCTCATTTTGCGCTCGGCAGGGTCAGCACGTCGGCACCGGTTTCGGTGACCACGAGGGTGTGTTCAAACTGCGCGGTGAGGCTCTTGTCCCGGGTGGTGACCGTCCAGTCATCCGCCCAGAGATCCCACTCGATTCCGCCCAGGGTCAGCATCGGCTCGATGGTAAAGACCATGCCGGGAACCATCACGTCGCTGTAGCGCGGCGCCGAGTCGTAGTGGGGGATGATCAGGCCCGAGTGGAACGCGGCACCCACACCGTGTCCGGTGTAGTCGCGGACCACACCGTAGCCGAAGCGCTTGGCGTAGGCCTCGATGGTGCGCCCGATCACGTTGACCTCGCGACCCGGGGCCACCGCGCGAATGCCGCGGCGCAGGGCCTCCTCGGTGCGCTCGACCAGCAGGCGGGTTTCCTCGGCCACGTTGCCGATCAGCAGCGTGCGGTTGGTATCGCCGTGGAACCCGTCCAGGTAGGCGGTGATGTCGATGTTGAGGATGTCGCCGTCGCGCAGCACGGTGTCATCGGGGATGCCGTGGCACACCACCTCGTTGAGCGAGCTACACAGTGACTTGGGGTACCCGCGGTAGCCCAGCGTGGACGGGTAGGCGTCGTGGGAAATCAGGAATTCGTGGGCGATCTGGTCCAGTCGGTCGGTGGTCACGCCGGGAACCGCGTGCTCCTCCACCAGGGCGATCGCGTCGGCGGCCAGGCGGCCCGAGCGGCGAATGCGCTCGACATCCTCGGCCGAATAGACATCCGAACCGGTGAACGGGGCGGGCGCCGCCTTCCCCACATATTCGGGTCGCGGAATGTGGGCGGGCACGTGACGCTGCGGCGAGACGATACCGGGGATGAGGTTTCCGAGGGAGTCCTGAGGCATAGGATCAGTCTAGGCCCTGATCAAGGAGGAACTATGGCAACCGATCCGACAACGCAGTATTGGTACAACTCCCGCACCGGAGCGGTGGAGCAGGGACTCGTCTCACCCGCCGCCGACCGCGTGGGACCCTTCGAAACCCGCGAGGAGGCCGCCCACGCGATGGACAAACTGCGCGAAAATGCCGAGCGCTGGGCACGCGAGGACGCCGAGAACGACTAGTCCAATGTAAACAGGGTGTTTCGACTGCGCGAAACACCCGTCACCCCATTCCGGCGGGGGTGCTCGAACCACTAATCTAGACACAGCGAGCACGTGCGGTCGCGGGAAAGAGGAGCCCATGGATAAGCAGCGAGATTTCGTCCTGCGGACGATTGAAGAGCGCGGCGTGAAGTTTGTACGCCTGTGGTTCACCGATGTTGTGGGTACCTTGAAATCCGTCGCGATCGCCCCCGCCGAGGTGGAGGGTGCCTTCACCGAGGGCCTGGGCTTTGATGGTTCGGCCATCGAGGGCATGTCCCGTCGGTTCGAATCGGATCTGCTGGCCCACCCGGACCCCTCGACATTCCAGATCCTGCCGTGGCGCAGCGGCCAGGACCCCACGGCTCGGATGTTCTGCGACATCACGACCCCGGATGGTCAGCCCGCGAACACCGATCCGCGCAACGTCCTGAAGCGTGCGCTCGCGCATGCCGCCGACCGCGGGTTTACCTTCTATACCCACCCGGAGATCGAGTTTTACCTGCTGAAGTCCGCGCAGATCGGTCCCGAGGGTCCGATTCCGGTGGACTCGGCCGGCTATTTCGACAACGTCCCCGGGGGCACCGCTCACGACTTCCGTCGTCGCAGCGTGCGGATGCTGGAAGACCTGGGCATCTCGGTGGAATTCAGCCACCATGAGGCCGGTCCCGGTCAGAACGAGATCGACCTGCGCTACGCCGATGCGCTGGCCACCGCCGACAACATCATGACCTTCCGCACGGTCATCAAGGAGGTCGCGATCGAGCAGGGTGTGTACGCCACGTTCATGCCCAAGCCGATGTCCAACCAGCCCGGTTCGGGCATGCACACGCACCTCTCACTGTTCGAGGGTGACACCAACGCGTTCTTCGAGGCCGGTGCGCAGTACCAGCTGAGCAAGGTGGGTCGCCAGTTCATCGCCGGGCTGCTGCACCACGCACCGGAGATCACCGCGGTCACCAACCAGTTTGTGAACTCCTATAAGCGCCTGTGGGGCAGCGTCGGCAGCAACAACCTCGCCGAGGCACCCAGCTACGCCTGCTGGGGGCACAACAACCGCTCGGCCCTGGTGCGCGTCCCGCTGTACAAGCCCAATAAGGGTCAGAGCGCCCGGGTGGAGTACCGCGCGATCGACTCGGCCGCCAACCCCTACCTCGCCTACTCGCTGCTGCTGGCCGCGGGCCTCAAGGGCATCGAGGAGGGCTACGAGCTACCGCCGGAGGCCGAGGATGACGTCTGGTCACTCTCGGACGCCGAGCGTCGCGCGCTGGGTTACGCCCCGCTGCCCTCGAGCCTGGACAGCGCCATCTCGCTGATGGAGCGTTCCGAGCTGGTCGCCGAAACCCTGGGCGAGCAGGTGTTCAACTATGTACTGGCCAATAAGCGTCAGGAGTGGGACGAGTACCGCGCGCAGGTCACGCCGTACGAGCTCGCCAAGAACATCGAAATCCTCTAGCGGTGCCGCGTCCGGCCACGGGCCTCAGCGTCCTCGCGCGGATCGGGTTTGCCGAGCTCACCGCCGCCCGCACCCTCATCGAGCAGCTGGGTGAGGTGGGCTGGCCGGTGGAGCCGGACACCCTGGAGGAGTTCGCGGCGGCCGCCGATCCCGATGAGGCGCTGCGCACGCTGCTGCGCCTGGGGGAGACCCGACCCGATCTACTGAGTGAGATTGCCCAGGACCCGTTCTGGCGTCGCGCGCTGATCCGGGTCATCGGCGTGTCCGAGGGGCTGGCCGACTTCCTGCTGCGCCACCCCGAGGAATGCCGGGTGCTGGCCGAACCAAGCCTGGTATTGCCCACCGCCAGCGAGATGCGTGAGCGTCTGGCCCTCGCCGTGGGTGAGGAGGACGGGTTTGCGAGCTTGCCCGAGCGCGAGGCGGTCATTGCCCTGCGGGTGGCCTACCGGCGTGAGGTGCTGCGCATCGTGCGGGTGGACACCGAGGCCGAGGACCCCCGCGACGTGCTCGACGGTGTGGCCCGGGCGCTCTCGGACGCGGCCGCCGCGGCGCTCTCGGCCGCGCTGCTCATCGCCCGCTCGGTGGCCGCGGATCCCGCGGGAGAGCTGCCCCGATTCCCACGCGCCGAGGTCGCCGCGACCCGGCTGGCGATCATCGGCATGGGCAAGGCCGGTGCCGGCGAGCTCAACTACGTGAGCGATGTGGATGTCATTTTTGTCGCCGAGGCGGCCGAGGACGCCGACATCGACAACCAGCGGGCGATCGTGATCGCGACCCGACTGGCCACGATCCTGATGCGCAGCATCTCCGAATCGGCGATCGAGCCCGCGCTCTGGGAGGTGGACCCCAACCTGCGTCCCGAGGGCAAGCAGGGCGCGCTGGTGCGCACCCTCGAGTCCCACCTCGCGTACTACGACCGCTGGGCCAAGAGCTGGGAGTTCCAGGCCCTGCTTAAGCACAGGCATTTGGCCGGCGACGCCGAGCTGGGTGAGCGCTACCACCGGGCGATCGATCCGCTGGTGTGGGCGAGTTCGGGCCGGGAAAACTTTGTCGAGTCGGTGCAGCGGATGCGCGAGCGGGTGACCGCCAACATCCCGGCCGAGGATGTGAGCTTCCAACTCAAGCTGGGCCCAGGGGGACTGCGAGACATCGAGTTCACCGTGCAGTTGCTGCAGCTGGTGCACGGCTTCGCCGACGAGAGCGTGCGGGTGGGCGGCACCGTGGCCGCGCTGCGCGCCCTAGCGGATGCCGGATATATCGGGCGCGAGGAATCCGGCGAATTCATGGCGGACTACCGCCTGCTTCGGGTCCTCGAACACCGACTTCAGCTTCAGCAGATGCGTCGCACGCACCTGATGCCGCGCGAGGATGACGCCCTGCGCATCCTCGCCCGCGGCTCCCGCCTGGCCGCCTCCGGGGGAGACCTGGTGCGGCGCTGGGAGGCCACCAAGCAGCGGGTGCGCCAGCTGCATGAGCGCCTGTTCTATCGTCCGCTGTTGAGCGCGGTGGCCGAGCTGGGGATGGACGAGACTCGCCTGACCACCGCGGCCGCCGGCGCGCGCCTGGCCGCGATCGGTTTCCGCGATCCCGCCGGGGCCCTCGCCCACATTGCCGCGCTGACCAACGGCATTTCCCGCAGCGCGGCGATTCAGCGCAACCTCCTCCCGGTGCTGCTGCGCTGGCTGGCCGACGGTGCCGACCCCGACTACGGGCTGCTCGCCTTCCGTCGGCTGAGCGATGCCCTGGGCAGCACCCACTGGTTCCTGCGCATGGTGCGGGACTCCTCGGGGGTAGCCGAGCGCCTGACGAAGGTGCTGAGTGGATCACGCTTCATCGGCGAGCTGCTGGATAAGTTCCCCGAGGCCGCGGCCTGGCTGGAATCCGACACCCTGATGCATCCGCGGGATGAAGCCGCGCTGGCGGCCGAGGTGCGGGCGATCCGCAGCCGCTATAGCGAGCCCGACCGTGCGGCTCGCGCGGTGCTGCGGGTGCGGCGCAGGGAGATCCTACGACTCGCCCTGGCCTCGGTGCTCGGGGTGTGCGACGTGCGCACCATCGCCACCGGACTCACGGTCATCACCGAGGTGACCATCGGCGGCCTGCTGGATCTGATCCGCGAGGATGCCACCCTCGATGACACCCAGCTGGAGTTTGCGATCATCGGGATGGGACGCCTCGGCGGCGGTGAGCTAGGATTCGGCTCGGACGCCGACATCATCTACGTGTATCGCCCCGTCGCCCTCGACCCCGAGCGTGCCGCCCGCGCGGCCGGGAAGATCGCCACCGAGCTCAGCCGTTTGAGTCAGGATGCCCGCCTCCCGCTGGATCTGGACCTCGACCTCCGCCCCGAGGGGCGCAACGGTGCCCTGGTACGCACGCTGGACTCCTACCGCGCCTACTACGCCCGCTGGTCGCTCACCTGGGAGGCGCAGGCCCTGCTGCGTGCCCGCCCGATCGCCGGCGACCCGGCCCTGTGTGCGGACTTTACCGCGCTGGCCGACACCGTGCGTTACCCCGTGTCCATCGACGCGGCCGAGCTGCGCGAGGTGCGTCGGATCAAGGCCCGAGTGGAGGGGGAGCGCCTCCCCAAGGGTGCCGACCCCACCCGCCATGTGAAGCTGGGGCGCGGTTCGCTGAGCGACGTGGAGTGGTTCACCCAGCTGGTTCAGCTGGAGCATGCGGCCGGGATCCCCGAGCTGCGCACCACCAGCACACTGGACGCACTGCACGCCGCCCAGCGTCACCAGTTTGTGGGTCAGGAAGACGCCGATCAGCTCGAAAAAGCATGGTTGTTTGCGTCGCGCGTGCGCTCGGCCATGACCCTGTGGTTGAATCGCACTACCGACGTTTTACCCCGAGATCGAGACCAACTGGAGGGCATCGCCCGCATCCTGGAGTATCCGGCCGGATCCGCCGGGGATCTGGAGCAGGACTACCTCCGGATCACCCGTCGTTCCCGAGCGGTCTTCGAACAGCTGTTTTATGGATGGGGGAGCGACACCTCCGAGCGCTAGCCCGTTTGTATTTCCCTCGCCATCGTTTCGCCCAGCACCATCGTTTCACCCGAGATACACCGGACTCCCACCCCGGAGTCCACCCCGATTCGCCCCAACGAATCACCCAGCACTACTGCCCCCGAATGCAGCTTTACCCAGAGAAAGTGCCCGTCTCTCGTGCCCCGCAAGCACCCCCGTTACCCCGAATCCAACGCACGTGTGAAACCCCACACGGCGCTGTTTGCGGTGGGGCGGCGACTACTAAGCGGACGCGGCGCTCCGCGCACCGTTCGTGCGATCGGACGCTCGTTTCTGAGCATGGTGGTGCTGTGCGGTGCACTGGCCCTGCCCGCGGTTGTCGCACCGGTTCCGGTGCAGGCGGCCCCGCTGCCGCGCTTCAGCATGCAGGACTCGGCGACGTGCACCCCGGTGGCAATTCTGGCGTTCCGTGGGAGTGGCGAGGCCAACCTGGCACCCGGCGTGAGCGCGCTCGAGGGTGCCCCCACGCTGTACCCGCGTTCGGGACGCGTCACCAACGGCTGGGAGGGGCCGACCCTGGCTCGCCTGGTGGATGCCCTGGGTGGAGTCGAGCCCGAGTCCGGGTGGCCCGCGGGATTCTCGATCGGCCAGGTTCCGGTGCTCGGTGTCGGCGGCAGCGACGAGGCCGGCTACACCGCGGTGCCGATCCAGGCACGCACCACGATCTTCGATGACATGATCGACTCGGCCGCCCACGGTGCCACCTACGCCGAGCGGGTCATGCGGGATTTTGCCGCAACCCAGCCGGTGGGATGTCGCACCCGGTATATCGCGATCGGCTACTCGCAGGGGGCAATGGCCGCGCGCACGCTGGCCCAGGCGCTCCCCGGGCAGGTATCGGCGATCATGACCTTCGGTGATCCGTATCAGCAGCCAGCGGGTGCGGGTAATGAGCGTGAGATCGCCGGCCAGGGCATCATCCGCTGGTGGATGGGCGAGCAGCAGCGCACCCGGACCGACGGCTTCTACAACTTCACCGGCTATAAGAGCGCCCTGTGTCACCCCCGCGACCCCGTGTGCAGCTACAGCTGGCTCTGGGGGCTCGGCGCGCTGCTCACGGTACCCGAGCCACACCTGAACTATTTGGAGGGCCTCGAGGGCACCATCAAGGCCCGCGAGCTGGCCGAGGTGGCCGCCGCGCTCTGGGCGGGGGACCGACCCGCCGGGCCGGTGGCGCCGAGTCCCACACCCCGGGACGGCATCGCCGATGCCAGCGCCCCGCATGCGGCCCCGGTCCCGCTGCCCGCGCTGAACTCGGCCACCACCGGGCTTGTCGGCCAGACGATGCTGCTGGGCGCCGAATCCGGCCTGCCGCTGGGTGCCGCGGTGCACTATGAGTACGACACCACCGGCGACGGGACATTCGATCGCGCGAGCGATTCGCCGCTGCTGGAAATGGTCTTCCAGAGCCCGGGCGAGCACACCGTTACCGTGCGCATGAGCGCCCCCGATCTCGGCACCATCACCCTCACCCGTACGATCACCATCCTCGAACGCGCGGTACCCGCACCGGCCAGTAGCGCCGCCTCCGATCTCGGCCGGGGGTGCCGCGGAGACCCGATGGTCTAATGCGCAGATGCCGCGCTTGAATCAACGCTGATGGGCATCGTGGGACCCCGATCGGGCGCGCGCGCATAGCGTGTGTCTGCCCGGTGGTGTTTGCGCGCACCCGTGCGGTGTGCGGCATCCGGGGCCGCGTTTCTGGGAGAATGGACCCATGTCTTCCTCCGCAGCACCTTCCCGTCCCGGACTCTCCACGCGCATCGATGAGCTGTACGCCGCCAAGGCCAGCGCCGACGACGTCTTCGAGTCCTTCCTCGACTGGGCAACCACGGGCGGGATCACCCCGTATCCGGCGCAGGAGGAGGCGCTGATGGAGCTGGTCTCGGGGGCGAATGTGATCCTCTCCACACCCACCGGCTCGGGGAAGTCCCTGGTCGCGATGGGCGCGCACTTCGCCGCCCTGGCAGCGGGGGAGCGCACCTACTACACCGCGCCGATCAAGGCGCTGGTGAGCGAGAAGTTCTTCGCCCTGGTGGAGGCCTTCGGTGCCGAGAACGTGGGCATGGTCACCGGGGATTCGGCCGTGAACGCCGACGCCCCGATCATCTGCTGCACGGCCGAGATCCTCGCCAATCAGGCGCTGCGCGAGGGCGAGGATGCCGATATCGGCCAGGTGGTCATGGACGAGTTTCACTTCTATGGCGACCGCGATCGCGGCTGGGCCTGGCAGGTTCCGCTGCTGACCCTGCCCAAGACGCAGTTCCTGCTTCTCTCGGCGACCCTGGGCGATGTAACCGACCTCAAGGCCGATCTCAGCCGCCGCACCGGTCGGGACACCGTGGAGGTCACCGGGGCGACCCGTCCGGTTCCGCTGCACTACAGCTATGTGCAGACCCCCGTGCAGGAGACCATCGAGGAGCTGCTGCAGACCCAGCGCGCCCCGATCTACGTGGTGCACTTCGCCCAGGCCGCCGCGGCCGAGCGGGCCCAGGCGCTCACCAGCGTCAAGATCGTCAGCCGCGAGCAGCGCGACGAGATCGCCGAGGCGATCGGGGACTTCCGCTTCACCACCGGCTTTGGCAAGACCCTCTCCCGCCTGGTACGGATGGGCATCGGCGTGCACCACGCAGGCATGCTGCCGCGTTATCGTCGCCTGGTCGAGCAGCTGGCTCAGCGCGGGCAGCTGCGGGTGATCTGCGGCACCGACACGCTCGGCGTGGGCATCAACGTCCCGATTCGCACGGTGCTGCTCTCGGGGCTCACTAAGTACGACGGCGTCAAGATGCGCCAGCTCCAGGCGCGTGAGTTCCACCAGATCGCCGGCCGGGCCGGCCGCGCGGGCTTCGACACCGCCGGCGACGTGGTCCTCGAGGCCCCCGAGCATGAGATCGAAAACCTCAAGCTGATTCAGAAGGCCGGCGACGACCCCAAGAAGAAGCGCAAGATCATCCGCAAGAAGGCCCCGCAGGGATTCGTCTCCTGGGGTGAGGCGAGCTTCGAGCGCATCATCGAGGCGCAGCCCGAGACGCTGGTCAGCCATATGGAGATCACCCACTCGATGATCCTGAACGTGGTTGCCCACGGTCGGGACGCGTTTGCCCGGGTGCGCGCCCTGGTCTTTGACAACCATGAGTCTCGGACGCGCCAGTTTGAGCTGGCCCGCCGCGCGATCGAGATCTATCGGACCCTGGTGTTCGCGGGCATCATCGAGCGCTTCACCGAGGAGGACGGCACCATCCAGTACCGTCTGACCGTCGAGTTGCAGGCAAACTTTGCCCTCAACCAGCCGCTGTCGCCCTTTGCGATTGCCGCGCTGGAGCTGCTGGATCCCGATGTGCCCACCCACGCGCTGGACGTCATCTCGGTGATCGAGTCCACCCTGGATGACCCGCGCCCGATCATCAACCAGCAGCAGTTCCTCGCCCGCGGCGAGGCCGTGAACTCGATGAAGTCCGAGGGGATCGAATACGACGAGCGGATGGAGCTGCTCGAGGAGGTCACCCACCCCAAGCCGCTGGCCGAGCTGCTGGATGCGGCGTTTGAGATGTACGCCACCGAGCGTCCCTGGGCGCGCGACTTCGAGCTGCGTCCCAAGTCCGTGGTGCGCGACCTGTACGAGCGCGCGATGACCTTCACCGAGTACGTGAGCTTCTATAAGATCGCCCGCTCCGAGGGACTGGTACTGCGCTACCTGTCCGATGCCTACCGGGCGATCAGCCAGAGCGTGCCCGAGGAGTTCAAGAGCGAGGAGCTGCGCGACATCATCGAGTGGCTGGGGGAGCTGGTACGCCAGGTCGACTCGAGCCTGCTGGATGAGTGGGAGGAGCTCGCCCACCCGGATCCCGAGAAGCACGCGGCGCAGGCCCAGGCGCTCCCGCCGGCACCGCGCAACATCCTCTCCAACCCGCGGGCATTCCTGGTGCTCATTCGCAACGAAATGTTCCGCCGGGTCCAGCTGGCCGCCCGCGACCGGTTCGAGGAGCTCGGGGCGCTGGACGGCGCCGCGGGCTTCGATGCCGACGCCTGGTCGGACGCAATGGACGCCTACTACGAGGACTACGATTCGCTCGGCGATGGACCGAGCGCCCGCGGCCCGCAGCTGCTCACCGTGGACCAGTCCCCGGCCGAGTCCGAGGGTGTGTGGAAGATCCGTCAGGTCTTCGAGGACCCCGAGGGGGACGGCGACTGGGGGATCTCGGCCGTGGTCGATCTGGCCGAGTCCGTGGAGGCCGGCGAGGCGGTCCTCCGGGTCACCGCGGTGGGTCCGCTTCTCGGATAGCGGTCGGTATTGATAGCGTGTCTCTATGACCACTACACACAGCCGTGAGATGAGCCCGGCGGACGAGCGGAGCTCGGGAACACTTTTCTCTGTTTTCGGACTCGGTGTCTTCCTCTCGGGGATCATCTACTATGCCACCACCTCCACCGCGCCCGAGACCTCCGTGGGCCCGATCGTGAACACCGTGCTCATCGTGATCGGTGTGCTCCTGGTTCTGCTGGCCTTCTGGAAGCGCCTGAGCACGGGCAACCGCGCCGCCAGCGCCGTCCTGGGCCTGGCCCTGATCGTGCTGCCGCTGCTGGTCAACCAGGGTGAGCGTTCGGCCGAGTGGACCATGCACGTCCTCGGTTTCCTCGCCATCGCGGGCATCGCCTTCGGTGCGATTGTCGGGGTTATCTCCTACATCTCCATGATTCGCGCGCCCAAGTCGCGCTAGTTTTTTCGCCACGCAAAAAGCCGGCCGTCACGATCACTCGTGACGGCCGGCTTTTTGTCTATCCGGGCCTACTTGTCCTCGGGCTCCGGGGCGATCGTGTTGGCGATCGTGTCGGCGCCGGGCTCCTGCGGCGGCTTGACCGCACCCTCGGGCAGGCGCATCGCGCCGTTGGACACCCGAGCCCCCGCGGGACGCATCGGGGCCGGTCGCTGCGGCAGACCGCGGCGGGCGTCACCGGGCAGCGGACGGGAACGACGACCATAGATCATCTCCGAGGAGTCCAGCAGCCACGGCACCAGGCTCACCGTGACGCCGTGCACCAGCAGCAGGCGCTGCTGGAT
The DNA here is from genome assembly GCF_014522285.1 of Mycetocola sp. JXN-3. Taxonomy (GTDB): domain Bacteria; phylum Actinomycetota; class Actinomycetes; order Actinomycetales; family Microbacteriaceae; genus Mycetocola; species Mycetocola saprophilus. The sequence continues at coordinate 1,712,975 of NZ_CP041635.1, forward strand.
CTGGCGTGAACGGTGGTTGTGCAGCAGGCGCTCCCACCAGTGGCCCACGATGTACGTGGGCATGTATACGGTGACCACGGCCGGGCCGTTTTCCACCCGGTCGCGCTTGATGAACTTCGACACCGGGATCGCCACGTCGCGGTAGGGCGAGGGGATGCAGGAGATCTCGATCCCCAGATCCAGAGCTTCCCAGTCGGCCTTGAGCTGTTTGCTGCGTTCGGGATCGATCGAGGCGTGCAGCGCGATCAGGCGGTCGTGCTTGGCGGCGCGGGCATAGTCCAGCGCCTTGAGGGTCGGCTTGTCCAGGCGGCCCACCAGGACCACGGCGAGGTCACCGTCGGATCCGAACCGGATGTCCGGGTCGACCTGGATCTCCTGGGCCACATCGCGGTAGTAGCGGTGCACGCCTGCCATCAGCAGGCCGAGGATCGGCATGATCACAAACACCACCCACGCGCCGTGGGTGAACTTGGTCACGGTCACGATCAGCAACACAACCAGAGTCAGCGTGGCGCCCAGGCCGTTAATCAGCAGACCCGACATCGAGCCCGGTGCCGACTTGTTTTCGCGGCGTACCCGACGCCAGTGCTTGACCATGCCGAACTGTCCGAGCGTGAACGAGAGGAACACACCGATCACGTAGAGCTGGATCAGCTGGGTCAGGTTGGCCTGGAAGACCAGCAGGATGCCGATCGCGACCAGACCCAGGATGATCACACCGTTCGAGTAGATCAGGCGGTCGCCGCGGGTGTTCAGCGCCTTGGGCGCGTATCCGTCGCGAGCCAGGACCGAACCGAGCATCGGGAAGCCGTTGAAGGCGGTGTTGGCGGCCAGGAGCAACACCAGGGCGGTCGCGGCCTGCACCAGGAAGAACAGGAAGCTGCCGTCGCCGAAGGTGGCCGAGGCCACCTGGGCGATCAGCGAGCGCTGCGGGGTCGAGGCACAATCGGCAAAGCCCTGCAGGTCGCAGGGCTTCTCGGCGTAGTGCACGCCGGTGGTCAGCGCGAGGGCGGTCAGGCCGGCGAACAGGACGATCGCGATCCCGCCCATGGCCACCAGGGTCTTCTGGGCATTCTGGATCTTGGGCAGGCGGAACGCCTGGACACCGTTGGAGATCGCCTCGACGCCGGTCAGCGCGCTACACCCGCTGGCAAAGGCCCGCAGGATCAGCAGCACCATGGCGGCCTGGGTGAGGCTTTCACCATGAACCGTGTAGTTTGCCGATTCGGCCACCGGGGCGTCGCCCAGGACCATGCGGACAAAGCCCACCACGATCATCAGGAACACGCTGCCGGCAAAGATATACGTCGGCAGCGCAAACAGCTTGCTCGACTCGGACACGCCACGCAGGTTGACCGCGACCAGGATGATCACGAACCCGATGGCCATCTCGACGCGCCACTCGTTCAGGAACGGCAGCGCGGAGATGATGTTGTCCACCCCCGAGGCGATGGACACGGCCACGGTGAGCGCGTAGTCCACCAGCAGGGCGGCGGCCACGGTCAGTCCGGCGGTCTCGCCGAGGTTCTTCCGTGCCACCTCGTAGTCACCACCACCGGAGGGGTAGGCCTTGATCAGCTGACGGTAGCTGAGCATCACCACGAGCAGCAGGATGACCACGCAGGCGGCGATCCACGGTGCCAGCGACAGGAACGCCAGGCCACCGATCATCAGGATCATTAACAGTTCTTGCGGTGCATAGGCAACCGAGGAGAGGGCGTCGCTGGCGAAGATCGGCAGGGCCAGTCTCTTCGAGAGCAGCTGGCCCTCAAGTTTGTCCGTCGGCAGTGGATCGCCGAGAAGGATGCGTTTAGCCGAGCGTTGATCTCCCGGCGAAACTTCGTTATGCACGCTGTGCTCCCCAATAAAAACGTCACCCGACGGGTGCGCCGGATGATTACCTCGTACATTATGCACCTGTAATTGGCGGCTTGCGCAACGGCCCGCTTCCTTCTCGGCAAGGTCGAAGGAAGCGGGCAGTGGGGGTTGGGGACGAAAATCCCCGTGTTTTAGCGGTTTTCGGCGGGAATACGGGCATCGGCCGGCGCGTTAAGCGCGATCGCCTCCGCCGAGTGTGATGCGGCCATCTGATAGGAGTGTTGCATCTTGTCGATGAACGCCAGCGCGATCGCCGAGACGATGAAGGCGAGGTGGATGAGGACCTGCCAGAGGATCGCCGACTCGGTGTCACCGAGGCCCTTCCCATCGGTGGAGAGCTTCCCGATTTCAATGAAGGTCTTGAGCAGGTGGATCGAGGAAATGCTGATGATCGCCACGGCGAGCTTGAGCTTCAGCATGTTGGCGTTCACATGGGCGAGCCAGTCCGGCTCGTCCGGGTGGCCGTCCAGGCGCATCCGCGAGACGAAGATTTCGTAGCCACCGATGATGACCATGATCAGCAGGTTTGCGACCATCACCACGTCGATCAGGCCGAGCACACTCAGCATGATCAGGTTGGAGTCGATGTGGGCGGCGTCGGTGACGACGTGTTCCACGAGGTGCCAGAGTTCCACGCCGAAGACGTAGACATACACCACCTGGGCGATGATCAGTCCCAGGTAGAGCGGTGCCTGGATCCACCGGCTGGCAAAGATAAGGTAGGCCATCGTGCTGGTCCCGGCCGAGTTACGACGGGGTGCGGGGCGCTGGGGAGCGACGGTCTGGTCGGTCACGGAAAATACTCCTCGGTTTGGGGATCGTGAATCGATCACAAACATTATTTTAGGGTGCCGCGTGTCGCCGGGAGGATCCGGGGCCCGCGCCCGGGCCTTCCGGGCGCACAGGGGATACCAGCTGTACCTCATGCCAGCTGCCAGTGAACGCGCCTAGCTTCGCCCCAAGACCGCGTCCCGCCCCCGGAGGTTCGGTCCCAGTTAACCGCAGCATGCTCTCCCCGAGACCACGCGGACCTCTGCCGCGTGAGCACCGAAATCTCACCACGGATGGAGAAGTTGATGGCCCTACTACGAGGAATTGCCGCCGCCACGCTGGCGGCCCTGATCATTGGCGGGGGAGTCGTGTCCGCCGGCACCGCCTGGTCGGAGGCTCAGGACCCCGCCCCGGGTAACGCCGACCGGCTTGTCCGCGCGCAGGGGGCGGTTCCCCAGACGCCCACCCAGACTCGGGCCGGGCCGGCCCCCGCGACGACACCGGTTTCGGTGTTTGTGCAGCTGCGTGGGCCCGGTACCTTCGCCGCGGTGAGCCGGGCTCGGGGAGGCGACAGTACCCGGACGGCGTTGGAGAGCCGCGAGGGAATCCGCGGGCAGGCTCGGGATATCGCCGCCTCGATCGGGGCCGAACCGCTGTATGTGACCACGGATGCGCTCCCGGGCATCGCCCTGACCGCCGCGCCCGATCAGATCGCCGCGCTGCGTGCCCGGCCCGAGGTTTCCAAGGTGACCCCCATCGTCACCAAGTTTGCGCCGAGTGCGCGGCAGGGCGCACCAACCGAGCCGCCACGCGGCGCCGGACCGGGCGGCGGGGGAGCCACCACCTATAACGCCGGGAGCGTGCGGGATACCCAGACGGCCGCCGCCTGGCGCAAGACCGGGCGGACGGGCGAGGGCATCACGATCGCGGTGGTGGATACCGGCATCGACTACACCCACGCCGATTTTGGTGGTCCCGGCACCGCCGCCGCATTTGCCGAGGCATCGGCAGCCGAGACCCCGCCCACCGGCCTCTTTGACCCTCGGAAGTTTGGTGGCGGCTACGACTTTGCCGGCGACAGCTATGACCCGAATCCCAACAGCCCGACCTTCCAACCCACTCCGACCCCAGATGCGAATCCGCTGGACTGCGCCGCGGCCGGGCACGGGACCCATGTGGCCGGGACGGCCGCCGGGTTCGGAATCCGGGCCGACGGTTCCGCCCAGGATTCGAACACCGACTTCTCCGCGCTGAGTGATGCCGAGGTGGCCACCCAGCTGCCCGGCCCCGGCGCGGCGCCACGAGCAAAGCTCCTGGCCTACCGCGTGTTTGGCTGCACCGGGAGCACCAACCTGGTGTTGCAGGCGCTGGATCGGGTGCTGGATCCCAATGGGGATGGAAACTTTGATGATCGGGCGGACATCGTCAATCTCTCGCTGGGCAGCGACTACGCCCCGGTGGATGATCCCGAAAACGATATGATCGCCTCGCTCGCCCGGTTTGGCGTATTGCCGGTCATCGCGGCGGGTAACGCCGGTGACCTGTATGACGTGGGTGGTTCTCCCGGCAACGCGCCGGCGGCGCTCACCGTGGCCAACTCGATCGGATCCACCCTCGCGCTGGATAGCGCCGAGGTGCTGGCACCAACCCCCGGCGAGACCACCGGCCAGTACAGCGCCGATTTCGACTACACCGGCGCCGATCCGGCCACCCTCACCGGCACCGTTGTTGCCGGACCCTCGGGAGCGAACAGCGAGGGATGTGAGCCATTCTCGGTCGAGGATGCCGCCCGCGTCTCGGGTAACTGGGTGTGGCTGCGCTGGGACGATAACGCGGACACCCGCGCATGTGGATCGGCCGTGCGTTTCGACGCGGCCGCCCGGGCCGGTGCCCGCGGCGTGGTGTTGGACTCGACCCTGAACGCCTTCGACGCGGGCATCGCCGGCATCGCGGCGATCCCCGGTATCCAGCTGACCCGCGCCAGTTCCGAGGCCCTGCGCCCGAGCATCGGAACGCTGCAGGTGCGCCTGTCCCCGGAGGGACGCGGAGTGGCGCGCGGAGAGTCGGGCACCAGCGGCGCGCTGGCCGAGAGTTCCTCCCGCGGGCCCCACGGGTCGATCGGGGTCGTGAAGCCCGATGTGGCGGCACCGGGCACGCAGATCGCGTCGGCCGGTGCCGGCAGTGGCACCGGGGTCCGGGTGGCCACGGGTACCTCGATGTCCACACCCCTGGTCGCCGGGATCGCGGCCCTGGCCGCCGAGGGCACCGCGCGGCGCGGCAGCGAGCTCAAGGCGGCGGTTGTGAACGCCGCCGACGGCGACCTCACCCTGGGAGACACACCGTTTGCCCCGGGACGCGTGGGCACGGGGGCCGTGAACGCCCTGGCGGCGGTCACCACCACAACCCGGGTCACCGACGCCGAGTCTCCCGAGGGGATCAGCGTCGAATTCGGGGTGCGGGAAATTGGGTCGGAGGCGTTCTCGGAGACGCGGGAGATTGCCGTGACCAATACCTCGAACGCGTCCCGAACCTATGCCCTGTCTTATCAGGCGGCAACCGCGGTACCCGGTGCAGCACTGGATCTGCCCGATTCGGTGGTTGTGGCGGCGGGCGAAACGGCTCGGGTTCCCCTCACGCTGCGCATCGATGACCCGACCGCGCTGCGAAAGAAGCGCGATGCCACCCGGGCGGGTTCCACCTGGGGTGTGGCCTGGCAGGAGCTCTCGGAGGTGTCCGGCCGTGTGCGGGTCACCTCGCCGGGACAGCCCCCGGTGCGGGTCGCGGTCCACGCGGCGCCCAAGCCCGTGGCGGAGATCTCGGCGGCGATTACCCCGGTAAACCCGGAGGACGGCGATACGTCCCTGACCCTCGGTGGGCATGAGCTCAATCAGGGAACCCTGGGCAAGGACGGCTACACCTCGCTGCTGGCACCGTTCCAGCTCGGGGCGGAGAGCCCGCGTCGGACCGACCTCTCGGGCGAGGACACCGGCCCGGAGATTCCCTCGGTGCGGGCGCTGGATCTGCGAGCAGTGGGGGCCGCAACCACCCTCCCGGCCCTGCGTGCGGCCGGCGGCGATCTGACCACCGGGAACCTCACGTTTGGCATCGCAACCTGGGGCAACTGGGCGGCACTCACGCCGAGCGCGGCGATCGAGGTCCTTATCGATAGCACGGGGAGCGGCACCGATGACTACCTGCTGGATGTGGCGTTTGCCAGTCAGGTGTCCCTGGATCTACCGCTGATTCGCCTCACGCGTCTGGGGGAAACTCCCGCGGACAACGTGATTGTCGATTCGCAGCCGGTCAATTTTGTGGATGGATCGGTGGACACCAACACGTTTGATAGCAACGTGCTGGTGATGCCGGTGAGCCTAGACTCGCTGGGGATCTCTCCGGATCGGGTGGGCGCGCTGAAGTATCGGGTGCGGACGGCCTCCGCGCTGTGGGAACCCGGGGGCACGCCGGAGCCGGTGGATCAGACCGAGTCGATCGAATTTGACCCGAATAACCCGGATCTCTGGGTGGATGGCGCGGCGGGGGAGCAGGGTCCGCTCTTTCCGGCCCTGACCGATACCGAGCTGCGGGTGCACCGCGCTCCCGAGGCCTCGTGGGATTCGCGTGTGCTGCTCCTCAACCTGCACAACGCAACGGGCAACCTGGCCGAGGGCGGGGATGGAGGGGCGCGTACGCAGATCCTCGACGTACCGGTTCTCGGTGCCTCGCCGTCTCCGTCGTCCTCGCCGGATCCGACCGAAACCACGCAGCCCACCGGCCCGGATCCGGGAACGCGGCCGAGTGCGGATGCGGGGCAGGGAGGTGGGCAACACGGGACTGGCCCGCTCGGCGCGACCGGCGCCGGCGGGTGGCTTCCGGTGATGCTCGTGGCGCTGCTGCTCGCCCTGCTGGGCGCGGGTGCCACGATCCTGCGGCGCCGAACCCGATAAATCGCGGCGGACAAACACAACCCTCGGGGAGCAAAACTCCCCGAGGGTTGTGTGTCATGCGGCTAGTTACACGCCGTAGTAGAGCTCGAACTCGTAGGGGTGCGGACGCAGAGCCAGCGCCTCGATCTCGACCTTACGCTTGTAACCGATCCAGGTCTCGATGAGCTCCTGGGTGAACACGCCACCGGCGAGCAGGAAGTCGTGGTCCTCTTCCAGGGCGGACAGGGCGGCCTCCAGGTTCGCGGGAACCTGGGGGATCTCCTTGGCCTCCTCCGGGGGCAGCTCGTAGAGGTCCTTGTCCACCGGAGCCATCGGCTCGATGCGGTTCTTGATTCCGTCGAGGCCCGCCATCAGCTGGGCGGCGAAGGCCAGGTACGGGTTACCCGAGGCGTCGGGGGCGCGGAATTCGATGCGCTTTGCCTTGGGGTTGGTGCCGGTGATCGGGATGCGGATCGCGGCCGAGCGGTTACCGGCCGAGTAGACCAGGTTGACCGGGGCCTCGTAGCCCGGAACCAGACGCTTATACGAGTTGACGGTGGGGTTGGTGAAGGCCAGGACCGCACCGGCGTGCTTCAGCAGACCACCGATGTACCAGCGAGCGGTGTCCGAGAGACCGCCGTAGCCGTTCTCGTCGTAGAACAGCGGCTCACCGTTCAGCCACAGCGACTGGTGGGTGTGCATACCCGAACCGTTGTCACCGAAGATCGGCTTCGGCATGAAGGTTGCGGTCTTGCCCCACTGCTCGGCGGTGTTCTTGACGATGTACTTGAACTTCAGGATGTCATCGGCCGAGTGGACCATGGTGTCGAAGCGGTAGTTGATCTCACCCTGGCCGGCGGTGCCGACCTCGTGGTGCGAACGCTCGAGGATCAGGCCGGCGTCGATCAGCTTGAGGCAGATGTCGTCACGCAGGTCGGCGTGCTTGTCCACCGGGCTGACGGGGAAGTATCCACCCTTATAGCCGGTCTTGTTACCGAGGTTTCCGCCCTCTTCCTTGCGGCCGGTGTTCCAGGCGGCCTCGTCGGAGTCCAGCGAGTAGAACGAACCCTGCGGCTTCGACTCGTAACGAATGTCGTCGAAGATGTAGAACTCGGCCTCGGGAGCAAAGAAGGCGGTGTCGGCGATGCCGGTGGAGGCCAGGTAGTCCTCGGCCTTACGGGCGATCTGACGCGGGTCCTTCGAGTAACGCTCACCGTTACGCGGGTTGTAGATGTCGAACACCATGACCAGGGTGCGCTCCTTGCGGAACGGGTCGATGTAGGCGGTGGTGACGTCCGGAATCAGCTGCATGTCCGACTCGTGGATGTTTGCGAATCCGCGAATGGACGAACCGTCAAAGAGCTGGCCAATGGCGAAGAAGTCTTCGTCGACGGTCGCGGCCGGGATGTTAAAGTGCTGCTGGACACCGGGCAGGTCGGTGAAGCGAATGTCAACGAACTTAACGTCCGTTTCCTTAATAAACGCAAGCACCTCGGCGGAATCAGTAAACATTTTGTTTGAGCTCCAAAAATCTGTTCAGAGGGGGATGGCAGGGGGAACATCCTGCTCCGAGCGTACGCAGCAGTCATTTCCCGATGGTGTCACCCATGTTTCGGGCATGTTACGAGTCTACTCACCGTAAACTTGAGGTGTGTCAGGTGAAAAACGGCCCACCACCTTTGGTGAACTCGAACCCAGTAAGTACCCCGGCGAGCGGCTCGGGCTGCCCAATCAGGGCCCGCGCAGTATCGCGCGTGTCGGAAGACGCTTCGTTGCGCTCTGTATCGACTGGGCCATTGCGTCGGCGGTGCTGCTGCCCTTCGGCCTGCCGCTGGGCACGCTGTGGACCCATGTGGCCTTCGGCGTGTTGCAGATTATCTTCATTCCCACCCTCAGCGGAAGCCTCGGCCACCGCATCATGGGGCTGCACCTGGTGCGGCTGGGGGAGGGCGGCTGGATCGGGTTCTGGAAGCCCGTGGTCCGCACCGTGCTGCTGATGCTTGTGGTGCCCGCCCTGGTCTGGGACTCGGACCAACGAGGCTTCCACGACAAGGTCGCCGGGACCGTGCTCATCCGCACCCGCGCCTAGCTCCTTGAACGTCTCGGGCCGAGACCGCACCCGCGGTCTCGGCCCTTTTGTTTCCTGTATTGCAGGCCGCGCAACCAGAATCGAGGCCTCGATCCCGCCCGGACCTCCGAGTGCGAAACAACACTCGCCAACTAGGGCCACATATCCGGACCGTCCGCATACACAAAACCGCCCACCGGAATCCGGTGGGCGATTTCTGTAAAGAAGGGGATTTAGCGGGCGCGCTGCGGGCGAACCTTGAAGGGGTCGACACCCTTGGGGATCGGCAGGTTGTTTCCCAGCGAGGACAGGCGGTTGTTCACCGCGATGACCTCGGGCTTGGTGAGGTTCTTCTTAACCTTGCGCAGGGTCTTGGGGACCTGGTGCAGCGGCACCGAGTCGGGGTCCGGGCCCACGAAGTAGGTGTTGATTGGCACGTTGGGGAGGATGCGGGCGACCTTGCGGCGCTCGTCGTCCAGCAGACGCTTGGTGCGCGACTGCGGGCCCTCGGCTACCAGCGCGATTCCGCCGCGACCCACGGCGCGGTACACGGCGTCCTGGGTGCGGGGGTTCACGTGGATCGGCATCTCATCGCCACGCCATCCGCGGGGCAGCGAGGAGCGGAAGATCGCTCCCACGGCACCGGGCTGACCCTCGATCTGACCGTAGGCGGCGCGCTCGGCGCGGCGGCCCAGGATGATCATCGCGATCAGGATACCGGCGAACAGGCCGGCGATCAGCCAGAGAACAAGACCAAATACGCTGCCCGAGGCGAGCCAGAGGGCCATCGCCAGACCCACGACGATTCCGCCGATCAGGCCCAGAGCCATGTACCAAACGACACTCGAGTCGTAGCGGCGGGTCATCTGGAAGACCTGCCACATCTGCTTCAAGCGACCGGGTTCCTTCTGCGCCTTTGCGGGCTTTTCCTTACGTGCCATACTCCCAGGATACCGGTTGCCGAGGGCTTGTGTGTACGCCCAGAGCACATCCAACAACAAAGGCCGGGAACTCCGTTCGGAGTTCCCGGCCCAGGCGGGTTCTAACGTGGGTTAGATACCGAGGTTACCCTCGAAGTTCCCGGCCTCAAGGCGTGCCTTGATGGTGGTCAGGAAGCGAGCGGCGTCGGCACCGTCCACGATGCGGTGGTCGTAAGACAGGGCCAGGTAGACGCTGGAGCGGATCGCGATCGAGTCCACGCCACCGTTGGAGATGACGGCGGGCTTCTTGAAGACCACACCGGTACCCAGGATGGCGCTCTGCGGCAGGAAGACCACGGGGGTGTCGAACAGGGCCCCACGCGAACCGGTGTTGGTCAGCGTGAAGGTTCCGCCCGAGAGCTCGTCCGGGGTCAGCTTGTTGTCGCGGGTGCGAGCGGCCAGGTCACCGATCTCGGTGGCCAGGTCGGCGAGCGAGAGCTCACCGGCATCGCGCACGACCGGGGTCAGCAGGCCACGCTCGGTGTCCACGGCGATCGAGATGTTCTCGGTGGCCGGGTACACGATGCTGTCGCCGTCTACGGTCGCGTTGATGATCGGGAACTGACGCAGTGCCTCGGCGGCGGCCAGGGCGAAGAACGGCAGGAAGGACAGCTTGGCGCCGGTCTTCTCCAGGAACTCACCCTTGAACTTGTCGCGGAGGATGGCGACGTTGGTCACGTCGACCTCGACCACGGTGGTCAGCTGGGCGGTCTGCTGCAGCGAGGCCACGGCACGCTCGGCCACAACCTTGCGCAGGCGGCTCATCTTGACGGTGGTACCACGCAGCGGCGAGTTCTCCACGACCGGTGCGGCCGCGGCCGAAGCCGATGCTGCCGGTGCGGCGGTGCCTGCGTTGAGGACGTCTTCCTTGCGGATGCGTCCACCCACGCCGGTGCCCACGACGGTGTTCAGGTCGACACCCTGCTGCTGTGCGAGACGACGCACCAGCGGGGTGACATAACCGTTGCCACCGGCGTTTGTCGCCGGAGCGGCTGCCGGTGCGGCGGGTGCTGCTGCTGCCGGAGCAGCGGCGGGAACCGAGACCGGCTTCACGGCCGCGGTGGGCGGCGGTGCAACGGCCTGGGTCGGTGCCGGTGCGGCGGCAACCGGTGCCGGTGCGGCAGCGGGGGCCGGAGCAGCAACCGGTGCCGGAGCTGCCGGAGCCGGTGCGGCGGGTGCCTCGGCGGCGGGGGCGGCAGGTGCCTCGGCGGCCGGAGCCGCGGCGGCGCCCGAGCCATCGCCAATCTTTACCAGGACGGCGCCAACCTCGACGGTCTCGTCCTCTTCTACCAGGATCTCCTCAATAACGCCGGCAATCGGCGAGGGGATCTCGGTGTCTACCTTGTCGGTCGAAACCTCGAGCAGGGGCTCGTCGACCTCGACCTGGTCGCCGACGTTCTTCAGCCAGCGGGTAACGGTGCCCTCGGTGACGCTTTCACCCAGGGCCGGCAGGACCACGGATTCACTCATGACCTTGTCTCCTTAAAACCTAAATTGTGTGTGCGGATGTATCGGTGCGTACTAAAGGGTGTGCAGCGGCTTGCCGGCGAGGTACAGGAACGCCTCGCCCAGGGCCTCGTTCTGCGTGGGGTGCGCGTGGATCAGCGGCGCGATGTCCTCCGGGTGTGCTTCCCAGTTGACAACGAGCTGTGCCTCACCGATCAGCTCACCCACGCGGGCGCCGATCATGTGTACGCCGACCACGGGGCCGTCGTTCACACGAACAACCTTGACGTTTCCGGCGGTGCCCAGGATCTCGCTCTTGCCGTTACCGGCCAGGTTGTAGTCGTAGCTGGTGATCGCGTCGGCGCCGAACTTCTCCTTGGCCTTGGCCTCGGTGTAGCCGACCGAGGCAACCTCGGGCTCGCTGTAGGTGACCTTGGGGATGTTGACGTCCTCGATGATGACCGGGTTCAGGCCGGCAATCTCCTCGGCGACAAAGATGCCCTGCTGGAAACCACGGTGGGCCAGCTGCAGACCCGGAACGATGTCACCGACGGCCCACAGGTTGGGGATGTTCGTCTGCAGACGCTCGTTGGTGATCACGAAGCCGCGATCGATGGTCACGCCAACCTCTTCGAAACCGAGGTTTGCGGTTGCGGGGCCACGGCCCACGGCCACCAGGAGGATCTCGGCCTCGATGGTCTTGCCGTCTTCCAGGGTGACCACAACGCCATTCTCGTGCTGGGTGACGCTCTGGAAGCGGATGCCCAGCGAGTAATTGATTCCGCGCTTGCGGAACGCACGCTCGAGGCCCTTGGAGATGGCCTCGTCCTCGTTGGGAACCAGGTGCGGCAGACCCTCGATGATGGTCACATCCGAACCGAAGGACTTCCAGACGCTGGCGAACTCGACGCCGATCACGCCGCCACCGAGGATCGCGACGGATCCCGGGACGAAGGGAAGCTCAAGCGCCTGCTCGGAGGTCATTACGCGACCGCCGATCTCCAGACCCGGCAGCGAACGGCTGTAGGAACCGGTTGCCAGGATGACATCCTTACCCACGATGGTCTGGTCGCCCACCTGGACGGTGTTGGGGGCGACCAGGCGTCCCTCACCCTCGATGGTGGTGATCTTACGTGCCTTCACCAGGCCCTGAAGTCCCTTGTACTTCTTGGCGATGATGTTCTCGCGGTACGCGGTCACACCGGCCATGTCCACACCGTTCAGGGTTGCGGAGATACCGAACTGAGCGGCCTCGCGGGTGACATCGGCAACCTCGGCCGCGTGCAGCAGCGCCTTGGTCGGGATGCAGCCGCGGTGCAGGCAGGTGCCACCGACCTTGTCCTTCTCAATCAGTGCTACCGAGAAGCCGAGCTCGCTTGCGCGCAGGGCTGCCGCGTAGCCTCCACTTCCACCGCCGAGCACGACGATGTCAAAATTCTGCTCCGTCACTGAGCTACTCCCTCATGAGTCTTGAATTGAGCTGTTTTTGCGAGACCATTGTGTGGCTCGCCTGGGTGGTAAAGGCCACCATAAGAACCTTACTACCTACGCGAATATTCTTCGGCAAGCGACAGCAGCAGACGCACGCCCGAGGCGGTTGCGCCGTTGCCGGTAAAGCCGTAGGCGGAACCGCCATTATCGGCAGGTCCCGCGATATCCAGGTGCGCCCAGGGGATCGTGGTCTCCGGAGCGTCCGCGCGCGGGGTCGTGAACTCTTTCAGGAAGTGCGCAGCTACGAGCATGCCGCCGTTGCGGTTTCCCACGTTGGCGTTCATGATGTCGGCCACGTTGGAGTTCAGGATGCCGCGCAGCTCGGCGGGCATCGGCATGGCCCAGGCGGGCTCGCCCACGAGCTTGGAGTTGGCGATGACCGACTCGACCAGGGCGTCGTCACCCAGCACACCCATGTAGCGGTCACCCAGGGCAACCAGGGCGGCACCGGTCAGGGTCGCGATGTCAACGATCGCATCGGGCTGCTCCTCGCCGGCGGCAACCAGACCGTCGGCCAGAACCAGGCGGCCCTCGGCGTCGGTGTTGGTGACCTCGACGGTGCGTCCACCACGGATGGTGATGACGTCTCCCGGGCGGATCGCCGAGCCCGAGGGCATGTTCTCGGCCAGGCACAGCCAGCCGGTCAGGCGCACGGGGAGGTTGAGCTCGGCGGCGGCGGTCAGGGTGCCCAGCACCGCGGCGGCGCCGGCCATGTCGAACTTCATGCCCAGCATCGAGTTGGCGGGCTTGAGCGAGAGTCCGCCGGTGTCGAAGGTGATGCCCTTACCCACCAGCGCGAGGTGCTGGGTGGCGCCCTCGGGGGAGTAGCTGATCTTCAGCAGGCGCGGTCCGCGGGTCGACCCCTGGCCGACGCCGCTCAGGCCACCGAAACCGTCGGTGGCGAGGGCTTCCTCGTCCCAGACGGTGAATTCGAGGGGCAGACCCTCGGCGGCCTGGGTGGCCGCGGTCACCATGCTGGCGGGGTACATGTCGTTGGCGGGGGTGTTTACCAGGTCCTTGACCAGGGAGACGGCCTCGGCCACGGCGGCGGCACGGGCGATGATCGCCAGGTGCTCCTCCTCGGTGCCGGTTCCGGCCTCGGTCAGCACGGTCACGGTCTCCACCGCGCTCTTCTGCTCGGCCTGGGTGGCACCACGGTAGTCCACAAACGAGTAGGTGCCGAGAGCGGCACCCTCGGTCACGGCCGAGAGCTCGGTGACGTCGGCGATCGGCAGGGCCAGGGCCACGTGCTCGACGCCGGCCAGCTGACGGATCGCGGATCCGGCGGCCGAACGCAGACGATCGGTGGTGGACTCGCCGCCCAGGCCGATCACGGCAAGGGTGTCGGCGATGCCGGCCACGGCGGGCAGGCGAACCAGGCGGTCGGCGGCGCCGGAGATACCCAGCGGACCAACCAGCTCGGCCACGGCCTCGAAGCCGGCCGGTGCGACCAGGGTGACGTTGTCGCCGGTTCCGTGGGCGGCGAGAACCAGAACGGTCGCGGCCGCGGAATCGGCAGGGGTGGTGGAGATATTAAGAACGGGAACGGTCATGCCACCATGGTATGCCCATGTGTCGCGAAACCGCCCGTGTGCGCGCGGGTTGCACGCGTGTTCGCTGATGGCAAAGCGGGACCGGACAAAAACGGAGGATTGTTCCGGTTGTGAGCCCTAGAGTGGATTCATGGCTGACTCCGACCGACTCTTTTCCCTCAGTGTTGACCCCGCGGACATCCCCGCCGGGCTGGATCTTGTGGTGGCACTCACCGGGTATTCGGATGCCGGAAGCGCCTCGGCGCAGTTCATCGATTTCGTCCGGGAGAACCTGGATTCCCGGGTCGTGGCCACCTTCGATAACGACGCGCTGCTGGATTACCGCGCCCGTCGCCCGATCGCGACCTTCGACGAGGACCACCTCTCCGACTACGTGCCGCCGCGCCTGGAGCTGACCCTCGTCCACGACGAGCTGTCCCAGCCCTTCCTCTTCCTGAGCGGCTACGAGCCCGACTTCCGATGGGAGGCGTTTGTGCGCTCCATCACCGGGCTGATCGACACCCTGGGGATCGCCCGCACCACCTGGCTGCACGCGGTGCCGATGCCGGTGCCGCACACGCGCCCGGTCCCGGTGACCGTGAGCGGAACCCGGGCCGACCTGATCGAGTCGTTGACCGTCTGGCGTCCGCAGACCCAGCTGCCGGCCAACGTTCTGCACCTGCTGGAGTACCGCCTGACCGAGCACGGCCTCGCCGTGGCCGGGCTCGCACTACTCACCCCGCACTATCTGAGCGACACCCAGTATCCCGACGTGCTGATCGCGGCGATCGAGTACGTGGGGGCCGCCACCGGGCTGATCCTGCCCACCGATGGTCTGCGCGACCAGGCACGTGAATTTGTCGAGCGCCTGAATGAGCAGGTTGCCGGCAACGATGAACTGCGACGCCTGGTGGCCACCCTTGAGGAGCGACACGACTCGTATATGGAGTCGAATATGCCGGCCTCGCCGTTTGTGGCGATGGATGGATCGCTGCCCTCGGCGGATGAGATTGCCGCCGAGCTCGAGCGCTTCCTCGCCGGCCGTCCCGATGGTGAGGACAACGGCGAAGACCTGCGCGATTCGGGGGAGTAACCCCGCCGCCGAGGGGTCGTCGCCGAGACGGGCAGCATTAGGGTAGGTGCATCCCTGTCGGTTCCCTCACGGTTTCTCCGCGCAGCGCGCGCCAGGTCCGCCGTGCGCGAGCGTGCAGCGGCGGATCACAAGTGTGCACCGGATGCGCTGGCGGGGCAGGTCGAATCGTTGCGAGTGGCCCGATAAGCTGAATCGGTGAATACGCGCACCTCCTGGATTGTTTTTTGGATCGGTGCCCTGGCATACATGGTGGCCGTCCTGCAGCGCGCCACGATGGGTGTCGCCGGGGTTGCCGCCGTCGAGCGTTTTGATGCCTCCGCCGCGGCCTTCTCCACCCTTGCGGTGATGCAGTTGGTCATCTACGCGGGCATGCAGGTGCCGGTGGGCGTGCTGATCGATCGACTCGGGCCACGGGTCCTGATCATCTTCGGCCTGGGGTTGCTCGCGGTGGGTCAGGTCATCCTGGCGATTGCCGACCAGCTCGGGGTTGCGGTCCTCGGGCGCATCCTGGTGGGCGCGGGTGACGCGGCCATCTTTGTGTCAGTGCTGCGCCTGATTTCGTCCTGGTTTACCGGGAAGTGGGTCCCGCAGCTCTCGCAGTGGATCGGAAACATCGGTCAGCTGGGTCAGGTTCTCTCGGCCCTTCCCTTTGCCTGGGTGCTGCACAAGTTTGGCTGGAGTCCGGCGTTTCTGAGCGCCGCCGCCCTCTGCGTGCTGGCCCTGGTCCTGGTTTTGGCGACCGTGCGTGATCGTCCGCGGGACGCCCCGGTTCCGCCACCCGTGGGCACCTGGGGTCAATCGGTCCGCGAGCTGGGGATGGCGCTGCGCCGCCCGGGAACCCAGCTGGGGTTCTGGTCGCACTTCACCACCCAGTCCCCGGGCACCGTGTTCTCGCTGCTCTGGGGGATTCCCTTCATGGTTTATGGGCTCGGCTTCACCGAGGGCTTTGCCGCGGCCATGCTGCTCGTGGTGGTGGCCTCCGGTATCGCGATCGGTCCGGTGCTGGGCCTACTGAGCGCGCGCTATCCCTATCGGCGCAGCAACATCGTGCTGGGCCTGGTCTTCGCGATCGCCGTGGCCTGGGCCGCCGTGCTGCTCTGGCCAGGCACGCCGCCGCTCTGGCTGGTCATCATCCTGCTGGTCGCGATGGGGGCCGGGGGACCGGGATCGCTGATCGGCTTCGACTTTGCCCGCACCTATAACCCCTCGCGGGTGCTCGGATCGGCCAACGGCCTGGTGAACGTGGGTGGATTCAGTGCGAGCTTCGTGATCATGTTCCTGATGGGGGTGATCCTGGACCTCGTCGGCGGCCACGGCGGTCCGCCCGCCGAGGTGTACTCCCTGCACTCCTTCCGCTTTGCGATGATCGTGCAGTTTGTGGTGATCGCGTTCGGCGTGGTGATGCTCTTCCGAGCGCGTCGTCGCACCCGCTCGATTCTGTCCGAGGATGGGATCGAGGTGGGCCCCGTGTGGGTCGCGATGATTGCACGTTTGCGCCGCAAAGATGGTCGCGACGGTCAGGACGCCTCCTGAGCTATCCCCAGTTGGGGAATAAAAACCCAGATCCCGGGGTTAAATTCAGCGTCTCCCCGCCAAAAACCCTCGCCAATACCCCATGTTTTGCTCGTGGCGCAAGGGGTTGTGGCAAAAAGGCCTTCCAAAGCATGGCATAATGGAGGGAAGGACCCGTTCTTGACCGAGCGTGAGGTGGCTTAATTGCCGCGCAACACATTCGGACTTGACATGGGTCCTAGTAATGTCCGAAAACTATCGTGGATTGAGGATGGGTGGGGGATACCACGTACCCCTCCTCAAGACTGAAAGGTGCCTCCATGGCAACCAAGAAAGTGCAGGCTTCGGAAGCCACCGAAGCTGAAACTGTAGCGCCCGCAAAGGCGACTCGGAAAACACCAGTAAGGAAGGCCGCCGCGGCCGAACCGGCAAAGAAGCCGGCGACCAAGCGTGCCGCAAAGAAGGATGCGGTGGACGAGGTTCTCGACGCACCCGACATCGAGGAGGGCGCAGACGAGGAGGAAACCGACAAGAAGTCGGACATTCCCGAGAACCTGCCCCAGGACGCCCTGGTTCTGTCCTCGCAGAACGACGAGGATGAGGTTCCGGTCTACTCGGCAGCCATCACCGGTGCCACCGCCGACCCCGTCAAGGACTACCTCAAGCAGATCGGTAAGGTTGCGCTGCTGAACGCCGCCGAGGAGGTTGAGCTTGCGATGCGTATCGAGGCCGGCCTGTTCGCCGAGGACAAGCTTGCCAACGAGGCCGACGGCATGACTCCGCAGCTCAAGCGTGAGCTGATGTGGGTGGCCAAGGACGGTCAGCGCGCCAAGAGCCACCTGCTCGGTGCGAACCTCCGTCTGGTGGTGTCGCTGGCTAAGCGTTACACCGGTCGTGGCATGCAGTTCCTGGACCTGATCCAGGAGGGTAACCTCGGCCTGATCCGCGCGGTGGAGAAGTTCGACTACACCAAGGGCTTCAAGTTCTCGACGTATGCCACCTGGTGGATTCGTCAGGCGATCACCCGCGCGATGGCCGACCAGGCTCGCACGATCCGTATCCCCGTGCACATGGTTGAGGTCATCAACAAGCTGGCCCGCGTGCAGCGCCAGATGCTGCAGGACCTGGGCCGCGAGCCCACCCCCGAGGAGCTGTCGAAGGAACTCGACATGACCCCGGAGAAGGTCATCGAGGTGCAGAAGTACGGCCGCGAGCCCATCTCGCTGCACACGCCGCTGGGCGAGGACGGAGACAGCGAGTTTGGTGACCTCATCGAGGACACCGAGGCCGTGGTCCCCGCCGACGCCGTGGGCTTCACCATGCTGCAGAAGCAGCTGGAGTCGCTGCTGGACTCGCTCTCCGAGCGTGAGGCCGGCGTGATCCGGATGCGCTTCGGCCTGGGGGATGGCATGCCCAAGACCCTGGACCAGATCGGTGACACCTTCGGGGTGACCCGTGAGCGGATCCGCCAGATCGAGTCGAAGACGATGGCCAAGCTGCGCCACCCGTCCCGCTCGCAGTCGCTGCGTGACTACCTTGAGTAAGCCGGGCGGCGTGAAGTATGTCCTGCCGATCCTCGCCGGACGGGCCGCGCGTTTCGCGACCCGTCTGCGCGGGGGCGGCAGCGCCCTGCCGGGAGTGGTTGTCCAGAAGCTCGCGCCCAACGTCATGCGTGACGTGGCGGCGGGCCTCCCGCACGGCGTGGTGTTCATCCTGGGTTCCAACGGGAAGTCCACCACGACCAACATCATGACCGACGTTGTGCGTGCACACGGCCTCAAGGTGTTCACCAACCCCAGTGGCGCCAACATGCCCCAGGGCATCGCCTCGGCGCTGCTCAAGGAGACCTCGCTGACCGGTCGCCTGGACGCGGATATCGCGATCCTGGAGATCGACGAGGGCTACGGTGTGGTGATTGCCGAGCAGCTGCGTCCGCGTGCCGCGGTGATCCTCAACCTACTGGTTGACCAGATCTACCGTTTCGGTGAGCCCGACCGGGTCGCAACCATGTTCCGTAACATTGCCCACGCGGTGGACGGCTACGTGGCGCTGAACCGCGACGACAACTTCCTGGCCAAGCTCGGTACCGAGCTCGAGCAGGGTGGCAAGCACCGGGTGGAGTACTTCGGTTCGACCCCCGAGGCGCTGGCCTCCGCCCCGCACGGTCAGGCTTCGGCCCGAGACTACTCGGAGATCGAGGCGTCCGCCAACGGCGCACACCCGGTCGCCGAGGTGGTTTCGGCCTCGGGCAACGAGGCGGTCATCCGCTTCGCCGGTACCGACTACCCGATCACCATGCCGAGCCGTGGACTGCACTATGCGGTCGACGTGGCCGCCACGCTGACTCTCGCCGCGCACACCCTGGGTGAGCGCTTCGATGTCAACATCGCGCTGAAGGCCGTCCAGGCGGGTAAGACCGTGTACGGTCGCGGCGAGATCATGACCGTGGGTGACCGCGAAGTCGAGATCCTGATGCTCAAGAACCTGGCGTCGCTGCAGCTGAACCTGGATTCGCTCACCTATGAGCCGGACTCGGTGCTGTTTGCCTACGATGAGTCGTCCTACGACCCCTCCTGGCTCTACAACGCCGATCTGTCCAAGATCAAGCACGTGGATGTCATCTCGGGCCCCAAGGGTGCGTTTGTCGCGACCCGACTGGCCTATGAGGGTAAGACCTTTGACCGGATCATCCCGGATGTGACCGAGGCCGTGCAGGCGGTGCTCGACGGGCCGCGCCCGGCGAGCGGACGCCACACATTCTTCCTCGACTATGACCAGATGATGGCAACCCGGAAGTACCTGGGTTATAAGGACCTGGAAGCAGGTGCGGCCTCGTGACCGTCTCCATTCTTGAACTCTTCTCCAACGACCTGGCCCTGAACGGTGATACCGGCAACCGGCGTGCGCTCGCGCACCGTCTGGAGCTCGCCGGTATCGAGGTCGAGCAGCGCACCTACAACCCGGGGGACACCCTGGGAATCCTCCCCGACATCGTCGTGGTGGGGACCGGATCCTCGAGTGCACAGCGTGCCCTCGCCCCCGAGTTTGCGCAGATCGCCGAGCAGCTGCGCGAGTGGGCCAAGGCGGGTGTGGTCTTCCTGGCCGCCGGTGCCGGGTTCCACCTGCTGGGCAAGACGATCAAGCTCGACGCCGATACCGTGATCGAAGGTGCCGGGGTCTTTGATGTGACCGTGGATGCCACCGCGGCGCGGATCGTAACCGAGGCGTTTGGTATCGATGGGCAGTTTGGTCTGCTGATCGGAACCGAGAACCACTCGGCCGTGACCACCCTGGCTCAGGGGATGGCCCCGATTGGTGCCGTGCGCAACGGCTTCGGTAACGGCGATGGCCTGGAGGGCGCGGTTGTGGGCAATGCCTACGGCACGCACCTGCACGGTCCGGCGCTGGTCCTGAACCCGGTGTTTGCCGATCACCTGATCAGCCTGGCCGTGGCCCGCACCGGAGACACCTACATCAAGAACGACAAGCACGATGAGCTGGACCAGACCATCGATCTCGCCCGCGAGATCCTGATCGGCAAGCTCCCGCGCTAGCGCCTTCGAAATTGCGAAAGCCCCGTCCGAACCTCGGTTCCGGCGGGGCTTTCTCGTCCCATGCTGGTGCCCACACGCCAAAGCGTCGCCGCCCGGTTTCCCGGACGGCGACGCGTGGTTTGGGGGACTCGCCCTGGTCGCGCTGTTTCGACAGCGTCGGCGAGTGGGGGCGGGCCCTTAGGCGCGAGCCTCGCTGAGGCGGGCGCTCTCGTCGTGCCAGTTCGAGGCGACGGCGGCGAGCTTCTCCTGATACTTCTTGCCGTGGTGAGCGCAGAACATGAGCTCGCCATTGGCAAGGGTTACCCGGACGTAGGCCTGTGCGCCGCAGCTGTCGCAACGGTCGGCCGCGGTCAGTGCCGGGGCGTCCACCACGCTCGGAGCGCTTTCGGTGATCTGTGTCATGTTTTCCTCCTGACCGGTGAGGAGGCCAATCGTTCGGCCTCACGTCTTATCCAACCACGTCCGGGGGCAAATTCATTCCGTTCCGGGGCAATTTCGCTAGGCGCGTACGCTCAGCCCGCTCACAACGTGTCGATGGCAGGTGATGTCGGGGGTTTTCGGTAGAATTTATCCCTGTGACCACTGAATACTCCGCGCGCCACCTCTCCGTCCTCGAGGGCCTTGAGGCGGTGCGGAAGCGACCCGGTATGTACATCGGGTCCACCGACTCCCGCGGCCTCATGCACTGCCTCTGGGAGATCATCGATAACTCGGTGGATGAGGCGCTGGCGGGCTTCGGAACCAGGATCAACATCCTGTTGCACCACGACGGCTCGGTCGAGGTACGCGACACCGCCCGCGGTATCCCCGTAGATATCGAGCCCAAGACCGGGCTGAGCGGTGTCGAGGTGGTCTTCACCAAGCTGCACGCCGGCGGAAAGTTCGGGTCGGGTTCCTATGCCGCCTCGGGTGGTCTGCACGGTGTGGGTGCCTCGGTGGTCAACGCGCTGAGTGCGCGCCTCGACGTCGAGGTGGACCGCGGCGGCAAGACCTGGCTGATGTCCTTCAAGCGCGGCGTGCCCGGCGTCTTCGAGGACACTGGCGCACCGACCCCCGATGCTCCGTTCACCCCGTTCACCGAGTTTGGTGAGCCGGCGCTGCGCCCGATCGGCAAGGTCGCCAAGGCCAAGACCGGTACCCGCGTGCGCTACTGGGCCGACCCGCAGATTTTCACCAAGGGCGCCAACTTCCAGATGGACGACCTGATCGGTCGCGCCAAGCAGACGGCGTTCCTGATCCCCGGCCTCGGCATCGCCATCGAGGACTCCCGCGGCGAGGAGACCGAGTCGCACGCCTTCGAGTTTGACGGCGGCATCTCCGAGTTTGTGGACCACCTGGCCCCGGATGCGGCGATCACCGATGTGTGGCGCCTGACCGGAACCTCGACCTTCACCGAGACCGTGCCCGTGCTGACCGACGGTGGGGCGATGGTCCCCACCGAGGTGGAGCGCGAGTGCACCGTGGATATCGCGCTGCGCTGGGGCACCGGCTATGAGACGGTGATGCGCAGCTTTGTGAACATCATCGCCACCCCGAAGGGCGGCTCACACCAGACCGGTTTTGACCAGGGGCTGCTGCGCTTCCTGCGCGCCCAGGTCGAGGCCAACGCGCGTCGCCTGAAGGCCGGAAACGACAAGCTGGATAAGGACGACGTCCTGGCCGGGCTGACCGCGGTCCTGACCGTGCGCCTGGCCGAGCCGCAGTTCGAGGGGCAGACCAAGGAGATCCTGGGTACCCCCGCGGTGCGGGCGATCGTTGCCTCGGTGGTGTCCGGTCAGCTCAAGGAGCGCTTCGCCTCGACCAAGCGGGACGACAAGACCCAGACCGCCCTGGTGCTGGACAAGGTTGTCGCCGAGATGAAGTCGCGGATTTCGGCGCGCACCCACAAGGAGACCCAGCGCCGCAAGAACGCGCTGGAATCCTCCTCGCTGCCCGCCAAGCTGGTGGACTGCCGCAGCAACGATGTGGAAACCTCCGAGCTATTCATCGTCGAGGGTGACTCGGCGCTGGGCACCGCCAAGAATGCCCGCGACAGCGAGCACCAGGCGCTGCTGCCGATCCGAGGCAAGATCCTTAACGTGCAGAAGTCCTCGGTGTCCGACATGCTGTCAAACGCCGAGTGCGCGGCGATCATTCAGGTGATCGGCGCCGGATCGGGCCGCAGTTTCGATCTTGACGCCGCCCGCTATGGCAAGGTCATCATCATGAGCGACGCCGACGTGGACGGCGCTCACATTCGCACCCTGCTGCTCACGCTGTTCTTCCGTTACATGCGGCCGATGATCGACGCGGGCCGGGTTTACGCGGCGGTGCCCCCGCTGCACCGGGTGGTGCAGATCAACCCGGGCTCCAAGCCCAATGAGACGATCTACACGTACTCCGAGCAGGAGCTGCACGACCTGCTGGCCGAGTTCAAGGCCACCGGAAAGCGCTACCAGGACCCGCAGCGATACAAGGGCCTGGGCGAGATGGACGCCGACCAGCTGGCCGAAACCACGATGGAACGCTCGGGACGCACCCTGCGTCGCGTACGCATGGGCGACGCCGAGCGCGCCTCCAGGGTGTTTGAGCTGTTGATGGGAAGCGACGTGGCGCCGCGTAAGGACTTCATCGTGGAGCACTCGGCGGACCTCAGTCGCGAACGCATCGACGTCTAGTCTGCTCCGGCAGATGCCGAATAGCCAGGGTGCGCGCTAACCCACTGGGGCACACCACGTCACCTCGGCGCACCAAATCATAAAGGGGCCCGGTCCCACTCATCTGAGTGAGACCGGGCCCCTTTATCGTGGGACCTATTCCAGGTCGAGGTCCAGGGTGACGGTGTCGGCGGGTTCCACCGAGAGGACGCCGTCGGTGTCAAAGCCGAGTGGCTGGGCCGGGGTGGCCGAGGCGCGGGTGGGGATCCGGATCACGTCGCCATCCTCGAACGAGGGGGCATCCAGGGGACCATCCTGCGGAGCGTCACCATCGGACGCGGCGGCAGGGCCCGAACCAGTGTCGGGCTGGATCGCCCGACCCAGATAGGTCACCACCTGCTCAAGCGCGGCACCCGAGGCATCGCGTCGGCCCACCGGCTCGGGCAGCGGACGCGCCGAGCCTTCGACCGAGAGCGCACGCACGGGACCGGGGCCCACCCAGGCGCGTTCGAGGTGGGACTCACCCTTGAGAAACGCGTGGGCCCGGACACCACCGGTCGCGCGGCCCTTGGCGGGGAAATCGGCAAACGTCGAGGTCTTGGCGCGGCCCGGATCGGTGCCGGGGATCGTGCCCTCGGCCACCGAGATCGTGGTCACCAGGATCTCCTCGGCATGCGGTGCCGCACCGAAGAACAGCACGCGGGCGCTACCCACCAGCGCGACACCGGCCATACCACCCGCGGGCGCACCCTGCGGGCGCACCGAGGAGGCGACAAAGTGCAGCAGCTTCGCGTCCGAGGTGACAAAGATCAGCTCATCGGTTTCGGCGGGCTGGCCGAGGCCCACAACCTCATCGCCGGGCTTCAGCGCGATCACCTCAAACTCGGGCTTATTCGGCCAGGCATTCGCGGTGACCCGCTTGACCACACCCTGGGCGGTCCCCAGCGCAATCGGGCGGTCGCTGCCCAGATCCACCAGGGCCAGCACCCGCTCCTTTTTGTTGGTGAGCGCGATGTAGTCGGAGATCTTGACACCCGCCGCCAGATGGATCGAGGCGGCGGGCACGGCCGGGAGGTCGATGGGGGAGAAGCGGATCAGGCGCCCCAGGTTGGTCACGGCACCGATCTCGGTGCGTGAGGTGGTCTCCAGCACCGAGGCGATCGCGTCGTGCTTGGCGCGGCGCGGCGGCGCGGTAATCGTGACCTCCTCGCCCGCCGGGCGGTCCACCCGCAGTGCGCGACCGGTGGCGCTCAGGAAAATGGTGCAGGCCACATCGGCGACCTCAAGAACAACACCGGCCTTCTTCCGTGCGGACCCGGCGATGCTCGGGGCAGCCTCGGTCAGCATGGTGCGCCGCGGGGTCCCGAACTTCTCGGCCACGGCCTCAAGTTCCTTGGACACCTGGGTGCGGATCCGACGGGTGCTACTCAGCAGCTTCTCCAGCTCGGCGATCTGCACCTGCAGCTCATCCCGCTCGGTTTCCAGCTCCATCCGCGAGAACTTGGTCAGGCGACGCAGCCGCAGCTCGAGAATGTACTCGGCCTGCACCTTGGAGAGATCAAACACCTCCTGAAGCTTCTTGCGAGCAATCTCCGAGTCATCGCTGGCGCGGATGACCTGGATGACCTCGTCGATATCGACGATCGCGATCAGGAGTCCCAGTACCAGGTGCAGGCGTTCCTTGCGCCGGGCCAGGCGGAACTTGGAGCGACGGGTGACCACCTGAATGCGGTGATCCACGTAGACCTGGAGCAGCTCGCGCAGACCCAGGGTCCGCGGACCGCCGTCCACCAGGGCGACGTTGTTGATACTGAAGCCGTCCTCCAGCGGGGTGAACCGATAGAGCTGTTCCAGCACGGCCTCGGGGCTGAAGCCGGTCTTGATGCCGATGACCAGGCGCAGGCCGTTGGTTCGGTCGGTGAGGTCGGTCACGTCCGAGATGCCCGAAAGCTTCTTGTTGTTGACACCGTCCTTGATCTTCTCGATCACCCGCTCGGGGCCCACCAGATAGGGCAGTTCGGTGACCACCAGGCCCTTTTTGCGCGGGGTGAGGTTCTCGATGGTGACCTTGGCGCGGGTCTTGAAGGCGCCGCGGCCGGTCGCGTAGGCGTCCTTGATGCCGGCGAGACCCACGATCGTCCCGCCGGTGGGCAGGTCGGGGCCGGGCACGTACGCCATCAGCTCCTCAAGGGTAGCCTTGGGCTTTTCCAGCAGGAAGCGTGCGGCGCCCACAACCTCGATCAGGTTGTGCGGGGCCATGTTGGTGGCCATACCCACGGCGATACCGCTGCCACCGTTGACCAGGAGGTTCGGATAGGCGGCGGGTAGGACATCGGGCTGCATGAGCGCGCCGTCATAGTTGGGGATGAAGTCCACGACGTCCTCGTCGAGGTTTTCGGTCATCGCCAGGGCGGTCGCGTCCAGGCGCGCCTCGGTATAGCGGGGCGCCGCGGGACCATCATCCAGCGATCCGAAGTTTCCGTGGCCGTCGATCAGCGGCAGGCGCATCGTAAAGGGCTGGGCCAGGCGCACCAGGGCGTCGTAGATGGGGGCGTCACCGTGCGGGTGCAACTTACCCATGACCTCGCCCACCACGCGGGCGGACTTCACGTGGTTGCGGTCGGGGCGCAGCCCCATATCGGCCATTTGATACAGGATGCGTCGCTGCACCGGCTTGAGACCGTCGCGCGCATCCGGCAGCGCCCGCGAGTAGATGACCGAGTAGGCGTACTCCAGGAAGGAGCCCTCCATCTCATCGGTCACATCGACATCGAGGATGCGTTCGGCGGGGGCGGCGCTGGTGGAAGCGGAGTCTTTTCGGGTCATTCCATAGTTTCGGATGGCCGCGCGAGGAGAACGGCGCGAGGGCGGATGGGAGCCGGGTAAACCATGCCTTCTGTGGCACACTTAACCCGATGCCTTCAATGTTACCGACACGCACCGACGTTTCCCGCAGCCAAGCCGATATCCTGCCGAATCTCGTCGCCGCCCTGCGCCCCGAAACGGGCCTCCCGGCGCCCGCAACGATGCCCGGAGAAACCCTCACTTCGGCGCAGTCGGCCATCCTGATCGTGGTGGACGGACTGGGGGCGCAGCAGCTGCGCGAGGCCAAGCCCTACGCCCGCTTCCTCACCGCGCGGAAGTTCCCCACCCTGCAGTCGGTGTTCCCCAGCACCACCGCGGCCAGCCTGACCGCGATCATGACCGGTGCCTGGCCCGGGGAACACGGCGTGGTTGGGTATGAAATGCGTGATGCCGAGAACGATCGCATCGTCAACGGCCTGACCGGCTGGGACGATCGGATGGTTCCCGAAACTTGGCAGCTGCGCGAACCCCTGTTTGAGCAGGCGAATCGGCTGGGCCTGCGTCCCTTCGCCGTGGGCACCGGGAAGTATGCCACCAGCGGCATGACCCGGGCGATCTTGCGCGGGGCCACCTATGTCCCCGCGGACCGCATTGCCGAGCGCTTCGAGCAGGCGGCCAAACTCGCCGAAACCCCCGGCGCGCTGGTGTATCTCTACGTGCCCGAGCTCGACCAGATTGCCCACCGATTCGGCGTGGCCGATGATCGCTGGCTGGCTGCGCTCGAAGACCTCGACGCCGAGGTGCGCAAGCTGCATGCACGCGTGGGGGCCGGCGTGGGGATCGCGCTGAGCGCCGACCACGGCATCGTGGATGTGCCCGACTATGCCCACGTCCTCTTTGATCAGGATCCCGATCTGGTGGCCGGGATCGGACTGATCGGCGGGGAGCCTCGAATGCGACACCTCTACTTTGACGTCGGGGTTTCCCCCGAGCAGCGCGCGGCAACCCTCGGAGCCTGGCGCGAGAGCGAGGGGGAGCGCGCCTGGGTACTCTCCCGGGACGAGGCGATCGCGGCGGGCCTGTTCGGAGCCGTGAACCCCACCGTGGCTCCGCGGATCGGTGACATTTTGGTGGCCGCGCGGAAGCGGATCGCATACTACGATTCCCGTCCGGCGGATCAGAGCTCCCGCCGCATGGTGGGCCAGCACGGGTCCCTCACCGAGGATGAGGTGCTGGTGCCGTGGATCACCCTCGGTGCCTGGGCCCCGCCGGGCCGAAGCTAGCGGCCACGCGGTCTCTCGCCCCGATCGCCCTGGCGGCGCAAGCCTGCCTTCGCAGGCACCGCCCTGCGAGCCAACGATGCTCGGGGAACGGTGCTCGGGGTCGGAACCTCGCTGAGCGGGTTCCGATCCCGAGCCGGAAGATTTCCTGGATTCCCGGAGCCTACGCCCCGGGAATCCAGGAAAGTCCGTGGCGTTAGCCTCGCTGAGCCCGCGCTCGACGCACGGCACCGAGGGCGATGCCGGCGGCCACCAGCAGCAGGGCGATGATCGCACCCGCCTGACCGGCGGCACCGGTCTGAGGGAGACCGCCACCCGGCTGGGCGCCCGGGGCGGCGATCACGCCGGGCGTTGCGGCACCGCCGTCACCCGGGGCGACCGGAGTCGGGGTGGCCGAGGGGTTTCCGGGATCCGGAGTCTCGGCATCCACCGCAACCCGAACCTTCCCGGACCAGCTGGCGCTGGCCGAGACGTTTCCGGCGGCATCCACCGCGCGCACCTCGACGCTGTGCTCACCATCACCGAGGACGATCGGTCCCTCGGCGCGGATCCACTCGGCGTCGTCCTCGGCCGCGACCTCATCCTGCGCGGCGTCCTCGGTCGGGACGGCGGCGGCCAGGGCCACCGTCTCGACCCGGGCGGCCGGTTCGGTTGAGACGTTTCCGGCGGGCAGGAAGCGGTACTCCACCCGGGGTGCCGGGAGGAAGTCATCCGAGGCCGTCACCGTGAGGGTGACCTTCTTGGTGTAGAAGCCGTTGGGGCCCGGCGCCGCGGGGTCTGCGGTGATCGAGACGGTCGGCGCGCTGCTATCCACGCCGGGGTAGGACACCACCTGCGCGGTCATGGTGGCGGGGGAGCCACCCTTGACCTGGGCACCGGTGCCGTTGATGACGTGGTTGATGCCGCCGGTACCGTTGAGGAACACCGAGGTCAGCGACTCGAAGCGCACGTTGGCGTTCTGCGGCGCCTGAACACCACTCTCGGCGTACACGTGGTTGCCGTTGTTGCGGGTGTCATCGAAGAACGAGTACACACCCATGCCCTGGGCCAGGTGACTGGTCACGGTGTCGGCCACACGGTAGGAGGAGTATCCCAGCCGGGTGCCGTCCATGTAGTCGGCCTGGGTGGGCGGGTCGTAGGGGAGTTCACTCTGGTAGAAGATGGTGCGGCCGTTGTTGCCGTTCCAGATCACCTGGTTCTTGCCGTAGTGCTCCACAAACAGACCGGTCGCGGTCACGTTGTCCGCATTGACCACCACGCCGTGGTCGCCCACGTTGGTGTGCCAGTCGACGCCGTCGCCGTGGTCGGCGCGCCAGGCCCAGATGTGATCGAGGAGGGTGTTCGGGGTGTTTACCTCGATCGAGGTGGTCGCGTTGCCGGCCCAGGGGCCACCCACGCGGATGAACACATCGGACAGGGTGGTGGGGTTCGCCACCTCGGCGGCGGTGGCACCCCGGGGGCCCACCTGAACCAGCACATCGGAGTTCTTGGTGTGTGCATCCACGGTGATTCCCGCGAGCTTGACGCCGGGGACGTCGGCAATCTCGATGGCCGCGGTGCCGTTGTTGGGCACCAGCGATGCGTAGCCGAGACCCAGCACCACGGTGTTGGCCCGGGTGACCTTGATCGGGGCGTTCAGGTAGTACACCTCGGGGGTCAGCAGAAGGTTCTTACCGGAGGCAAGGGCCGCGTTGATGGAGGCGGCGGTGTCGCCGGCCTTGGCGATGTAGAAGTCGCCAATCGGCAGGGACTGCCCGGCCGAGGCATCGGTGGACCAGTTGGCGCCGGTGGAGTTGGTGTGGGCCTTGGGGACAAAGACCTTAAAGTCGTTGCCGTCCTTGTACAGGAACGGAATCTCGCGGGAAACCGGGGTCTTGTCGACGTTGGTGGTCACGCCGACGCCGCCGGCGCGGGGCTGGCCGAAGTCGGTGGCCGGGGCGTTCTGCACGCCGGAGAACACGTTGTTCCAGACACCACCCTCCCAGGTTCCCACCTCGGAGTTTCGGGTGAACCACTGCTGCTGGGATCCGGTAACGATCTGGCCGTCGACCTTGCTGTCGGCAAGGTAGCCGCCGCTGGCATACTCGCCCACGCGGCCAAACACCGTCAGGTCACCCTTGATGTGAATGCGTCGGAGCGGTGCCGCCTGCGAGACCGCAAAGCGCATCTGGTGCGGGGCCGTGATTCCGCTGGGGAAGGGGCGGGTCGCATCCACGCCGACCGGCTGCTGAATCGGGTTGAACGCCAGGTTGCTCATCGACCGCCAAAACTTGGTGAGCGAGCCCGGCTGCTGGCAGTCCCAGGGGTTCGCCTCGCACACACGCTCGGGCTCCACGTGAATGGCACCGTTGATGAGCACATCGTCGGGGGAGGCCCCGAGTCCGGAAACCGACTGGTAGTAGCCGAGTTCCGAGTTGATGATGTTGGTCGCGGCCAGGGGGTTGTCGGCGTTGTTGTTCACGCCGTAGGTGCCGGGGGCGAAGAAGAACTGGTGGCGCTTGAGGCTGAATTCTCCCTCGTGGGAGGCGGCCTGAAGTGCGGAGTTGATCGCGTCCACACTCCAGTTTTCGTCAAAGATCGTGACGTTGGGGCCAAAGAGCGGATCGGCACCGTGCGCGGCGGGTGCCGTGACGATCGTTCCGGCCGCGGCCAACGCGAGAATCGCGGCGGCCGACACGGCTAAATTTGGCCCATTTTTTTCACGCAATAATTTCGATCGCATGTGTTCTCCCTTGAACAAATGTGAGGGGCGTTTCATCGACATCGGCGTCGACAGGTGCAGGCTAGCCATTTACTTACTTACCTGTCAACAAGTAAATTTCCCGGCCACTCAAAACCCCCGAGATTACGCGGAATATCGGGCTATTTCCGCATATTCATCCGAGTTTACATACTGCCTGATTTAGAGAAAACAGGGGAGCGTGACGGTCGACTGTCGGTGCCGAGAGTCGCGACGAGACGGCTACTTTTTGAGCCGAATATGTGGTCAAAAAGGACTCACGCGGAGTGACGAAAGCCATCCGAAACCGAGACGGGCGTGCACCCCGAGTTGACTTATTTGGGAGCGCTCTCATAGGATCGGGGCACCGATTGGGAGCGCTCTCACAGCGTCCCAATCTCGAGCGATGACGCTCACCCCACCACCACGAAGGAGTGATTGTGAACAAGAGTGCTTTCCGAAAAAGCGCGGGCGCCGTTGCGCTGGTATCCGCGGCCGCACTGGTCCTGGCCGGCTGCGCGAGCGACGGCGGCGAGGCCGGATCGGGGAACGGCAAGATTACCCTGACCGTGGCCACGTTTAACGACTTCGGCTACACCGATGCGCTGCTCAAGGAGTACAGCGACGCCCACCCGAACGTCACGGTGGTCCACAACCGGGCGGCGACCAGCAACGATGCCCGCGCCAACTACTTCCAGAAGCTCGGCAAGTCCGGCCTGGCCGACATCGAGGCCATCGAGGTGGACTGGCTGCCCGAGGTCATGAAGTACTCGGACATGCTGGCCCCGGTACCCGAGAAGCTGCATGATCGCTGGCTGGACTGGAAGGTCAACGCCGCGACCGACTCCGACAAGAACCTGATCGGATACGGCACCGACATCGGCCCCGAGGCCATCTGCTACCGCGGCGACCTGTTCGCCGAGGCGGGCCTGCCCACCGACCGCGCCGAGGTGACCGCGCTGCTGACCGGCGGTTGGGACAAGTACTTCGAGGTGGGTAACGAGTACACCACCAAGACCGGCAAGCCCTTCTTCGACTCCGCCGGCGGCACCTACCAGGGCATGATCAACCAGGTCGAGGCGGCCTATGAGAACCCCAAGACCGGTGACGTCACCGCGACCGAGAACCCCGACGTCCGCAAGATCTACGACGAGGTACTCGCGGCCAGCAAGACCCAGTCGGCAAAGCTCGGCCAGTGGTCCGATGACTGGAATGCCGGACTCGCCGACGGCGCCTTCGCCACCATGCTGTGCCCGGGATGGATGCTCGGTGTCATCGAGGGAAACGCCAAGAACGTGACCGGCTGGGACATCGCCAATGTCTTCCCCGGCGGCGGCGGAAACTGGGGCGGTTCCTACCTGACCGTCCCCGCCAAGGGCAAGAACGTCGAGGCCGCTCAGGAGCTCGCCGACTGGCTGACCGCCCCCGAGCAGCAGATCAAGGCCTTTAGCAACTCGGGCAACTTCCCCAGCCAGAACGAGGCGCTCACCAACGCGACCCTGCTCGAAGCCACCAACGAGTACTTCAACAATGCCCCGATCGGGTCGATCTTCTCCGAGCGCGCACAGGCGGTCACCGTGTCGCCGTTCAAGGGCGAGAAGTACTTCCAGATCAACGATGCGATGCAGAAGGCGCTCACCCGCGTCGAGGAGGGCACGCAGGACGCGGATACCTCCTGGAAGCAGTGGGTATCCGAGGTCAAGGCCATTAAGTAACGAGGCACCCGGGTGGGGCGGCGGTATCGCCGCCCCACCCTCTTTCCCCGTCAAACGTTCTGTCTAGGAGCATCGTGTCCTCTTCCACCACCGCGCCCGGCGGCGCCCGATCCCGCCCCCGCGCCGCCCGCCGCGTGGGTTTCGGCGGCAGCCTGTCCCGCTGGGATCTTAAGCTTTCCCCCTATCTCTACATCTCCCCGTTCTTCATCCTGTTTGCGGTCGTGGGACTCTTCCCGATCGCCTTCACCGCGGTCATCTCCTTCATGGAGTGGGACCTGGTGCGCGGCACCGGCGAGTTCATCGGGCTTGAGCAGTATGCCTACGTTCTCGGCCAGCCCAAGTTCTGGCTGGCCCTGCGCAACACGTTCAGCATTTTCCTGCTCTCCAGCGTTCCGCAGCTGATCGTGGCCGTGTTCATCGCCTCACTGCTGGACAAAAACATCCGTGCCAAGACCTTCTGGCGGATGGGTGTGCTGGTGCCCTACGTGATGGCCCCGGTGGCCGTCGCCCTGATTTTCAGCAACATGTTTGGTGACCGCTACGGCATCATCAACACCCTGATCCAGACGATCGGCCTGGAGCCGATTCCCTGGCACTCCAACGCCTTCTTCAGCCACGTCGCCATCGCCACGATGGTGAACTTCCGCTGGACCGGTTACAACATCTTGATTCTGTTGGCCGCGATGCAGGCGGTCTCGCGAGACTACTACGAGGCGGCCACCGTGGATGGGGCCGGCCCGATCAGGCAGTTCTTCTCGATCACCCTGCCGAGCCTCAAGCCCACGCTGATCTTTGTGATCATCACCTCGACCATCGGTGGCCTGCAGATCTTCGACGAGCCGCGCATGTACGACAGGCCCGGCACCGGCGGTCCCAACAGTCAGTGGCTGACCATCTCGCTCTACCTGTACAACACCGGCTGGGGAGAGTGGAACTTCGGCCGGGCCGCGGCGCTGGCTTGGATCCTGTTCATCATCATCCTGCTGATCGGCGTGATCAACCTGTTTGTCACCCGCAACCTGGTTCGGGACGAGGGTGGGCACCGTCCGCCCACCCGGCGCGAGCGCCGTATCGCCGCACGCGACCGGGCCGCCATGTCCGCCGCGGTTGCCCCCAGTTCGAATTCTCAGGAGGTATCGCGATGAGCGCACCCACGATGTCGCCGTCCACCGCCACCCCGGCTCCGGCACCGCGCCGCCGGACCGTGCGCGGCTCCCGTCCCGGCTGGATCGTCTACGGCGTGCTCGGCGCGATGATCGCCGGGAGTCTGTTCCCGTTCTGGTGGTCGTTCCTGATCGGTTCGGGGGATGCTCAGACCATTCGTAACCCCTCCTGGATTCCCGGCGGAAACTTCATCGACAACGCCCTCACGGTGATCAATGATCCGGCGGTGAACTTCTGGCTGGCCCTCTGGAACTCCTTCTATAGCTCGGCGCTGATCGCGCTCTCGGTGGTGTTCTTCTCCACGCTGGCCGGCTGGGCCTTTGCCAAGCTCAAGTTCCGCGGCGGCAATGTGCTGCTGATCTTTGTGATCGCGACCATGGCCGTGCCGACCCAGCTCGGCGTGGTTCCGCTGTACATCCTGTTCTCGGACCTGGGCTGGACCGGCACCATCGGGGCGATCATCGTCCCCGCGCTGACCAGCGCGTTCGGGGTGTTCTGGATGACCCAGTATCTGCGCCAGGCCGTGCCCGACGAGCTCCTGGAGGCCGCGCGGGTCGACGGTGCCAGCTCGTTCCGTACCTTCCTGACCGTGGGGCTGCCGGCCGCCCGTCCGGCGGCGGCGATGCTGGCGCTGTTCACCTTCATTTCCTCCTGGAACAATTTCTTCTGGCCGTTTATCGTGCTGGATCGTCAAAACCCCACCCTTCCGGTGGCCCTCTCGCTGCTGCAGTCGAACCACTTTGTGGACTACTCGATCGTGCTGGCCGGGGTGCTGCTGTCCACGATTCCGCTGCTTGTCCTGTTTGTCTTCACCGGCAAGCAGCTGGTGAGTGGGATCATGGCAGGAGCGGTCAAGGGTTAGTTCGTTTCTCAAGAAAGAGATCACCATGTCATCACCACGCTCCTTCCCACGGGACTTCGTTTTTGGCGCGGCCACGGCCGCATACCAGATCGAGGGTGCCGCCTTCGAGGATGGGCGCACAGCGTCGATCTGGGATGAGTTCGCCCGGGTGCCGGGTGCCGTCATTAACGCCGATAACGGCGATGTGGCCTGCGATCACTATCACCGCTACCGCGAGGATGTGGCGCTGATGAGGGAGCTGGGGCTGGAGTCCTACCGCTTCTCCACCTCCTGGTCGCGGGTGCGGCCGGATGCGGGAGCGGTGAACCCGGCAGGGATCGACTTCTACAGTCGCCTGGTGGACGAGCTCCTGGAGGCCGGCATCATGCCCTGGCTGACCCTGTATCACTGGGACATGCCGCAGGCCCTCCAGGAGCGTGGCGGATGGACCGTGCGCGAATCCGTCGACCTGTTCACCGAGTACGCGCTCTCGGTGCACGATGCGCTGGGGGATCGGGTCACCAACTGGGCGACCCTGAACGAGCCCTGGTGTTCCTCCTTCCTCAGCCACATCGCCGGAGCACACGCCCCCGGCCACCAGGACACGGGTGAGGGACTGCTCGCCGCGCACCACCTGCTGCTCGGACACGGACAGGTGGTGCGCGAGCTGCGCGCCCGCGACGAATCGCTCAACCTGGGGATCACGCTCAACCTGACCGTGGCCGACCCGGTAGATCCGCACGCCGAGGGCGACCGCAACGCGGCCCGCAAGCTCGACGGTCAGTTCAACCGCTGGTTCCTGGATCCGGTGTTCCGGGGTGTGTACCCGGCCGACATCCTGGCCAATATCCGCACCGAGGAGCCGCTGGCCCTGAAGCGCCTGGAGGCGGCGGTACACGAGGGAGACCTGGCGGTGATCTCGACCCCGATCAACACGCTGGGCGTGAACTACTACCAGGGGGAGTTTGTGTCGGGCACCGCTCCGGCCGTCCCGCCGATCGAGCTTGAGGCCCCCACCGACCGTGCGATTCGTGCCCCCTGGCCGGCCCCGGCCGATATCCACCCGCATGAGCGTGGCCTGGCCCGCACCGGACAGGGCTGGGAGGTTCAGCCCGAGGGGCTGACCCGCGTGCTCACCCGGGTGTGGGAGGAGTACGCAAGACCCACAAACACGGCGCTGTATGTGACCGAAAACGGTGCCGCCTACGATGATGAGGTGGCGATCGAGGACGGCCAGCAGCGTGTGCACGACGTCGAGCGGACCGCGTTCCTGCGGTCGCATCTGGGCGCGGTGCTCGACGCCGCCGAGGCCGGGGTGGACGTGCGCGGATACTTCTACTGGTCGCTGATGGACAACTATGAGTGGGCCTGGGGATACCGAAAGCGTTTCGGTATCGTGCGGGTGGATTACGACACCCAGCAGCGCACGCTCAAGGACAGTGCCATGGAGTATCATCGGATCATTCGGAACCGGACCCTGTCCATTCCGACGTACACGGGTGTGCCGCTGTACCTGCACACGCACTAGTCAAGGAGGCGCCGAGTGGGCCCCGCACAACCCCCGGTCACACTCGAGGCGGTCGCCGCGCTGTCTGGCGTTTCCCGCTCCACGGTCTCCCGCGTCGTGAACGGCGCCCAGGCGGTGAGTCCGGCGGCCCGCGAGGCCGTGGAACGCGCGATCGCCGAGCTCTCCTATGTGCCGAACCAGGCTGCCCGCAGCCTGGTTCGGCGCCAGACCAAGGCCATCGCACTGGTGGTTCCCGAGGACACCAGCCGCTTTTTTGGTGATCCCTTCTTTGCCACCGTGGTTTCCGGGGTGCACCGCCGGCTCAGCCAGTCCGACTATGTGCTCAACATCTTTATCGCCACCGATGACGACGGCGATAAAACCACCGCCTACCTGCGCGGGGGCAACGTGGATGGGGCGATCGTGATCTCCCACCACGCGCGGGACCGCTTCGTGGACCGCATCGCGGACGCCCTTCCCGTGGTGTTTGGCGGGCGCCCCAACCGCATGCGCGGCACCGTGGGGGACTACTTTGTGGACATCGATAACGCCGAGGGTGCGCGCATGGCCACCCGGTACCTGATCGAGCGAGGGTCGCGGCGTATTGCCACGATCACCGGTCCGCAGGACATGCCCGCGGGCCGAGATCGCCTCACCGGATTCCAGGACGCCCTGCGCGCCGCGAACCTGCCCGACACGCTGGTGGAACTCGGCGACTTCTCCGAGCACAGCGGCGAGCTGGCGATGGAACGACTCCTGCGGCGCGGCGGAATCGACGGACTCTTTGTCGCCAGCGACCTGATGGCTCGCGGGGCCCTGCGCACGCTGACCGCCGCGGGCATCATGGTGCCCGAGGATCTTCCCCTGGTGGGATTCGACGACTCCTCGGTGGCCACCGAGGTGAGCCCGGCCCTCACCACCGTGCGTCAGCCCTCGGGGCTGCAGGGCGAGCTGATCGCCCAGCGTCTGCTGGAGATCCTGGCGGGGGAGTCTCCCGAGGTTGAAACCATCGTGTCGGCCGAGCTGATCATTCGCGAATCGGCCTAGCCGAAGCGCACGCACCACGGTGCGCTCACCACGGCGCACTCACCTTGGCTCGCTCATCACGGCACGCAAAACCACGGTGCCCGGGCCACGGCGCACCAAACCGTCGCGTTCTCAACCACAGACGGGCGGCCACGTTTTCACGTGGCCGCCCGTTTGTGGTGTGGGTACCTAGTCTTCTTCGGTGCGTGCGCCGAAGACGATCTCATCCCAGGAGGGCATCGCCTTGCGGCCGCGACGGTTGCGGATCGCGCCGGTCGAGTTATCCACCTGCGAGGTGGGCGAGGCCGGTTCGTGCTCGATGTTCGGGGTCACCGCGCTCGGGGCCGCCGCCGGTGCCAGCGGGGCGTCGGCGGGCCGGTCCGCCGACTGAACCGGGACCTCGCCGGTCAGGGTTTCGAAGTTCTCCAGCGGCACATCCACCGGGCGCAGTCCAAAGCCGGTGTCGGCATCTGCGGCGGGCTCCACCTGACGCTGGTCGTGTTCCAGGCGCGACTCGCGCTCGGCTCGGTTCTCGCGCTCACCGCGGCGCTTGCGCAGCGCCTGCAGCAGGTCGGCCGTGTGCTGGTTGCCCTCGTCACCACGATCCTCGGCACGGTTGATCGCGGCATCGGCGGCGGCATTGGGTCCGCGGCGGTGCGACTCTACCGCGTGGGCGGGCTCAACCCGGCGCTGGCCCATCAGGCTGGCCACGGACTCGGCTGCGCCCTCGGTGGGGGCCGCCGGGGTGATCGGGGCGATGACTCCGGTTTCGAAGGCATCGGTGCTGAACCGGGCCTCGCTGGGATCCACGGTGGGTTCCACGGCGCGCAGGCGGGGGATCAGGGGGGCGGCAATCTCGCCCTGCTTGGACAGGGTCACGGCCTCGCTGTTGTGCGGGCTCAGGACATGGCGCTTGGGATCGAAGGTCCAGCGGGCGTCGTGCTCAACCCGGGCGGCGGTGAAGGACAGCTTCACGATCCAGCCCTCCTCTTCGTCCTTCCAGCTGGTCCAGCGCTCACCCTCGGCCTCGAGGGATTCCAGGCGGGCGCGGATGGCCGAACCGAAGTTGGCCTCACCCTCCTCGGTTCCCGGCACCGAGGCGGCGACCACGGGCACGCTGAGGGCCGCGGCCACCATGTGTTCACGCTCGGCCAGGATCGGGCCCTCGAAGCGGCGCACGTAGTCGGCGTCGGCACCGGTCAGTTCGGCGATCTCCTCGGCCGAGAGCCCGGCACGGATGTGTGCCTGAACCTCGCGCGGCCTAATCTTCGGGGTCGCCGCGAGCGGCGACTTCATCCGACGAAGCTGCGACTGCAGCACCTCATCGATTTCCAGTTTGAAGCGGTCCCCATTTTCCGCAGCAGCGATGAGGGCCCCATCCTCGATGCCAACAACCTTCAATTCCTGCATGTGCCCTGCCTCTTTCGGCGTCATAAATCCTGTGAACAATGGTGCCATGAATGCCGGGTGAATCGCGTAATCGCGCGGGCGCGGCGTGTGTTCCCGACAAAACGCTGGGAAAAAACGTCGCTCGGTTTGCTATTGAGCGCGGATTGTTGCAAACTATGGCCGCCGATTCAGATCGGTAAAGGCGAAGAGAAGTGGAAAAACATGGCAACGGATTACGACGCACCTCGCAAAAGCGACGACGATTCCGAATCGATCGAAGCGCTTAAGGAGCGCGTGCCGGACAAACTCTCGGGTGCCGTTGGTGACGAGGACGCGGACAACCCCGGTGGCTTTGAGCTGCCCGGTGCCGACCTCTCGGACCTCGACCTCGACGTGGTCGTTCTGCCCCCGCAGGCAGACGAATTCACCTGTGTGAGCTGCTTCCTGGTGAAGTTCCGCTCCCAGATCGACCACGAGACCAAGCTCGGCCCGGTTTGTGTGGAGTGCGCCGCCTAGGCTCTGGCAACACAGTGTCAAAAGGCCCTCACGATGAAAATCGTGAGGGCCTTTTGTGTGCCCGGCACCGCGACCCGGGTACGGGTGGGCACGCGGTCCGCAACCGGGCGGGATGACGCGAGGAGGGCGGGTCGATCGTCGGTTTCGCGACGGGCGAACACCCGCCGTGTCGGGGGCGAACCCTAGTGGGATTCGAGCTGTTCCCGACGGGCCGCCTCGATGGCACCCGCGAGCTCGCCGGCGCGACGGGTGGAGATCAGCCAGTACGGGGTCGGGTCCTGTTCATCGATGACCGGAACCTTGACCGCCTGCTGCGCCCAGGCGTTGAGCAGGAGGTACGCGCGGGCGTGCAGGTTCACGCCACGCTCGGCACGCGCGGCCTCACCGGTGAATGCCTCGGGGGTGCCCAGCTCGGTGACCGGGATGCAGGCGCGGCCGGCGCGCAGGATCCCGTCGGTGATCGAGACCGTGGGGGCCATCGTCAAAAACAGGACCACCGAGCCCAGATACAGCACCGCGGCCACCACGTATCCCACGGTGAGGGAGATCGGGAAGAACACCAGAATGCTCGCGGGGATCACCAGGGCGGTGGCCACAAACACCATGGCGGAGGGGAAAAGTCGTTCGTGATACTGGGTCATGTCTCAATCATTCATCGATGTGCATTACCCTCGATCTGTGACCGAAAGTGTTGATATCCCTATTATCGCCCGAGAAGCCCCGCGCTATGCGCAAGCGGGCGATGCGGGTGCCGACCTGATGGCCGCCGAGGCGGTCACCCTCGCCCCGGGCCAGCGTGCCCTGGTGGGGACCGGTGTCTCGATCGCGCTGCCCGATGGGCATGCCGCGTTTGTGGTTCCGCGCAGCGGCCTGGCCGCCAAGCACGGGATCACCGTGGTGAACTCCCCGGGCACCATCGACGCCGGCTATCGCGGCGAGATCAAGGTCATCCTGCTGAACACCGATTCCTCGACCCCGTATGAGATTGCGGTGGGGGATCGGATCGCGCAGATCATCATCATGCCGGTCACCCAGGCACGCTTCATTCCGGTAGATGTGTTACCTGAAAGCGAACGCGGTGAGACAGGATTCGGTTCGACCGGGTATGGTCGTCCTCAGACAGGAGCACAGGCATGATTAGGAAAAAGAACAGCACCGCCCCCGCCACCGACGCGGTGGACGTTGTGGATGCAGAGGACACCGCCGCCGAAAGCGTCGCCGAGCCCATCGACGCCAAGTCGGCCCCGGCCGACCGCGTGGAGGGTGGCCCCTATGACGAGAGCGAGGCGAACCCGGTTCGCCCCTATA
Organism: Mycetocola sp. JXN-3; assembly: GCF_014522285.1. Taxonomy (GTDB): domain Bacteria; phylum Actinomycetota; class Actinomycetes; order Actinomycetales; family Microbacteriaceae; genus Mycetocola; species Mycetocola saprophilus. The sequence continues at coordinate 1,752,129 of NZ_CP041635.1, forward strand.
TCGACCTGGGCGGCGTCAAGATCCTCCCGCGTGAGGGACTGAACCTCCGCCTCGAGGTGGAGGAATCCACCCAGCGCATCATCGCCGTGGGCCTCGACTATGCCGGTTCGACCCTGCAGGTGCAGGCCTTTGCCGCCCCGCGCAGCTCGGGCCTCTGGCACGAAACCCGCGAGCAGATCACCGTGGGCATCAACGGCCAGGGTGGCAAGGTGCGCGAGGTTGAGACCGTGCTCGGTCCGGAACTGTTTGCCACCCTGCCCGGTGAGGTCACCACCGAGAACCCCGGCGGCGCTCGCGCGGCCCGGTTTATCGGCGTGGACGGCCCCCGCTGGTTCCTGCGCGGCGTGGTCGCCGGTGCGGGTGCCGAGGAGGGCAACACCGAGGCCATTGAAGCCATCGATGACCTGTTCCGGAGCGTCGTGGTTGTCCGCGGCAACACCCCGATGCCTCCGCGCGACCTGCTCGCGCTGAAGATGCCGGTGGCCCCGGGAACCGAGTAGGGCATGACCACGCCCGACTCGACCACCCCGCCGGAATCCGCGGACGGCGAGGAGATCTCTCCCAAGCTGAGCGAGACCCTCGCCCAGGTAGCCGCGCGCTCCTCGCTGGGCGCGCTGGCCTCCGGTGGCAGTAATACCGGTACCGCCCTGCTGGGGGCGATCGGCGGCGTCCGCGGCATCATCGAGGCCGTCGTTCCGGGTCTGCTCTTTGTCATCGTGTTCACGCTGACCCAGAGCCTGCCCTGGGCCGCGGGTCTGGCGGTGGGGATCGCCGTGGTGGCAACCCTGGCGCGACTCATCGGTAAGTCCTCGGTCACCGCCGCAATTGGTGGCCTGGTGGGTGTGGTGGCCTCGGCCGTCCTGGCTCTCACCACCGGCCGAGCCGAGGACAACTTCGTGCTCGGGTTCTACGTGAACTCCGGATACGCACTGGGTCTGCTGATCTCGATCGCCGTCCGCTGGCCGCTGATCGGCGTGCTGGCCGGATACCTGATGGGCGACGGCGTGGCCTGGCGTCACGACCGCTTTAAGCGCCGCGTGTTCACCTGGCTGACCCTGGCCTGGGTGGGCATGTTTGTGGCCCGGCTCGCGGTCCAGCTGCCCTTCTACTTCTCCGGAAACGTCGCCGCACTGGGCCTGACCCGGATCGCGATGGGCCTGCCGCTCTACGCGCCGGTCCTGGTGCTGACCTGGCTGATCGTCCGCTCGGTATATCGCCGCGGCGAAACGGCGGATAAACGTTCCTAGAACACTCGTGAACACCTCTGCGACCCCCTCCCGGAAACGGGCGGGGGTCGCGGTCGTTTACCCACACGCCACGCACGGATGTGAGCGACACCGCGTCGGAATACTGATAGAATTATCTCGACATCAAGATAAATAAGGACAGCCTTAGTCGCGACGTAGCGAACATGCGAACCAAGGCACCGAGTTCCCCGCTGTTGCGGCAGGGGAGGAGGGTCCTTGAACGCAGGTGCGGGCGCGCCTGTCTAGCCAGAGGAGAACGCGTAGTGTCTACCGTCAATAGCTTTGGTGCGAAGCAGAATCTGACCGTCGGGGGAACCGACTACCAGATTTTCCGCCTCGACACCGTCCCGGGACATGAGAAGCTCCCGTTTGGTCTGAAGGTCCTCCTGGAGAACCTGCTGCGCACCGAAGATGGTGCCAACGTCACCAAGGCCCAGATCGAAGCCCTCGGTTCGTGGAACCCTACCGAGGAGCCCAACACCGAGATCCAGTTCAGCCCGGCCCGCGTGGTCATGCAGGACTTCACCGGTGTTCCCTGCATCGTGGACCTCGCCACCATGCGCGAGGCCGTCTCCGCCCTCGGCGGCGACCCCACCAAGATCAACCCGCTGGCACCGGCCGAGATGGTCATCGACCACTCCGTCATCGCCGACCTCTTCGGTCAGTCCGACGCCTTCGAGCGCAACGTGGAGATCGAGTACGAGCGCAACGGTGAGCGCTACCAGTTCCTGCGCTGGGGCCAGACCGCGTTCAATGACTTCAAGGTGGTGCCCCCGGGCACCGGAATCGTGCACCAGGTCAACATCGAGCACCTGGCCCGCGTCACCATGACCCGCGAGGTCGGCGGTGCCCTCCAGGCCTACCCAGACTCCTGCGTGGGTACCGACTCGCACACCACCATGGTCAACGGCCTGGGTGTGCTCGGCTGGGGCGTTGGTGGCATCGAGGCCGAGGCCGCGATGCTCGGCCAGCCCGTGTCGATGCTGATCCCCAAGGTGGTCGGTTTCAAGCTCAACGGCGCGATCCCCGCCGGCGTGACCGCCACCGACGTGGTGCTCACCATCACCGAGATGCTGCGCAAGCAGGGTGTCGTGGGCAAGTTCGTGGAGTTCTACGGTCCCTCGGTGGCCCAGGTTCCGCTGGCGAACCGCGCGACCATCGGTAACATGAGCCCCGAGTTCGGCTCGACCGCCGCGGTCTTCCCGATCGACGACGTGACCCTCGACTACCTGCGCCTTACCGGTCGCAGCGAGGAGCAGGTTGCCCTGGTCGAGGCCTACTCGAAGATCCAGGGTCTGTGGCACAACGCCGACCACGAGCCCGTGTACTCCGAGTACATGGAGCTCGACCTGGCCACCGTGGTGCCCTCGATCGCCGGCCCGAAGCGTCCCCAGGACCGCATCGAGCTCTCGGCAGCCAAGTCGCAGTTCGAGAACGACCTGCCCGTGTACGCCTCCGCTTCTGCTGTGGATACTGACGAGCTGCTCGCCACCGCGCTGACCAGCCCGGCCCCGGCCGCCGCGTCCAAGCCGACCACCGTGACCCTCGCCGATGGTGAGTCCTTCACGATCGATCACGGCGCCGTCGCGATTGCCGCGATCACCTCGTGCACCAACACCTCGAACCCCTCGGTCATGATGGCCGCCGGGCTCCTGGCCCGCAACGCCAGCAAGCTGGGCCTCAAGGCCAAGCCGTGGGTCAAGACCACCCTGGCCCCGGGCTCGAAGGTTGTCACCGACTACTACGACAAGGCTGGTCTGACCGAGTCCCTCGAGGACCTCGGCTTCTACCTGGTCGGCTACGGCTGCACCACCTGCATCGGTAACTCCGGTCCGCTGCTCGAGGAGATCTCGGCCGGCGTCAACCAGAACGACCTCGCGGTCACCGCCGTGCTCTCGGGTAACCGTAACTTCGAGGGTCGCATCAACCCCGACGTGAAGATGAACTACCTGGCCTCCCCGCCGCTGGTCATCGCCTACGCGCTGGCCGGTTCGATGAGCTTCGACTTCGAAAACGACTCCCTGGGCGACGACCTCAACGGCAACCCGGTGTTCCTCAAGGACATCTGGCCCGCCGCCGAGGAGGTCCAGAAGGTCATCGACGAGTCGATCGACACCGCGATGTTCGACAAGCAGTACTCGAGCGTCTTCGAGGGTGACGAGCGCTGGCGTTCGCTGCCCACCCCGGATGGCGCAACCTTCGAGTGGGACGATGAGTCCACCTACGTGCGTCGCCCCCCGTACTTCGAGGGCATGACCATGGAGACCACCCCGGTTTCCGACATCGTGGGCGCCCGCGTGCTGGCTAAGCTGGGCGACTCGGTCACCACCGACCACATCAGCCCCGCCGGTGCCATCAAGGCCGACACCCCGGCCGGTCGCTACCTGACCGAGCACGGCGTCTCGCGTGGAAACTTCAACTCCTACGGTTCGCGTCGTGGAAACCACGAGGTCATGATTCGCGGTACCTTCGCGAACATCCGCCTGCGCAACCAGCTGCTGAACGACGTCGAGGGTGGCTACACCCGCGACTTCACGCAGGAGGGTGGCCCGCAGTCCTTCATCTACGACGCCTCGCAGAACTACCAGGCCGCCGGCACCCCGCTGGTGATCTTCGGTGGCAAGGAGTACGGTTCGGGATCCAGCCGCGACTGGGCCGCCAAGGGCACCTCGCTGCTCGGCGTGAAGGCCGTCATCACCGAGAGCTTCGAGCGGATCCACCGTTCGAACCTGATCGGTATGGGTGTGGTTCCGCTGCAGTTCCCGGCCGGCGAGACCGCCGAGTCGCTGGGCCTCGACGGTACCGAGATCGTCTCGATCGCCGGTATCGAGGAGCTCAACAACGGCACCACCCCGAAGACCGTCCGCGTCACCGCCGTGCCGAGTGAGTTCTCCGCTCCGGGCAAGGCCGTGGTCGAGTTTGACGCCGTGGTCCGGATCGACACCCCCGGTGAGGCCGACTACTACCGCAACGGTGGCATCCTGCAGTACGTGCTGCGCAGCCTCGTTGGCTAGCCGATAACCCCGAGAGTCCGGCCCCGGAAGGAAACTTCCGGGGCCAGCTTTGGTTTTCCGGGCGCGCGGCTCACACCCAATTCGTGCCCGAATCACCTAAACTATCCCTGTGCCTCGGACGCTGTCCGATCCACGAGTCCGCGCCCCCGCGCAGGCAGACAGCGAAGGAGTACCCATGTCGATTCTTGAGAAGATTTCATCCCCCCGTGACCTGGATGGTCTGACCGAGTCGCAGCTCAAGGTCCTCGCCCTGGAAATCCGCGAGTTCCTGATCAACAAGGTCGCGCTCACCGGGGGACACCTGGGACCGAACCTCGGGGTGGTCGAGCTGACCCTGGCGATTCACCGGGTCTTTGACTCTCCGAACGATCCCATCGTGTTTGATACCGGACACCAGTCCTACGTACACAAGCTACTGACCGGCCGCCAGGATTTCAGTCACCTGCGCGAGCGCGGGGGATTGGCCGGATATCCGCAGCGCGGCGAGTCCGACCACGACATCGTGGAATCCTCGCACGCCTCCAGCTCGCTGAGCTGGGCCGACGGCATCTCCCGCGGTTTTGCGATGACCGGACAGTCCGATCGCGCGGTCGTCGCGGTGGTCGGCGACGGCTCGCTGACCGGCGGCATGACCTGGGAAGCCCTCAACAACATGACCGACGACAACGCGCGTCGCATGGTCATCGTGGTCAACGATAACGGCCGCTCCTACGCGCCGACCATCGGCGGCATGGCACGCTACCTCAATGACGTCCGCACCCGGAAGTCCTACCGTTCGCTGCGACGCAGCAGCGAGCAGTTTTTCGCCAAGCTGGGTGCTCCCGGCCGCGCCCTCTACCGCGGTGTCCGCGGTGGCACCCACGGGTTCCTCTCCCGCGCCAGCAACAACGAGGCCCTCTACTCGAACCTCGACATTAAGTACATCGGCCCGATCGATGGACACGACCTCCACGCGATGGAGGAGGCGCTGACCCAGGCCAAGAACTACGGTGCCCCGGTCATCGTGCACGCGATCACCGAGAAGGGCCGCGGTTATCAGCCCGCCCGCGACGACCAGGACGATCAGTTCCACGCGGTGGGCAAGATCGATCCGGCCACCGGTCGCGCGCTGAGCACCAGCTCGCAGCAGAGCTGGACCGGCGTGTTCAGCGATGCGCTGCTGGCCGAGGGAACCCGCAATAAGAAGGTGGTGGCGATCACCGCCGCGATGCTGCGTCCCACCGGACTGCACGCCTTTGCCGAGCGCTTCCCCACCCGGGTCCACGATGTGGGCATCGCCGAGCAGCACGCGGTGACCTCCGCGGCCGGCCTCGCGTATGCGGGCCTGCACCCGGTGGTGGCGATGTACGCGACCTTCGTCAACCGTGCCTTCGATCAGATCCTGATGGATGTGGCCCTGCACAAGGCCGGCGTCACGTTTGTGCTTGACCGCGCCGGAGTGACCGGCCCCGACGGCCCCTCGCACCACGGCATGTGGGATCTCTCGATCCTGCAGGTTGTCCCGGGCATCCGCATCGCCGCCCCGCGTGACGCGATTCGTGTGCGTGAGGAGCTGGCCGAGGCCATCGCCGTGGATGATGCGCCGACCGTGATCCGCTTCCCCAAGGGGTCGGCCCCCGAGGAGATCGCCGCACTGCGCCGCACCGACGGCGGGGTGGATGTCCTGGCCGAGGGCGAGCGCGAGGACGTCTTGATCGTCGCCGTGGGCCCGATGGCGACCATCGCGCTGGATGTGGCCGAGCGTCTGCGGGCGCAGGGCATCGGGGCAACCGTGGTGGACCCGCGCTGGGTCGTCCCGGTGAACGAAGACGTGGTGGAGTTGGCCCGTCGCCACCGCCTGGTGATCACGCTCGAGGATGGCGTGCGGGTGGGCGGCATCGGTACCCGCATCCGTCAGCGCCTGCGTGAGGCCGGAGTGGACACCGCGGTGGACGAGCTGGGCCTGCCCGACCTGTTCATCGACCACGCCTCGCGTGAGCAGATCCTCACCGACGCCGGCCTCACCGGCCAGCAGATCGCCCGCGACGTGGTCGCCCAGGTACTCGGCAGCCGCATCCCCGTCGCCCGCCCGGACGGCGAGGACCCGCACCCAGCCACGAGCCCCGGCTTCGGAGCGGTCACCGGCAAGCAGTAGTTCTCCGGTTCCGGGTGGGCCGGACCGGTGCGGGATTACGGTGTAGCTTTCGGTGGTCGGCCGGGCGTCTAGCGCGCCTGGATGTTCCGGGTCAGCAGCGGCGGGCGGGGAAGGTCCAGCACATCGCGGAGGGTGCGGCCCTCCGGATACTCGGTCCGGTACACGCCGCGTTCCTGCAGCTCGGGCACCACCCGGTCCACAAACGTGTCGAGTCCGTGGGGCTGGAGGTGCGGCACAAGGACATAGCCGTCCACGCGACCCGAGGCCACATCGGCGGCGATCCGCTCGGCCACCGACGTCGGGGTTCCCACCAGGGTGAAGGAGCTAATCGCCCGGGTGATGACCTCGCGCAGGCTGAGGCCCTCCGCTTCGGCCTGTCCCCGCCAGGCCGCGGCGATCTTACGCCGCTCGCCCAGATGCGGTGCCTGTCCTCGACGAAGCTCATCTTCGGCGGGCTCGGCGGTGGGGAGCGGGCCGTCCGGATCAACACCGGTTAGGTCGAGGCCCCAGATGCGTTCGGCGGTCGCGATTGCCGTTTGCGGGCTCACCTGGGCATGGGCAATCTCCCGAGCATTTTGCTCCGCTTCGGCCTGAGTGTCTCCCAGCGCAAACGTTGCCGAGGGAAGGATGCGCAGATCCTCGCGACCGCGGCCGAATCGCGCCAGCCGCGCCGTCAGATCCGTGGCTAGCGCCGCCGCCGAGCCAGGCTCGGAGTGCGGAGAGAAGACCACCTCGGCGTATTCGGCGGCGAACTCTCGCCCATCCGGGGAATCACCGGCCTGCACGATAACGGGCGCGCCCTGCGGGCCGGGCACGACACCGGGCACCCGATCCAGGCGCACGTGAGCCCCGCGGAAGCCGAACTCGGCCCCCGGGCGGGCTCGCCAGAGCGCGGCGGCCGCGCGCAGCACCTCGGAGGCGCGGTCATAGCGGTCGTCGCGGTCAAGATAGCCGCCACGACGGAAGTTTGCCCCAAAGAACTCCTCGGAGCTGGTGACCACGTTCCACCCGGCCCGGCCCGCCGACAGATGATCCAGCGTGGCGAACTGGCGGGCCAGATCGGCGGGGTCATTGAAGGTGGAGTTGACGGTCGCGACCAGCCCGATGCGTTCGGTCACCGTGGACAGGGCGGCAAGCAGCGGCAGCGCGGCGGGTCGGCCCACCACGTCGAGGTCGTGAATCTCGCCCTTATGCTCGCGCAATCGCAGGCCCTCGGCCAGGAACACGTAGTCAAAGAGGCCACGCTCGGCGGTGCGGGCGAGGTGGGCAAACGAGTCGAACTCGATCTGGCTCCCCGAGGCCGGATCCGACCAGACGGTTGAGTGGTTGACGCCGGGGAAGTATCCCACCAGGTGTACCTGACGCGGTGTGTGGGCGTTACTCATCGCGGCCACCCACCTTCGCCAGACGAGCCTCGGAAAACGGGTTGCGGGCGGGCTCCACCCCCAGGAGGGCGCGCAGACTCGGCGCGACACCTCCGGCGGAGGCGGGAAGACCCTGCGCCCAGAGCTCGGTCGGGAGGTGGGTGTCCACCTCCTCGGGTCCGCGGGGCAGCGTGGCGTACCGCAGCAGGACCCCCGCCACCCCGAGCCGATGCCACGCCACCGCGCGCTCGGCGAAGGCGGCTAATGCCTCCGCTCCGGCAGGTGGCGCAACCTCGATCAGGACGCGTGCGGCACCGGCCGTGCGCAGCGCGCGGAGGGTCTGGTCCGGTTTTTTGCCCGTCGTGGCGTCCAGGATGATGGTGTCCGCATACTCGAGGGCGAAGGCCCGTTCGGCCCGCCCCGAGCGGCTCGCCGCCTCCGCCTCGGACAGGACGGGAACCCGGACCAGCAGGGGTGGGGATCCCTGCGGAGATCGCGGGACATACGAGGGCCCGTGGATCGAGAAGCGCGAACCTCGATAGCGAATCGGGTGGACGCGGTCTCGGTCGATAAAGCGGCCGGTGGCCACGTCTCGAATCTCGGCATCCTCCTCCCAGCTCTCAAAGAGGAGCCGGGCCGCCGCAATCGTCTCGCCCGCATCGGCTAGGTCTTCGAGGACCCCGCCGACACCCGCGGGTCCCGGTCGAACCAGCCACCCCGCCCGGCCGCGCGAGAGGTGGTCGAGGGTCTGCACCGCCGCGGCCAGGTGGAACGGTTCGAGCACCCCGGTCACGATCTCGGGGACCAGCGCGATCCGCCCGGTCCCCGGAGCCAGCGCGGAGGCCAGCAGTACCGGATCCAGTCCGGACCCGATGCTCGCCGAGGGCCCGGCCAGAACAAGCTGGTCGAAGCCACCCGCCTCGGCCGCGTGCACCAGCCCCTCCCAGTACGCGCGATCGTAGCGCAGCGCGGGCGGCGTGCCGGCGGGCAGGCCTCCGCCGGGATCAAGCACGAGCCCCACGGTAAACGGAGCCGGGGCGGCGGGCAGGGAATCGGTGAGTGCGGTCATGGGGTAACGCTAGGCCCGATTCGGCCGCAAAAACGCAGGGTGAACGCGGATGACAGCACAAAACCTAAGATGACGAGGTTCCCTGGACGCTGGGGAAAAAACCGGCTACTCGGAAAACACAACCGCCCCGGACCATGGGGTCCGGGGCGGAGTGAGTGGTGGCGGCTACAGCCCGCGAATCTGCGGGTCGTGGAAGCTCGCTCCAAAGGCGCGCTCGCTCGCCCCGACACGGTCCAGATACGGGGTGATCCCGCCATCGATGAAGGGCCAACCGGCCCCCAGGATCAGGCACAGGTCGATGTCTTCGGCGGCGTGTACCACGTCGTCCTCGAGCATCAGGTGAATCTCGGTGGCCAGGCCATCCTGCACCCGGCGCAGGATCTCCGCCTCGGACACGGGACTCTTTCCGCCCGAAACGAGCTTCAGCGCGCCCTTATCGAATCCCTTGACCTTGCCCTTGGCGTCCCGCTCCAGCAGCGTGCCGTAGTCGGCCAGCTTGTGCAGGTTCTCCGAGCGGTAGAAGCGCTCGGGGAACGCGTTGTGATGGGTGTCCAGCACATGTGCTCCCACCTTGAGGCCCACCAGGTCGAGCAGCGCCGAGGGGGCCATCGGGAGGCCCAGCGGTGCCAGGGCCGAGTCCACGGCAGCGAAACCGGTGCCGGCATCCACCGCGCGCATGGCCTCGCCCAGCAGGACCGCCAGCACGCGGTTGACCACGAAGCCCGGGGTATCGCGGGTGATCACGGCGTTCTTGCGCAGGTTCTTGGCCACCACCATCGCGGTGGACAGGGTCTCGTCGTTGGTGGCGGGTGCCTTGACCACCTCGATCAGCGGCATCACCGCGACCGGGTTGAAGAAGTGGAAGCCGACCAGGCGTTCGGGATGAGCGAGCTTGGCTCCGATCTTCTCGACCGAGAGCGAGGAGGTGTTGGTGGCCAGGATGGTGTCCTCGCGCACAATCTTCTCGAAGTCGGCAAACACGTTCTGCTTGATCTCCAGCTCCTCGAACACCGCCTCGATGACCCAGTCGCAGTCGGCAAACTCGGCCCGATCGGTGGTCCCGTGGATCAGCGCAGCAAGACGGTTGGCCTCGTCGCTAGAGATGCGGCCCTTCTCGGCCAGGGCTCGGATCTCGTCGCGGATATGGGACACACCCTTGTCTACCCGCGCCTGGTCGAGGTCGGTGATGACCACCGGCACCTGCAGGCGACGCACAAACAGCAGCGCGAACTGGCTGGCCATCAGGCCTGCCCCGATCACACCCACCTTGGTGATCTTCTTGGCGAGGGCCTTATCGGGAGCCCCCGCGGGTCGCTTGGCGCGCTTTTGCACCAGGTTGAAGGCGTAGATCGAGGCGCGGAACTGGTCCCCGGCGATCAGCGTGGTGAGTGCCTCGTCCTCGAGCGCGAAGCCCTCCTCGCGCGAGACGGACTTGGCGGCCCTGATCAGATCCAGCGCCAGATACGGGGCGACCGGCTCGGTGCCGATCTTCGACTCCAGCGTCTTGCGTGCGATACCGAGGGCGATGTCCCACTTGGCCAGGCGCTCGAGCTTGCCCGGCACGTTCGGACGCGACACCCTGGTGGTGCCCTCGATGACCCCGGAGGCCCAGGCGAGCGAGGATTCCAGGAACGTCGCCGACCCGAAGCTCGCATCGGCGATCCCGAGTTCCAGGACCTGCGCCGGACGCAGCATCCGGTTCATCTTGAGCGGGTTCTCGATGATGACCTTGAGGGCGTTTTCGATGCCGATCAGGTTGGGCAGCAACCAGGACCCACCCCAGCCGGGGATGAGGCCCAGGAAGACCTCGGGCAGTCCGATCCCGGCAGCCGAGGCATCCACCGTGCGGTAGTCACTGTTCAGGGCGATCTCCAGGCCACCGCCCAGGGCGAGGCCGTTGATGAAGGTGAAGGTGGGTACCCCGAGGGTGTGCAGCTTGCCAAACACGTGGTGGCCCAGGCGGGGGAGCAGGCGCGCGACCTCGATGCTGTCGAGATCTCCCACCTTGGAGAGATCGGCACCGGCGGCCAGGATGAACGGCTTACCGGTGATGGCCACACCGGCAATCTCCCCGGCGGAGGCGCGCAGACGCAGCGCGTCCAGGACCGCGCCGAGTTCGATCAGCGTCGCCGGACCAAACGTGTTGGGACGAGTGTGGTCCCGGCCGTTGTCCAGGGTGATCAGCGCCAGGGTCTTGCCCGAGGCCAGTCGAACATCCTGCACAAAGCTGTGGGTGACCACCTCGTCGGCCGAGGCCTCGACGAGCGGGGAAAAGTCGATGGTGGAGTAGTCGGTCATAATCTACTTCTTTCCGTTCCAGTTCGGGTTCTCCCAGATGACGGTGCCGCCCTGGCCGAGTCCCACACACATCGCGGTGAGCCCGTAACGCACGCCGGGGTTCTCGGCGAACTGCGCGGCGAGCTGGATCATCAGGCGCACACCCGAGGCCGCCAGCGGGTGGCCGAGGGCGATGGCGCCGCCCCAGGCATTGACCCGCGGATCGTCATCGGCGATGCCGTAGTGGTCCAGGAAGCTCAGCACCTGCACCGCGAAGGCCTCGTTGAGCTCAAACAGACCGATGTCCTCGATCTTCAGGCCGGCCTTGGCCAGCGCCTTCTCGGTCGAGGGAATCGGGCCCAGGCCCATCAGCTCGGGCTCGACGCCCGCATAGGCGAAGGAGACCATCCGCATCTTCGGGGTCAGCTTGAGGTCGTGGACCGCCTGGCTTCCGGCGAGCAGGCTCACCGTGGCCCCGTCGGTCAGCGGCGAGGAGTTACCGGCGGTGACGCGGCCATGCGGACGGAAGGGCGTGCGCAGCGTTGCCAGGCCCTCCATCGTGGTCTCCGGACGCATGCCCTGGTCGGTGTCGGCCAGGCCCCAGCCCGCCTCGCTGCGCAGCGCGATCGGGATCAGATCCGGCTGGATCTTGCCGTTGCGGTACGCCGCCTCGACCTTCTGCTGGCTGCGCAGGCCGAAGTGGTCGGCGCGCTCCTTGGTCAGCTGCGGGAAGCGATCGTGCAGGTTCTCGGCGGTAATGCCCATGTTCAGGGCGTCCGGGCTGACGATCTTCTCCGCCAAAAAGCGCGGGTTCGGGTCGGCATTGAAGCCCATCGGGTGCCGACCCATGTGCTCCACACCACCGGCGATGGCCAGGTCGTAGGCTCCGAAGGCCACCCCGGCCCCGAGGGCGGTGACCGCAGTCATCGCCCCCGCACACATGCGGTCAATCGCGTAGCCGGGCACCGTGGTGGGCAGGCCCGCCAACAGCGCGGCGGTACGACCGAGGGTCAGGCCCTGGTCGCCCTGCTGAGTGGTGGCGGCAATCGCGACGTCGTCAATGCGTTCCCCGGGAACACCGGGGTTTCGTTCAAGTAGGCCGATCATGGCCTTCACCACGAGATCATCGGCGCGGGTGTTCCAGTACATGCCCTTTTCACCGGCACGTCCGAACGGGGTTCGCGTTCCATCGACGAAATAGACGTCGTTTTTCTTGGCCACACTGCCTCCTAGAGGAATCGATTGATTCGATCCTAGGGATGACCGCGGGCGCTCAGCTACCCCTTTGATGCTTCCTACGAAACCGCGCCGTCGTCATCCAAAACAATTTGGGGGGCTTCTACAAACGCATCGGCGATTAGCTGTGAGGTTTCCTCAACCTGCCAGGGGCGCGCCCCGAGCTCGGCGAGGGCCGCTCCGACCGCCTCGGCGGTCAGCTCGGTCGGCGGCTGCCAGGCCACCCGACGCAGCAGCTCCGGGGTCAGTAGGTTCTCCACCGGCATCAGGATCTCTTCGGCATGGGCCTGCACCCGCGGGCGGGTAACCCGCAGGCGGTGGTTCGCCTCGGGGTTCTTTTCGGCCCAGGCACGGATCGGCGGCAGTGTATCGGTGTGAATTCGCAGCGGCGGCAGCTCGGTCTCGTGCTGCCCGCGCTCGATCGCCTCCCACCACGTATTCAGCTCGGTCCGGCTGGCGCGGCCGGTGAAGGCGCGCATGCCGGCGAGCTGGGCGCGGGTCTTGGGATTGGCCTTGACCGCGGCCTGCAACGCGGCATCGGGGACCAGGCGTCCCGGGGCCACGTCCCGACGTCGTGCCAGGGTGTCGCGGGCGACCCACAGTTCGCGGGCCACCGCCAGGATCTGCCGGTTGCGCGCGCTCGGGGCACCCGAGAGCTTGCGCCACGGGTCGACCTTGGGCGCGGGGGCCGGCTTGGCCAGTTCGGCGTCAAACTCCTGCCGAGCAATCTCGGTCTTATCGGCCTCGATCAGCAGCTTCTCGACCTCGTCACGCAGATCCACCAGGAGCTCCACGTCCAGGGCCGCATACTCCAGCCAGGACTGGGGGAGCGGACGGGTGGACCAGTCGGCGGCCGAGTGCTCCTTGGCCAGGTGGATGCCCAGCAGGGACTCCACCACGGCGCCCAGACCCACCCGCGGCATGCCCAGCAGTCGGGCGGCCAGCTCGGTGTCAAAAATCTCGCGCGGATCCAGGCCCACCTCGCGCAGGCACGGAAGGTCCTGGCTCGCGGCGTGCAGCACCCACTCGGCGTCGCCGATCACGGCCTGAAGCTCGTGCATCGATCCCAGCGCGATCGGGTCGTAGAGGAACATGCCCGAGCCTCGGCGGAAGACCTGGATCAGGTAGGCCCGCTGCGAGTAGCGGTAGCCCGAGGCGCGCTCGGCATCCACGGCCACCGGTCCGTGACCGGCCGCCAGGAGTTCCAGGGAGGCGGCATACGCGCGCGGGGTGTCGATCACCTTTCGCGTGGCACCCGCGGGGGCACCCTCGCTCTGGGCCAGCGCCTGGGCGGCCGCCGCGGTGGCGCTCACCGAGACCACCGGTGCCGACGCGGCAGCGCCGGCCGGGGCCGACGCACGTCGGGACCGGGTACGCGTGCGCGACGCCGAACCGGAGGAGGCCTGTTCAACCTCGACGGTGTCGGCGGAGACGGGCTCATTCGATGCGGCGGCGGACGGTGCGGTGTTTCCTGCGGGAGCCGATGCTCGTCTGCGGCGCTCAGGCACGGGGGCCTCTGCGGCGACCGATCATGGTCACTCCTTCTTCGGTCGGGGGAAGGCCCGCGAGGAGACACAGCAGGTCGCCCCAGCCTTCGACATGGGCGCCGATTTCGGCATTACTGGGCGACCAGGACGCGCGCAGCTCAAGCTGTGTGCCGTCTCCGGCACGGGCGAGCTCGCCAAAACCCGTTGATATTACCTTAGTGGCGGTGCCACTCGCCGCGCCAAATTGGGCATCGCGCGACTCCAGGGCATCCATCAACCAAGACCAGGCAACCCCGGCCATGAATGGGTCCACACCGAGCTCGGGTTCGAGTGGGGCCTGGGCGAAACAGATCACCCGAAAGACCCCGCCCCAGGCCTCGGGGGCCGCGGGGTCATAGAGCAGGACAAAGCGGCCGGCACCGTGCTCGGAGTCCGCCGCATGCGGGGCATCTCGACGCCCCCGCTCGGGCGGAATGACATCGGCGGCCAGGGCCAGCGCGTACGGCGCAAGACGCTCCGGCGCGGTAATCTCATGGACCCGCAGTTCGGGGCGTAGGATCACACTTCGGATGGCGTCGCGTGCCCGGAGAAAGTCAGCCGGGGCGAGTCCGTCCGTTACCGAATCAGTCACGATTGCAGACTAGAGTTAGTTGGCTATGAATTCTTCACGCCGCGCCGGAGCTCGCGCGTTAATCCTGCCCGCGGCGGCCGTCGCCGCCACCACCGCCATTGTTGCGGCCGGAATCGCGACCGTCTCGGCGATCCTGGCGCGCGAGGTGGTGACGCCTCCGGGTCCGGATGCGCCCGATACCCAGGTCCTGGGAATCAACGAGATCGAGGGCACCATCGTGCTCTCGCGCACCGACTTCACGGTCCTGCCCGGACAGTACGGCATCTGGTACGGACGCCCCGAACGCCTGGTGCGCATCGGCGAGGTTGTGGCGGTCGGGGAGCACACCGTTACCCGCGAGCTACCCGCACAGAATCTGCGCGGCCTGGTGAGCCACGGCGGTGGACGCTTCACCGCCTGGGTGGATGCCGACCCCACGACCGTGGCCGAGCACTGGGAGAACGTCCACATCCCGGTAGACAACGGCGTGGCACCCGCCTGGCTGTTCCCGGTTGAGGACGAGAACGCACCCTGGCTGGTGGTGGTGCACGGCCGCGGTACGCGTCGGGGCGAGGGCCTGCGGGCGGTTCCCTCCGCCCAGGCCGCCGGTTACAACGTGCTCCTGCTGTCCTACCGCAATGACGGCGATGCACCCGCCAGCGCCGATGGCCGCTATGGGCTGGGCCTGACCGAATGGCACGATGTGGACGCGGCCCTGGGCTGGGTCCGGGCCCGCTCGGCGGCGCGCATCGTGCTGATGGGCTGGTCCATGGGTGGCGCGATTTCCCTGCAGACGGTCCTGAATGGCGAGCACGGTTCGGAGGTCTCCGCGCTGCTGCTGGATTCCCCGGTGATCGACTGGGCCGAGGTCCTGGCATTCCAGGCCCGCGAACGGCGTCTGCCGCGCCCCGTGCGCGACATCGCCGTCCACCTGCTCGGCGCCGGCTGGGCCTCCGGGATCACCGGACTCGGCGAGCCTGTCCGCCTTGACCGGATGAATTTGGTCGCCCGGGCCGACGAGCTGCGCATCCCGACCCTGATCCTGCACAGCGTGGACGACGATGTGGTCCCCGTCGAGGCCTCGCAGGCGCTGGCGATCGAGCGGCCGGACATCGTCACGCTTGAGGAGTTCGGCGTGGCCCGGCACACCAAGCTGTGGAACTTCGACCGCGAACGCTGGGAGCGCCTGGTGCATGAGTGGCTCGACGCTCAGCGCGATCCGTCCACGCAGGACTAACCAGAAACGACCCGGTGGGATCTCCCACCGGGTCGTTTTCTTTGGCCGGGCGCTCGGCCTGGGCTCGCTCGGCCCGGGTTTGCTCCGCAGCCGCCGCTCCGCCCACCGCCTGTGCGGCCGCGCTATTCCGCGGTGCGCGGACGGAAGCGCTGATACAGCGTGCCCTCATCGTCCAGCATCAGGCCGTGCAGGGTGTAGCGGGTCACCAGGTGCTCGGTCTGACCAAACACCGGCTGCGGCGGCAGGACCACGCTGGGCGCCGCGGTGAGGAAGATCTCATCGATCGCGCCGGCGGCCAGGAAGCTACCGGTCACGGTCGGGCCACCCTCGCAGATCACCCGATTGAGCCCGTGTTCGGCCAGGGTCGCGAGGATCTGAGCGGGGGACGGATCGGCGGCTTCGATGCCGATGACCGCGCGGACCCGGCCATCCATCCGGGCGGTCACCTTGGGTACCGAGGCGCGCGGGCACAACACGATCAAACGTTCCCGGGCACCCTCGTTATCGGGCACGTCGCCCAGATCCCCGCTGCGGGTCAGCACGGCCAGGGCGGCCCGGCGCGGAATCGTATATCCCTCGGCCCGCAGGCTCTGCGCGCCCACCAGTACCGCGTCCGCCTGGTCGCGAATGACGCTGAGGATGGTGCGATCCACCCGGTTGGAGATGGTGTCGCTGGTGCCGTCCTCGCCGGCGGCGGAGCCGTTCATCGTGGTGATCATGTTCACCGCGGTCCAGGATTCTCCGGCGAGCGCGTAGCGTTCGGCGATCCACTCGCGCGCCTCGGGCAGCGCGGGATCGATGCTCTCTCCGCTGGCGGGGAGGAGCTCGGTCAGACTACTCATGTCCGGCCAGCAGGCGAATCTGACGCTGGGCACGACGGATCATCCCGGTCATCCCGGCCAGACGAAGCGGGGACACGGCGCGGGCCAGCCCCAGTCGCTGCGAGTAGTCGGAGGGCACGGCCAGCGCCTCCTCGATGCTCAGCCCCGAGAGCCCCTGAACCAGAATGCTGGCAAAGCCGCGCGTAGTGGGGGCCTCCTGGGGCGCGGTCGCAAACAGCTGCACGAGTCCGGCCTCATCCAGTTCCACCCGGATGAACACGGGGGACTGGCACTCGGCCACGCGCTCGAGCTCCTCGGGGTGGTCGCTATAGCGAGCGGGCAGCTCGGGAAGTTCGCGGGAGAAGTCGAGTAGCAGTTCAAGCCGCGAGTTTTCGTCGAGGTCGAGGAAGTCCTCGCTGATCTCGGCGAGCGCGGCGGGCAGCGCGTTATCGGTCATGGGACACCATTATGCCAGCCTCGGGCACGACGGGCCGTGGATTTCGCCCAGAGTGAAGGGCCGCGGGGAATCCCCGCGGCCCTTGGTCCACCCCGTTCCTAGTGAGCGGACGCCCGGGCGCCGCGCGCCGGTCGGGTTCCGCGTTCGGAACCCTGGACGATGGGCACCCGCACGGCGTTGCCCCACTCGGTCCAGGAGCCGTCGTAGTTGCGAACCGCCTGGAATCCCAGCAGATAGCGCAGCGCGAACCAGGTGTGGCTGGAGCGCTCCCCGATCCGGCAGTAGGTAATGACCGACTCGGTGGGGGCCAGACCGAGTTCGCCGCGGTAAATCGCCTCGAGCTCCTCGCGGGTCAGGTAGCCGCCGTCGGCCGCCACGGCCCGAGCCCAGGGGACGTTATGGGCGGTGGGGATGTGACCGCCACGCAGCACACCCTCCTCCGGGTAGTCCGGGTGGGTCACGCGTTCGCCGGTGTACTCCTGCGGGGAGCGGATGTCGATCAGCGGGTTGCCCAGGTGGTCGATCACGTCGTCGCGGAAGGCACGCTCGGTGTGGTCATCGCGTTCGATCACCGGGTAGCGGGTCGCGATCCGGTCGGGAATATCGGTGGTGATGTCTCGGCCCTCGGCGATCCACTTATCCCGCCCGCCATCCAGCAGGCGCACGTCCGGGTGCCCAAACAGCGTGAAGACCCACAGCGCGTAGGCCGCCCACCAGTTACTCTTATCGCCATAGATCACCACCGTGTCATCGCGCGAGATTCCCTTGGCCGACAGCAGCTCGGCAAATCCCTCGCCGTCGACGTAGTCGCGCACCACCGGGTCATTGAGTTCGGTGTGCCAGTCCACCTTGACCGCGCCGGGGATGTGACCCACCGAATAGAGCAGCACGTCCTCATCGGATTCCACCACCACGAGTCCCGGTTCGCCGAGGCGATCGGCCAGCCAGGAGGTGGAGACGAGTTTGCCCGGGTGTGCGTAGTCGGCAAACTTGGGGTCGGAGGTATCAAAGGCGAATGTCACGGGGTTCCCCTCGGGTTGCACCGGCAATCGCCGGTCCGGATGGTGGCTGATGGGGCGGGTTCACAGCCGACACCCCACGGGCACGCGCCTCGTGGGACTAGGCTAGGAGCCGACGCCCCACCTTCGAATGTACGCACCTTTGCGCGGCTTGTCATCAGGGTGGCGAAAGAATCCGACACACGAGGTAGCCCCCACATGACCGCAGCCCCCACGCAGCGTCGCATCAGCCTGACCGAACGCACCCCGCGCAGCGACGCGCAGGCCATTATCGCCGGGCTCACCCCGCCCCCGCAGTTTGCGCAGGCCTCGTTTGAGAACTATCGACCCGATGCCGACTATCCCAGCCAGGCCGAGGCCGTCACGATCCTGACCGAGTTTGCCGATGCCTGGGGCGTGCAGCGCTCGGGTGGCTTCTTCGGCCGGAAAAAGAAGGCGCCGACGGTTCAGCCGGGCATCTACCTCGACGGTGGCTTCGGCGTGGGCAAGACCCACCTGCTCGCCTCGCTCTGGCACCGGGCGCCGGGTCCCCGCAAATACTTCGGCACCTTTATCGAGTACACCTCGCTGGTGGGTGCCCTCGGGTATCAGCAGGCCGTGCAGGCGCTGACCGGCGCGACCCTCATCTGCATCGACGAGTTTGAGCTCGACGATCCGGGTGACACGATGCTGATGACCCGCCTGCTCGGGGAACTGGTTGCCTCGGGGACCCGCATCGCGGCCACCTCGAACACCCCGCCCGGCGCGCTGGGGGAGGGACGCTTCGCCGCGGCCGACTTCCTGCGGGAGATCCAGGCGATGTCCGCGCACTTCCGCACCCTGCGTATCGACGGAACCGACTACCGACGCCGTGCGGTGAGCGGATCCTGCATCGTGACCGACCCGGCGGACTTCGACACCGCGCTGACCGCCGGTCTGCCCGTGGAGGCCGAGGTCTCGGACGACGCGTTCGACACCATCCTGAACCACCTGCAATCCGTGCACCCGTCCCGCTATGCGGGGCTGATCACCGGGCTGTCCCGGCTGGGGATTCGTGACGTGCACGAGCTCACCGACCAGACCCGCGCCCTGCAGATCGTGGCGTTCATCGACCGCGTCTACGACGCCCAGGTCCCGATCGTGGCCTCGGGGATCGCGCTGGATCAAATCTTTGGCGACGGCATGCTGGAGGGCGGCTACCGCAAGAAGTACCAGCGCGCGATCTCGCGCATGATCGCGCTGACCCACGCGGCCACGGTGACCGAGTAGTCCGCGCTGACCCACTCAGCCACGGTGACCAAGTAGTCCGCAGGGGCCCCTTCGAGGCCCCGCCAGTCCTATTCGGCCGGCGGCGCCGCCTCGATAATCGCCGCGTCCAGGAGCGCCAGGGCACCATCCACGTCCACCGGGGCGAGCAGCAGCGTACTCACGATCAGCCCGGTGATCACCGTGGCGCGGTGAGCGGTGCGCGCCTGATCGGCGGGAAGCGGGGCGTCCACGCGAAGGGCGGCGAGGATCGAGCCCTCGACGCGGCGACGATAGCCCGCGACCACGGCGGCCGCATCGGTGTCCCGCGAGCCGATTCCCGCCCCGGCGCGTACAATCATGCACCCGAACCGCGGGTCCCCGGGTTCCAGCGCGGCCAGGGATGCCGCCATATCGCGCAGATAACGCCGCACGCCGTCGGGGCTTCCGTCGGTCAGGTGGACCAGGCGCGGCTCGATGATCTCATCCAGGTAGTCCTGAAGTGCCGCATCAAACAGGCCCCGCTTATTGCCGAACGCCTGATACAGGCTCGACCGCGACAGGCCGGTCGCCGCTTCCAGGTCGCTGATCGAGGCAACGTCATAGCCGACCGCCCAGAACAGGTCGCGGGCCGCACGCACCACGGCGGCGGTATCAAATTCTCGGGAGCGAGCCATGTTTTCTCACATTCTGCAACGATCGGTTCAGAATCTATTGTACGCTAGTTTCCAGACCCCCTGTTATCTAACGTGAGGAACCCCCAAATGCTTGTCGTCGGACTCGTATTCGCCACCCTGGCCGCCCTGCTGCACTGCTACATCTTCGTGATGGAGTCCGTACGCTGGACCGCCCCCAGCACTCGGAAGACCTTCGGGATCGAGAGTGCCGAGGTGGCCGAAATCACCAAGCCCCTCGCGTTCAACCAGGGCTTCTATAACCTGTTTCTGGCGATTACCTCGCTTATCGGTCTGATCCTGGTTATCGCCGGGACCGAGACGATCGGACTGACCCTGATCATTGCCGGCATCGCTCCGATGTTTGCCGCCGCACTGGTCCTCCTGCTCTCCGACCACACCAAGGCTCGCGCGGCGATCACGCAGGGAACCCTGCCGCTGCTGGGCCTCATCTTCCTCTTTGTCGCACTCGCAACACGCTAAGGCTGTATTTATGAACACCACACCGCTTCCCGACACCACCGTCGAATTCCACCTCGCCGAGCGCCCCGAGGGCTGGCCCACCCCGGACACCTTCCGACGCGTGGAGCGCACCCTGCCCGAGCTCGCCGAGGGTGAGGTTCGGGTGATCAACCGGTTCGTGTCGGTTGACCCCTATATGCGTGGCCGGATGAACCTCGGCGAGTCCTATGTGGCGCCGTTCGAGCTGGATGCGGCCCTGACCGGAGGCGCCGTGGGCCACGTGATCGCCTCCAACGCGCCCGAGCTGCCCGTGGGTACCGCCGTGAGCCACGACCAGGGTTGGCGTTCGGTCGCCCAGGGTCCCGCCGCCGGATTCCGCCGGGCCGCCGAGATTCCCGGCGTCCCGCTGTCCACCTCGCTGGGCATCCTGGGCATGACCGGGCTGACCGCCTTCGTGGGACTGCGCGATATCGCCGAGATCAAGCCCGGTGACGTCGTCTTCATCTCCGGTGCCGCCGGTGCCGTGGGTACCGCCGCCGGACAGATCGCCCGCCTGATGGGGGCCTCCCGCGTGGTCGGCTCGGCCGGCACCGACGAGAAGGTCGCAATGCTGACCGAGCGTTACGGCTATGACGCCGCCTTTAACTACAACGACGCGGCACCGGTCGCCGAGCAGCTGGCCGAGGTGGCACCGGACGGGATCGACGTCTACTTCGACAACGTCGGTGGCGAGCACCTCGAGGCCGCCATCGGCGCCCTGCACCGCGGCGGCCGGGTCGCGCTGTGCGGTGCCAGCTCCGAGTACAACGTCACCGCCCCCAAGGTGGGACCGCGTAACATGAGCCGCCTGATCACCCAGAGCCTGCGTCTGCGCGGATTCACCATCGGTGAGCACGTCGCGGCGGCACCCTCCTTCGCGAAGGCCATGGGGGAGTGGTTCGCCGCCGGGGAGATCGTCTATGACGAGACCGTGGTCGAGGGCATCGAGAACACCCCGCAGGCCTTCATCGACCTGCTCGCCGGAAAGAACGTGGGCAAGATGGTGGTCCGCGTCGAGGCATAATTCGCGCTTCCCACGGGGCGGCGGCATCGGGTACGAAACATTCTGTTTACCGATGCCGCCGCCCTGTAACATTTTGGAAATCAGATCCTGCCGGTTTTGGAAATAACTTCTCGCCAAACTAATCGCAACGGCCTCCACTCCCGATGGAAGCCCAGACGGTTAGGAAAAGCTTATGGACACCGGATCTCTCGCCTGGGGACTCGTCGCCACCGCACTGGTGCTGCTGATGACCCCCGGCGTCGCCTTCTTCTACGGCGGCCTTGTCAAGATCAGCAGCGTCGTCAGCATGCTCATGCTGAGCTTCGGCTCGATGGGCCTGATCGGCGGACTCTGGATCCTCTACGGCTACAACATGACCCACGTCGACAACCCGAGCCAGTTCGCCGGTAACCCGCTCAACGACTTCGGACTGGGCGGCCTCGCCTCGGCGCCGCACGCCAACGAAAACCTGATCGGGGTGGCCTTCGGTGCCACCTTCGCCATCATCACCGTGGCCCTGATCTCGGGAGCG
Source organism: Mycetocola sp. JXN-3 (assembly GCF_014522285.1). Classification (GTDB taxonomy): domain Bacteria; phylum Actinomycetota; class Actinomycetes; order Actinomycetales; family Microbacteriaceae; genus Mycetocola; species Mycetocola saprophilus. The sequence continues at coordinate 1,774,035 of NZ_CP041635.1, forward strand.
ATCGCGGACCGGGCACGCTTCGGCGCCTGGATGGTGTTCGCCGGAATCTGGGCGACCGTGGTCTACTTCCCGGTCACCGCCTGGATCTGGGGTGGAGGCTGGATCCAGAACCTCGGCACTGCCCTGTTCGGTAAGGACGCCGGCATCGAGGTCATCGACTACGCCGGTGGTACCGACGTGCACATCAACGCCGGTGCCGCAGCCCTGGCCCTCGCCCTGATCCTCGGCAAGCGGGTCGGCTTCAAGCCCGGCATCCAGAAGCCCCACAATGTGCCGCTGACCCTGATCGGTGCCTCGCTGCTGTGGTTCGGTTGGTTCGGATTCAACGCCGGTGCCGAGTGGCTCAACGGCCTGAAGAACGTCGGCCTGATCACGATCAACACCCTGGGTGCCACCGCCGCCGCAATCATCGGCTGGCTGATCATCGAGAAGATCCGCCACGGAAAGCCCACCTCGGTGGGTGCCGCCTCCGGTGCCGTCGCCGGCCTGGTTGCCATCACCCCGGCCTGCGCCAACCTGACCCCGGGTTGGGCCCTGGTCCTCGGAGTCCTGACCGGTGCCGTCTGCGCCGTGGCCATCGAGCTCAAGTTTGTCCTCGGCTTCGATGACTCGCTCGATGTGGTGGGTATCCACCTCGTGGGTGGCCTGATCGGAACCCTGTACCTCGGCTTCTTCGCCACCGGAACCGGCCTGTTCGTGGGTGGAGACTTCCGCCAGCTGGTGGTCCAGACCATCGCGGTCTTCGCGGTCCTGATCTACTCCTTCGTGGCCGCCTACGTCATCGGCTGGGTCATCCAGAAGACCATGGGCTTCCGTGTCACCAACGAGGATGAGATCGCCGGTGTCGACAGCGTGGTTCACGGTGAGGACGGCTACGCCCTGACCCCGGTATCCACCGCAACCTCCGAGCACAGCCTCTAGGTTCCCCAGCTCGCGTCGGGTCTTCAAGGGGAGGGCCCGACGCGAAACCTCCTCCGACAGGCGGATTCCGGTTCGAATCAGAACCGCGAACCCCATCCGACCATCGGATCCCCGGTTTGTGCCAGGTCTTCAAGGGGAGGGCCTGGCACAACTCTTTCCCCCTCAAACCGGATGTGCACCGCGCACATCCGGTTCGCTTTTGTTTGTCCGCGACATCCGCCCCGGTCCCTGGCTGGCCGCCGCGAGCGTGCACTAGCGTAGGAGCGTGAACACGTTCCTGAGGATCCTGCGCGACCTGCTGTCGGCCCTAACCGGTCCGAGTCGCCCCACCACCCGTCCCGGCCGTCCCGGAGCCCCGGGGAAGCCCTCCGGTGGCTCGAGGCCGGGGGAGGCACCGAGCCCCGGACAGAGCGGACCGGAGGCCACCCGCGAGGTCGACCCGCGCCGAGTCGGATCCGTAACCATGACCTATGCGCCGAGCCGCGATGGGGACGCCGACCCGGGAGAGATCGTCTGGACGTGGGTTCCGTTTGAGGAAAACGATGGTCGGGGTAAGGATCGCCCGGTCCTGGTGGTCGCCCGGCTCCAGGGATCGGATGTGCTGGCGATCGCGCTCACCTCCAAGCCCCATGCGGGGCAGAGCGACTTCGTACCGATCGGTGCCGGCCCCTGGGACGCGCAGGGACGGCCCAGCTGGGCAAACCTCGACCGGGTGTTCCGGCTGCGCCCGGGCGGCATGCGTCGCGAGGCCTCGGGCCTGGACCGCAAAACCTTCGCGCTGGTGACCGCCGCCCTGAGCAAGCGGTACGGCTGGCGCTGAGCCTGGGGCAACTCAAGCCGTTAAACGAAGGATGGGGATGCCCCAACGGGCATCCCCACAAATCCGGTGATCGGGTGGGCTAGGCGCCCACCTTCTTCTGTCCACGCCGGGCGCGGAGATAGTCGAGTCGTTCGTCCAGGAGAACCTGAAGCTCTTCGCGGGTGCGACGCTCCAGCAGCATGTCCCAGTGGGTACGTGCCTGCTTCTCCTCGCTCGGCTCAAGCTCGATCGGTTCGGTCCCCACCATCAGCACCGCGGCCTCGCCGCAGTTGCGGCACTCCCAGGTGTCGGGTGCTTCGGCGTCGGCCGCAAACACCAGTGCGGTCTCATGGCCGCACTTAGGACATAGGTAGATGTAACGTTCCCGGTCTGAGAACACAACACCCTCTTCGCTCTGTAGGCTCTGTGCCCCGAGGCGCATTCCGCGCAAACTGCGATCCGCCATTGTGTGGTCTCCTCTCGCGTGCTTGCCATTTATACCGGTCTAGCCTGAAAAAACTATGAACGTGGATCGGTTCCCCACACCCTACCGGCCCGGGCAACCGCGCAACAGGCCTGCGGCGCAAAAAGAATGACCCAGTGCGTGGGTCAGATAAAACATCAGGTCACGGGCGACAACTTGGGCCCGGCGTGAAAAATCCCGCGGAGAATGTAAGCGCTCACATTAATGTACCTCGTTCGAGGGCCAAAAACCCTCGGCGCGCAAATCCTCAATCACACTCACGGCAAGGTCACAGCGATCGGTGATGACGCCATCCACGCCGGCCATAATGAGGCGGCGCAGATCGGCCGAATCGTTGATTGTCCAGACGTGAGACTCCACGCCGACACCGCGAAGCCGCGCGATCAGGGCCGGTGTCATCGCGGGGAAGGGACCGTAGCGCTCGGGAAACTGCACGGCATCCACGCGAGCGGCGAGCCGGGTGAATGCGCGGCCCAGGTGCAGCCAGTGGGTGAGGATCAGGACCATTCCGGCCCACCGACCGGGGGAGCTTGCCACCGCGCTCAGACCGCTCAGTGCCCGATGCCGAGTCCGCTCGGAGAATGAGGTCAGCAGGATTCGGGGCTCGGCGTGCGCGCGGAGGATTGCCTCGACCGCGGGATCCACCGCGGCGGCGGACTTCAGATCCACATTAATCGGGGTGGTCGGGAAGGCCTCGAACAGCTCGTCCAGGGTCGCGATCGCCGGGCCGGGGCCGAGCGCGGGATCCCGCAGCTGGTCGAGGGTCAGCGAATCCACCCGGATGCGGCGTCCCGCGCGCAGGAAGTGCGGGTCGTGATGCAGAACGGGGATTCCGTCGGCGCTGACCCGCACATCGGTTTCCAGGTGGGTCGCCCCGGCGGCCACGGCGGCGGCACAGGCCTCGATCGTGTTTTCGGCGATATGCGCCGAAACGGCCAGGCCGCGGTGTGCAAACACGCGCGGGCTGGCCGTTTCAAAAAACGCGGGGGAGTTGCTACTCACCGCTCGATGCGGGGTTCTGCTTGGTGTACCCCAGGGCGGCCGCGATGCCCTCCACGTTGATGCCCTCGGTGTTCACGCCGGCGACCGGAGTCGCGGCACCGGGGGCGCTCGGGGTGGGGGAGTTGTCACCCTTGGGGGTGAAGGCTCCGCCGATGCCCTTGAGGGCCTCGGTGAGCTCGGACGGGACGATCCACAGCTTATTGGCCGAGCCGTCGGCGAGCTTGGGCAGGGTCTGCAGGTACTGGTAGGCGAGCAGCTTGTTGTCGGGGTTTCCCGCGTGAATCGAGGCAAACACGGTCTTGATCGCCTCGGCCTCACCGTTGGCACGAAGCACGGCGGCCTGGGCGTCACCCTCGGCGCGTAGAATCTCCGACTGGCGCAGACCCTCGGCCTCGAGGATCGCCGACTGCTTGGTTCCCTCGGCGGTCAGAATCGCCGCACGCTTGTCCCGCTCGGCACGCATCTGCTTCTCCATCGAGTCCTGAATCGACAGGGGCGGATCGATGGCCTTGAGCTCCACGCGTCCCACGCGGATACCCCACTTGCCGGTGGCCTCGTCGAGGACGATGCGCAGCTGGCCGTTGATGTTGTCGCGGCTGGTCAGCGCCTCCTCGAGGTTCAGCCCACCCACCACATTACGCAGGGTCGTGGTGGTCAGCTGCTCCACCGCGCCCAGGTAGTTGGCGATCTCATAGGTTGCGGCGCGGGCGTCGGTGACCTGGAAGTACACCACGGTGTCGATCGAGACCACCAGGTTGTCCTCGGTGATCACCGGCTGCGGCGGGAACGAGACGACCTGCTCGCGCATGTCGATCAGCGGGCGCAGACGGTCGATGAAGGGGACCAGGATGTTCAGGCCCGGCTGCAGGGTCTTGTGGTAGCGACCCAGCCGCTCCACCACGCCGGAGCTGGCCTGGGGAATGATGCGGACCGCGCGAGCGATCACCACCAGGACAAAGATCACCAGCGCGATCAGGGCGATGATGCCGATAATGGCACCAATTGATACGTCGTCGTTCACGATGTTCCTCTTGTTCTGTGTTGGTTCGCCGCTCTGGCGAGACCTAGACGGGGGGAGTCGCGTCGGGGCGCACCAGAGCGGTGGCACCCTCGATCAGAGCTACGGAGATAACCGTGCCGGGTTCCAGCGCGGTGCCGGGACCATCGGCCACGGTGCGGGCGGTCCAGGTTTCCCCGTTGGAGAGCTTCACCAGGCCGGTGCCGGCGCTCACGGTTTCCAACACCACGCCGCCCTGGCCCACCACGGCGTCCATATTGCTCTTGGTGGGGTCCCCGCCACGCTGAAGTGCACGCAACAGGGGAGGGCGCACCAGCAGGATCAGCAGCATTCCGGCGATACCGGCAATGATGATCTGGCCCCACCACTCCACGTGCAGGATGCCACTCAGCAGCCCCACAAAGCTGCCGATGGCCAGCATGAGGAAGGTGAATTCCAGGGTCAGCATCTCGATGATGATGAAGATCAGGATCAGCGCAAGCCACGCGATCCAGATATACGGGGTAATCATCTCCATGGTCGTCCAATTCCTTTCAGGATGTGGGCGAAAACTCTTGCAGCAAACCTACCAGTTCGGGTGGACAATTCCGCGGAAAAGAGGCGGATCGTTCCCACTTTGTGTTTATATGCCGCGGGCGTGATGGGGCACTCTTGCTAGAATCATCGCTGGGCCTCTTTGCCCGTCTTGTCCTTTCCGCACCCTTCAAGGAGCATCACACAGTGTCTGAAATCCTCGCCCCGGGCAGCCTCGCCGGCAAAAACGTCCTCGTCACCGGTTCCTCTCGCGGGGTCGGCGCGGACACCGTTCGCTACTTTGCCGAGGCGGGTGCCCGCGTCGTGATCAACTTCCGCAACAAGGAGGCGCGCGCGCTCAAGCTGGCCGAGCAGATCCGTACCGCCGGCGGAACCGCGATCACCGTGGGTGCCGACCTGACCGACCCCGCCTCGGTGGCGGCCATGATGGACACCATCCGTGCCGAGTACGGCTCGCTGGACATCCTGGTCCTGAACGCCTCGGGTGGCATGGAGTCCGGCATGGCCGAGAACTACGCCCTGCTGCTCAACCGTGATGCCCAGCTCAACGTGCTGGAGAGCGCCAAGTCCCTGCTGGGAGAGGGCTCGCGCGTGGTCTTCGTGACCAGCCACCAGGCCCACTTCATCCGCCAGACCCCGACCATGCCCGAGTATGAGCCGGTTGCCCTGTCCAAGCGCGCCGGCGAGGACGCCCTGCGCGAGCAGATCCCCGCCCTGGCCGAGGCCGGTATCGGCTTCGTGGTGGTGTCCGGCGACATGATCGAGGGCACGATCACCGCAACCCTGCTGGACCGACTGAACCCCGGCGCGATCGCCGAGCGTCGCGAGCAGGCCGGCAAGCTCTACAACGTGGCCGAGTTCGCCGCCGAGGTTGCCCTGGCCGCCGTCGAGGCCGTGCCCGCCGACAACACCCGCCTGGTGGGGGACACCGGCAGCTTCGGCTCCGGCGAGTAATACGTAACAAAAATCCCGCATTCATAGCGAATGCGGGATTTTTGTGGTTTTTGGGGGAGTGGGTATCGGGCAGGCTACCCGTGACGCCCAAACAGGAACGCCTGAATAATCTGCAGGATGCCGCCGATAACCAGGAAGATGGCCGCAAAAACCAGCAGGATCGCCGCCGTGCTGAGCGGGATGAACAGCACCATCACACCGGCCACGATGCTCAGGATTCCGTAGAGGATCCCGAACCATTTGGCGCGATCATTGCTGCGTCCGGTCAGCGCGGCGATGCCCTCGATGATCCAGGTGATGCCGATGACCGTGGCGAGGATCGTGGCGCCGAAGACCGGGTTTTCCAGCGTGTAGATGCCGCCGGCCACCAGCAGGAGCCCCAGGATGCCGCTGGAAATGCGATACACGGTATCCGAGTCGGTGGCCAGGGCCGCGGCGATCAGGCGCATCACGCCGGCCACGATGAAGTACAGCCCGAATAGCCAGCCCACGGCTATCAGCGCGGATCCGGGCCGAGTCAAGATCAGGATTCCCACCAGAACGGCGACGATGCCCGTGACGCCGAGCCCCACGCGAATCCCGTTCACCGCCGAGTCCTTGAGCTGCCTGCTGTCGATGACGAGTCGTTCACTCATGATCTTTCCCTTCGATCACACCAAACGTATCCGGTACATCCATTCTGACGCAGACACACGTTATGCGGTGGCGGGGCCGCCACTCCGTGCCCAAATCGCAATCAGATCATCGCGCTGATAATGTACATTATGTCAAGTGAACCGTTTTGGGCCCTCCCCGTGGCGCTAGGTCCGCGCCCCCTGTCGGGGAATCCGGGCCGCACGGATGCCATTGAGAATCACGATTACCTCGGCAATCTCATGCACCAGCACCACCCCGGCCAACCCCAGGACGCCCCACAGCGCCAGCGGAACCAGAACCACGATGATCGCCAGCGCGAGCACAATGTTTCCGGTCATGATCCGCAGTCCGCGGCGCGCATGGGCGATCGCCCGTGGGAGCTGGCGAAGATCGGTGCCAACAAACGCAATGTCGGCGGATTCCAGCGCGGCCGCCGAACCCGTCTGCCCCATCGCGATCCCCACATCCGCGGTGGCCAGCGCCGGTGCGTCGTTGATTCCGTCCCCGATCATCGCGGTGGTGGCCGTGCGCCGATACTCCTCGATGACCCGCGCCTTATCGGTGGGCAGCTGCTCGTGATGCACCGCGACAATCCCGGCGCTCTGCGCGAGTGCCTCGGCGGTGCGTGCGGAATCTCCCGTGAGCAGCGCTACCTCAATCCCCTGCGCGCGCAGGGCCGAGACCGTCTCCCCCGCCTCGGGCCGCAGCTCGTCCCGAATGCCGATGACCGTGGTGGCGCGGCCGTCCAGCTCGATCACCACGACGGTCATGCCGACCGCGGCCAGGCGCTCGGCGGCATTCACCAGCGCGCCGTCGGCTTCCGGGTCGAGCAGCCAGCGAACGCTACCCACACGCACTCGGACACCGTCCACGCGTCCGGCGAGTCCGCGACCCGCCTCCTCGGTCACCTCCTGCGCCTCCGGCAGGTTCCCGGCGGGCGCCGCCGCCACGATTGCCCGGGCGAGCGGGTGGGTGCTCCGCGCCTCCAGGGCGGCGGCCGCGATCAGCGCCGAGTCGGAGGATCCGGCCTCCCCGCCCTCGACCGCAACCACCTCGGGCACATTGCGGGTGAGGGTGCCGGTCTTATCAAACACCACCCGACGCACCGCGCCGAGGCGCTCAAACGCCGCCCCCGACTTGACGATCACTCCGAACCGGCTGGCCGAACCGATCGCCGAGATAACCGTGACCGGGACCGCGATCGCCAGCGCACAGGGCGAGGCCGCCACCAGTACCACCAGGGCGCGTTCGGTCCAGAACTCCGGGTCCCCCACTAGGAAGCCAAAAATGACCACGAGGGCCGAGAGGATCAGCACCGCGGGAACCAGCGGACGCGCGATTCGATCCGCCCGGCGGGCCCACTCCCCCTTACGCTCCTGGGCGGCGCTCACCAGCGCGACGATATCGGTGAGCGAGTTGTTGCGACCATCGGCCGTGGCCGTGATGCGCAGGCTTGCCGAGCCGTTGATCGCCCCGGCCGCAATCGGATCACCGGGTGCCACCGAAACGGGGATCGATTCGCCGGTGATGGCCGAGAGATCGACCCCGCCGCGGCCCGCCATAACCACGCCGTCGGTGGCGATCCGATCTCCCGCGGCAACCAGCAATACGTCACCGATGCGCACATCCGCGCCGGCAACCACGCGCTCGTGTCCGCCACGCAGCACGCGCACCTCGGTGGGAATGAGGTCGAGCAGGGCACCCAGGCCGTGACGCGCGCGATCCATCGCGCGGTCTTCGAGCGCCTCGGCCAGGGAGAAGAGGAAGGCCAGGGCCGCGGCCTCGGCCACGTGCCCCAGCAGTACCGCACCCACCGCGGCGATAGTCATGAGTAGCCCCACGGTGAGGCGTCCACGCAGGAGTTTCCGAATCGCGCCGGGAATGAAGTTCCAGGCACCCAGCGCGAGCGAAGCCGCGTGGATAATCAGTGCGGCCCCGGGGAATCCGAGCGCCGAGACGCCGGCACCCATCAGCAGGAGCACCCCCGAGGCGGCGGGGATCAGGACACCGGAATCACGCCACCAGGGAGTCAGCGGTTCGCGGAACGGGGCGTCGTCATCGTCGGTCCCCACCGGGCCGGATCCGGCGGGGCTGACGATGGGGGTCTCGGCGGGACCGCAGCAGGCGTCGGCCACTAGTTCCGCTCCCCCGTGCGCTCGTATGCTCGGGTGCCCGGAACGGCGGCGGAGGTCTCACCGGAACCGTCGGCATCCTCCCCCGGGCAGCACCCGGGTTCGGCACATGCGGCATCGAGGCAGGGTGCACCATCGTCCACCGCCAGCACCACGCCCAGCAGCGATTCGATGGCGCGGGTGATGTGTGGATCGGAGATCTCGTAGCGCGTCGCCCGCCCCTCGGGGACGGCCACCACGATTCCGCAGCCGCGCAGGCACGCCAGGTGGTTGGAGACGTTGGTGCGGGTGAGGTCCAAATCCGCGGCGAGTTTGCCGGTATATCCGGGACCGCTCATCAGTTCAAGCAGGATCCGGGATCGGGTGGCGTCGGCCATGGCACGGCCGAGGCGGTTCATGACGTCGAGACGCGAGGCTAATGTCAGCATGCACTGACTATACAGTGAACGCTGACATATGCCAAGGGCAAGCTTTCCTCCACAGCACACCGGCACGGTGGACTTATCCCCCATTTGCCCCGCCGAAGGCGGCGGGATCGTGTCGAATCGGTAACGTACGAGAGAATAGAGGTTGGCCCGCCGGCGGTGGGCCACGCGACAACGGGAGGATGGACGCGGTGAGTGACGTACTGCGAGAGCTGACGCGGGTGCGGGAGTCTTTTGACAAACCCACCCTTCGTCTCCTCGATCGAAAGTGGGCACCCCTGGTGCTCACCATCTTCCGAACCTCCTTCAGCCGGGAGCGGCAGAGCATCCACGCCGAGCGGCTGCACGTCCAGGTAGATACCTATCTGCAGGAGCTTGCCGCGCTGGGCGAGGAGATTCCCACGGGCACCGGGCGTTCGCTCTGCGTGCAGTGGATGAACGACCGCTGGCTTTACCGATCCAGCGACAACGACGGCGAGGAGCGCTACTCGCTCACCTCTCATGCGCTCGAGGCGTTGGCGCTGGTCGACTCCCTGGCCAAGGATCGCGCTCTGCTGAGTGAATCCCGACTCACAACCATTCTTGACACCATGCACCACTGGGCCACCGAGGCCGATCCCGATCCCCACACCCGCATTCAGCGACTGGATGATCGCATTGCCGAGCTGACGGCCGAACGCGATCGTCTGCGCGGCGGTGGCGAGGTACCCGCCGCCGGAAACGAGCGCATGTATGAGGGATATCAGAACCTGATCGACCTCATCGGCCAACTCCCCAGCGACTTCAAGCGGGTGGAGGAGTCGGTGGCCGCCATGCATCGCCAGATCATCAGCGACTTCCGCGCCGAGGAGCGTCCCATCGGCGAGGTGCTGGATGAGTACCTGGCCAAAACCGATGAGCTCATGGGTGCCACGGCCGAGGGGCGGGCATTCGAGGGTGCCTTTACGCTGCTGCGAAACGAGGAGCTGCTGACGGCGCTTCGCCGAGATATTCAGACCATCCTCGATCACCCCTTCGCCGCCGGATTGGGGTCAGGGGCGCGCCGAGACTTCCGCGGCACCGTTTCGATTCTGCGATCGGGGATCGATGACGTGCTCTCCCAGCGTCGCCGCCTGACCGCGACCCTGCGCGAGCACATCGAAAACCACGATCATGTGCGCGACCGCGAACTCGACGCGGTGCTGCGCGCCCTCGGCCGCGAGCTGGAAACCTGGATGCACACGGCGGGCCCCCGTTCCACGGTCCCGGTGGAACTGCTGCCCGAGGTACCCGAGACGCCGCACCTGCGCGAAAGGCTGTGGGATCCCCTGTCGGCGGCGCCCCCTCCCCCGCTGGAGGATCATGCCGCGGATGCGCCGGCCGCACCCGAGATCGATACCATCCGTGTTCAAGGTGGGCCCTATCTCGAGGAGGTGCGCGCGGCAATTGGTCTTGCGGCACGAGACTCCGAGGAGGCCGCCCTCGGCGACCTCTTCAATACGTTGAGTCCGGACCTGCGCCGGCCGGTGGAGATCTTTGGTTTGCTTCACCTGCTCACCCAGGCCGAGATCGGCGTCGAGCCCGATGCCTACGACGACTTCTCCACCATTCGTCCCGACCACACCGCGCGCACCTTCCGGGTGCCCCGGGTGCGGTTGGATCGTGAGGCGCAGCGCGCACTTGCCCAGATCGAACGAATGTTTGATTCCAATGAGGCGGGCGACGGCGACACTACCAACACCGCACCGACAGCCACGTCCACTCAGACGCCCCGTACCACCCCGACTGCCCAGGAGGACACCCTCGCATGACCCGAGACACGATGATCGAAGACGGCGTGCCCGAGGTTGATCCCGAGGGCACCGTATCGCTGTTCGAGGGCGATGAGGGTCGCCTAGACCTGGCGCAGCGACGCGCGCTGGTCACGCTGCTGCGCGGGCGCTACCTCAGCGCCGCCGACCACCCGCGCGAGTGGAAGACCCTGCTAGCCTCCGAGGCCGTGCTGCGCTCCCGCCTGAACGATCTGTTCCTCGATCTGCATATCGATCGCGCGTATGAGGTCGCGTTTAAGCGTCAGGCTCACCCCGAGGAGGGTGGACGTTTCCCGACCCTGCTGCGCGATACCGCCTATACCCGCGAGGAGACCATTCTCCTGGTGTTCCTGCGTGGACGCTTCCGAAGCGAGCGGGGCAACGGGCGTGAAAGCGTGCATGTTGGGCGCGAGGAGATGCTGGGACGGATCGCCCAGTTCCGCCCCGCGTATTCCACCGACCAGTCGGGTGATGCCCGGAAGGCCGATAAGGCCATCGACTCGATGGCCCGCTCGCAGATTCTGCTGCGCACGGACGATCCCGACCGCTTCCGAATTGCCCCGGTCATCGAGGTTCTGCTGCCGCTCGAACGCCTGAGCGAACTGCTCGAGTGGTTCCGGACGCGCTCCGGGGCGGAGGCCGAGGGTGAGGACCCGAACGTCGAGACCGAGGATGTCGAGACTGAGGATGTCGAGACTGAGGATGTCGAGACTGAGGATGTCGAGACTGAGGATGTCGAGACCGAGGATTTTGAGAATCCCGAAGCCGATAACGGGTCGGTGCCCGAAGCCGATACCGAGACCCACACCGATGAGGAGATCACCCAGTGAGCGACGCCCCCCTCTTCCACATTGACGGCGCCACCGAGGGAACCACCCAGTGGCGCGCCGAGCTGTTCCAGGTGGTGAACTGGGGTGGCTTCCAGGGGCACCATGCGATTCCCCTCTCCCCCACCGCCACGCTTCTGTCGGGTGCCTCGGGTTCGGGTAAGAGCACCCTGATGGACGCCTACCTGGCCCTGATGATGCCCTCGGATACCGCGTTCAACGGCGCCTCGAACGACGCCACCACCGGGCGTGCCCGCGGCGCGGATCAGCGCAACCTGCTGTCCTATCTGCTGGGCAAAACAGACTCCCGCCGCGACCCGGAAACCGGGGTCATGCTCGATCGGGTGCTGCGCGGGGAGAACTCGTCCACCTGGGGCGCCATCTCGATGACCTTCGTGGACGACAATCGGCGGCGCTTCACCGTGCTGCGCACCTATTTTGTGCCGCGTGGTGCCGCCGCCTCGGCGAACGTGTCGATGAAGATGGCGATCCTCGATAGCGAGTTTGACCTGCGTGAGCTGGCGACCATCGCCGAGAGCCGCTTCGATCGCCGGGCGCTGCGCGGCGTGGCCCCCGGCATCCAGGTGTGCGGGACCTATCTGGAATTCGCCCAGAAACTGCACACGCGTCTCGGCATCGGGGCCGGTGGGGACGGGTCCAAGGCCCTGCGCCTGCTCGCCCGGATTCAGGCGGGTCAGCAGGTGCGCACGGTGGATGGTCTCTATAAGTCGATGGTGCTGGAACGCCCGGCCACCTTCGAGGCCGCCGACACCGCGCTGGCGCACTTCGCCGATCTGGAGAAGTCCTACGAGGCAATGGTGACCGAGGATCAGAAGTCCACGGTACTCGGAGCGGTACCCGCGCTGATGACCGAACACGCCCGCGCCCGCGCCGAAGAGGCCACCATCGACACGTTTGGGGTCAATCGGGAGGGTGCGACCGCCTTCAACCTGTGGCGGGTCCGCACCGAACGCGAGCTACTGGAGGCGGCCACCACCGCCAACGCGGCCGATCGACGCGGTGCCCGGGAACGGATCGCCACCGCCCGCGAACACGAGGATGGACTAGCTTCCCGGCTCGCCACGATTCAGCGCCAGCAGCGCGAGAACGGCGGTGACGTTCTCGAAGACCTGGGTCAGCAGCGCACCGCGCTCGAACACCGCCGCGAGCAGGTGGCCCTGGAACGCGACGCGTTTACCGAGCGGGTGACCGTGCTGGGTGCCGTCCCCGAATCCGCCGCCGAGTTCACCGCCGCCCAGGACGCCGCCGACACATTCCTCGCCGCGTATACCGAACGCGAGCAGGAATATGAGGACCGCATCAACGCCCGCGGCCGCGATCAGTATCCGCTCGAATCCGACCGCCGAGCCCTGCGGGACGAGGCCATCTCGCTCAGCGGGCGGACCGGTCTGGTCCCGCCCCACCTGCACCAGGCGCGGCTGGCCCTGGCCGAGGCCGCCGGCCTGAACCCCGCGGACCTGCCGTTTGTGGCCGAACTCATCGACCTGGCATCCGGGGAGGAACGATGGCGCACCGCCGCCGAGGTCACCCTCGGCCCGGTCTCGCGCATCCTGGTTGTGGATGAGGCCCACCTGGACGCCTTCTCGCGCAGCATCGACGAGGTGGAGCTGTCGACCCGGATCGTGTTCGAGGGCGTACCCGCGGGTGCCTTCACGCCGGCGGAGTCCGACCCCGAGATGATCTCGGGCAAGCTGGTCTTCCAGGACTCCCCCTACGCCCACTGGGTGCAGGACCGGGTGCGCGCGGCCCACACCGACGCGCTGTGTGTCGAGTCCGCCGCCGAGCTGCGCGGGTCCGGACGCCGGGTTGCCCCGAGTGGTCAGACCCGAGACGGCAGTCGCGGCGCGCACGGTGACAATAACGTGCGCCCGATTATCGGATTCTCCAACACCGCCCGGCTCACCCAGATCGAAGCCGAGGTGGCCGAGCTGGATGCGCGGCTGGCCGCGCTGGTGGGCGAGATCAGTGCCGAACGAGCGGGTCTGGCCGTGCTGCGCGCGCACCGGGACGCTCACCGCCTGGTGCGCGACGCTCGCTGGTCCACGATTGACGTGACCGCGGTGGAGACCGCGCTCACCGAGCTCGCCGCCGAACGCGAGCGCGTGCTCGCCGACAGCGACGTGCTGCGCAGCCTGGGCGACGAGGAAACCCGCCTGCGGGTCGAGCGCGACGCCGCCCAGCGGGAACGCTTCCTCGCCGAGGACGCCGGCGCCCAGCTGGCCACCGAACACGAGCGCCTGGTGGACCGCGAGGACGAGCTGGCCGAGGCCTGGGAACGGGTCAACACCGCCGAGCTCGCCCCCGAACACGCCGAGCGCCTGAATGAGGAGCTTGCGGCGGTGGGCGGGGGAACCGATCTGGCCGCATTCGATTCGGGGGTCAAGCGCCTGGGCGATCGCCTGCGCGCGCAGTCCACCCAGGCTCGCGAGGCCGCCGCCGCCGCCGAGTCCGCCCTCGAATCGGCGTTCCGGATCTACCAGGACCGCTGGCCCGACCCGAACCTCGGCACCACCATCGAATCGGCCGAGGGGTACCGCGATATCCTCGACACGATCATCACCACCGGCCTGCACGAGCGTCGCCAGGAATGGACCCGCCGACTCTCCGAGTGGAGCGGGCAGGACCTGGTTCCCCTCGGCGGCGCGTTCGATGGCGCGATCGAGGCGATCGAGGAGCGCCTGGATCCGGTGAACGAAATCCTCTCGACCCTGCCCTTTGGCGCCGGTCGTGACCGGCTCAAGATCGCCCTGCGGCGCCTGCACGGTGAGGACGTGACCCGATTCCGACGCGAACTGCGTGAGCTGTCGGCCGGTTCCACCGAGGCCCTGGATGACGCGGCCGCGCAGGAGCGCTTCGGTCGGCTGCGCGCGTTCATGGATCTGCTCCGCGAAAACGGCGAGGGTCGCCGAGACGACCTGCTGGATGTGCGCCGACACGTGGAAATCACCGCCGTCCGCCAGACCGTAGACGGCGTCGAGGTTAGCACCTACTCCTCCCTCGGCGGAAAGAGCGGTGGTGAATCTCAGGAGTTGGTCGCCTTCATCGTGGGCGCCGCACTGCGATTCCAGCTCGGCGATGAATCGCGGACCCGGCCGCGCTTTGCCCCGGTGTTCCTCGACGAGGGCTTCGTGAAATCCGATGCCGAATTCGCCGGACGTGCCGTGGCCGCCTGGCAGGGGCTCGGCTTCCAGCTCATCGTTGGTGCCCCGCTAGATAAGGTCACCGCGCTCGAACCGTACATGGATCGCATGCTCTCGATGACCAAGAACAATGCCAGCGGGCTGTCGTTCGTCGCCGAGATCGCCTCGACCGGTGGGAAAACCGAGGAGGACGCCGCCTAGACCGTACCGCCTGTCGACCGCGGCCCGGTACGGCCCGCGGTCGCACTCAAACGGTGCGTGCCCCGGTGCGTGGGGTACGCACCGTTTTTGCCTGCCCGCCTAGCTGGGGGCGACCGCAAAACGGGGTGGGCGGTGCATCCACGCATTCTCGCCGGGAGCCTCGGGGCGAAAACCGTGGGCGCGATACCAGGCGGCAAGCCTGCCGGTGTCACTGCCAAATGCCGGGTGGGGTTCCAGCGCGATCTCCCAGCCGGCGGAATCGGCACGGCGACACAGAAGATCAAGGGCGCGATCCGCGAGACGCTGGCCACGCAGCGGATAGGGAACCTGGATGAGGTCAAGGATGACCTGATGCCCGTGTGGGCGCAGAAGAATTTGAATCTGCGGATTGATGTCGCGATGAATGCGCTCGCGAACCGCGTCGAGTGTGGCGGGGGTAGCGGTGGCGGGGCTAGCAGTAGGCGAGATAGCGGTGGAGCGCGTGGTGTTGTGGGATGTAGCGGTGCTGTGGGATGTAGCGGCGGAGGACGTTATGGCGGAGGAAATCGTGGCGGAGGGGGCGATCGGGATGTCGGGTTCGGGCAGGGCGAGCATCCCCGCGCGGCGCGCGGGGAAGGAGGAGTCGGTCACGGGGGTCCTTCGTTTTGGTGCGGATGCCGCACACGCAAAAACGCCCGGATCTGCCCGGGCGCTCCCCATACCCTAGCAGGGCCGCCGATCCCCCTCGCTGACGACGTCGGTCAACGCGGTGTGCCCGCCTCGCCGAACGCGAGACGGGCACACCGGAAACAACCGCTACTGGTGATAGGAAGACAGGAAGTTTCCCAGTCGCTCCAGCGCCACCTCAAGGTCGCCCACACCCGGCAGCGTCACCACGCGGAAGTGGTCGTGTCGCGGATAGTGGAACCCGGTGCCCTGAACCACGAGGATGTGCTCCTTGAGCAGGAGGTCCTGCACAAACTTCTCATCATCGTGAATCTCGTGCACCTCGGGGTCCAGCCGCGGGAACGCGTAGAGTGCACCCTGCGGAGCAACCACCGAGACACCGGGAATCGCGTTGAGCATATCCACGGCCACGCGGCGCTGCTCATACAGTCGGCCGCCGGGCTTGAGCATCGGATCGATACTCTGATAGCCGCCCAGCGCGGCCTGAATCGCAAACTGCGCGGGCACGTTTGCACACAGACGCATGCTCGACAGCAGCGAGATTCCCTCGATGAAGGACGCGGCGCGATCGCGCGGCCCGGTGATGATGACCCAGCCCGAGCGGTAGCCGGCGATCCGATAGGTCTTGGACAGACCGTTGAAGGTCAGGCAGAGCACATCGTGGGCGAGGGTCGCGATGGAGATGTGCTCGGCCTCATCGTAGAGGATCCGGTCATAAATCTCATCGGCGAAGATGACCAGGTCGTGCCGACGAGCGACGTCCGCGAGCTTGGTCAGCACCTCCTTGGAGTACACGGCACCGGTGGGGTTATTGGGGTTGATGACCACGATGCCACGGGTGCGGTCGGTGATCTTCGCCTCGATATCGGCGATATCGGGCTCCCAGTTCTGCTCCTCGATGGCGTTGTAGTGCACCACGTTACCGCCGGCGAGGGTGGCCGAGGCCGTCCACAGCGGGTAGTCCGGCGAGGGAATCAGCAGTTCGTCCCCGGGGTTCAGGAACGCCTGCAGGGTCATGGTGATCAGCTCGGAGACGCCGTTACCCAGGTAGATGTCATTGACATCAAACGCGGGGAAGTTCTCGCGCACCTGATAGTGGTTGAAGATTGCCCGGCGGGCCGAGAGAATGCCGCGGGAATCGGAGTATCCACTCGCGGCGGGCAGGGTGGCGATCATGTCGCGCACGATCGCGCTCGGCGCCTCGAACCCGAACGGTGCGGGGTTGCCGATGTTCAACCGCAGGATCTTGTGTCCGTCGGCCTCCAGTCGGGCGGCGTGCTCATGCACCGGGCCGCGGATATCGTAGAGGACGTTTGCCAGCTTGGCGGATTGCAGGATGGGACGCGGCTTGCGCGTCGACTTTTCTGGATCAGACACACTGCCACTATACGCCCGTACAATGCGGCGACGCCGAATCGGGAACAGTTTCGTGTCGAAAACGATATGCCCAATCCGGCGTCGCGAATTGTATGGTGGCGCGGGCCTATCCGGCCGGACGGCCCACGTTCGGAACCAGGTTGCGGGTCCGGACCGGAACCAGCTGGACCTTCTTCCCAGGCTCGGGTGCCTCGATCATCTGGTTGTTACCCACGTAGATGGACATGTGATACATGGTCTGGCTATTCGTGTTGCCACCCTGCGAGTAGAACAGCAGGTCGCCGGGGACCAGCCCGCTGGAGCGCGGAACCAGTCGTCCCACCGCGGTCATCTGGCGGTACTGCGCCCCCACGGTGTGGTATCCGATGTTGATGCCCGCCTGGCGGTAGGCGATCATGGTCAAGCCCGAGCAGTCCCACACGTCGGGACCCTCACCGGCGAAGACATACCACTTGCCCAGCTGGGCATAGGCAAAGTTGACGGCGCTGGTCGCGGCGGCGGCCGGTCCCACCGGGGCGCCTCCCCCGCCACCGGCGGGCGGGGTGGTGACCGGAGGCGTGGTGACCGGCGGGGTGGTGTTGCCGCCACCCGAGTTACCGCCACCCGAGTTGCCACCACCGGTGTGTCCGCCGCCGGTTGCCGGCGGACGGGTCACGGGCGGGGTGGTGACCGGCGGGTGTGCGGCTGCGGCAGCCGCGGCCGCATCACGGGCTGCCTTTTCGGCGGCCGCACGGTCCCGGGCCGCCTGCTCGGCCTGAGCCTTCAGCGCGGCCGCCTGAGCCTGGGCCGCAGCGTAGGCGCTATCCAGGCTTGCACTCCGGTCCTGCAGGAACGCGAGCTGGGCGTTCAGCGTGGCCGATTCGACCTGCGCGTTATCCACCGCGGCCTGAGCGGCGTTGGCGCGATCATTGGCGGTTTTGAAGGCGGCGTCGGCCTCCTTCTGCGCGGTAACGTTTTCGGCCTGGGCAGCCTTGGTCTGGTCTTCCAGCGTGGTCACCAGGTTGCTGGTCTGCTTGGCGCGGTCGAGCAGGGCGGCCTGGCCGCTGGAGAGCTTTTCCATCGTGCCGAGCTCGTACAGCAGGTCGCTGCCGTCGGTCTTGCCGCCGGAGAGCAGGGCCGCGCTGACACCGGTGCCGCCGCCGGCGCGGGCAAACTGAGCGATGATCGAGCCGAGCGCCTTGCGCGCATTCTCATCATCGGACTTGGCGGCTTCCAGGCGGGCGTGCAGGTCATCCAGGCGCTGCTGGGTCTCGGTGACCTTCTGGCGGGCAACCTGAAGCTTCTCGGCAGCCTGCTGGGTGGCGACATCGGCCGCATCCGAGGCGTCGCTGAGCTGCTGAATCGTGGTCTGGATCGCGGCTGCCTGAGCCTGCGACTTGGCGACATCGTCCCGCGCGGCGGCCACGTCTTCCCAAGACGGCGCCGTGGGTGTGCCGGGATCGGCGAGGGCGGGGGCGGCAAAGCCCACACCGCCCAGGGTGAGCGCGAAAGTCAACGAGATGACCGCGCAGCGTTTGGAAAAGCGCATAACCGTGTTTCACTCCCCGTAGGTCCATGATGGCCATCCGCTAGGCGGAGGCCACCCCGTCACATCGCTCCGGTGAGTGGAGGGGTGTAAACGGAACGCGGCGGGTGCGCCGCTTGGTCAGGCTAACACCGTTTTTGCGACACGACCATACCGGATTCTCAAATTTCCCCACCGCGCGCGTCGCCCGTGTCGGAGCCGCGGCTCCCCTTAGCTATCCCTCGGCGACGGGGAGCGGGATGGTGAAATCGCCGGTCAGTGCCGAAATGAGCAGTCGGGCCAGGCGCGCCAGCTCGTCGGCTCGTTCGGGGGCACCAGCCAGGTGGGCGGTGGCGCGGAGGATCAGCGGGAAGTCACGATCCGACACATCCGCGCGAATCACGCCGGCCTCGCGGGCGGCATCGAACAGTTCGGTAATCCCCGCGCGAATCAGCTCGTGTTCGTCGCGGAAGATCCGGGGGTTCTCGAACCCGTCCAGGAGCACATCCGAGAAGCCTCGATCGGCGGACTGGAGCTCGATCGTGTAGTGCACAAACGCCCGGAAGGCGCGGGCGGCATCGCGGTCGGCGAAGTTTACGGCGTCGCTGGCGATCGTCACGAAGTGCTCCAGCTGCTCGCTGTAGAGCGCGATGATCAGGTCGTCGCGGGTGGGAAAGCGGCGATAGAGGGTGCCGATGCCCACCTCGGCACGACGGGCGACATCCTCAAGCGATCCCCCGATGCCGTGCTCGGCGAACAGTTCCCCGGCCACGGTCAACAGAATTGCGCGGTTGCGTTCGGCGTCGGCGCGGAGGGGTTTCGGGGTAGAGTCGCTCATAGTGTGATGATATCGCACGGCGGATCCGGTCCTCCGATTATCCGACTGTCACACCCGCGAGGCACACGGTTTCACTGGCCAGCCGCTGCAGCGCGAACACGTTCGCCCGGGCGCGTCCCGGATGCACGCGGTTGGTGAGCAGCGCCACGGCGCTCTCGTGCACCGGGTCCACCACCAGCATCGTCCCGGTGAATCCGGTGTGCCCAAGTCCCGGCACCGCGCCCATAAACTCGGCATCGTGCACGCGAAAACCGACGGCCTGGCCGAAGGTGCCCGCGGGATTGGTCGCGTGGATCCGCGGGGTCGCCAGCAGCGAAACCGAGGCGGGCGAGAGCACCCGTCCACGCTCGCCGAGTCCGTCGGCCAGGATCATTCGACCCAGAGCAAGGGCATCGTCGGCGGGGCCAAACAGGCCCGAGTTCCCGCTAGGGCGGCCGAGGAAGAAGGACAGCTCATCGTGCACGCTCCCCCGCACCAGTCCGCGGCCGGGCTGCTCCTCGGTGGCCACGGCGACGCTGGGGTCGATCGGGTGGTAGCCGGTGTTCCGCGTGCCCAGCGGTTCTAGGACTCGGGTGCGCATCAGGGTGGGCAGGTCTTCCCCGCTCACCGTTTCCAGGATGCGTCCAAGAATGTTGTACCCGATGCACGAGTACTCGTGACCCTCCCCCGGCGCGCGCACCGGAGCGGTCCCCAGAACGTGGGCCCAGAGCGCGTCGGCACCCGGGTTCTGCTCCCAGAACCGGGTATTGGCGGGGAGGCCCGAGTCGTGGGCCAGGAGGTTCATCAGGGTGATCCGGCGGGCGTCGGGATGCAGCGCATCACCGAGGACCTCACCGATTGGGGCGTCCGGATCCACCAGCCCGGATTCCACCACGCTGAGCGCCGCCACCGACACAAAGAGCTTGGAGAGCGAGGCGAAGTCGAACCGGTGCTCGGCGGTGAGCGGTCGGGAGATCTCGGGGCCGAACTCCTCCAGGGCCGTGCGGCCGTGCAGGAAATCTACGCGCTCCCCGGCGGGGGTGAGCCCGGCCAGGGCGAGGGCCGAACCGGGGATGCGGCCCGCGACGCCCACGCTGGCGGGGTCACGCACCAGGGATTCCAGCGTGTGGGTGATCTCGACTGCGCGGGTGGCGGTGGTGTCGGACGGATTCATTGTGTGCTCCTTACCTCGGCCGCGGGCCCTGGACACTCGTGATGCGGGCCCGGATGACCGGTGTGCCCAGCCTATCCCCGACCCGATTCCCCCGTCGGCATGCGCGCGCGTGCGCATGCCGGCGGAGCACAATAAACCGCCCGCTCCGGCACGGGTTTGCATACGGACTGTCGGGGCACACAAACCGCCCGCTCCGACACCGGTCTGCATACGGACTGTCGGGGCACAATAAACCGCCCGCTCCGACAGGGGTCGGAGCGGGCGGGGTCCACGCCGGCGGTGATTCGGGACCCATGACGACCACGGATCACCACCGGCGGTGGTTCTAGGGGGTGCGCCGGGAGGCTGCACCATTCATTCGCCGCCGAAGCGCCAGGCCTCCACCGGCCAGGAGTGCGCCGATGGCGGCGATCAGCGGCCACCCCTCGGCGCCGGTGCGTACCAGGGTGCCGGGGCCGGCGGCCGCGGGCGGACCTGCCACCGGAGGCTGCTCGGAGGGTGTGGGCGCGGACGGGGTCGGCGTGGGGCTGACCGGCGGGCCATCGATTCGGCTCTCCCCTGCCAGGGTCAGCCGCACATCGAATGCCACCGAGACCGCCTGCTCGTCGGCCACCGGATAGTTGCCGGTCACCGCAGCCTCGGGCAGATCGTAGTCAAGGTCGACCGTGGCGGTACCGCCGGGCTGCACGCGGGTGATCAGGATCGTGGTGTCCGTGCCGAAGCGGTCGATCACCGGGAGGCTGTTCACGGTGAAGTCCCGGTAGTACTCGTCCGCGGGGTTGCCGGTGAGTCGTACGTTGACAATCTTGGCGGTGAGGACCGCGGCGGTTTCGCCCTGGTTGCGCACCACGAAGGAGCGCGAGTCGGCGTCTCCGGGCACCACCCGCGGGGTTACAAACACCGGGCGGTCGAGCTCCGCGGCGAACCCCGAGTGTCCGTCCCAGGCGAGCCCAATCTCGTCGGCGGCGTGTGCGCCAAGGGCGGGCCCCGCAACCGTCAGGGCGAGGGCGCCCGCGACGGCGGCAACGGTGATCCGTTTCATGGTGTGTTCCTTTCGGTGGCGCCGCGGGGACGACGCACAATGGTGAAGACTGCGTAGCCGACCAGTCCCAGGCCGACGAGGGTGATGAGGGGGCCGCGGATGTTGCCGCCCACCAGGTTGGTGACCCAGCCCACATACGGGACCGTGTAGAGCACGCGTCCGCGGACCTGATCGGCACCGATTTCCGGGTCATCGGCACCGTTGGCATCCCCGCGGGTGACCAGACGCACACCCGAGTCCCCCGCGCTCATCGAGCGAATGCGGTGGGTGATCAGGGTGGGATCGTTGGAGATCGGTTGGAAGGTGACCACGTCGCCCACGCTCAGCTGGGACGCCTCGACCGGGGCCGACACCACGATGTCGCCGGGGCGGATGGTGGGTTGCATCGACCCGGTCAGGACCGTGAGCGGCACCGCCCCGATCACCAGCGGAACCACGGTGACCGCGGCGCTGACCAGGACCAGCAGCGCGAGCAGCACGGCCCCGGCCCCCCGCCTGACCCCGAACCAGAATCCGCGCGGGGGCGTGGGAGTCCCGGTCTGGGATGCCCGACGGCCGCGCCGGGTCGAGGACCCAGACCCATTCGCGAGCCCGGACTCATTCGAGGACCCAGACTCACTCGCGAGCCCGGACTCATTCGAGGACCCGGACGCGCTCCCAGGCTCGAGGCTGTCCGGCGAGGTGTCGGGGCGCTCCGTGCCCGGCTCGGTGGGGGTGATCAGGATGGACATGATGGGCTATCCGGCGAACCGACCGCGGAAGGTCTCGAAACCGAAGTCCAGGGCAAAGCTCGCCTGGAACGCCCGGGTGTCGTAGCCGAGGCCGATCGACCAGCGATCCTCCCCCGAAACACTCACCCGGGCACCGGTCTCGGGATTGGTGTAGGTGCCGCTCGCGGATCCGATGTTGGTATAGGTGGTGTTCAGGGCCACCGGACGGCTCAGGCGCAGGCACAGGAACTCGTGTTCCGGGGTGTCCCAACCCGCCGTGCTGTAGGCCGAGGAAACCAGCTCGCGCGCGGGAATCCGCGCGGCCGCCAGCGCCCCCTCATAGAGGGTGCCGGCATCGGCGTTGAGGGCCGGGGCACAGCCCTCGGCCGTGCTTGCCCGGACGATGCGCACGCGCGCACCATCCACCAGGGTGGTGTCACCGCCGGTGACGTGGGCACCGCGCAGTGCATAGGCGAGCCCGCGGTTGCCCTGCGACTGGCCATCCACCCGGATCACCGCGTCGGCGAAGTTCTTGGTTTGCAGGGCGGTGATCGGGTTCCCGCCGGGCGCCGAGCTGGCCGACCAGGTGACGTTCGCCTGCGGGCTTGCCGCGCGGTCCATCTGCGCGGGGGTTGCCCCGGGGTTGCCGACGGCGAATCCCGCATAGCCGATGGTCACGGCATCGTGCACGGCGGTCTGCTGCGACCAGAGGGCCCAGGTCGCGGCGCCGGCGGTGCCGAGCGTGGCGCCGAGAGCCAGCGCGGTGGCGGCGGCAAGGGTGCGTTTCATGGGTCAGGGCCTTTCAAAACTGAGGAGAGTACTGCGATGGGGTGGGCAGGGGGTGCGCCCACCCCACCGAGGGTGGAACTAGCCGCGGGTGCTCTGCTCGAGCGAGAAGTTGACGTTACCCAGGACCGCCTGCGCGCTGGCGTAGGTCAGGTCGGTGGCGGTCTTATCGAAGGCGAGTTCGATCTTCACGGTGTAGGTGTCCGGGGTGGTGCCGGTGTTCTTGGGCACCTTGAGGGTGACCGGGGTACCCAGCGCGGTCTTAGCCGAGGGGGTGCCGCTCACCAGCGGAACGGCCTGGTTGTTCTTGTCCAGGACGATGTAGGTCGCGGTGAGCCCGCCGGTTCCGGCCTTGGCCACACCCTGCGCATCCAGGGCGCTGAGGGCGCTCGAGGTGACATTCAGGGTCGCGTTGAGGTTGTCACCGGTCAGGGTCACGTTGATGTCCTGGGTGCGGTTCAGGGTGTCCCCGGGAACGGTCTTGAACTTGGTGGCGTCGGGGATGGCAACCGGGGCGCCCACCACGTCGGTCGAGACGTCGGTCCAGACCGGAGCACCGGCCACGGCGACGTGCAGGTTACCGGTGTTGATCGTGCCGGCGTCGGCGTCGGTGGTGGAGCTCCAGAGGGCGAAGGTGCTACCGCCGGCCAGGAGCCCGAGGCCCAGAGCGCCGGCGACGATACCGCGAGTTGAGATCTTCATGATGATTCCTTTATGTGAGGTGGTGCGAAGGAGGAGTGTGACTACGGGGTGAGGGATCCTCGTGCCCAGCACGTCATGGACGCGCCGGCCGCAAGGAATCGGGTGCCATCGTCGCGGGTGTTCGCGGCGGGGCAGTTCACGGCGTTCGCCGCAAGCTTGTTATCGAGGACCGAGATGTTCTCGATCGGCAGGGCGCCGGTGTTGCTGACGCGGTAGGTCCACTGGACTTCGCTCCCCGAGGGCCGCGGGATCGAGGTGTCGATCACCGGGGACCCGATCGGTCCGGTGCCGGGGATGATCTCGGAGAGTTCCCATCCGGTCTTGACGATCGTCAGTCTAGGCACCGCGGCGTTGGTGAACTCGCAGTGCAGCGAGGTGTTGGCCGCGACCTTGATGGTGGCGTTCTCGGGGGTGAAGGTGCGGGTGCCGTCATCGCAGATCAGCGAGGCCCGCACAAATCCGTTCACCAGTCCGATCTCGCCGAGTGTGTATTCGCGGTCCGGGGCGATCGTGAAGGGAATCGCGGTGGACCGAGCGGATCCGGTCACGTGGGTGCCCCGCACGGGGCCGTCACCGGGCTTGGTGAGGGCCGACAGCGTCCAGTTACCCGGAACGGCATGGGTGTCCGTTCCATTCAGCACAACCTTGGACAGGGTCAGGGTCGCGGCCTCATTGGTCACCGTGCAGCGCAGCTTATCGCCCCATCCGACGGTGATCGAGCCGTTGCGCCCGTCGGCGATTCCGGTGAATCCGGAACCCGAATCGCGCTCACAGACCCAGGAGCCCACGGCACCGGGGACCAGGGTGGTTCCCGCGGCCACAACCGGGCGGTATTCGCTGGGTCCACCGCTCTCGGAGAGCACCACGGTGCCCGGGTTGACGGCGACGCTGATTCCGCTGATACCGGTACCACCGGGGGTGGCCTTCAGGGTGAAGTCGGAGGGCTGAGCGGTTCCGCCGCGCACCACCTTGTTCAGCTGGAGCGTGCTGGTGCACTCAAACCGGTTGGTGAGCTGAAAGGCGTTGTCGCCAACCACGAGCATGCGGGTTTCCAGACCATCAACGCCCAGCAGGCGGCAGCCCGAGGGGATCTGGGTGGGGGCGGGCTCGGCCAGGGTCACGCTCTGTCCGGCGGTGAATCCGGTCTGCTTGGTTCCGAAGTCGGTGCGGGCGGCCGCGCCGTTCAGCGTGTAGGACGCCGCCCCGAAGGGCTGACTACCGTGCGCGAAGTTCTGTCCGTTGACGATCCACTTCTTGGTGACCGTCACCGTCGCGGTGACCTCCTTATTCACGATCTGGCAGCTGATCGAGGTGTTGGCGATCGCGTCGACGGTGAAGCCCGTGTCGCCCACGTTAGTCACCGTGACGGCGGCCTTGGTGTCGGCGCGGGTACACACCGCGTTCTTGCCACCCTGCTGCTCCAGGACGTATCCGGGCTGCTGGGTTTCGGCGATGGTGATGGGGCGCGGGGTGCCGATCGGCAGGTTGTTGACCTTGAACGAGGCCACGCCGGTGGCACCGGTCACCGCGGAGGCGGGGGCGACGGAATTGGCCGCGGCGTTGGTCACGCTCATGGTCCAGCCCGAGGCCGGCGAGCCGGCCGGATTGGTGGCGGTTTTTACGGTCTTGCCCACGTTGATGGTGCCATCACACTGAGCGCCGGCCAGGGCCTTCAACTGTGCGTTCAGGGCGGTGTAATCGGCAACCTTCAGGAAGTCGGTGCCCTCGCGGGTTCCACTGATCGACTTAAGGTTCTCGATGTTGGCCTCGGTGAAGGCCGAACCGATGCCCAGTGCCATGACGGTGGTGCCCTTGGCCTTGAGCGCGTTGGCGCTAAATACGGCGGCCTCGATGTCGGCCACGGTGGTGTTGTTACCCACACCATTCACCGCTCCACCGGCGCTCAGCCGGTAGGTCGGGGCACCGTCGGTCAGGACCAGCACCAGATCCAGCGCCTCGGAACTCGAGGTGATCGCGCGCAGACCCGCATCCCAGTTGGTACCCGAATCGCTGGGCACGGTGAGCCCGCTGGCCTTGGTGCGGATCGGTGCGGCGGACTGGGTGGTGGCGAGGCTCACCATCGCCGAGTTGGTGTTGGAGGAACCGGCGGCCGGGGAGTTGGTACCGAACGTCCAGATGCCCAGGCGGGTCGGGGTGCCGGTCAGGGCATCCACGAATCCGGTGGTGGCGGTGCGCAGGGCGGCCTGGGAGCCGCTGAGCGAGGACGACAGGTCAACCAGCAGGCCGATGTTCAGCCCACACTTGGGGGCAAGCGACGGGTTGTCCTGGGAGGTCTGGAAGATTCCCGTGCTGTTCAGGGCCACACTCGAGTCGGAGGAGCCAACCGCCGGATACTTGGTGATCTGCCCCTGAGCGAAATCACCCGAGGAGGTTCGGAATGCATAGGGGGTGGTGACGGCGGTGTTCTGGGTGCCGGTGCGCGTCATCGTAATCGAGAACACACCCGCGGGGGTGTTCTGCAGGGCTACCCACGGAGCGTTGGAGTTACGCGGGAAGGTGAAGGTGGACGGCACCACGATTGCGCAGTTACCGTCGGCATCGGAGGTGCAGGTTGCCCAGGGGGCATACAGCGTATTGGAGGGTCCGCCGCTGTGGGTCACCAGGCGCAACCCCACACCCGGCTGCGGTCCAACCACACCACCGGCGGTACGGGTGCCACCAACCTGCACGTTGATCACGGCCTTGCTGCCGGGCGGCACCACTGTCGGTGCCGCCAACGGGGTGACAACGCCCGCATCCGCCACCAGAGACTCCCCGGCGAGGGGTGCCCGGGCGGACTCGACGGTTGCCTCGGCACCGGTTTCGGCCGGAGCCTCGGGAGCGGTAGTGCTCGCGGTCCCGGGTGTCGGTGCCGCCGCGGGGGTGGTCGATTCGGCGGGTCGAGTCGGCTTGACGGCCGGGGCCTCGGTTCCGATCTGAGGGGCGGGGGCCTGCGCCGGGGCATCATCCACCGCGCGAATGTTCTCATTGGCGGTGACCGCGCGTGCCGCCTCGGAGGGGGCAGCCTCGGGGCTTGCCGCGCCGCTGGCCGCGTAGGCGCTCAGTGAGGCACCACCCACGATCAGCGCGAGCGCCACCGTGGCGGCCGTCGCAATCCTGAAATTCCTGTTCTTCACCGAACGTTCCTTTTGACTCATGTGTGCAAGGGGGCGCACAACTAGGAACAATCTAGAAAGCGATAATTTGTAGTGCTATGCGTATCGCTACGTGTTTTGTTCAGGGAGACCTCAGAAAACTACGTAGGTGGGCCGCAAACCTACGCATTAACGGCGCAAAAACTACGTGCCCCGCCCGCGTAGACCCCCGTTGGAGGCGCCTGTCCTACGCAAAAAGACCGGCGTGCACCCATCTGGGTGCACGCCGGTCAATGTCGTGGGGACGCACGGTACCTATGCGGTGTCCCCGATGAAGCCCAGGTTCGCGTCGAGAAGGCGTTCGCGCGAGCCCAGCCCCAGTTTGAGCAGAACCCGCTGGACGTGGCCCTCGACCGTGCGGTCCGAGAGCGAGAGCGCCCGGGCGATCTCCCGGCTGGTGAGTCCACGCGCGACCAGGCGCGCCACCTCACGCTCGCGATCGGAGAGCACGGTGGCCTCCCGCATGGCGTTGAGCATCGGATCCAACGCCCGGGCACTCGGGGACAGCAGGGAAAGAGCGTCCAGAGCCCGTCGATGCAGCGCGCGTTCGGGACCCACGCGCAGGGCCAGGAACGCGCTGGTCAGGGCGCGGGCGGCGATGTAGTGCTGAGCACACTCGATCGCGATCTCCGCGGCATACACGAAGTCGCAGGCGAGTCCGGTGCGCAGCGCCTGAGCCAACGCACGGGCGGCTCGACCCATCCGATCGGTGACGCCCTCGGTGATCTCCGTCATCTCGCCCAGGCACTCGCGGTCCCCCAGATCCATCAGAAGCAGGAGGATCTGCACGCGGGCGGGATAGTGCCCCTGCTCCCCGGCTTCTCGGGCAAGAGCGCGCAACTCATCAAGCCCGAGACTCGGGTCCACCAGATACCGCGCATAGGCCGCGTATGCGCGCGTGAGGGTGTCGGTAAGGGGCGTTCCCCCGTATTCAACGGTGCCGTACTCGGCCAGGTAGGTGGCGGCTAGGTCCAGATCCTGACAGACCACCGCGGTGAACGCGGCGGTGGCCAGGACCAGCGGGCGTAGGCGCTCGGGGTCACTCTCACGGGCCAGGACAACCGCCGCCTGGGAGTGTCGCGCCCCGGCCTCAAAGTCACCCTCCTGCATGTTTTGCACCGCACGCAGCAGTTCGACGACAACTCCCTGCCGAACCATCCAGGCGTTTTGCTCCTCGGCCAGGCGTTCCAGGAGCCGATCCTGCCGCTCCCAGTCGGCGTACGAGCACTGCACCAGCGCGATGCGGGTAAAGAGGAAGCCCCCGTAGTTGGCCAACTCCGCCGTGTGCATGACCAGGTCGAGTGCGGATTCCAGCTGTTCTAGCGACCGCTCGAAGTCGCCGGTCACCGCCAGGATCTCCCCGGTGAGGGCGCCGATCAGCACGGTTTCGGCGCTGATTTTGCCCGATCGCTGCAGGAGCGGTTCCACCGCGGCGCGGGCGGCGCGATAGTCCCCACTGGTCATCAGGAAGGCGGGGGCCCGCATCGCCCAGGCATGCTGGGCCAGCACTCCGTGATAGTTGGTGCCCTCGGCCATCGTGGTCCATCGATCCAGCATGACCTCGATGCGGTCAAAGCCCTGTCCGGTGGTGACATAGATCTGTGCCAGCAGGGTCGCG
Source organism: Mycetocola sp. JXN-3 (assembly GCF_014522285.1). Classification (GTDB taxonomy): domain Bacteria; phylum Actinomycetota; class Actinomycetes; order Actinomycetales; family Microbacteriaceae; genus Mycetocola; species Mycetocola saprophilus. Next base: position 1,802,470 of record NZ_CP041635.1, read on the forward strand.
ATGCGCTGAATATCGTTCAACGAGCCGGGGCCGATGAAAATCTCATCGATGATCTGGAGCGCCGCCGCGGATTCACCCAGATAAAAGTGTGCCCGGGCGCGCTGTACCTGCATGGCCGTGGAGCGCGGGGTCTCTCGATCCAGGGCAACCGCGCGCAGCGCCAGTTCGGGCCGACCGACACGATTGGCCAGCGTGGCCAAAACACCGAGGGACTGGGTGTCCACCACCCCGCCACACTCGATTGTCCACTCGACATAGCGCAGGGTCGACTCGGGGAGCCGCGGCAACGGCAACCGGGAGAATACCCGCTGCCAGAGCGCGCGACTGGCCGAGGGTAACAGGGATTCGCGCAGCACCACGGCAATCAGGTTGGTGGGAATGCGCAGCAGCTCCTCCCCCGACTCATCCGACCCGTCCCGCTCGATGGGCACCAGCAGTTCGGCCGCCCGTAACGCGCGCACGGCGTCACCCCCGAAGATTTCACCCAGGAGGTTGGCGGGGATCGCGAAGGCCAGGGCCACCGCGCTCAGTGCGTCGGTTTCATCGGGGCCCAACTGGGCGAGCATCCCACGCAGCTGCCAGACACTCGCCGACCCCAGCCTCGGCTCATCCACAAGACGCCAGACGCCCTCGGTGGAGACCAGCGCCCCGGTGCGCACACTCTCGCGCAGCCCACCCTCAAGAATCTGCGGGGCGGCGCCCCCCATTCGGACAAAGCGGTCGGCCACCGCCCACGGGACGATGCCCCCGAGGCGGCTGTGCGCGAACGCGATGACGCCGTCGGTGCTGAGCGAGGTCATCGAGAATTCAACCAGCTGCCCCTCAAGTAGCAGCGCCCGCAGATCGCGCGGGATACGGGCGGCACCCGGTGCCAGGATCATCAGGTGAACCCAGGCCTCGATCGAAATTTGGGCGAGCAGGCCGGCGCTGGCGGAATCCAACAGCTCAACCTGCTCCACGATAATGACAAACGGCGCACCCTGTCGGCGCCGCTCGATCTCGCCGCGGAATCCCGAAAGCGCGGTGAGGGCGTCGGGATCTGGGGTATCCAGGATCGGTCCGAGGAAGGGAGCCAGGGCGCCGTAAGCCACATCGGACAGGCTGCGGTTTCCCACCACCCGCATGGTTTTTTCGATCCCCGCGGCGGCACAGGTTTCCCGCGCCAGATCCGGGAGGCCGATGGCACCGGGGGCAACCAGGCACACCCCGGCGCTCGCGGGCTCGCGCAGCACACTCACCGCGCGATCACGAATAATCACCGCATCGCGAACCTCGGCACCCTCCATCACATTGTTCATCCGGCACGACCTCGCAGCTGGGTCACCGCGGCGAGGGGCTGAGTGGCAGACCCGGGATCGATCGAGGTAACCCCGCGGCCCTCGACCGGGTAGGCGGCGAGCAATTCGGTGCGCGAGCGCACCCCCAGGCGACGGTACAGCCGCTGAACGTGTCCCTCGGCGGTGCGCGGGGAGATCCCCAGGATCGCGGCGATCTCCCGATTACGCAGACCATCCCGCAGCGCCGCAAACACGTGCCGCTCCCGCTCGGACAGCCCCTCGGGCTCGTTCTCGGGCACGGTGGTTTCGGATGTCGCCCCCACGGCCTCACCCGCACCGACATACACAAACGCACCCAGCCCGAGCATGTCGCTCAGCCGATTTCCCGCCCGCACGGCACCCGAGACATCGGGCCGGTCAAGGCCGATTTCAAACGCCGCACACGCGCGCGAGAGTGGACCCGAGCTGTGGCGCAGCGCCCGAGAAATAACGGTGCGGGCACGCCGAACACTCTCGGCGGCTGAGGCCAAGGTGCCCGGATCGGCACCCAGCAGGAGGCGAATCAGCCCGGCGGCGGGGAACACCTCATAGCCGAACTCGGCGCGCAGATGGTGGGCATCGGCCTGGGCGACGAGGGTGAGGATCGCCGCGGGCAGGTCGAGCCCCTCCGCATGGGCGCGGGTCATGATCGTCTCCCCCAAAAACACCAGCGGACGCGGCACACCCTGGAGATCAAATTCGATATCCGTGGAGGGCAGGGCGGCGGGATCGGCCAACAGCGGTTCCATCGCGCGCCCGAGTTCGGCCCCCTCCGCGGGATCTAACTGAGCAAAGAGTGCGCGGGCTGTCCGCATCGGACGCTCGGCCCGTTCGGTTCGTCCCTGGAGGAGCGCGAGGAACCCATCGACCAGCTCCCCCACCGCCGCATACGTGCTGCCTGCCTGCGGAAAACGCTCGCGCAGCACGGCGGCCAGGTGACGGCACTCGTCCCATTCCCCGCGCACCTGCAGCACCCGCCACATGGCCATCACCGACGTGTCGCGCAGCTCAAACCAGACCAGGTTGAGTGTGTCCGGGAACACTCGACGCGCGAGCGCGATCCCCTCATTCTGGAGACCCTGCACACACAGCGCCTCGGCCACCAGCATCAAACACACGTTGGTCATGGCCGGCGTCAGCCGAGAAAATCGCTTTTCCTCGGCGATTTCGCGCACCCGCTGCCAACGACCGCGATGGGAGGCGATCAGCATGTCGCAGTAGACCACGAGCGAGAGGGCCACCGCGTCGGTGGAGGCATGCTCACGCTGCCACCGGGTAAATGCCTCCAACAGCTGCTCGGATTGGGCAACCTGGGCCCGATCCTCCAGCGCATTCAGGATGTGCAGCGCGCGGGCCTGCGCGGCTTCGGCGCTCACCGTCGCGACCAGCGCCGCGCGACTGGCGAACTCCTCGGAGGCCTGGATGTTTCCCCGCTGGCGCGCATTTCCCGCGCGGATCAGAAACGTCTCCGCGGTGTCGGGACCCAGCTGGTCCAGCAGCAGATCGCTCAGATCGGGGCGCTGGTCGCCGGTGGCGGTAAATGCCGCCGCGTACAGTTCATCCCGCGTCACCCGCACGCCACCGCGGGTGGCACGCAGGATCGCGGCCGGGTGGAGGGTATCCTCCAGGGCGCGGACGCGCTGCCCATACTGCCGCCACAGATCCCGCACCAGATCGGGACTAAGTGAGCGCAGGAAGGACGCGTTCACGGTGCTTGAGGCCAGGCGATAGCGGGGCGGTTCCCCCTCGATAATGATCAGCCCGGCGCGTTCAAGCTGCTCCAGATTGGCGTGGGCCGCAATATCCATCAACCCGGCGATACTCAGCCGCTCAAACACCGCCAGCGCGTTGATCGCAAATCGTTCGTGTTCTCCCAGCAGCTCATAGACCCCGAGGAATGCGGTGTCCGTACGCGAACCGGATTCGCCCAGTGCCGCATCGCCGCTGAGCGACCATACGCCATCGCGAAACTGCAGTCCCTCCACCGCCAGGGCCTGCTCCACCAGCACCCGCAGGCGCACCGGGTTACCGGCGGCTGCCCGGGTCAGGCGTTCGGCAATCGGATAGGGCACGGTTCCCGGGAGCGCCGCCTCGAGAATCCTGTGTACGGTGCGGATGGACAGCGGACGAATCTCGACCGGCTCTACCATGCCGCCGGCGATCACCCCCATCAGGGATGCCTGGGTTTCCACCGGCCCACAGGTGATCAGTGCCGAGAACTCGCCCGCCCCCAGCAGGGTGGACAGCACGGCGGCGCTGGCCGAATCGAGCAGCTCAAAGTTCTGGATGTACAGCAGCACCGGTCGATCGGCCGAAATCTGACGGAGCCGCTCGTCCAGGCGACGCAGCACGCTCACCGGGGTATCGGCCGGACTCACGGTCCCCGACACCAGGTGTGCGATGGCCAGGTAGGGACTGTCGCTGCCGAAGGAGACCCCGCGGATCCGCAGAACCGAGTAGGGTTCGCCAAGCTCGGCGATGACCAGGCTGGAGATGGCGGTCTTGCCGCAGCCGGTGGGGCCCAGCAGGGCCAGGGCGCGGGGGTGGGAGGGGTCGCTAAAAGAGGTCAGGACTTCGGCCGCCTGGGGGGTCCAGTCGAATTGCAGCCGAGGCGGGGAAAGAGTTCGCATCGGGATCCTTCGGGTGTGCCACGCCCCTCGAGTCATGGGTATGGGGGGTGCGGCGTTCGGGTGCCCACGTCCGTAATTCTCGATCGGGTAGTCGAAAAAACGAAGGCTGCCTCCCACATTAGCGCGCGAAACAGGCCCGACACACGTCCCCGTTCTGGGTTGATTGTTTTACCCAATTTGTGTCCGCGCGTCGCTAGGCTGAGCGCAGATTCTGCCGCGCGTGCGCGCGGGAGCCGGGAGAGGACGCAGCACTATGGAAGCCGTCACATTCATCTTGGAACTGCTGGTGGTACTGGGTGCCATCATCATGGGAACCCGCTCCAGTGGCGTGGGTCTGGGGCTCTGGGGCGGCACCGGTGTGGCGATCCTGGTCTTCGTGTTCCGGGAACCGGTGGGCTCTCCCCCGGTGGATGCCCTGCTCATCGTGCTCTCGGTGGTGCTGGCCTCCTCGATGATGCAGGCGGCCGGCGGCATCGACTGGATGGTCGGGGTCGCCGCCAAGCTCATCTCGCGCAGCCCCAAGCAGATCACCCTGGTGGCACCGCTGGTGTCCTTCCTCTTCTCGGCGGGGGCGGGAACCTCGAATATTCTCTATCCGCTGCTCCCGGTGATCCAGGACCTCTCCTATAAAAACAACATTCGCCCCTCGCGCCCGCTCTCGCTCTCGGTGGTGGCCACCGGCGTCGCGCTGGCCTGTAGTCCGGTATCCGCGGCCATGGCCGCGATGGTCACCCTGACCGACGCACCCGCCTACGGCTACGAGCTGATCGATATCGTGAAGGTCACCTTCCCGGCGGCCGTGGTGGGGATCGTGCTGGCCTCGTTTGTGGTCTCGCGGTTGGGCAAGGACATCGCCGATGATCCGGAGATTCAGGCGCGGATCGCCGCCGGGAAGTTCGAGGCGCCCAAGCAGGATGGACCGCTCTCCCATGCCGACGTCGCCCCCACCGCCAAGGGACGCAACGCGGCCCTGATCTTCCTGGGTGGTGTGCTGGTGATCGTGATCTTCGGCCTGTTCAAGGATCTGCGTCCGCTGGTCCCCGGCCTGGTCGACGGTGCCCCGGGCCAGGTCCCGCTGGCGATGACCCCGATCATCGAGATCGTCATGTTTGTGGTGGGTACCCTGATCCTGCTGGTCGCGCGCCCCAAGGTGGCCGAGATCCCCACGATGACCGTGTTCAAGGCCGGTATGGTGTCGGCGATCGCCCTGTTTGGTCTGGCCTGGCTGACCGACACCTTCCTCGGCGCCCACCAGCAGGTTATCGCGGACACCGTGGGTGGCTGGGTGGGTAACTGGCCCTGGATCTTCGCGCTGGGCATCTTCCTGGTCTGTGTGCTGACCACCAGCCAGTCCACGGCGACCCGAACGGTGGTGCCCATCGGCTTGGCCGCGGGCATCCCGCTGGGCCTGCTCTCGGGCATGTGGGCCGGTGCGTTTGCCGGCATCTACCTGCTGCCCACCAACGGCTCGCAGATCGCCGCCGCCAACTTCGACTACACCGGCTCGACCAAGCTCGGCACCAAGCTCGTGGACCACTCGTTCTTTGTGCCCACCCTGGTGCTGGCCGGCTTCACGATCATCGCCGGTGCGGGCTTCGGATTGCTCTGGGGCTAGCGAAACTATCTGACACGGCATCCGAGGATGCTCGCGCCATGATTTTTCCGCTCGCGGAATTGCTGGCGGGCGAGCCATTTTACGATCTAGCCACGGCTAGATCATCGTTCGAACTGATTGGAGTTTCCACTTGACGAATGAGCTAATAGCGATTGTTGCGGACGGGGCGGGTCCAGGGCACGGCGAGTGTTTTATTTGGAAGCGAGAATTGGACGGAGCGGTAGTTGCTGTTGATGCTGGCGGGAGTAAGGATGCAGGCAAAAAAGCGGGCAAACATGGCCCACAAATACTGGTTCTCAGTCATGACGACAAGGACCACATACAAGGAGCTGTCGAGCTAATCTCCGCAGCAACTGGCTTTCTACGTGAACTCTGGGTTCCAGTCGAGTGGGCCATACTACTTCGAGTGGTCAATGAAACACGTCGGGGCTCTTTGCTTCCAGAAAGCCAAGAATCGGTCAGTGTTTCTGTCGTTGAAGAGATGATCGCGGCACAGGTCTTGGAAGAAAATTCCGCTAGTGCGGACAATTCATTCCCTGCGAATTTTCTTGGGCAGACCAGTGAAATCATGGACTCGTGGGACAACGTCCAATTCACTGACCCGGACGGCTTTTCAATTATCGATGAAAACGGTGAGGACACGAATTGGTACGGCGCGAAAAACTTGAAAGAGATTATTAGACGTGTAAAGCGGCGCGCAAAAGCACTGATAGCGATTTTTGAAACCGCGAAGACACATTCGGTCATTTTGAGGTTCTTCTCGATTGACCTAGCACTTTCTACTGCGTCGCGAAGCTGGGAGACGCAAGGTCAAGCAGGAACTGCCACCGTAATAAACGGAAAGGAAACGCCCCTGCCCCTCGCAGTTACGATTCCTCCCGGCCTACCAAATGTGTACGCGCTCACCCGTGTCACGGTTCAGAACCGTCGTGCGCTCAGCACCCTGTTGTGGGGCGACAACAATCACAGCTACCCAGGAGGAACAACTATTTGGAGCGATACCGATGGGCAGTGGCTCGACCATTTCAGTCCCCTCGGGCTGGACAGGGTGGTCCAAGGACTCGCGGCTAGTTCGGCCCCTCACCACGCTTCTGCAAACCCCGCCCATGACCGAGTGTGGCAGGAACTCCGTGCCGCACCGAGTTCTATGGTGATGATCAGTGCAGGAGGAAACCGCACGCAACAGTACCGATCTGATTACAACAATCTCGGGCAACAACGCAGTTGCACGTGGTGTAGGACAACCCAAAGCACTTATCAAGAGGTTAGCGCCCAGTATGTCAGCACCCACTTAGCGGTTCTCCAAAATCAGTGTCTTGGAGCACACTGATGCATTGATTTCACGTGTGTATTCGGGAAAGGATTAGACGCGCAAAACACGTGCTCGCTCGGGATTCTGGTCACCAAACGGCACGCTAGGCGTCCCGATACCGATCCCAGGCCGCCCGGCAGGCGTGGGCGATCCGGTCCACGTGTTCCGGGTCCTCGGTGATCCAGCCGGTACCCGGCTCATGCAGCACCCGGGCCGCCGCGTCGCCGAGCAGGAACTCGCGCAGGAACTCCGCCTGGACCGCATCCAGGTGCACGCCGGCCTGCGCCGCATCGGTTTCGCGGGCGAAGCGCTCCCCCGCGGCGATGATTTCCTGGCTGCCCAGGTAGGGCTGATTGAGGGCCACATCCTCGGCGCGCTCGACCGCGAAGGCCTCGCGGTGAGCCGAGGCCAGCATCCGCAGGCGCACCGGGTTCATGGTGACCGGCCCCTCGGGACGCGGATTACCCGCGTGATCGCCGCGGTTGGACAGCGCCACCACGCGCGGCAGCCGGTCCGCCGGATCCCGCTCAACGTTGACGGCACCCTCGCGGGTAGTGGTGGTGTTCATCGTGTCGTGGAAACTCAGCCGAGTAAACCGCGCGTCTCCCCCGGCCGCTGCGCGCGCATAGGCGGCGGCGATGAAGCGCTCGGTCAGCTCGTCCCGGGTGCGCTCATAGACACCGAGGCCCTGCTCGGCCACGGCCTCGAAGGTTGAGGTGAGCTCGGAGAGTTCCTCCTCGGTGCTGGGCACCCGCAGCAGCGGATAGAAGGAGAAGGTAACCGGGCGGATCGCGTCCACCCCGGTCAGGTCCGCCCGCTGATACGCGCCGGCCGTCCGCACCCGTCCGATCGCCTCGGCCAGCAGTGCCGCCGGGTCCTCGGGCTTTTTGCGGTTGGGATCGCGGATCAGGCGCGGATGCGGATTCTCCACATAGACGATGCGGGGATCGATCTCGGCCCAGCGACGCACGATTGCCGAGGTCGCCACGTCGGAAAAATCGTACTGGAGACGCCGAGTGAACTCGGGGGCCAAAAAGCGTGAAATCTCGGCGGGGATGGCCGCGCCCGAGTGTGGACAGCTCACCAGCACATCCGCCTCGGAAATGGCCTGTTCGAGGCTCCGGTTATCCCGGTCGGCCCAGAAGGTGATGTCCGCGGGCGAAAACACGGTGCCCGCGGGGATGAGAACGGGGGCGGCATCACTGGTGGTCATGACCGCACACTACCCATATGCGCCCCGCAAAAATATCCCCTACACGGGGGCGGCGGGACGGGGCCGAGGGCGTTAAAAGCGGGACGGCCCCGGGGAAACCCCCGGGGCCGTCACTGCTGGCGTTTCTACTTCTCGTACGCCGGAACAACCTGGTTGGCCGCGTCACCGATGCGGTGCACGCGCAGGTCGTTGGTCGAACCCGAGATTCCGGGGGGCGAACCGGAGATCACAACCACCTTGTCGCCCTGCTCGGCGATTTCCTCGCCCAGCAGCGCGTCATCCACCTGGCCGAACATGGCGTCGGTGTGGGTCACGGTCTCGATCAGACGACCCTCGACACCCCAGTTCAGCTGCATGCGACGCAGGGTCGACTCCAGCGGGGTGAAGCCGAGTACGGGGATCCGGCTGCGCAGACGCGAGGTCCGGCGAACCGAGTCACCGGTCTCGGTGAACACGCAGAGGAACTTGGCGTCCACAAACTCGCCCACCTCGGCGGCGGCGGCCGTGATGGCCCCACCCTGAGTGCGGGGCTTGCTGCCCAGGGCCGGGATGCGCTCCAGGCCGTGCTCCTCGGTGGACTCCACGATGCGTGCCATGGTGGCCACGGTGATCACCGGGAAGGCACCCACGCTGGTCTCGCCCGAGAGCATGACCGCGTCGGCACCGTCGAGTACGGCGTTTGCCACGTCGGAGGTCTCGGCGCGGGTCGGACGCGGGCTCGAAATCATCGACTCCAGCATCTGGGTGGCGACGATAACCGGCTTGGCGGCACGACGGCACAGCTCGATGGCGCGCTTCTGCACGATCGGCACGGCCTCCAGCGGAAGCTCCACACCGAGGTCACCACGGGCAACCATGATGCCATCGAAGGCCTCGATGATCTCCTCGAGGTTGTCCACTGCCTGCGGCTTCTCGATCTTGGCGATCACCGGAACGCGGCGACCCTCCTCGTCCATGATCTCGTGAACACGAACAATGTCCTTGGCGTCACGCACGAAGGAGAGGGCGATGAAGTCGGTACCGAGGTTCAGGCCCCAGCGCAGGTCGGCCTCATCCTTTTCGCTCAGTGCGGGCACGTTCACGGCAACGCCGGGCAGGTTGATGCCCTTGTTGTTCGAGACCGGACCGGGCACGGTCACGACGGTGGTGACGACGTTGCCGTCCACGGCGGTGACCTCAAGGCCCACCTTGCCGTCATCGATCAGCAGCGGGTCGCCGACCTTCACGTCCGCGGGCAGGCCCTTGAACGTGGTGGAGGAGATGTCCTTGTTGCCGATGATGTCGTCGGTCGTGATCTTGAACACGTCGCCCTCGGCGAGGTCGTAGGGACCACCCTCGAACTTGCCCAGACGGATCTTGGGTCCCTGCAGGTCCACCAGAACGGCGGTGGGGTGACCAAGGTCCGCGGCGGCCTTGCGCACGTTGGTGTACACGGCCTCGTGGACCGAGTAGTCACCGTGGCTGAGGTTCATCCGAGCGACGTTGACGCCGGCCTCAAGGATCGCGCGGATGTTCTCATACGTGTTCGTGGCCGGACCAAGTGTCGCGACAATTTTTGCGCGTCTCATGGGTATAGAGCTCCAAACTTCTGCGGCACATGCCGCGGCTGGGGTGATTACAGCGAGAGCGCCCGCTCATGAGCGTGCACCGGGGCTGGGAGAGAACTGGTGCCTTCCAGGTAGCGATCTACCGCCGCGGCAGCCGCACGACCCTCGGCAATCGCCCATACGATGAGCGACTGACCGCGGCCGGCATCACCGGCAACGAAGACCCCGGGCTGGTTGGTCCGGTAATCATTGTCTCGTTCCAGGTTACCCTGTGTGGCGATCGGAAGCCCGAGCTGGTCGCGTACCGTGTCGCCCTCTGTCCCGGTGAAGCCCAGCGCAAGGAATACCAGGTCCGCGGGGATTTCACGCTCGGTCCCGGCCTTGGGGACACGCCGCCCATCCACGAACTCGGTCTCGGCAACACGAATGCTGCACAGATTCCCATCTTCGTCCGACAGGAACTCGACGGTGGAGACCAGGTAGGCCCGCTCACCGCCCTCCTCATGCGCGCTCTGGAACTCAAACAGGGTCGGCATGGTCGGCCAGGGCTGAGCATCCGAGCGCTCGGTCCCCGGCTGCTTGCCGATCGCCAGCGTGGTCACCGACGCGGCGCCCTGACGGTGCGCGGTTCCGATGCAGTCGGCACCGGTGTCGCCACCACCGAGGATGACCACGTGCTTGCCACGGGCGTCAATCAGGTTCTCGGGGGTCTCCCCCGCCACCGCACGGTTGGCCGGCACCAGGTAGTCCATCGCGAAGTGCACACCCGACAGCTCACGACCCGGAATCGGCAGATCGCGCGGGATGGTGGCACCGGTGGCCACAACCACGGCGTCGAAGCGCTTGCGCAGCGCCTCCCAGGTCAGGTCCACCCCGATGTTCACGCCGGCACGGAACCGGGTGCCCTCGGCGCGCATCTGGTCCAGGCGGCGGTCGATGTCGCCCTTTTCCATCTTGAAGTCCGGGATGCCGTAGCGCAGCAGCCCACCGATGCGGTCCTCACGCTCGTACACGGCCACGGTGTGACCGGCGCGGGTCAGCTGCTGGGCGGCGGCCAGGCCCGCGGGGCCCGAACCCACCACGGCCACGGTCTTGCCGGTGATGCGCTCGGGCGGCTGGGGCTGAACCCAGTCGTTGTCCCAGGCGTCCTGGATGATCGAGGCTTCGACCTCCTTGATCGTCACCGCGGGCTGGTTGATCCCCAGCACGCAGGCGCTCTCGCAGGGGGCCGGGCACAGCTTGCCGGTGAACTCGGGGAAGTTGTTGGTTGCGTGCAGGCGTTCGATGGCCGCGTGGCCCTCGCCCCGACGCACCAGGTCGTTCCACTCGGGGATGATGTTTCCCAGCGGGCAGCCCTGGTGGCAGAAGGGCACACCACAGTCCATGCAGCGTCCGGCCTGGCGGGCCACGGTCGCGCCATCACGCTTGTCGTAGACCTCCTTCCAGTCCATGATTCGCACCGACACCGGGCGGCGGGCAGCGGTCTCGCGCTGCGTGGTCTCCATAAATCCGCGCGGGTTAGCCACGGGTCACCTCCAGGATGCGCTCCCAAACCACGTCGCCGTCCAGGTCAAGACCCTCGGTCTCGGCCTGGGCACGGGTGGCCTGTACCGCGGCGAAGTCGCGCGGTACGAGCTTAGAAAATTCGGTTGAGGCGGACTCGAAGTCCGCGAGGATCGCCTCGGCCACCGGCGAACCGGTTGCTTCGAAGTGACGGCCGAGCAGCTCGCGCAGGCGCTCCTGATCGGCGCGGTCCAGCGGGTGCACACCCAGCTCGCCGCTCTCGCGGGCGTCGGGGTTCACGGCCTCGGGGTTCAGACGGTAGATGTACGCGACACCACCGGACATACCCGCACCCACGTTGTGGCCGGTGGGTCCGAGGATCAGGGCCTCGCCGCCGGTCATGTACTCCAGTGCGTGGTCACCCACACCCTCGGCCACCGCGGTGGCCCCGGAGTTACGCACCAGGAAGCGCTCGCCCACGACACCGCGCAGGAAGATCTGGCCCGAGGTGGCGCCGTAGCCGATCACGTTACCGGCGATCACCGACTCCTCGGCCTTATAGGTGGCCTCGCGCGGCGGACGCAGGGTGATCAAACCACCCGAGAGTCCCTTACCCACGTAGTCGTTGGCTTCACCCTCGAGGCGCAGCGCGATTCCGGCGGGCATGAACGCACCGAGGGACTGACCGGCGGTACCGTGCAGCGCAACCTCGATGGTGGACTCGGGCAGCCCGGCCTCGCCGTGACGCTTGGTCACCTCGTGGCCGAGCATCGTGCCCACGGCGCGGTCGGTGTTGTTGATCGGCAGATCAATCGCCACCGGCTCACCGTTTTCCAGGGCCGCACGGGCGTGTGCAATCAGCTGGTTGTCGAAGTGCTCATCCAGCTCGTGGTCCTGGGTGCGGATGCCGCGCAGGGCCTGCTCGGTCTCGGGACTGTACAGCAGCGGGTCCAGGTCCAGTCCGCGGGCCTTCCAGTGGGCGGCGGCATCTCCGGCGTGGATCAGGTCCACCCGACCGATGGCCTCGTCCAGGGTGCGGAAGCCCAGGGCGGCGAGGTACTCGCGCACCTCCTCGGCGATGAACTCGAAGAAGTTCACCACGAACTCGGGCTTGCCGGTGAAGCGCTCGCGCAGCACCGGGTTCTGGGTGGCCACACCCACCGGGCAGGTGTCCAGGTGGCAGACACGCATCATGATGCAGCCCGACACCACCAGCGGGGCGGTCGCGAAACCGAACTCCTCGGCACCCAACAGGGCACCGATGATGACGTCGCGGCCGGTCTTCAGCTGACCATCCACCTGCACCACCACGCGGTCACGCATGTTGTTCAGGATCAGGGTCTGCTGGGTTTCGGCGAGGCCGAGCTCCCACGGGGTTCCCGCGTGCTTGAGCGAGTTCATCGGGGACGCACCGGTACCACCGTCGTGACCCGAAACCAGGATCACGTCGGACAGCGCCTTGGCCACACCCGCGGCCACCGCACCGATACCGGCCTGGCTGACCAGCTTGGTGTGGATGCGCGCGGCGGGGTTCGCCCGCTTGAGGTCGAAGATGAGCTGCTTGAGGTCCTCGATCGAGTAGATGTCGTGGTGCGGGGGCGGCGAGATCAGGCCGACACCGGGGGTCGCGTGACGGGTCCGAGCCACCCAGGGGTAGACCTTGGTCGGCGGCAGCTGACCACCCTCGCCGGGCTTGGCACCCTGGGCGAGCTTGATCTGGATGTCGTCGGCGTGGGTCAGGTACATGCTGGTCACACCGAAGCGGCCCGAGGCCACCTGCTTGATCGAGGAGCGACGCTCGGGGTCGAGCAGACGCTCGGTGTCCTCGCCACCCTCACCTGTGTTCGACTTGGCGCCGAGACGGTTCATGGCGATCGCCAGGGTCTCGTGGGCCTCCTTGGAGATCGAGCCGTAGCTCATCGCTCCGGTCGAGAAGCGCTTCACGATGTCGGCGACGGACTCCACCTCGTCCAGCGGCACCGGGGTGCGGCCGTGGCCCTCGAGGCGGAACAGGCCGCGCAGGGTCATCAGCTTCTCGTTCTGCTCGTCCACCAGGGCGGTGTACTCGCGGAAGATGTCGTAACGGCGCGATCGGGTCGCGTGCTGCAGCTTGAAGACGGTCTCGGGGTTGAACAGGTGCGGGGCACCGTCGCGACGCCACTGGTACTCGCCGCCGGTGTTCAGGCGCTCGTGCACCCGCTCGGCGGAGTTGTCCGGGTAGGCGCTCTTGTGCCGGGACATGGTCTCGGCGGCCAGGACACCGAGGTCCACGCCACCCAGGGTGCTCACGGTGCCACCGAAGTAGCCGTCGATGAGTTCCTGGGACAGACCCACGGCCTCGAAGGCCTGGGCACCGGCGTAGCTGGACACGGTCGAGATACCCATCTTCGACATGATCTTCAGCACACCCTTACCCAGGGCGTAGATCACGTTCTTGACGGCCTGCTCGGGGGTGATGCCGGTGATCACACCGGTGCGGGTCAGGTGCTCGCAGGTCTCCATCGCCAGGTACGGGTTCACCGCGGTGGCGCCGTAGCCGATCAGCAGGGCCACGTGGTGCACCTCGCGCACGTCACCGGCCTCGACGATCAGGCCCACCCGCATGCGGTTCTCCCGCTCCACCAGGTGGTGGTGCACGGTCGAGAGCAGCAGCAGCGAGGGAATCGGGGCCAGGTCCTTGGTGGACTCGCGGTCGCTCAGCACCAGGAACTCGGCGCCACGAGCCAGCGCGGTGTCCACCTCGGCGCGGATCTCGTCCAGGCGGTCGCGCAGCGCGTTCTCGCCGCGGTCGAAGCGGTAGAGACCACGGATGGTCACCGCGAGCTCGGCGGGCGCGCTGGAGAGGTCCTCGGGTTCGATGTGCTGGATCTTGGCCAGCTCATCGTTGTTGATCACCGGGAACTTCAGGATCACCCGGCGTGCGTGTGCGGGGGCGTCCTCAAGCAGGTTGTGCTCGGGTCCCAGACCGATCGAGAGCGAGGTGACCCGCTCCTCGCGGATCGCGTCCAGCGGCGGGTTGGTCACCTGGGCGAAGCGCTGGGTGAAGTAGTCAAACACCAGGCGCGGGCGGTCTGACAGCACGGCGATCGGGGTGTCCGATCCCATCGCACCGAGCGGCTCGGCACCGTTCTGACCCATCGGGGCCAGCAGGATGCGCACCTCTTCCTCGGTGTACCCAAACGTGCGCTGACGGCGGGTGATCGAGGCGGCGGTGTGCACGATGTGCTCGCGCTCGGGCAGGTCCTCGAGGGTGATCTGCTCGGTCTCCAGCCACTTGGCCCAGGGCTCAGACTCGGCCAGGCCCTTCTTGACCTCGGTGTCCTCGATGATCCGGCCCTCGGCCGTGTCCACCACAAACATCTGGCCCGGACGCAGGCGTCCCTTGCGGGCCACGCGCTCGGGGGCGATCGGCAGGATACCAATCTCGGAGCCGAGGACAACCAGGCCATCGGTGGTCTCGAGCCAGCGTCCCGGACGCAGTCCGTTGCGGTCGAGGGTCGCACCCACCTGGGTACCGTCGGTGAAGGTCAGCGCGGCGGGACCGTCCCAGGGCTCCATCTGGAGCGCCGAGAATTCGTAGAAGGCGCGCAGGTTGTCATCCAACCCGGCCTTCTTCTCCCAAGCCTCGGGCACCAGCATCGTCATCGCGTGGGTGATCGAGCGACCCGACAGGGTCAGCAGCTCAAACACCTCATCCAGCGAGGCCGAGTCACTGGCGCCGGGGGTGCAGATGGGCAGCAGCGGCGAGAGGTCGCCAAGCAGGTCGCTGGCCAGCTGAGACTGACGCGCGCGCATCCAGTTACGGTTGCCCTCCACGGTGTTGATCTCGCCGTTGTGGGCGAGCATGCGCAGCGGCTGCGCGAGCGGCCACGACGGGAAGGTGTTGGTGGAGTACCGCGAGTGCACCAGCGCGAGCTTGGAGGCAAAACGGGCATCCGAAAGATCGGGGTAGAACGGCTCAAGCTGGAGCGTGGTGACCATGCCCTTGTAGACCAGGGTACGGCTCGACAGCGAGGCGAAGTAGGCACCGAGCTCATGCTCGGCGCGACGGCGCAGTCGGTAGGCCAGCCGATCCAGCAAAAGGGGATCCGGGCGGGCGGGACGCGCGGCGGTCGTGGGGACCGCGGGAGGAATGTCCTCGGAGCGCGCGGGAGTGGGGATCGAGGCGCTCGACGAGGGGGTGGTGATCGTGGGGATCGAGGAGGTGGCCGTGGAGGCCGCGGAGAGGTTGGAGACAAGCTTGGTGGGGCTGGGGTTCACCTCCTCCGGGGCGCCGGGTTCGATCGGTGAGTGCTCGTGCAACTGGGGCTCGGGAGCGTGGTGGGCGATCTCGGTTTCCACGCGCACAAACAGCTGCTCAAACGCGGGCATGGCCTCGCGGGCGAGCGTACCGAGGTGCTCGGGGTCGGTGGGAACCTCACGCCAGCCCAGCACGGTGAGTTCTTCCTCGGCGGCGATCTGCTCGATTGCGGCCTTCTGGGTGGCGCGCTCGGCGGCGTCCTGGGGCAGGAAGGCCATACCGACGGCATACTCCCCCGCCTCGGGGAGGTCGAACGAGGTGACCTCGCGCAGGAAGGCGTCGGGGACCTGGCTCAGCAGACCGGCGCCGTCACCGGTGCCGGCGTCCGAGCCGATCGCACCGCGGTGCTCGAGGTTACGCAGGGCCTGCAGGGCCAGCTCGATGATGTCGTGTCCGGCGGTACCGCGCAGGGTAGCGACCGCGGCCAGGCCACAGGCGTCCTTTTCCTGAACCGGGTTGTAAAGCCCCTGCCGCGGCGGAACCGCGGAGAAGCTTTGATAGGGACTGTGTTGCGTCATGAATCCACCCTTACGGAGTGTTTAAGGGGATGGGACGCCATTGGCCCGGGGCAGGTCTAACCTGTCCCGGGCCAATGCGTTGTAACTGGGTATGTTCTGGCTGAACCCGAGCGGGTTAGGGGGTTGCGCCTTCCCGGCTTGTGGCCGGTTCAGCTACCGGCGCCGTTGCCGGAACCGAGGGGTCAGTGGTATCTACGTACTCCACATCGGTGTGTGAAGATCCTACTCCAGCCTGAGCGTCCTTATCGCCACGACCCGGCCGGTAGGCCGAGGGGATCAAACCGGTGTGGCGCTTGTTCTGCACGATGATCAGGACAATTCCCACCAGAATGGCGAGCAGGGCGGCCCAAACATTTACCCGAATTCCGAGGAAAATTTCGCTCGGGTCGATGCGGATCGACTCCCACACGGTGCGTCCGGCACCGTACCAGATGAGGTAGGCACCAAAGACCTTGCCCCAGCCCACGTTGATCTTGCGCGAGAGCCACAGCAGGAACAGCACACCGAGCAGGTTCCAGATGACCTCGTAGAGGAAGGTCGGGTGGAACAGGGTACCGGCGGGCAGGCCCAGCGGCCAGGCGGCGTTGGTGCTGTCGATCTGCAAGCCCCAGGGCAGGTCGGTGGGGGTACCGAAGAGCTCCTGGTTGAAGTAGTTGCCGAAGCGGCCGAAGGCCTGGGCCAGCAGCAGGCCCGGGGCCAGTGCGTCGGCGAAGACCCAGAACCGCAGTCCGGTCCACTTGCAGCCGAGCCAGGCACCCACGGCACCACCGAGCAGCGCACCGAAGATCGCGATGCCACCGCTGCGGATGTCGACAACCTCCCAGAGGTTCGCTCCCGGGTAGAAGTAGTCGTTGGGGTGGGTCAGCACGTGGAAGATCCGCGCGCCGATGATGCCGATCGGCACGGTCAGCAGGATCATGTCCAGCACGACGCCGTTGCCGGCTCCCAGCTTGTTCAGGCGGTGGTTCACCAGGAACGCCGCGGCGACGATGCCCGCCATGATGCAGAGGGCATAGAAGTAGATGGTTATGGGCCCGATATTAAACGAGTTAATCTCGGGGCTGGGGATGCTCAGGGAAATCACCCGGGTCACGCCTTTCTTCAGATACGCCTGGCGGCGCGGATAATTCTACTTCGACTCGCTCTTACCGGTTGCCAGCTCGGCGGCCTTGGCCGCCACGGCGGGCACTCCACCCTCGGCGAGGGCGGAGACCAGCGCGGAACCGACGATGGCACCGTCGGCATAGCTGAGCACGTCGCGCACCTGGGCGGCGCTGGAAATCCCCAGTCCCACGCAGGCGAAGTTGTCGCCGGCGGCGCGCAGGCGGGTGGTCAATGCGCGGGCGGCACCGTCCATCTCGCTGCGGGCCCCGGTGATGCCCATCGTGGATACCGTATAGACGAATCCGCGGCTGAGCTCCGAGACGGTCTTCAGGCGCTCGTCACTCGAGGACGGGGCGGCCAGGAAGATGCGCTCCAGATCGGTCCGGTCCGAGGCGGAGAGCCAGTCGGCGGCCTCATCGGGGATCAGGTCCGGGGTAATCAGCCCGGCACCGCCGGCGGCGACCAGGTCGTCGGCGAAGCGGTCGGGTCCGTACTGAATCACCGGGTTCCAGTAGGTCATCAGCAGGACCGGCACGTCCACGCGGGCACGAATCTGGCGCACGGCCTCGAACACGTGGGCGAGCTTGAACCCCCCGGCCAGGGCCTGAACGGTGGCCGCCTGAATGGCCGCCCCGTCCATCACCGGGTCCGAATAGGGCACACCGAGCTCGATGATGTCCACGCCGTTTTCGGCGATGGCCACCGCGGCGTCCACGCTGGTCTGGAAGTCGGGGAAGCCGACCGGAAGGTATCCGATCAGGGCCCCGGAACCGTCGCGGCGCAGTGCCGCAAGGGTGTCGTGTACCTGGGTCACAGCTGCGTGGCTCCCTCGTCGATCAGGTCGAAGTAGCGACCCGCGGTTTCCATATCCTTATCCCCACGACCCGACAGACTCACCAGGATGGTAGCGTCCGGTCCAAGCTCGCGGCCGAGCTTGAGCGTGCCGGCCAGCGCGTGCGAGGACTCGATGGCGGGAATAATGCCCTCGGTGCGGCTCAGCAGGCGGAAGGCCTCCATCGCCTCGGCATCGGTGATCGGACGGTACTGCGCGCGGCCGAGGTCTGCGAGCCACGAGTGCTCGGGACCCACGCCCGGGTAGTCGAGTCCGGCCGAGATCGAGTGCGACTCGATGGTCTGGCCATCCTCATCCTGGAGCAGGTACGAACGCGCACCGTGCAGCACGCCGGGGCGTCCCTTGGTGATCGTCGCCGCGTGCCGCGGGGTATCCACGCCCTCACCGGCGGCCTCGAAGCCGTACAGGGCCACATCGGCATCGTCGAGGAACGCGTGGAAGATTCCCATCGCGTTCGATCCTCCGCCGACACACGCGGTCACCGCGGTGGGCAGCGCGCCGGTCAGGTCGAGGACCTGCTGACGGGCCTCCTCGCCGATGATCTTCTGCAGATCACGAACCAGCGCGGGGAACGGGTGCGGTCCGGCCACGGTTCCGAAGATGTAGTTGGTGGTCTCGACGTTGGTGACCCAGTCACGCATCGCGTCGTTAATCGCGTCCTTGAGGGTGCGCGAACCGGTCTTGACCGGAACGACCTCGGCACCCAGCAGGCGCATGCGGGCCACGTTGAGCGCCTGGCGCTCGGTGTCCACCTCGCCCATGTAGATGACGCAGTCGAGTCCAAACAGCGCCGCGGCGGTGGCCGTGGCCACCCCGTGCTGTCCGGCACCGGTCTCGGCGATCACCCGGGTCTTGCCGATGCGCTTGGTGAGCAGCACCTGACCCAGCGCGTTGTTGATCTTGTGCGAACCGGTGTGGTTCAGATCCTCGCGCTTGAGAATGATCCGGGCGCCACCGGCGTGCTCGGCAAAGCGCGGCACCTCGGTGATGATCGAGGGGCGCCCCACGTAGTCCCGCAGCAGCGCGCGGAACTCGCCGAGGAAGGCCTCGTCATTCCGGGCGCTGTCCCACGCCTCGGTGAGTTCATCGAGGGCCGCGATCAGCGACTCGGGGGAATAACGACCACCGAAGGCACCGAAGTACGGTCCGGTTTCGGAACGAAGATCCGTCATAGGGATTAAACCGCCAGATATTCAGCGAGGGTCGCGACCGGATCTCCGGTCACCAGGGCCTCGCCGATCAGGACCACATCGGCACCGGCCTCGCGGTAGTGGCGCACATCGGCCGGCGAGAGCACGGCGGATTCGGCCACCCGGATGACCCCGGCGGGGATCTGCGGGGCGAGGGTACCAAAGAGGTCACGATCGAGTTCGAACGTGGAAAGGTTGCGGGCGTTGACGCCGACCAGCTGAGCCCCGAGTGCGAGCGCGCGGTGCAGCTCCTCCTCGCTGTGCGTCTCCACCAGCGCGGTCATGCCGAGCTCGGTGATCAGCGCATACAGCGAGGCCAGGGTGGCATCATCATCCAGCGCGGCGACGATCAGCAGCACCAGGTCGGCACCGGCCGCGCGGGCCTCGTACACCTGGTACGGGGACGAGATGAAGTCCTTGCGCAGCACGGGCAGCGCGACCGAACGACGAACCTCTTCGAGATCGGCCAGCGATCCCTTGAACTTGCGTCCCTCGGTGAGCACGCTGATGGTGCTAGCCCCGCCGGTCTCGTAGGAGACCGCGAGCTGGGCGGGATCGCGAATCTCGGCGAGGTCGCCGCGCGAGGGACTCGCGCGCTTGACCTCGGCGATGATCTTCACCCGGTCACTCGGCGCCAGCGCGGCGAGGGCATCGATCGCGGCGGGGCGGGCGAGCGCCTCGGCTCGCACCGCCTCGAGCGGCTTCAGTCGCTCGCGATCGGCGGCGTCGGCCGCCGCACCCGCCATCAGGTCGGCGAGCATGGGTTAGTGGCTCTTGGCGACGTACTTGGGGCCCTTGACGCCCCAACCGGCCTTCGAGAGGATCCAACCGAGCAGCGCACCCACGCCGATCAGCGCAACCGAAGCCCACACCAGCCATACCTGGGCGAACCAGAAGGCAACGGTGCCGATGGTAACGGCGGCCAGCATAACGATGACGGCGGTCCAGGCTGCGGGCGAGTGTCCGTGTCCGGGATCGGAAATGTCGGTGCTCATGAAACTCCTTAAACGAATGGGCGGATCCATCCTATCGGGGATCGCCGGGGGTGTGCGCACCCACGCGGTGCGCCTCGGGTTGGGAGGCGCGGCCCGGGGCGAGGCGCGTCGGGTTAGGACTTGGGGGTGGCGTCGGGAAGGGTCGGATCGGTGGGGTCCTCGCCGCGGCTCAGGTCATCCCAGCTGTCGATCGCGTCGGGCATGGCGTTCTCATCCACGACCCGCACCCGCGGGGTGGTCTGATACTTGCGCCCCGCGGATCCCGGCCAGTGCTTGGCCGTGAGGATGATCACAAACCCTGTGAAGACCGCGATCGCCGCCCCCAGCAGGCCCACATAGGGCCAGAAGGTGACGCTCGACGCGGTGATGACCTTGGCAATCGATGCGGGTCCGGCGACGCCGGTGGCCTCGGTGACCGCGGCACCCGAGGAGGCACCGGGGTTCAGCAGCACCAGGATGCCCTCGAGGGCGATGCACAGCCCGAGAATCACCGAGAGGCCACCAAAGAGCAGACGCAGCACATATCCGGCGATCGACAGGGCGGCGGCCAGGGCGATCAGGCACAGCGCCAGGGCCGTCAGCGCCGGCGCCGCGATGGTCCCGTTGACGGCGAGGTCCTTGCTTCCCCCGCTGGGGATCGTCACCGTCAGGTTGACCCAGGTCTGGGTCCACGAGAGCAGACCCAGTCCCCCGGCGACGATCAGCAGGAGCAGCGAACGGGACTTGAGCCCGCGGCGTTTCTTGGCGATCCGCTCTGCATCGGTGAGGGGGGCGGGGGTGGGCTGGGTCATGAAATCCTCGTGAGTGCGTTGGCGATGGCCACCGCGCGCAGCGGTGCGGCGGCCTTATTGCGACTTTCGGCCGCTTCGAGTTCGGGCACCGAGTCGGCCACCAGTCCGCCGCCGGCCTGCACGTAGGCGGTGCCGTCGACGATGGTGGCGGTGCGAATGGCGATGGCCAGGTCGGCGTCACCGGAGAGGCCGAAGTAGCCCACGACTCCCCCGTACACGCCGCGCTGGGCGGGTTCGAGCTCGTCGATGATCTCCAGCGCCCGCGGCTTGGGCGCACCGGAGAGGGTGCCTGCCGGGAAGGTCGCCCGGAAGATGTCCACCGGGCTGGCGTCCGCGCGGAGCGTGCCCTCCACCGAGGACACCAGGTGCATGATGTGGCTGAATCGTTCGATCCGCATGAACTCGGTGACCTCGACGGTGCCGGGCGTGCACACCTTGGCGAGGTCGTTGCGGGACAGGTCGACCAGCATCAGGTGCTCGGCGCGCTCCTTCTCGTCGGCGAGCAGCTCGTCGGCGAGTTCGGTGTCCTGTTCGGGGGTGCGGCCGCGCGGGCGGGATCCGGCGATCGGGTGGGTGATCAGGTGACCGTCCTCCGATTTGACCAGGGCCTCCGGGGAGGAACCCACCACGTGGAAGGGGCGACCCTCCGCATCCTCCAGCGCAAAGAGGTACATGTAGGGGCTGGGATTCAGCGCGCGCAGCACCCGGTACACGTCCACCGGCTCGGCTTCGGTCTTCAGATCGAAGCGCTGCGAGAGCACCACCTGGAAGATGTCGCCGGCGCGGATGTACTCCTGCGAGGCCAGGACGCCGTCCAGGTAGTCCTGCGGATCGGTGCGGTTGGTCGGGTCGGCCACCAGCGAGAAGTCGGCCTCGGCGAGCCACGCCTCGGCGGGCTGGGCGAGACCGGTCTGCAGCGCGTCGAGCTGCGCCTGGGCGCGGGCCCAGCGGGTGTCGCCATCCAGCTCATCATCCAGCAGCACGTTAACGATCAGGCGCACGGTGGCCGATCGGTGATCGCAGACAGCCAGGCTCTCCACGAAGCTCAGTGCCTGATCGGGCACCGGAATCTCGCGCGGCGGCGCATCGGGCAGGTGCTCGATCTGGCGGATGGCCTCCCAGCCGATAAAGCCGACCAGGCCACCGGTCAGCGGGGCGAACCCCTCGATCTTGGGTCCGGCCCAGCGACGGTAGAACGCATCCACGGCATCCAGCGGACCCGCGGGGATCGACTCGCCGAAGGCGCGCTCGGCGCTCAGGTCGTAGTCGATCCAGTGGCTCGCACCCTCGCGCTCGGTCAGCACACCAAACGAGGACACCCCGATAAACGAGTAGCGCGACCAGATGCCGCCCTGCTCGGCGGATTCCAGCAGAAAGCTGCCGGGCTTGCCGGCGGCCAGCTTACGGTAGATTCCCACCGGCGTTTCCCCGTCGGCAAAAATCTCACGGGCGACCGGAACCACCCGGTGCTCCCCCGCCGAAACCAGGTGGTCAAAGTCCGCACGGGTGGTGGTGCCGGACATACTGTTACTCATCAAAACTCCCGATTGTTCGCGCCGCGCCCTCGTTCGAGGCTAGCGGGCGTACGTGCACGTGGCTAGGGGCGGCCGGGAACCTCTCCCGGAACCGCCGGAACCGTGCGCTCATCAAAGCATGAGTGTGCGCCGGTGTGACAGGCAGCTCCCACCTGAACCACGCGGATGAGCAGGGTGTCGGCGTCGCAGTCGACGCTGACATCCCGGACATACTGGGCGTGGCCGGAGGTATCACCCTTACGCCAGAACTCCTGGCGCGATCGCGACCAGAAGGTGACCCTCCCCTCGGTCAGGGTGCGCCGCAGCGCCTCCGCATTGACGTAGCCGAGCATGAGCACCCGCTCGGTGCCCACCTCCTGGATGATCGCCGGGGCCAGGCCGTTATCGTCATAGGTGACGCTCGCGGCCACGGCCTCGGGGCTTGAGGTGTTCAGGGTGACGGTGCCGCTCATCGCCGCACCTCGATGCCCTCGTTCGCCAGCGCCAGCTTGACCTGGTCGATGGTGAACGCACCGGTGTGGAACACACTCGCGGCGAGCACCGCATCGGCACCGGCCTGCACGGCCGGGGCGAAGTGCTCAAGCGCTCCGGCGCCACCCGAGGCGATCACCGGGACGTGTGAAATGGCGCGGATCGCCCGGATCAGCTCCAGGTCGAAACCGTCGCGGGTGCCGTCGGCATCGATCGAGTTGACCAGTAGCTCGCCGGCGCCACGGTTGATGGCGTCGGTGGCCCAGGCCAGTGCGTCCAGCTCGGTCTTGGTGCGGCCACCGTGGGTGGTCACCACAAAGCCCGAGGGGGCCGCGGCATCACGGGTGATATCGAGGGAGAGCACCACCACCTGCGCGCCGAAGCGGTCGGCGATCTCGCCGATCAGCTCGGGGCGCGCGATCGCCGCGCTGTTCACGCCGATCTTGTCGGCACCGCAGCCCAGCAGGCGGGCGACGTCCTCGGCGGAGCGCACACCCCCGCCCACGGTCAGCGGCACAAAAACCTGCTCGGCGGTGCGGGTCACCACGTCATACGTTGTGGCGCGTCCGTCCACGGTTGCGGTCACATCGAGGAAGGTGATCTCGTCCGCACCCTGGGCCGCATAGTTCGCGGCGAGCTCGACCGGGTCGCCCTGATCGCGCAGGTTTTGGAAGTTCACACCCTTGACCACGCGGCCATTGGCCACGTCGAGGCACGGGATCACACGCGTTGCGAGTGTCATGACCTTCCCCCTTAGAGACGTGCGGCGTGAATCGCGCTGACCAGGATCGCGCGGGCACCCAGTTCATAGAGCGCGTCCATGATCTGGTTGGTGCGGCGCTTGGGAACCATGACGCGCACGGCGACCCACTCGGGCTCGCGCAGCGGCGACACGGTCGGCGACTGGCGGCCACCGGCAATCGCCGTGGCCTCATCCAGCAGCGAGAGCGGCAGGTCGTAGTCCATCAGCACGTACTGACGGGCCACCTGAACACCCTCGAGGCGGCGACGCAGGGTCGCCAGGCCGGGCTGCTCCTGCTCGGAGCGAATCAGAACCGCGGTGGATTCCAGGATGACCGGGCCGAAAATGTCGAGGCCTGCCTTACGCAGGGTCGCACCGGTGGAGACCACATCGGCCACGGCGTCGGCCACGCCGAGCTGCACGGCGGATTCCACGGCACCATCAAGCTTGACCAGGTGCGCGCTCACGCCGTGTGCGGCGAGGAAGTCGCCCACGAGGCCCGGGTAGCTGGTGGCCACGCGGACACCCTCCAGGTCGCTCAGCTCGTGGAACTTACCGGCCGGGCCGGCGAAGCGGAAGGTCGAGTCGCCGAAGTTCAGCGGTTCGATCTCGATGGCATCGGATCCCGAGTCCAGCAGCAGGTCGCGGCCGGTGACACCCACATCGAGGGCGCCGGAGCCCACATAGGTGGCGATGTCGCGCGGACGCAGGAAGAAGAATTCGACGTCGTTCTCGGCGTCGACCAGGTGCAGTTCCTTGGGGTCGCGACGGGTCGCGTAGCCCGCCTCGGCGAGCATCAGGGTGGCGGTTTCGGACAGCGATCCCTTATTGGGGATGGCGATTCTCAGCATGGGGTGGACCTTAGGTTTGAAGTTGGGTATCGAGGGTGAAGCGGGGGCTTCACAGATGTCGATACACGTCCTCCAGGGTCAGACCCTTGGCGATCATCATCACCTGCAGGTGGTAAAGCAGCTGCGAGATTTCATCGGCAGCTTCCTCATTGCTCTGGAATTCGGCAGCCATCCATACCTCGGCGGCCTCCTCCACGATCTTCTTGCCGATGCCGTGAATGCCACGGTCCAGTTCGGCCACCGTCAACGAACCCTCGGGGCGCTCCTGCGCCTTTCGGGTCAGTTCGGTAAACAGGGTGTCGAAAGTCTTCACGTTCCTCACAGTACTAGGTTCGCGCCCTCCGCGAAGACCCGGGAGGGTGGATCCCGGCGAGAATATGCCCGGATTTCACGCACCTTCTCTCCCCGAGCACGCCCCTACGCGCCGGAAACTGCGGTTTTCCGCGGGTTTTTGTTCACCAGCGACCAGTATCCCAGGGCCGGATCCATTCCGGTGGCGACGTTCACCCGCACGATCCCGGTATTGTGCGCATCGTTATGGGTTCCCATCCGCCGTCCGGCCCGCCCCGCAGCCTCGGCCAACTCGGCGGCCTTGAGGAGTCGGGCAATGCCGCGCTGTCGATAGTCCGGATCCACCCCGGTGAAATCCGTGTACCACTCCCCCTCCTCACCCACCGGGTGAATGACGCCGAGCCCGGCGGGAGCGCCATCCACGCTGGCCACAAGGTAGACGGCGGTGCGGGCGAAGTGATGCTCGAAGCCGGTGGTGTCCACGGGCTGTCCGGCGATCGGACCCGGCAGCCCGATCGCGCAGCGCGCCATCACGGCGGCAATCAGCGGATACTCGGTGTCGATCGAGGCCACACGCACCGTGGCCGCGTTGGCGGTGGTGATCGATTCGGCCTCGGCGAGGAGTTCGGCGGCGCGACCCTCCAGCTCGAGAGACCAGCCCAGGTTGTGACGCACCAGCTCGAAGCCGCGTGCCTCGGCGAACCCGCGACCGGGTGCCGCGTCATCGCGGAGTGCGGAGGTCAGGGTGATCGTGGCACCCGCGGGGTGCGTGGCCAGGTCGGACATCAGTCGCCGATACAGGGCGGTTCCGATTCCCCGGAATCGATGGGCCGGATCCACCACCACGAGAGCCGAGGCGGCACCCGGCGTGGCATTTTCGGAGGTGATTTTGGCGGCGGCGATCATGACACCATCCGCTTCGGCCACCAGGGCGATACGCACCGGGGCCGGGGAGTTTTGCGCGAGGCGTTCGCGCAGCCGATCCCGATTATCCGAGGCGCTGGCCAGGGAGAGCAGGGCGATTGCCGCGTCCAGATCGGTGTCGATCAGCTCACGGATGGTGAATGAGGAAACGGTCATTTTGTGATCGTAAATCGCGGCCGTTGTGAGGAAACTGTGTATACCAACGTATTGGCATGCTCCCGGCGGGGCGATCGGGCGTAATCGCCACCACGCCCCACCGGGACCGGACTAGTGGCGGTGGGCGGCGGCCAGAACGCGCAGCGCGTCGATGGCCAGCGCGGGGCTGTCGGCACCGTAGACGGCGGAGCCGGCCACGAAGGTGTCGGCACCGGCCTCGGCGGCCTGGGCGATGGTGGACTCGGCGATGCCACCGTCCACCTGCAGCCACACGTTGGATCCGCGGCGCTTGGCCTCGGCCGACAGCGTCGCCAGCTTGGGCATCATGTCCGCCATGAACGACTGTCCACCAAATCCGGGCTCCACGGTCATGATGAGAATCTGGTCAAATTCGTCCAGGTGCTCAAGGTATGGCTCGATCGGGGTGCCGGGCTTGAGCGCGATCCCCGCGCGCGAGCCGATCTCCCGCAGGCGACGGGCCAGGGCGATCGGGTTCTCGGCGGCCTCGGCGTGGAAGGTGACCGAGGCGGCACCGATCTCGGCGTACTCGGGGGCCGCGCGGTCGGCATCGCTGATCATCAGGTGAATATCCAGCGGAACCGGCGACACATCCTGGATCCGGCGAACCATCTGCGGTCCGAAGGTCAGGTTGGGCACGAAGTGGTTATCCATCACATCGACGTGCACAAAATCGGCGTTGGCAATGCGCTCAAGGTCAGCCTGCATGTTCACAAAATCGGCTGAAAGAATACTCGGGTTGATCCGGACTGTCATGCCTCCAGCCTATCGCCTGAGACGCCGCACGCCCGCCCCCGGGTGTGGGGACGGGCGTGGCAAAATCGCGCGGGTTAGCCGCGGACGGCGTCGAAGCCCGCCTGAATCTGCTCAACCAGGTACTCGCGGTCCTCGAGCGGGAGGAACGCGCCGGCGGCGGCGTTGAGCTGGAAGGTCTCCAGGTCATCCAGGTCATACCCGAAGGTTTCCACCAGCAGGCCCAGTTCGCGGGTCAGCGAGGTGCCGCTCATGGTGCGGTTGTCCACGTTCACGCTGACGCGGAAGCCCAGCTGGTGCAGCATGTCGAACGGGTGGTCGGCCAGGTCCTCGCCCCAGGCGGCGATGGCACCGGTCTGCAGGTTCGAGGAGGGGCTCAGCTCGAGCACGATCTCGCGGTCCTTGACCCACTCGGACAGGCGTCCGATGTTCACGTAGACCTCGTCATCATCACTGCGCTCGACGGTGACGTCCTCGGCCAGGCGCACACCGTGGCCCAGGCGCAGCGCGCGGCCATCGATGATCGCCGAGGTGATCGACTCCAGACCGGCGGCCTCGCCGGCGTGCACGGTCACCGGGAAGAAGTTGGCAGCCAGGTAGTCGAATGCGGCGCGGTGACGCGAGGGCAGGAAGCCGTCCTCGGCCCCGGCGATGTCGAAACCGGAGACGCCGCGGTCGCGGTGACGCACGGCCAGCTCGGCGATCTCCAGCGCACGGTCGGCGTGACGCATCGCGGTGATCAGCTGACCCACCTCGATCTCCCGGCCGGACTCGCGCACCTCGGTGACGCCGTCTTCCAGCCCGGCCTGCACGGCCTCAACAACCTGGTCCAGGGTCAGGCCGCGGGTCAGGTGCTGCTCGGGGGCCCAGCGGATTTCGCCGTAGATGACGCCGTCGGCGGCCAGGTCCAGCACAAACTCGTGTGCGACCCGGCGCAGGCCGGCCTCGGTCTGCATCACGGCGGTGGAGAGGTCAAAGGTCTTCAGATAGTCAACCAGGTTGCCGGCGTTGCACTGGTCCAGGAACCACTGGGCAAGGTCGTCGGCGTTGTCGGCGGGGAGTTCAAGATCGATCTCACGGGCGAGATCGATGATGGTCTGGGGACGCAGGCCGCCGTCGAGGTGATCGTGCAGCGAAACCTTGGGCAGACGGGCCAGATCGACGCCATCAAGCGAGGGAATAGTAGTGTTAGTCACCCGCTCAGTCTAACGGGGGCACTCCCCCACATTTCGTGAAACACCGCGGGGTGAACGGGAACTTCCCCGTTCACCCCGCGAGTGTTACGACGCGCTATCCGATCTTCTCGGCGATCAGCGCCGGCGGGGTCCAGCCGGCGGCGTCGGCGGAGATTTCGAAGGCACCGTCGATCGCCTCAAGCGCGCGGGCGAAGCGGGCGGGCTCGTCGGCGGAGAGGGTGAAGAGCGGGTCGCCCACCTTCACGGTGTCGCCGGGCTTGGCGTGCAGGTCCACGCCGGCCGCGTGCTGCACCGGGTCCTGGGCGCGGGCGCGGCCGGCGCCGAGGCGCCAGGCGGCGATGCCGAAGGGCAGCGCGTCCTGCCGGGTCAGCACACCCGCGGTCTCGGCATACACGGTGTGGGTTTCCCGCGCCACGGGCAGGGCCGCATCCGGGTCGCCGCCCTGGCCGGCCACAAACGCCCGCCAGGTATCCATCGCCCGGCCATCGCGCAGCGCGGCCTCCACGTCGGCGTCGGGCTGACCGGCGAGGGTCAGCATCTCCTTGGCCAGCGCAATCGTCAGCTCCACGATGTCGGCGGGGCCGCCGCCGGCCAGTACCTCGATCGACTCGCGCACCTCGTTGGCGTTTCCGATCGCCAGGCCCAGCGGGGTATCCATTCGGGTCAGCAGCGCGGTGGTGTTCACGCCCGAGTCACGGCCGAGGTCCACCATGGTCTGGGCCAGCTCACGCGCGCGATCGAAGTCGCGCATGAATGCGCCGCCGCCGAACTTCACGTCCAGCACCAGCGAGGCGGTACCCTCGGCGATCTTCTTGGACATGATGCTCGAGGCGATCAGCGGGATCGAGTCCACGGTTCCGGTAATATCACGCAGCGCGTACAGCTTCTTATCGGCCGGGGCGAGGTCGGCGCCGGCGGCGCAGATCACGCCACCCACCTCGCGCAGCAGCCGGGTCATTTCCTCGGGTTCGAGGTCGGCCCGCCAGCCGGGGATCGCCTCGAGCTTGTCGAGGGTCCCGCCGGTGTGACCAAGGCCACGACCCGAGAGCTGCGGGACGGCCACGCCGAAGCTGGCCACCAGCGGCATCAGCGGCAGGGTGATCTTGTCCCCGACGCCCCCGGTCGAGTGCTTATCGGTGGTGACCTTACCCAGACCCTCGAAGCTCATCCGCTCCCCCGAGTTGATCATCGCGTGGGTGAGATCGCGAATCTCGGTGCGGTCCATCCCGTTCAGGAAGATCGCCATGGCCATCGCGGCCATCTGTTCCTGGCCCACATAGCCGCGGGTAAACGCGTCCACCAGCCAGTCGATCTGGGCGGTGCTCAGGGTGCCCGAATCTCGCTTCTGGCGAATCAGGTCTACCGCGTCGAAGGCCTCTACGGCGTTGTTGATGGTCATCTTCGCTCCTTTATTTGTGCCGACTATTTCGGCCCGGATGCCACACAGCGGCGACCCGATTGTGTCGGATCGCCGCTGGAGGCACTGTGAAATTGAGGTGAAACGGAGGGGCTACTCGCCCGCGTACTCGACCAGGGTGCGCGGCCCGAACGCATCGGGCAGCACCTCCTCGATGGTGCGAATCCCCGAGAGGGTGTTGAGCAGCATGCCCTCGGCGGAGTGCTCAAACAGCAGCTGCCGGCAGCGACCGCAGGGCATCAGTACCGCGCCGTTCCCATCCACACAGGCGAACGCGACAAGCTTGCCGCCGCCACCCATGATCAGGTCGGAAACCAGCGAGCACTCGGCACACAGGGTCACCCCATAGCTGGCGTTCTCGATGTTGCAACCGGAGACGATCCGGCCACCATCGGTGATCGCCGCGGCGCCCACCGGGAACTTCGAGTACGGGCTGTAGGAGCGCTCCATCGCCGCCACCGCGTGTGCGTGCAGGGCGTCCCAGTCAATAGCGTCGGACATGACTATCCCTTGATGTAGGGCTTGCCGGACGCAGCCGGGCCCACCGATTGGCCCACGAGACCGGCCACCGCCAGGATGGTCACCACGTAGGGCAGCATGAGCATGAACTCGCTGGGAACCGGGGATCCCACGGCCGCCAGCACGTTCTGCAGGTTCGAGGCGAACCCGAACAGCAGCGCGGCCAGGGTCGCGCGGATCGGGTCCCAGCGACCGAAGATCACGGCCGCGAGGGCGATGAATCCGGCACCGGCAACCATTTCCTTCTGGAACGAGCCCACCGACACCAGGGTGAAGTAGGCACCACCCAGACCGGCGATTGCACCGGCCAGCGAGACGTTCCAGAACCGGGTGCGAGCCACGTTGATACCCACGGTATCGGCGGCCTTGGGGTGCTCACCCACGGCGCGCAGGCGCAGACCCCAGCGGGTCTTGAACAGGCCGAGGAAGACCAGGGCCACCACCACGTACATGACGTAGACCAGGGCCGACTGGTTGAACAGCACCGGTCCGATGACCGGAATCTCGCTCAGGCCGGGGATGGCCACCGGGGACAGACGCGGCGCGGTGTTCAGCGTCGCGGCATCCTTGGTCAGCACCGAGGAGTACAGGAACGAGGTCAGGCCGGTGACCAGCACGTTCAGCACCACACCGACGATGACCTGGTCCACCAGGTACTTGATCGCGAAGGCGGCGAGCACAAAGCTCACCAGCACGCCGGCGACCATCGCCGCGAGCAGACCCACCCAGGGGCTGCCGGTCAGCGAGGCGACCATGGCCGAGCAGAACGCACCGGCCAGAAGCTGACCCTCGATGGCGACGTTGACCACACCCACACGCTCGGAGATCACGCCACCCATCGCACCGAAGATCAGCGGCACGCTGAGGCTCACGGTACCCAGCAGGAGGCCGGTCACCGGCACGTTGTTGCCCACCATGGCCCATGCCAGGAAGGCCACCATGAAGGCGACGGCGAAGACGATGACCGAGGCGGTCACGATGATGCGACGGGTGCGCGGGATCAGCGTTCCGGTCTTGAGCGTTGCCCAGACCACCACCGCGGTCAGGATGATCAGCAGGACGGTCACGACCTGCCCGGTCAGGGCGGCATCGGTTTTCCAGGTCGGCAGGCTGATCAGGTCGTCCTTATTGGACCAGCGGAACCCGGTCTCACCGTGACGCGGGAACACCAGGAATAGCAGGATCGACACGAGGCCGAACACGCCCAGCGCGATTGCCGCCTTCCAGCTGCGCAGCTCCTTCTTCTCCAGAACCTCACTGATCGCGGCGTCGGCCGCGGGGGTCACGACCCCGTTGTTGTTGTGTGCGCTCATGCCGAGACCGCCTTAGAGTTGCGACGCAGCGGACGGCGCTTGAGCTTGCCGTCGGCCGAGGGGATGAAGAAGATGGCGCGGATCAGCGGCGGGGCGGCGATGAACAGCACGATGAGCGACTGAACCACTCCCACGATGTCCACCGAGACACCCTCGGCGGCCTGCATGGCGAACCCGCCGGCCTTGAAGGCACCAAAGAGGATACCGGCGGCGAAGATACCCCACGGACGCGAGCGTCCCAGCAGGGCCACGGTGATCGCATCGAATCCGATACCGGCGTCGATACCGGAGGTCATTCCATCCGGGGTCGTGCCGAGGATCTGCATCACACCGGCCAGACCAACCAGACCACCGGCGAGGGCCATCGCCCACATGTAGGTGGACTTGACATTGACACCGGCCACCAGCGCGGCGTTGGGGTTGGTACCCACCGCACGGAACCGGAACCCGGTGCTCGAGCGGTTCAGCAGCCACCACACACCCGCGGTCGCCAGGACCACGATGATGAAGCCGGCGTGCAGCTTGTAGTTGGGGCCGAGGATCGCCGGCAGAACCGCGGTCTCCAGCATCGGCGGCGACTTCGGGTTGACCGAACCCGGTGCCTGCAGCAGGCCCTGGGTGCGCAGCATGAAGGAGATCAGGTAGAAGGCGATGTAGTTGAGCATGATCGTCAGGATCACCTCGTGCGCGCCGGTGCGCGCCTTGAGGAATCCGACGATGCCACCCCAGATTGCGCCGGCCGCCAGACCCGCGAGGATCGCGACGGGCAGGTGGATCCACATCGGCATCGGGAAGGAGAATCCGACCCAGCCGGCGGCAGCGGCGGCCACCAGCATCTGGCCACGACCACCGATGTTGAACAGGCCCACGCGGAAGGCGAGGCCCACGCCCAGGCCGGCCGCGATCAGCGGGGTCGCGTAGGTCAGGGTGTCGGTCAGCGGACGAATGCCGCTGGCGAAGTCATCCCGACCGAAGTTGTAGATCGCGCCCTGGAACAGCGAGCTGTAGGCACCGGACACCGCGTTCCACACGGCACCGAAGAAGTCTCCGGGCTGGGCGAAGAAGTATCCGGCGGTTTCCTGGACTTCGCTGTTGGTCAGCGCGATCAGGATGCCGCCGATGATGAAGGAGACCAGCACGGCGAGGATCGTCAGGACGATCGGGCCGTTCATGATCTCGCGCAGCACGCGGTTGGTGGCCGGCTCATCGGCGGAGGGCTTGGCCTCCCCCTCGGCTACGGCCTTGGCCGCCGCCTTCTGCTGTGCCTTGGTCGCGGCCTTGGCCGCAGGAGCAGTTACCGGAGCCGAGGCTACGGGAGCGGAGGCCGCCTCGGAGGCGACCGGCTCGGTTTCGGTGGCGGCGAGGATTGCCTCCTCAACCTCCTCCACATGGTGCTGGTGTGCCTCGGCGCTCTCGGCTTCCTGACGACGGCGCTCGGCGCGCGTCGCGGGCTGCTCGGCCTCGTTTTCGGGGTTCATGGGCTCCTCGTTCACGCGGACACCTCGGCACTCGCGTCGGTTTCTTCGGCGTGACGTTCGCCGGCCATCATCAGGCCGAGAACCTCACGCGGGGTGTTCGCGGGCACGATGCCCACGATCTCGCCCCGATACATTACGGCGATGCGGTCGGCCAGGGCCACCACCTCATCCAGCTCGGTCGAGACCACGATCACCGGCACGCCAGCGTCACGGGTGGCAACCATCCGCTTGTGGACAAACTCGATCGAACCCACGTCGATGCCGCGGGTCGGCTGGGCGGCCACAAACAGGGCCAGGTCGCGGCTGAGCTCGCGGGCCAGCACAACCTTCTGCTGGTTACCACCGGACAGCTCGCTCGCAAACGAGTTGATGCTGCCCGAGCGAATGTCGAACTCGGTGCGCTTCTCGGTGGCGAAGGCATCGCGGAACTCGCGCTGCACGCTGCCGGCCTTCACGAAGGGGGCACCGGTCGAGCGGTCGAGCATCAGGTTTTCGGCGATCGTGAACTCGGCGATCAGGCCGTCCCGGTTGCGGTCCTCGGGGACAAAGCCCACGCCGGCATCCAGGATGCTGCGCACGCTGGCACCCAGGATCTCGCTGCCGTTCAGCGTGATGCTGCCGGACACCTTCTGCTGGAGGCCCAGCAGTGCCTCGGTGAGCTCGGTCTGACCGTTGCCCTGCACGCCGGCGATGGCGAGGATCTCGCCCTGACGCAGCGAGAAGGACACGTCGTTGACAACCTTGAGGCCGTTCTCGTCCAGGACCGTCAGGCCCGAGACCTTGAGCACCTCGTTGCCCGGCTTGGCGGGCTCCTTGTGCACGGTGAGGTCCACCGAGCGGCCCACCATGAGCGCGGCCAGCTCGGCGTTGCTCGCGGTCGGGTCCGCCTCGCCCACGATCTTGCCGAGGCGGATCACGGTGATGGCGTCGGCCACCTCGCGCACCTCGCGCAGCTTGTGGGTGATGAACACGATCGAGCGACCCTCGGCACGCAGCTGCTGCATGATCGCCATCAGCTCGTCGGTTTCCTGCGGGGTCAGCACGGCGGTGGGCTCATCGAAGACCAGCACGCGGGCATCCTGGGAGAGCGCCTTGATGATTTCCACACGCTGCTGCACACCAACCGGGAGGTCTCCCACTCGGGCGTCGGGGTCCACATCGAATCCGAAGCGTGCGGAGATATCGCGCACGCGGGCGCGCGCCTCCTTCATCTTGAGCACGCCGGCGAACCCGGCCTGCTCGTGACCCAGGATAACGTTCTCGGCGACGGTGAAGACCGGCACCAGCATGAAGTGCTGGTGCACCATGCCGATGCCGGCGCGCATGGCGTCACCGGGACCGGCAAACTGCTGAACCTCATCGTCCAGCAGGATTTCGCCACCATCGGCCTGATACAGACCGTAGAGCACGTTCATCAGGGTGGACTTGCCGGCGCCGTTTTCGCCCAGCAAGCAGTGAATCTGACCGGGCTCAACCACCAGGTTGATCCGGTCGTTTGCGGTAAAGGCACCAAATTTCTTGGTGATCCCGCGAAGTTCGAGTTTCATTCTGTCCTTCTCAGTACAGCGGGGTACAAAGCGAATTCGACCGGGGTCTGGTCGAATAACGGGGCACGCGTCCGGGGGAACGAATGGTGTTTCGCTCCCCCGGACGCGGCTGTACTACGTGCCGAAAATTACTTCTTCGGCGACGAGGGGGACTTCACGACGATCGAGCCGTCGATGATGCCCTTCTTGATGGTGTCCAGCTCGTCCTGCAGCTTGGGGTCAACCTTGCCGGCGAAGTCGTGGAACGGAGCCAGGCCAACACCGTTGTTCTCCAGGGTACCGATGTAGGCGGTGGCGTCGAACTTGCCCTTACCGGCCTGGGTCACGATGTCATTGGTTCCCGACTTCATCTGCTTCAGCACCGAGGTCAGGTACAGGTCCTTGTCGGCCGGAGCGGTCTCGTAGAGGTCCGCGTCCACACCAATCATGGCGACGTCCTTCTTGGAGTCCTTGATCGCGGTGATTGCGGACTGGAAGACCGGTCCGCCCACGGGCATGATGACGTCGACGTTCTGCTCGATCAGACCGGCGGCAACCTGCTTGGCGGTGTCGTTGGCGGCGAAGTCACCGGTGAACGAACCGTTCTGGGTGTCAACGTTCCAGCCGCGGACCTGAACGTCCTTGCCCTTCTGCTCGTTGAAGTACTTCACGCCATCGGCGAAGCCATCCATGAAGATGGTCACGGTCGGCAGCTGCATACCACCGAAGGTGCCGACAACGCCGGTCTTCGAGTAGGAGGCGGCGGTGTAGCCGGCGAGGAAGGAAGCCTCGGCGGTGTCATAGATCATGTGCTTGACGTTGGGCAGGTCAACCTGGTTGTCGTCAAGGGTCACGAAGTGGATCTTCGGGTTAGCGGTAGCGGCAACCTTGGTGGCGTCCGACAGCTTGAAACCAACACTGAAGATGATCGAGCAGTTCTGATCAACCAGGCTGGTCATGTTGGGTGCGTAGTCGTCGTCCTTGTCCGACTGCACTTCCTTGGGCTTGACACCCAGCTTCTTCGCGGCCTCAACCAGGCCCTCGTAGCTGGACTGGTTGAACGACTTGTCATCGAATCCACCGGAGTCGGAAACGATGCAGGGCAGGAACTTGCTGTCGGCAGCACCGCCCTCAGCAGGCTTGGTGGGTGCCTGGCCACAGCCAGCCAAAAGCGCGATAACGCCGAGCCCGGCGATACCGGCGGCGGCCGCCTTACGAACGGAAATAGTCACGGGTTAGACCTCCAGAATGCGTCCTCGCCGATCGCGAGGGTCTGTGCCAAACGTTACCTAATGTTTCGGGCCCCCGGGCCTTCCTCCGCGCGGCCGAAACACAAGTGTTACATCCGTGCTATGGACGGTGGGTAGCCGTGCGGCGAATTTTCGGGACTTTTGCGCGTTAAACCCTTAACGCGGCCTCATTGAACGAATCTGGGACATCTCGGCGTGTCGCCAGTTTATGAGCGCATCCACAGGCTCGATTCACGCGTTCGGTTCTCGGGACGGTCCCCGCGAGCGTTCGGGAACCCCTCTGCTCGCGGAAAGCACGACCCCGCGCCTCGAACCGAGTCGAGGCGCGGGGCGGGTGTCGCGGGATGCACGCGGGCTGTTCGATACCGCGAGCGGGACGATCGGGCTAGATCATGTCCCGACGCCGGGCGCGCAGAGCCATCACGGCTCCCAGAGCCAGAATCAGTCCGGCACCCCCGAGCGCAAGGAGCGGCGAGGCCCCGGTGTGAGCGAGTCCGCCGGCCTTCCCCTCCGGGTCACCCGGGGTGGTTCCGGCACCGGCCATGGAAGAGCCGGGGCCCGGGTGGACGTCGGTTCCGGGCGCAGCACTCGGAGCGGCGGTACCGGTCGGCGTCGTGGAGGGCTCGAGGCTCGGGTCCGTGCTCGGCTGCGGCGACGGTTCGGTAGACGGATCGGTTGACGGGTCCGGGTCGGGGACGGCCGCCAGCAGCGGCAGCGCGAGGGCCGCATCCAGGCTGCGGTCCCCCGGGGTCGCGCTGAGCAGCACCACCGAGTAGTCCACGCCGGGCTTCATTGTGCCCGCGGACGGACGCACCGAGCGGTCAAAGAACCCGTTGCGCAGGTTCCAGCCCGGCTCGATCTCGACCCTGGTGACCGCATCCTCGGCCAGGTAGTCCGCACCCCGTGCATTCCAGCTGGCGGTGGGGACGATGCCGTAAATCAGGTTGGTCTTGGGCGTCCCAAAACCGCCGCCGAGCACGTTGATGTCGTTGTTCTTGGTCACATCGAACCGGGTGCCCACGGGGTGGCTCTCCACGTTCAAACGCAGGGTGGGGGTGGTCGGGGCGGGGAGCACGGTGAAGTGGCCGATGCTGCTCACCACGTCGGGGCCGTGCCCGTTGCGGGCCAGAGTGCGGTACTGCGCGGCGTCCCAGTCGGCGGGCACGGCGTCCACGACCATCGAGCGCGACTCCAGCACACCGTCGCCGGGCAGGACGTTATTCCAGGTGGCCCCGCCGTCACGGCTGAGCTGCGGCACATAAACCGGGGTCGGATAGCCGGTGAAGCCCGAGGTGACAAACGTCTGGGACCCGGCGTAGACCACGCGGTCGCGCGGCTTGGAGTCCTCCCAGGGCAGCACGAGCGCCTGCACATCCACGAACGCGTCGGAGGTGGTCGCCGAGAGTGATCCCGCCTGCACGCTCAGGCGATAATAGGCGGCGTCGCCCACCTTGCGATTGGCCAGCACCAGGCTGGTGGCGGTGGCACCGTCGATGTCACTCCAGGGACCGCGCCAGCTATTCGCCCGCTGCCACTGATAGGTCATCGGGATGTTGGTGGTCGCCGCGGCGCTCAGGGTCACGGTATCGCCGGGCAGCGCCTGCACGCCGCTCGGCTGCTGGGTGATTTTGATCGGCTGAATGTCGGCATAGTCCGGCACTCCCCCGGCCAGGTTGACGGTCACGCCGTAGGGCACCTTCTTGGCATCCCCGGATCCACCGCTGGAGTGCCAGTAGGTGGTGAGGCCCGACCGGTAGTGGAAGTCCACCATGTCCGTGGGCCAGGATCCCCAGCCGGTCGGGTTCGCGGCCTTGGTTGCCGGGGAGATCGCCGAGTCCGTACTGCGCGGGGACGCCGGGTTTTTCGGGTCGGTCAGCGGGAAGTAGTCGACGCCCGCATAGTGCGGGGTCGAGCGGATCTGATTGCCCGAGATGCTCACGTTATCCAGCTCCAGGATGACCGCGCCGGATCCGCCGGGATCGCCGGCCGAGCCGCCGAGGGTCGCCCGGATCACGCCGTGTCCGGAGGCATCCACGTCGAGCACGGGATCCTGGATATACCAGGGCACCAGGCCGCCGTAGGAGTAAATCGTGAATGCGCCGGTCCAGGCGATATGCGCCTCGCCGGTCGCGGTGTTGTGCTGGCCGGTACCGGCGGTGAACAGCGCACGCTGGCGCGAGTCATCGCCAACCATCGGCAGGCAGCGATTGTCACGGGTGACCTTCAGTGCATCGCCGTTTGCCGCACGCTTGAGCAGGGTTACGTTGCCCTCGGTGGTGCGGTAGTCGGCGTCGGTGCCGTCGGCGATGCCCGCGACGAAATACGAGCAGGCACCGCTGTTGCTGGTGCCCTGAGAGACGGCATTGACGCCCCACTCGAAGGTTGCGGTGGTGATCAGGGTTTCCTCGCCGGGGGCGGCGAGGGCCGAGGTGGCGGGTGCCAGGACGACACCCGCGCCTCCGGCAAACAGCGCGAGGGCAACGCCGGCGGCGCTCCACGCGGAGAGTGTACGAGAAATTGGCACGGTAACTTCCGGGTCAAATAACGGGGGACGGTTAAGCGTAGCCTAACCTAACCCCGTTAATCGACCCGGGACAATACCGAGTGGCCGCTAGGCGGTGACGGACTCCCCCACGCGGAACAGCGCGATGAACATCGCGTCGGTGCCGTGGCGGTGCGGCCAGAGCTGCACGGTGGATCCATCCCCCACGACCAGCCCTTCGCCGAGATCCAGCGGGGTGTTGGTCACGCCGTTGAGCAGCGCCTGGGTGTCCAGCAGCGTGACATCCGGGTGACGGCGCAGGATCTCGGTCACCACACCGCGGGTTTCGGCGATGTGCGGCGAGCAGGTCACGTAGGCCAGCAGGCCGCCGGGCTTGGTCCCGGCCACCGCGGAATTCACCAGGTCCAGCTGGATCACGCCGAGCTCGGCGAGGTCCTTGGGGGTCTTGCGCCAACGCGCCTCGGGACGACGACGCAGCGCGCCGAGTCCGGTACACGGGGCATCCACCAGGATGCGATCGAAGCCCCGCGGGTGACGCTCGCCCCAGTCGCGCGCGTCCGAACGGCTGACCTCAACCTCTTCGGGCAGCACCGAGAGGGCGCGGCGCACCAGGTCGGCGCGGGCGGGCACCACCTCGTTGGCCACCAGGGTGGCCCCGGCGTTGAGCGCCTCGGTGGCCAGCAGCACGGCCTTGCCTCCGGGCCCGGCGCACAGGTCGCTCCAGGTTTCCCCGGCGGCGATTTCGCGTGTGCGGGTCAGGGTCAGGGCCGCGAGCTGGGAACCCTCATCCTGCACCCGGATCAACCCGGCGGCGGCACGGATCACGGCCTCGGGGTCTCCCCCGCCCAGCGTAAACGCCAGCGGCGAGTAGGCGGCGGGCTCGGCCTCGGCGGGCTTCTCGACCCGCTCGGGCAGCGCGATGTAGGTGACCTTCGGGGCCTCGTTATCGGCGGCCAGGGCCGCCTCAAGCTCGTCGACCCGGCCCTCGGCGCGCAGCGACTGGCGCAGCGCACGCACGATCCACTCGGGGTGCGAGTGCAGCAGGCTCAGGCGCTCATCCTCGCTGGTGGCCGAGGCGGCCACGCGCTCACGCCACTCCTCGGGCGAGGTGCGAGTGATACCGCGCAGCACGCCGTTCACAAACCCGGTCGAGGAGCGCGAACCGACCTCGCGAGCCAGCGACACCGACTCGTTGACCGCCGCGTGGGCGGCGACCCGGGTACCGAGAATCTGGTGCACCCCCAGGCGCAGGACGTCGAGGATTTCGGGATCGATCTGGTCGGCGGCGCGGTTGGCCGCGAGCTCGATCACCCGGTCGTAGTAGCCGCGCAGGCGCAGGCTGCCGTAGCAGAGTTCGGTGGCGAGGCCCGCGTCGGCCGAGCTGAGGGCCGCGCGGCGGATCGCCACGGGCAGCAGCAGGTTGGCATACGCGTCATCCGAACGCACGGCCACGATCACGTCATAGGCGACCCGGCGGGCGGGCTGGACGGCGTCCCCGGCGCGCTCATTCGCGGCGGGGGCGTGCCCGGGGCGACGCTGGCCGGCACCGCGGGGTCCCCGACGCTCGCCGGAACCGTTGCCGCCCTCACCCGCGCGGGTGGGTTTGCCGGAGTTCGGACCGCGGCGGGCGGGTCCGGTGCCGCGGGGTCCGCGTCGCTCGGGGCCGCGGCCCTCGGGGGTGGAGCCTGGGCGTCCGTCGTACTCGCTCATCGGGTTTCCCCCTCGGTAGAAGTGGTTGCAGAAAGGTCTGAGGAAAGCGCTGCGCGCGGGGTGGGATCGGCACCGAGGCCGCGCCACCAGGAGCCCGCGTCCATCGCCTGCTTCCCGGCGGGCTGAACCCGCAGCAGTTCCAGGGCCCCGTCGAGAGTCCCCACCAGCACGCGCTTGCCCACCAGGCGGATTACTCCGGCCTCCAGATCGGTTTCGGTGGCGCGGGCCGCGCGCAGGATCTTGAAGCGTGCGCCATCCACCAGGGTGTAGGCACCGGGCTCGGGAGTGACCCCGCGATAGCGGTTGTAAAGCTCGTGCGCCGGAGTATCGAAGGTCAGCAGCGCATCGTCCAGGCCGAGCTTGCCGGCAAAGCTCGGCTCACCCTGCTGGACCGCGGAGGTCGCGCTACCGTCGGCGATGGCATCAACCGTGCGTGCCAGCTGGGCGGCGCCGGTCTCGGCGAGGGCCGCCAGCAGCTCCCCGGCGGTGATGTCGGGATCCACCGGCTGCGTCTCGCTGGAGATGATCTCGCCCGCGTCGAGCTCTGCGACGAGTTTAAAGATGTCGGTGCCGATCTCGGTATCGCCGTTGATCAGCGCATGCTGCACCGGTGCCGCCCCACGCCAGGCGGGGAGGCGGGAGAAGTGCAGGTTGATCCACCCGTGTGTGGGAGCGGACAACAGAGGCTCGCGGATCAGGCCACCATAGGCCACCACGACACCGAGGTCGGCCTCGATCTGCGCCAGGGCCTCCCCGGTTTCGCCGCCCAGGCGGGCGGCGCGGGTGGTTGGAACCCCGGCTTCCTCGGCCAGGGCCGCAACTGGTGAGGGGGTCAGGACGCGCTTGCGTCCAAGCGGAGCATCCGGTCGGGTCACCACGTGCACCACCTCGTGGGGTCCCTCCAGCAGAGCCTTCAGGCTCGGCAGGGCCACCTCGGGGGTGCCGGCGAAAATGATCTTCACGGTAAAAACTCCTGATTTAGTTCACGCATCGGGGCTCGATCCGGGCGGCTAAAGCCTGATCTCCGGGTCATCGAACCGAACCTTAAGTGTAGGGGCCGCGCGGCCCGGACGCGCACCCGCGCGCGGTGCGCGGCGTTTTGTCGCGTACTCGATGACCGCGGCGCGCAGCTCCTTGGCCACCCGGGCACCCGCCGCATAGTCGAACCGCACCACCGCGCGGGATTCACCGGTGGGGCGTCCGGTCTCCTCCAGGATCACCGGAACCGGCCCCAGAATGTCCCCCGCGGGCAGGCCCTCCAGGCTCGTGAGCACCTCGCCGATCGCGTCGGTCTGGCCCGTGATCGTGGCCAGGCGCACGGCGGGCGGGAAGCGCAGCGCGCGACGGTCATTGAGCTCGGCGCTGGCAAACTCCGCCTGGTTCCAGGTCGCGAAGGCACGGGCGAGCTCCCCGCCCACCCCGACCAGCAGCACCTGTGCCCCGGGCGCGGCGAGGGCCGCCGCATGGGACCACCAGCGCAGGCAGTCCGAGGCGATGGTCAGCGACTCGGCGGCGAGCATCCGATCCCCGTCCAGCAGCAGCACCGCGCGGTAGCCGCCGTGGGCGATGGGTTCGGCACCACGGGTAGCCACGATCAGCGCCGGGCGATCCGGGACCGTGAGCACGGTCTTCTCCCCGTCGGCGACGATCACCGTGGTCGCCGGGAATGCGCGCCCCAGCTCCTCGGCCGTGCGTCCGGTCCCCCGGGTCACCAGGCGGAACTCGGTGCCCTCGCAGGTCGCGCACACCCAGCCGGCGGCCAGGTGACCACACAGCGCACAGGCAGGCGTCGCCCCGCGCGAGGGAATACCCAGCGGACCGTGGCACGCGGTACAGCGCGCCGCGTCCCCGCAGCGCTTGCACGAGAGCATCGGCGCATATCCCGGACGCGAGACCTGCACCAGCACCGGTCCCTCGCGCACCGAATCGGCGATCGCCTTCCATGCCGCCGAGGGAATACGCGCGGCGGCGGCCGGTCCCTCACCCTGATCCTGCTGCTCGGTGACGATGATCTTGGGGCGCTGGCGCGGCTGAGGATCCAGCGGGCGAATAAAGCCCATCTCGACCAGGCGCTGGGTCTCGACGCTGCGCGAGTGCGCGGCAAACACCAGCGCCGCCCCCGATTGTTCCTGCCGGATCAGCGCCGCGTCCCGGGCGTGCACGTAGGGGGCCAGCGGTTCGGCGTGCAGCGGGTCGCCGTCGTTCCAGAGGGCGATTAGGCCCAGGTTGTGGGCGGGGGCGTACACCGCCGAGCGGTTGCCGATGATGATCCGCGGCCGTGGTTCCAGCGCCGCCAGGAACGCCCGATAGCGGTCGGGGTTGGGCTGCTTGGCATCCATCCGCAGGATATCCACGATCGGAACCCGCTCCTCGAGGGCGAGCAGCAGCTGGTCCAGGTCGCGGTAGTCGGGGACCACCAGGATCGCGCTCTCCCCCGCCGCATAGCGATCAAGCGCCGCCTCGGCCAGGGTGATCGCCCAGCGTCCAACCGGGGCCTCCTGCGGGCCGGGCAGCACGCCGGGCAGCGCGTCCAGCGCGATTCGCTCATGGGCCGCCAGGGCCTCGGCCAGGGCGTCCGGATACCCGGTAATCGGCACCGCCGAGACCTGCGGCGCCGGCGGCGCCACATCCGCACCCTGCTCCTCGTGCTCGGCGATCCAGGCGCGCTCCACGCGCACCTGACGTCCGGGCACCGCGAGGCGCAGGATTCCGTTGGCGGAGCCCGCGGCACGATCGGCCGCCCGCCGCGCGAGCGCCCACACCTCGGGGGTGAGCACCCGCGCCGGGGAGACGACCTCGCCGAGGTCACTGAGCTTGCCGGTGAATTCGGCGGCGCTGGTGACCTCGACGATATAGCCGGCGGCACCGTTCTTCAGCGACCGCCAGGGCACCACGACCCGCACCCCGGGCAGCGCGACATCGGCGAGTTCCGGCGGAATGCGGAAATCGAACGGATGGTCGAGTTGAGGCAGGGGCGAGTCGATCAGCACCCTGGCGATGCTGGCCGAGGTCATTTAGATTCCGGCGGCGCTTCGCAGATCGGCGACCCGGTCGAGCTTCTCCCAGGTGAAGTCGGGGAGCTCGCGGCCGAAGTGGCCGTAGGCGGCGGTCTGACGGTAGATCGGACGCAGCAGATCGAGGTCGCGCACGATCGCGCCGGGACGCAGGTCGAAGACCTCACGAATGGCCGCGACGATCTTCTCGTCGGGCACGTGGTTGGTGCCAAAGGTCTCGACGTACAGGCCCACCGGGGCGGCCTTGCCGATCGCGTAGGCGACCTGGACCTCAAGCTTCTCGGCGAAACCGGCGGCCACGGCGTTCTTGGCGACCCAGCGCATCGCGTAGGCGGCCGAGCGGTCCACCTTCGACGGGTCCTTACCGGAGAAGGCACCGCCGCCGTGACGGGAGGCTCCACCGTAGGTGTCGATGATGATCTTGCGGCCGGTGAGTCCGGCATCACCCATCGGTCCCCCGATCACGAAGCGACCGGTGGGGTTGATCAGGGTGTTACGGCCCGAGGTGTCGAGGTCGAGCTCGGCGAGCACCGGGTCGATGACCAGGGCCTCAACCTCGCGGCGCAGACGCTCGGTGGTCACCTCGTCGCGGTGCTGGGTCGAGAGCACCACGGTCTCCACGGTGCGCGGGATGATGC
This sequence comes from Mycetocola sp. JXN-3, assembly GCF_014522285.1. Taxonomy (GTDB): domain Bacteria; phylum Actinomycetota; class Actinomycetes; order Actinomycetales; family Microbacteriaceae; genus Mycetocola; species Mycetocola saprophilus. The sequence goes on from NZ_CP041635.1 coordinate 1,845,662, forward strand.
CCTCGTACCCGATGGTGACCTGGGTCTTGCCGTCGGGACGCAGGTAGTCCAGCTCCCCGCTCTTGCGCACCTCGGAGAGGCGCTCGGCGAGGCGGTGCGAGATCCAGCTGGGCAGCGGCATGTACTGCGGGGTTTCGGTGGTGGCGAACCCGAACATGATGCCCTGGTCGCCGGCGCCCTGCAGGTCCAGCGCGTCGGCGCTGGTGCCCTCGCGGGTCTCAAACGCGGTGTCCACGCCCTGGGCGATATCCGGGGACTGCGCGCCAATCGAGACGTTCACGCCACAGGAGGCGCCGTCAAAACCGGTCTCCGAGCTGTTGTAACCGATGCCCAGGATGACATCGCGCACGATGGCCGGGATCTCCACATACGCGGAGGTGGTGACCTCGCCGGCGACCTGGACCAGGCCGGTGGTGACCAGGGTTTCCACGGCCACGCGGGCGGTGGGGTCCTCGGTGATCAGGGCGTCGAGGATGGAGTCGGAGATCTGATCACAGATCTTATCGGGGTGCCCCTCCGTCACGGACTCGGAGGTAAACAGGCGCAGATCGGTCATGGTGATACTCCTCAAAGGTGCTGCGAGACTATAAAAATCGCGGTGGTTAACTCGGGCTATCCGGCGGTGATCGCGGTGAGGATGGCGTCGGCCACCTCGCGCTTCGAACCGGAAGCTTCCCCAACTATAGTGCCGGTGGCATCGAGGATGATGACCGTGTTACGGTCGGCGCCAAATCCGTCATTCCAGCCCACGGCGTTCAGGCACAGGAAGTCGCAGCCCTTGCGTGCGAGCTTGGCGCGGCCGAGCTCTAGGAGGTGTTCCCGGTCACGGGAGGTTTCGGCGGCAAACCCGACGATAATCTGCTCGGGACGCGCCAGCGGAACCAGCCCGGCCAGGATGTCCGGGTTCTTTTCCAGCTCCAGGGTGAGCGTGTCCCCACGCTCCTCCTTTTTGATTTTTGTTTCACTCACCTGCACCGGACGGTAATCGGCCACGGCGGCGGCCATGATCACGATGTCCGCGGCGGGCAGCGAGGTGTGCACCGCGCGCTGCAGCTCGGCGGCGGTCTGCACGCCGTGGCTCGGCACGTGATTCGGCAGTGCCTCATCGATCGAGGCGGTGATCAGTTCCACATCGGCCCCGCGCAGGTGGGCGGCGGTGGCCAGGGCAATGCCCTGCTTGCCACTGGAGCGGTTACCCAGGTAGCGCACCGGGTCTAGGGGTTCGCGGGTGCCACCCGCGGTGATCAGGATGCGACGACCGCGCAGGTCGCCGGCGGCATCGGGCACCAGGCCGAGGCCCGCATCCACGATGTCCTCCGGCTCGCTCATCCGTCCGGGACCGCTGTCGGTGCCGGTCAGCTGGCCACTCTCGGGGCCCACAACGTGGATCCCCCGCTCGCGCAGTGTCGCCACATTCGCCACCGTCGCCGGATTCTGCCACATCTCGGTATGCATCGCCGGGGCGACCAGCACCGGCGCACGCGTGGCCAGGATGGTGTTGCCCAGCAGGTCATCGGCGATACCCGCCGCCAGCTTGGCGAGGGTATTGGCGGTGGCCGGGGCGATGATCACCAGGTCGGCACGCTGGCCCAGGGCCACGTGACGCACCTCGGACACGTCGGTGTACAGATCGGTGGCCAGCGGCTGGCGCGAGATTGCCTCCCAGGTGGGCGCACCCACGAAGTTCAGCGCGTGCTCGGTCGCAATGACCTGAACACGGTGTCCCGCACGAACCAACAAACGGACGACACCGACTGCCTTATACGCAGCGATGCCGCCCGTTACCCCGACAACAATGTTGAGCGCGGAGGTCATTGGGAGATTGTTACTCGGCGATCGGCTTGATCGTGAGCTTGTCCTCGTTGATCTCGTGCATCGCGATCGACAGCGGCTTGTCTTCCATGGTCGAGTCGACCAGCGGACCAACGTTGTCAAACAGCGAACCCTCGTGCAGGTCGGTGTAGTAGTCGTTGATCTGACGGGCACGCTTGGAGGCGAAGATCACCAGAGCGTACTTGGACTCAACCTTGGTGAGCAGGTCGTCGATCGACGGATCGATAATTCCCTTGGGCTTTTCAACCATGTGGTTCACACTCCTCGTGTGGTTTACGCGGGGTTAGCGCGGTGGTGAACGGTGCGATGGGCGCGGATCAGCGCGCGGCGACACCGCGAAGCTGAATCAAGTCTACGACCTCGGCCGCCGCTTCGGCGACTTCACCGTTGACAATTTGATAATCGAACTCATCCGCGGCCGCCAATTCGGTGCGGGCGGTCTCCAGGCGGCGCGCCTGTTCCTCCGCGGATTCGGTGCCCCGACCGGTCAGTCGACGCACGAGTTCCTCCCAGCTCGGCGGGGCCAAAAAGACCAGCGCCGCCTCGGGCATGGCGTCCTTGACCTGGCGCGCCCCCTGGATGTCGATTTCCAGGATCACGCTGGTGCCGCGAGACAGGGCCTCGCGAACCGGGCCGCGCGGGGTGCCGTAGCGGTGCACGCCGTGCACGGTCGCGTACTCGAGCAGTTCGCTGCGCTCGATCAGCGAGTCGAACTCGGCGTTGTCCACGAAGTAGTAGTCCACGCCGTGGGTCTCCCCCGGACGCGGTTCGCGGGTGGTCGCCGAGATGGACAGCTGAACCTGCGGGTAGTTTTCGCGAATGTGACGCACCACGGTGCCCTTACCCACGGCGGTGGGTCCGGCGATCACCAGGAGCTTGCTGACCGGGTGACGACCAAGCGCCGCACGCTGGTGCAGGAACTCCTCCAGGCGCACACGCTGGTGACGGCCGAGTCCGCCCAGGCGCTTGGCCGGGGAAATGCTCAGCTCCTCCAGGATGCGACCGAGCTTGGTGCGACCGATGGCCGGGATGGCCAGTAGAAAGTCGGTGATCCGCAGTCGACCCTCGACACCTTCGGGCTCGGCGGTCGCGGCGGCCAGGACATCCAGCGGGCGACGAGCACCCGAGGCGATCTCGGCCTTCACGGCCGCGCGCGCACGACGGGCGGCCACGGCGGCACGCGACGCGGCGACGCGGTCTACCTCGGGCAGGTCACGGGTGACCGCCGAAGCCTCGGCGGCGCTCATGCTGACACCACCACGGTGGCGACCGCGGCGAACGCCACGAGAGACTGGGGGGCTACTCGGCGAGGCCGATGCGGGGTCGTACTAGGCACGGTCATACTCCACGGCGATTTCCTGGGTCATAGAAACAATTGCTCCCGTGATGTTACCTGGTCCGGCCGCAAGAACGCTGCGCGAAGCCGAAACAATCACACCGGGTGCCAGCGGGCCGTAAATTTCACGGGTATCCGCGAGGCGCGCACCCTGCGCACCGAAGCCCGGCGCGAGGATCGGCAGCGCCGGCTCGGGAGCTTCATCATATGACAGATCGAAGTCGGCCAGATTCAGGGTTGCACCAACAACCAGGCCCACGCCGCCGAAGGGGCCGGGCTCGGCGAGATTCCAGGCGGCAATCTCGTCCACGATCTGGCGGGATACCCGGCGTCCGGATTCCTCCACGCGGGCGCGCTGGATCGCGCGCCCCTCGGGGTTGGAGGTCGCGGCGAGAACAAACAGGCCCTTGCCACGCTCGCGGGCGAGTTCCATGGGCTTTCGGATCGAGCCGACGCCCTGGAAGGCGCTGATGGTCATCGCATCGGATTCCAGTGGGGATCCCTCGGCCATCCAGGACTGTCCGTAGGCCTCAACCGAGGTGCCCACGTCGCCGCGCTTGCAGTCGGCGATCACCAGGATGCCGGCGGCGCGGGCGGTCTGGATGATCTCCTCCAGCGCCGCATAGCCGGCCGAGCCGAAGCGCTCAAAGAACGCCACCTGCGGCTTGACGATCCCGGCACCACCCCGCACGGTGGCCTCGACCACGCGCAGGCCAAACTCGCGCACACCGGCGGCGCTGTCGCTAAGGCCCCACTCCTCCAGCAGGAAGGAGTGCGGGTCGATGCCCACGCACAGGCGGCCGCGGCTGGCAAACACTTCCGCCAGCCGCTGGCCGAAGCCGGTGCCGGTTGCCCCGGCGGCGAGGGTGCCCTCGCCGCCGGGGGTCACGGCCGCGCTCACGCGGAGGCCGGAGCCGAGGCCGCGAGGCGCTCGGCGCGATCGATCGCGTAGTCCTGCAGCGAACGCACCTCGAAACCGTTGCGGATGGCCTCAATCGAGTTCACCGCGGCGGACAGCTCGGCAATCGTGGTGAACAGCGGCTTATCCGCCGCCACCGTGGCGGCGCGGATCTCGTAGCCGTCGGCGCGGGCGCTGGAACCGGACGGGGTGTTGATGACCACGTCGATCTTGCGGGCGTTGATCAGGTCCACGATGGTGGGGTCGCCGTCCACCGAGCCCTCGCTGTGCTTGCGCACGGTGCGGGCCTGGATGCCGTTGCGGATCAGGATCTCGGCGGTTCCCTCGGTGGCCAGCAGCTCGTAGCCGAGCTCCTGCAGGCGCAGGGCGGGCAGCACGATCGCGCGCTTATCCTCGTCGGTGACCGAGACAAACACGGTACCGCTCAGCGGAATGGCGCTCGAGGCCGCGGCCTGGCTCTTGGCGAAGGCACGCGGGAAGTCGCGGTCGATACCCATGACCTCACCGGTCGAGCGCATCTCCGGGCCGAGCAGCGAGTCCACGACCTTGCCCTCCTTGGTGCGGAAGCGCTTGAAGGGCAGCACGGCCTCCTTGACAGCAACCGGGGAGTCCAGCGGGACGCGCGAGCCGTCGACCTCGGGCAGCATGCCCTCGGCGATCAGCTCGTCGATGGTCTTGCCCACCATGAGCAGCGAGGCGGCCTTGGCCAGCGGGATACCGAGCGCCTTGGAGACGAACGGCACCGTACGCGAGGCGCGGGGGTTGGCCTCGAGGACGTAGAGGATACCGGCGCTGATCGCGAACTGAACGTTCAGCAGGCCGCGCACGCCCACACCCTTGGCGATGGCCTCGGTGGCCTCGCGGACGCGGTCGATCTGGGCGCGGCCCAGGGTCACCGGGGGCAGGGTGCAGCACGAGTCACCGGAGTGGATACCGGCCTCCTCGAGGTGCTCCATGACGCCACCGATGTAGAGGCGGTTGCCGTCGTAGAGGGCGTCCACGTCGATCTCGATTGCGTCATCGAGGAAGCGGTCCACCAGCAGGGGGTGATCGGGTCCGATCAGGGCCTGACCCTCCTGGCGCACGAAGTAGTCGCGCACGGCCTCGGTCGAGTAGACGATCTCCATGCCGCGGCCACCGAGCACGAAGCTCGGACGCACGAGGACCGGGTAGCCGATGGTCTCGGCGACCTCGATGGCCTCCTCCACGTTGTGGGCGATGCCGTTGCGCGGGGCCAGCAGGCCACCCTCATCGAGGATGCGGGCAAACTCGCCCCGCTGCTCGGCGAGGTCGATGTTCTCCGGGGTGGTGCCGAGGATCGGCACGCCGGCGTCCTTGAGGCCCTGGGCGAGGCCCAGCGCGGTCTGGCCGCCGAGCTGCACGACGACACCCACGAGCTCGCCGGACTGGCTTTCGGCGTGGATGACCTCGAGGACATCCTCGAGGGTCAGCGGCTCGAAGTACAGGCGGTCCGAGGTGTCGTAGTCGGTGGACACGGTCTCGGGGTTGCAGTTGATCATGATGGTTTCGAAACCGGCATCGTGCAGCGCGAAGGAGGAGTGCACGCAGGAGTAGTCAAACTCCACACCCTGGCCGATGCGGTTCGGGCCGGATCCGAGGATCACAACCTTCTTGCGGTCCGACGGTGCCACCTCGGTCTCGAAGTCGTAGCTCGAGTAGTGGTACGGGGTGAGGGCGGGGAACTCGCCGGCGCAGGTGTCGACGGTCTTGAAGACCGGGCGCAGACCGAAACCGTGGCGGATGCCGCGAACCTCGGCCTCGGTGAGGCCGCGCAGCTGGGCGATCTGGGCGTCGCTGAAGCCGTGGTCCTTGGCCTGGGCCAGGACGGATTCGGTCAGCTCGGCGGCACCGGCCACGAAGTCGGCGACGTCGTTGATCAGCGCGATCTGGTCGATGAACCAGGGGTCCATGCCGGTGGCCTCGAAGGCCTGCTCGACGGTGGCACCGGCGCGCAGAGCCTGCTGCAGGGTCACGATGCGGCCGTCGGTCGGGGTGGCCGACACGGTCAGCAGCTCCTCGAGCGAGCGGGTCTCGGTGCCCCAGTGGAAGGAGGAGCCGCGCTTCTCAAGCGAGCGCAGGGCCTTCTGCAGGGCGGTGGTGTAGTTACGGCCGATGGCCATGGCCTCACCCACCGACTTCATGGTGGTGGTCAGGGTCGCGTCGGCGGCCGGGAACTTCTCGAACGCGAAGCGGGGAACCTTGACCACGACGTAGTCGAGGGTCGGCTCGAAGCTGGCCGGGGTCACCTTGGTGATGTCGTTGGGGATCTCGTCCAGGCGGTAGCCGATGGCCAGCTTGGCGGCGATCTTGGCGATCGGGAAGCCGGTGGCCTTGGAAGCCAGCGCCGAGGAGCGCGACACACGCGGGTTCATCTCGATGACGATGATGCGGCCGTTGCTGGGGTCGATCGCGAACTGCACGTTGCAGCCACCGGTGTCCACACCCACGGAGCGGATGATGTCGATACCGATGTCACGCATGCGCTGGTACTCACGGTCGGTGAGGGTCAGGGCCGGGGCCACGGTGATCGAGTCACCGGTGTGCACACCCACGGGGTCGACGTTCTCGATCGAGCAGACCACGACGGTGTTGTCGCTGCCGTCACGCATGAGCTCGAGCTCGTACTCCTTCCAGCCGAGGATGGACTCCTCCAGGAGCACCTCGGTGGTCGGGCTGGACTGCAGACCATCGGTGGTGATGCGGATGAGCTCTTCTTCGGTGTACGCGAAGCCCGAGCCCAGGCCACCCATGGTGAAGGACGGACGCACAACCAGGGGGTACCCCAGGTCCTTGGCGTACTCGACGGCCTCCTCCACGGTGTGCGCGATGTGCGAGCGGGCAACGTCGGCGCCGGCCTCGATCACGAGCTCCTTGAAGAGCTGGCGGTCCTCACCCTTCTGGATGGCCTCGATCTTGGCGCCGATCAGCTCGACGTTGTACTTCTCCAGGATGCCCAGCTCGTCGAGCTGGATCGCGGCGTTCAGCGCGGTCTGTCCACCGAGGGTGGGCAGGATGGCGTCCGGACGCTCCTTGGCGATGATCGATTCGATGACCTCGGGGGTGATCGGCTCGACGTAGGTCGCGTCGGCGAAGTCGGGGTCGGTCATGATCGTGGCGGGGTTCGAGTTGACCAGGATGACCCGGATTCCCTCGGCGCGCAGTACGCGGCACGCCTGGGTACCGGAGTAGTCGAACTCACAGGCCTGACCGATAACGATCGGGCCGGAGCCGATGACGAGGACGGAGTTAATATCGTCGCGCTTGGGCATTACTTGGATTCTCCCTTACCGGCGAGAACTACCTCGCGGAAACGTGCAAAAAGATAGTGGGCGTCGTGCGGTCCGGCCGCAGACTCCGGGTGGTACTGAACGCTGAAGGCCGGGATGTCCAGGCAGCGCAGGCCCTCCACGACGTTGTCGTTCAGGCTGTAGTGGCTCACCTCGACCTGGCCGAAGCCCTCGGGCGACTCGTGGGAGCCCTCGATGGGCAGGTCCACGGCGAAGCCGTGGTTCTGCGAGGTGATCTCGACCTTGCCGGTGGCCTTGTCGAGCACGGGCTGGTTGATGCCGCGGTGGCCGAAGGGCAGTTTATAGGTGTCAAAGCCCAGGGCGCGGCCGAGCAGCTGGTTACCGAAGCAGATGCCGAAGTAGGGCAGTCCGGCGCGCAGACCCGCACGCAGCACCTCAACCTGGCCGGAGGCCGCGGCGGGGTCGCCGGGTCCGTTGGAGAAGAAGAAGGCGTCGGTCTTCAGGGCCAGCAGGTCATCGGGGGTGATGTCCTGCGGGACAACGATCACGTCGAAGCCCTGGTCGGCGAGGTAGCCGAGGGTTGCGCGCTTCACACCGAGGTCGAGCACGGCGATCGAGCCGATCCGCTCGGTGGTCGCGGGCAGGGTGTAGTTTTCGATGGTCGAGACGGTGGCCGAGAGGCTGAGGCCGGCCATCTGCTCCCCCGCGTTCACCCGGGCCACCAGGGCCTCGGCGTCTGCGGAGTAGTCGGCACCGGAGAAGATGCCGCCGCGCATCGAACCGGCCGAGCGGATGTGGCGGGTCAGGGCGCGGGTGTCGATGCCGGAGATCCCGACGACGCCATCCTCGACCAGGTTGTCATCGAGGGTGCCCTCCGAGCGGAAGTTGGAGACGCGACGGGAGGGGTCGCGGACGACGTATCCGGAGACCCAGATCCGATCCGATTCCATGTCGGTCTTGTTGACGCCGGTGATGCCGATGTGCGGGGCGGTCATCACGACGATCTGACCCGCGTAGGACGGGTCGGTCAGGGTTTCCTGGTAGCCGGACATGCCGGTGGTGAAAACAACCTCGCCGAGGGTGGTGCCGGTCTTGCCATAGGCGGCACCCTCAAAGCGGGTGCCATCCTCCAGGACGAGGACGGCCGGTTCGGCGGAGCCGAATGCGGTGGTGGTCATGCTGAAATCTCGCTCTCGGTGGGGGTGGGAGTGGGGGCGGCGGCGATCTTTTCAATCGCGGCCAAAATGTTGGCGTGGTCGGCCTGGTCGATCACCCGGATGTAGCTATCCACATCCTGCTCGGGTGCGCGCCAGGCGAGCACGATCAGACCGTCGCGTTCGACCACACGGTCGATCGTCCAGGTGGCGGTCTGTGCGCCGTACACGGTGTCGGGTGCAAAGAACACGGGGGCTCCGCCTCGGGCTTCGAGGAGAACGCCCTCCGCATTCACGGTGATCCGGGCGCGAGCGCGGAAGGACAGGCCGTTCAGGGCGAGTCGTTCCAGCGGGGCGCCGGGCCGGGTGGAGGCCACGTAGAACGCGTCGGCTGAGGCCAGCTCGGTGAGGTTTCCGGGAATCACGCCGTTCAGGGTGATTCCCCCGTCTCGTCGCGATCGCTTTCGCCAGCCCAGCCACATCAGGACAAACAGTCCCGCGAGGAAGGCAACGATGATCAGCGTGGGGACGAGCGGGTTAGGCATGCGATGCTACCAATTCCTGGATCTTTTCAAGCGGTACCAGCTCCCCACTCAGCACCGTGGCGTATCCGCGGTGGAAGGTTGCCTGGACCCGGCCCGGAAGGCTGGTTCCCAGGTACGGGGAGTTGATCGAGCGCCCGCGCAGGTCTGCGACGGCGAAGTCGGACCGGGCGGCGGGGTCGTAGAGGGTGACCTCGGCGGGGTTACCCACCGCGATCTCGAGGCCCTGACCGGAGATGCGGCCGATCTGGGCGGGGGTGCGGGACATGACCCGCTCGACATCCGCCCAGCCGATCAGGCCGGTCTCAACCATGGACTCATGCACCACGCTGAGCGCGGACTCAAGGCCCACCATGCCGTTCGCGGCCTCGGCCCAGGCGCACTCCTTGGCCTCGGCCGGGTGCGGTGCGTGGTCGGTCGCGACGATGTCGATCGTGCCATCGGCCAGGGCCTCACGCAGAGCGAGGACATCCTCGGCGCGACGCAGCGGCGGGTTGACCTTATAGCGCGCATCGTAGGAGCGCACGAGCTCCTCGGTGAGCAGCAGGTGGTGCGGGGTAACCTCGGCGGTCACGTTGATGCCGCGGGCCTTGGCCCAGCGGATCACCTCGACCGAACCGGCGGTGGAGAGGTGGCAGATGTGCAGGCGCGAACCCACATGCTCGGCGATCAGGACGTCGCGGGCGATGATCGACTCCTCGGCCATGGCCGGCCAGCCGGTCAGGCCCAGCTCGGCCGAAACCGAACCCTCGTTCATCTGCGCACCGGGGGTGAGCTTGGGGTCCTGGGCGTGCTGGGCGATCACGCCGTCGAACGCCTTGACGTATTCCAGCGCGCGGCGCATGAGCTGCGGGTCGGAGACACACAGGCCGTCGTCGGAGAAGACACGCACCTTGGCGCGGGACTCGGCCATCGCGCCGAGCTCGGCCAGGCGCTCTCCGGCCAGGCCCACGGTCACGGCGCCGATCGGCTGCACGCGGGCGTATCCGGCCTGCTCGCCGAGGGAGAGCTCCTGCTCGACCACGCCGGCGGTGTCGGCCACCGGGGAGGTGTTGGCCATCGCGAACACCGTGGTGTAGCCACCGGAGGCGGCGGCGCGGGTGCCGGTCAGCACGGTCTCGCTGTGTTCGAAGCCGGGCTCGCGCAGGTGGGTGTGCAGGTCTACCAGACCGGGGAGGGCGATCAGGCCCTCGGCGTCCACGGTGGTGGCACCGGCGCGGGTGAGTCCGTTGCCCAGCTCGGCAATGACGCCGTTTTCCAGGATCAGGTCGGTGGTGTCGCCCGAGGACAGGCGTGCGCCACGGATCAGGTAGGTCTCGTTCTGCACGTCGGTGTCCTTCGAAGTCGTGGGAGTGGGGGTGGTCATCGCTGGTCCTCGCGTTCTCCCGAGAGCAGCAGGTACAGGGCGGCCATCCGGACGGATACACCGCTCGACACCTGCTCAAGCACCGTCGAACGCGGCGAGTCTGCGGCGCCGGAGGAGATTTCCAGTCCGCGGTTCATCGGACCGGGGTGCATCACAATGCTATCGCCTGTGAGGCGGGCCAGACGCTCATCATCCAGGCCCCAGCGGCGGGAATATTCTCGACTATTGGGGAAGAACGCATCGTGCATCCGCTCCCCCTGAATGCGCAGCATCATGACCACGTCGGGGTTTTCTGCCAGCACGGCGTCCAGGTCGTAGGACACCGAGGCGGGCCACCCCTCGATCCCCACGGGCAGCAGGGTGGGCGGTGCGACCAGCGTGACGTGCGCGCCAAGGCTCGACAGCAGCCAGACGTTCGAACGCGCGACCCGCGAGTGCAGGATGTCGCCGACGATCACCACGTGCACGCCGTCGAGGTCGCGGCCGCGGGACGCACCGGCACCGTGGATGCGGCGGCGCATGGTGAAGGCATCCAGCAGCGCCTGGGTGGGGTGCTCGTGGGTGCCGTCGCCTGCGTTCAGGATTCCCGCGTCGATCCAGCCGGAGGCGGCCAGGGTGTGCGGGGCCCCCGAGGCACCGTGGCGAATCACCACGGCGTCGGCGCCGATCGCGGCGAGGGTCTGCGCGGTGTCCTTCAGGCTCTCGCCCTTGGAGACCGAGGAGCCCTTGGCGGAGAAGTTGATGACGTCGGCGCTCAGGCGCTTGGCCGCGGCCTCGAACGAGATGCGCGTGCGAGTGGAGTCCTCGAAGAAGAGGTTCACCACGGTCTTGCCGCGCAGCGTGGGCAGCTTCTTGACCTCGCGCAGCTGGGTGTCGGCCATATCCTCGGCCACGTCGAGGATGTTCAGGGCGTCGGTGCGGGAGAGGGTGCGGGTGTCCAGGAGGTGACGCACTAGAGGCTCTCCCCGATGGTCACGCGGTCTTCGCCGTCGATTTCGACCAGCTCCACGTTGATCCGCTCGGACTTCGAACTGGGCAGGTTCTTACCCACGAAGTCGGGACGGATCGGCAGCTCGCGGTGCCCACGGTCCACCAGGGTGGCCAGGCGCACGGCGCGGGGGCGACCGATGTCGCCGAGGGCGTCGAGGGCGGCGCGGATGGTGCGGCCCGAGTAGAGCACGTCGTCGGCGAGGACCACGGTCTTGCCGTCGATGCCGCCGGCGGGAATGCTGGTGGGCTGCGGCGAGCGCGTCGGGATCCGGCCCAGGTCATCGCGATACATGGTGATATCCAGCGATCCCACCGGAACCTCCTGCCCGGAGAACTCCTCAAGCAGCGCCGCCAGTCGGGCCGCGAGGTACACGCCGCGGGTAGGAATGCCGAGCAGAATCAGATCACCCGCGCCACGATTGGATTCAAGAATCTCGTGTGCGATACGGGTGAGCGCCCGGGAAATGTCAGCCTGCTGAAGCACGATACGTGCACTCATAGGGCCTCCCTTCTTCGCCTCTCTGGACGACCTTAAAGGTTGACTGGTGTACAACGTTTCTACCCTAGCACCGCCGGACCCCTCGGCGCTCGCACACTCGACTCTCCGGGGTGGACGATTGTGCGCGATCCGGGTGGGCGTGCGTCGCACTCGGCGTAGAATTGAGCCATGCCCACCGAGATTTCGCTCCCCACGCCGGTGCGCCTGGAACCGGGCGCGCAGCGTGAGCGCACCCTCGCCCATGAGACCCGCGCCGACACGCTCACCGCGGGCTGGCGCGCGCGACGTCAGAGCGGGGAAAAACACGCGATCGAGGACTTCCTCTTCACCTACTATCCGATCAAGCCCAGCATCCTGCGGCGCTGGCATCCGGGCGTGGGCACCGCGATCGAGTGGCCCGAGAACCGCGAGCTTCCCACCCGGTATATGCGCCTGGCCGATGGAACCATTACGGTGGATGCAACCTCGCTGCTGCGCGACCGTGCCCGCCTGATCGACTTTGTTGAGTTCCTGCTGACCCGCACCGGCGAGCGCGCCGCCCGCTTCGACTGCTTCGGCCTGCACGAGTGGGCGATGGTCTATAAGCAGGATCCCGAACAGATCCGGCACAACGGCGTCCCGCTGCGCCTCTCCCCGTCGGCCACCGACGCGGTGGTCGAATCCCACCGGGTGGGCTGCTCCCACTTTGACGCCTATCGGTTCTTCACCCCCGAGGCCGAGCCCCTCAACCGACTCTCCCCCACCCGGGAGAACCAGCCCGAGATGGAGCAGGCCGGCTGCCTGCACGCGGGCATGGACCTGTATAAGTGGATCGCCAAGCTCGGCCCCCTGGTCCCCGGCGAACTGCTGCTGGACTCATTCGAGCTGGCCCGGGATATCCGCACGCTGGACATGCAGGCCTCCCCCTACGACGTGTCCTCCTATGGACACGCGGCCGTGGCCATCGAGACCGATGCGGGCAAGGCCGAGTATGTGCGCGCCCAGCGCGGCTTCACCGAGCGTTCGAACGCGATTCGCGAACGGGTGCTCGCGGTGATCGCGGAGGCACGCGCCGAGGTTGCCTCCACTCCCCTGAACTTCCCCCGAGACGCGAGTGTCGGGGCGGCGTGAGGATTGGGCCCGCACCTTTGACGGGCTCGATTTCTATGCCGCGCGCCTCACCGTCCACGGGTCCCGCGCCCTCGCGGCCAATACCGGCCTGGCGAACTACCTGCGCGCGGCCAACGTGGTGCTGCACGAGCTCGACGACAACGCGCCCCTGCGCCTGCGCCTGGCGCAGTTTCCGCAGCTGAGCTTTGTCCGGGTCGCGATGCCGGCCATTCGGATGGAGTGGCCCCGGGATGCGCAGTCGGCGGATCGGGCCGCCATCATCATCATTCTCGGCGGTCGAATACATGTTCGAACCGAGGGGGCGCTGCTCACCCGCGAGCCCGGACTGTTCTATATTCCGCCGGGCACCGAGCCGCTCTGGATCGACGTTCTCGACACCGATAACGAGGTGCTCTACATCAGTCTGCCCGCGGGACTGGTCGCCGACATTCCGCTGGCCACGGCGAGCGCCCACGTTTCCTCCGTGGATCCCTCGCTGCTGACACCACTGCTGGCCTTCACCACCGGACTGTTTGCGGTGGATTCCGAGCAGGCACCCCTGATGGCACCGCTGCGCCTGGTCGCCGAGGAGGTTACCCGCTCGCTGGTTCGCCTGATCAGCGGCGACGCCCCGACACGGGATAACCCCTATGCGCGCGCACTCGACCTGATCGCCGTCGAGTACCATGCCCAGTCGCTGCGCATCGCCGAGATTGCCCGCCGCCTGGGCGTGGCCCCGCGCACGCTGCAGGCCGAGTTTGCCCGGCGGGGGGACACCGTCAGCGGGGCGCTGCGTCGAGCCCGGGTGAGCGAGGCGCGGACGCTGCGGAGCGCCAATCCGGGACTCTCGATGGGCGAGATTGCTCACGCTACCGGGTTCGGATCCGCCTCGGCCCTGTTCCGTGCGCTGCGCGATGATGCCGGGGACCGAGAGGCGCTCGGCGCCATTTAGCGCAGACCGGCTGTCGTTTCGCGCAGCGCCCCGGCACGCGGTGATCCATTCCCAGTAGACAGGGAGGGAGGTTCACCTCCCTAGAACAGAGCGGGCATCCCACCCGAACGGCTCAGCCGCGGATGCCCGCTCAATCCCTTCCGAGGCTCGTCCGCCCGCGCGCGGGGAGTTCACGCGTGGGGCGCTAGCCCTGGTAGATATCGTGCAGGGTCACCGTGCGCAGACCCCGCTCCTGGACGATCTTCTCCAGCTGGTCAAACACCTCGGTCACCGGCGTATGGTTGGCGTGACCGATCACGATGTGTCCGGGCAGGAACCACTGATCGGCAAAGCTCACCACCTGGTCGGGCGTGATCAGCCCCGAGTCCGACAGCGACCCGTACCAGAGCACCGGAACCGTGTAGCCGATGCTCGCGGCCACCGCATCGGTGTGCGCGTTGTGGTAACCAAACGGCGGACGGTAGTAGGGCTTGGCGCTCACCCCGAAGGTCTTTTCGATGAACTCGTCGTTTTTGGTCAGCTCATCCCTGATCTGCTGATCGCTGATCTTGGTCAGCGCCGGGTGGTCCCAGGTGTGGTTGCCGATCTGAATCTGCCCCGACTGCACCATCGGGCGCAGCTTATCGGCCACCTGGGTCCAGGAGGGATAGTGGCCGTTCACAAAAAACGTCAGCCGAGTGCCGGTGCGCTGGGCAAAGTCCACGTACTTTTCGACGGTTTCGGGATCCGCGCCGTCATCCACCGTCCACGCCAGATAGTTCCCACCCTTGGGCAGCCCGGTGATCGCACCGGTGGGCAGCGGGACCTTCGTCGCGGGTAGCGGGAGCTGCGCGATCGGGGTATCCGAGGGCGAGGGGGAAATCGAGGGCTGGTCACTCGGACGTGCCGACGGGGAGCCGGAGGACGAGGGGGTCCCCATGGTTTCCGAGTGCACGGCACAGCCGCCGGTCAGAAAAACGGTGGCGGCCAGCACACCGGCGGCCAGAAGGGCAGAGGATCGCATGAGATCAGATTATGGCGCGGAATCCAAACTCTCCGTAGCGTCAAAGCAGATCCACAGAATCGCCATAGATTCGTTATTTTTGCCCACCCCAGGTCTCACAAAATCACCCATCGAACACATGTTCGAATCGCGAATTTCGCACCGTAACTCCGCGTGGTTTAGCATCAAAATTGACGGGCTCATTCGAGGGTCCCGCATCACACTCAGCACTGGAGCGCCGCGTGAACCTCCCCCTCCTGTCCCCGCTCACCCTCGCCGATGGGACACCCGCCCGCGCGGCCTGGACATTCGCCCCCGGCGTGGTCCCGCTCAATCACGGCTCGTTCGGTGCGGTCGCGAGCCCGGTCATTGCCGCGCAGCGTGAGCTGCAGCGCACCGCCGAGCTCAGCACGGTGGGCTGGTTCCCGTTTGCCGCCGAACGCACCCGGTTGGCGCGCGAGGCCGTGGCGGGATTTGTGGGGGCCTCCCCCGCCGATACCGTCTTTGTTCCCAACGCCTCGGCCGGCGCCACGGTGGTTTTGAACGCGCTGCGACTCGCGGTCGGCGACGAGATCCTGGTGACCGATCACGGCTACGGTGCCGTCCTGATGGGGGTGCGCCGACTGGCCCGGCGCACCGGTGCTCGGGTCACCATCGTGCCGATCGCGCTGGAGGCCGATGATCAAGAAATCCTGGCGACCTTTACCGCGGCGATCACCCCGCGCACCCGGCTGATCGTGGTGGATCAGATCTCCTCGGCCACGGCCAAGGTGTTCCCCACCGCCGCGCTCACCACGCTGGCGCACGCCCACGGCGTCCGAGTGCTCGTGGATGGTGCCCACGCACCCGGGCTGGTTGCCGATGCGGCGCGGGTAGCCGGTGCAGATTGGTGGTTTGGAAACCTACACAAGTGGCCGGCGGCCCCGCGCGGTTCGGCGCTCCTGGTGACCGCCGCCGAGGACCGCGATGACCTGTGGCCGCTGATCGACTCCTGGAACGCGGAGCTGCCCTATCCCGAGCGCTTCGATATGCAGGGCACCCTGGATATCACCTCCTACCTAGCCTCACCGATCGCCGTGGATTTTATCGAACACACGTTCGGTTGGGATCGCGCCCGCGCGGCCATGACCACCGGGGTCGAGGCGGCGGCCGCCCAGGTCGCCGCCGCGCTGGCCCCTTATGTCGAGGGCCCAGCCCGACCCGAGGTGGCCGACCCCGCCCCGGCCATGCGCCTGATTCGCCTCCCGGGCACCCTCGGGTCCACCCGCGAGGAGGCCGACGGACTGCGCGAGCGCCTCTTTGCCGCCACCGGCATCGAGTCCGCTTTCACCAGCTTCCGCGGCATCGGCTACGTCCGCCTCTCCGTGCACCTCTACACGGTCCAGGCCGACATCGACGCGTTCATCAACCGGGCGATTCCGCTGCTGGTGGAGTGGTCCCGCGAGGGTTAACCAACAAACGGCGGGTGGCACGTTTTACCGTGCCACCCGCCGTTGTGTACGGGGTACCTAGCTGACCGCGTTGGCCTGGGCGATCTTGCCCAGCAGGCCGTTCACAAACCCGGCGGAGTCATCCGTCGAGAACTGCTTGGCGGCCTCCACGGCCTCGTCGATGGCCACGGCCACCGGGACCTGCGGGTTGAACAGCATCTCCCACACGCCGATGCGGAGGATCGCACGATCCACCACGGGCATCCGGGCGAGGGTCCAGCCCTGCGCGTAGGTTTCCAGCTGCTCGTCGATCTCGGCGGCGTGATCAAACACACCGTCCACGATCTCGCGTGCGTACAGCCACGATGCCTCGCGCGCGGGTTCGTGCGCGGCGCGCGCGGCCTCGGCGGTCAGGATCACGTGGATCGGCTGATCGCGGACATCCGCGCCGTACAGCATATCGAGTGCCCGCTTGCGGGCTTTAGTTCTGGCGCTCACTACTAGTCGTTCACGCGGCCCAGGTAGTCACCGGTACGGGTGTCTACCTTGACGCGGGTGCCGCTCTCAACAAACAGCGGGACCTGGATCTCGTATCCGGTCTCGATGGTTGCCGGCTTGGTGCCACCGGTGGAACGGTCGCCCTGCAGGCCCGGGTCGGTGTGGGTGATGGTGATAACCACCGAGGCGGGCAGGTCCACGTACAGCGGGTTGCCGTTGTTCAGGGCGATGGTGACGGCCTGGTTCTCCAGCAGGAAGTTCGCGGCGTCGCCGACGACGGCGGCGGGAACGTTGATCTGGTCGTAGTCGGTGGCGTCCATGAAGACATAGGCATCGCCATCGGCGTAGAGGTAGGTGAAGTCGCGGCGGTCGACGCTCTCAAGCTCGATCTTGGTGCCGGCGTTGTAGGTCTTGTCTACGGTCTTGCCGGAGACGACGTTCTTCATCTTGGTGCGCACAAATGCGCCACCCTTGCCCGGCTTGACGTGCTGGAAGTCGATTACGGTCCAGAGCTGTCCGTCAATCTTGAGGACAACGCCGTTCTTGATGTCAGCGGTAGATGCCATGAAAAGCGGTTCCGTTCAGTTAAAAAAGGTACGATCGGGTGCGACCGACCCACCCATCTTAGTAGACGCGCCGTAAACCTTCAAAGAACGGCGCGCGCGGGCCCGCCTAGCGGCCGGAGAATCCGGTCAGCTGAACCAGGGCGAGACGGTAGGAATCGAATCCAAATCCGGCGATCACCCCGGTGGAAACGGCCGAGATGACGCTGGTGTGCCGGAACTCCTCGCGGGCGTGCACGTTGGAGATGTGCACCTCGACCAGCGGAACTCCGGGCTCATGGAGCAGCGCGATCGCGTCCCGCAGCGCATAGCTGTAGTGGGTCAGCGCGCCCGCGTTGAGGATCACCGGGGTGCCCGCATCGGCGGCCTCGTGGATCCACTCCACCAGCTGCCCCTCATAGTTGCTCTGGCGCAGGTCGATCTCGACACCCTCGGGGGCGTCTTCCTGGAGGATGCGCTTGAGGTCGTCGAGGGTCCCCGAACCGTACACCTCGGGCTGGCGGGTGCCCAGGCGGTTGAGGTTCGGGCCGTTGAGGACAAGGATGCGGGTCATGATCGCAGACTACCGGATCCTAGGACCCGATCTCCTGATATGCGGCAAACAACAGCGAGGTTTCCGGGGCGGTCAGCACGCTGGGCTTGCCGATATCGTCCAGCACGATGAAGCGCAACATGCCCGCACGCACCTTCTTATCGCGCTGCATGGTGGCCAGCAGCGTGTTCCAGCGGCCCACCGGGTAGCTGGTGGGCAGATCCAGCGAGTCGAGGATTGCGCGGGTGCGGTCCACGGCCTCGTCAGAGAGGCGTCCGGCCAGGCGTGAGAGCTCGGCGGCAAACACCATGCCCACCGCAACCGCGGCGCCGTGACGCCACTGGTAGCGCTCGGCGTGCTCGATCGCGTGCCCCAGGGTGTGACCGTAGTTGAGGATTTCGCGCAGACCTGCCTCGCGGAAGTCCTCGCCCACGACCCGGGCCTTCATGTCGATCGAGAGTTCGATTACCCGGCGGAACTCATCGGTTTCCGGGTTGGTGGCCACGGCAACATCGGCCTCGATGATGTCGAGGATCTCCGGGTAGTAGATGAACCCGGCCTTGACGATCTCGGCGAAGCCGGTGAGGATCTCGTTGCGCGGCAGCGTGTCGAGCACCGAGAGGTCGGCGAAGACGGCCGAGGGGGCGTGGAACACACCCACCAGGTTCTTGCCCTCGTTGGTGTTGATGCCGGTCTTGCCACCGACGGCGGCGTCGACCATTGCCAGTACCGAGGTGGGCAGCGAGATGAGCTTAACCCCGCGCAGCCAGGTGGCAGCCACGAACCCGGCGAGGTCGGTGATGGCACCGCCACCGAAGCCAATCACGGCATCGGTGCGGGCAAAGTCGGCCTGGCCGAGGATCTGCCAGCAGAACGCGGCGACCTCCACGCGCTTGGCGGCCTCGGCATCGGGTACCTCGGCCAGCAGCACCTGATAGTGCTCGGCCAGGGTTTCGCGCAGCGCGGCGGCGCGGGCCCCCAGGGTCGGCGGGTGCACGATCAGCACCTTCTGCACACCCTCGCCGAGCACGGCGGGGATGCCGCCATAGATGTCTCGGCCGATGATGACCTCATAGTCACCCTGCGGGGAGGAAACGGGAACGACGGTGGGTTCGGGGGTACTCATGAGTTCTCCTTAGCCCACGCGGCAATCTTGCCACCGAGGGCGGTGATGTGTCCGGCGGAGGTGTCAAAGCGAACGCTGGCGACCTCCTCGTACAGGGCGCGACGCTCGGTGAAGATGCGCAGCCAGGCGTCGGGGTCATTCTGCACCAGCGGGCGTTTGCCGCCACGCAGGCGTCCACGCACCACCCGCTCCGACACGGTCAGGTAGATGGTGGGCAATTCGCGCAGGGTAGCGCGGGTATCGGCATCCAGCACCGATCCCCCACCGAGCGAAACCACGGCGGGTTCGGTGAGGGCCTGGGCCACCACCTCGCGTTCGATGGCACGGAAACCGGCCTCGCCCACCCGCTCGAAGATTCCGGCGATCTCGCCGTGCTCGGCGACGATGCGCTGGTCGGTGTCGATGAACGGGCGATCCAGGTCGCGGGCGAGCCGGCGACCAATCTTCGTTTTTCCCGAGCCCATCGGACCGACCATCGCGATCGTCTTGGGGACGTGCTGATTACTCACCGGCGGCGAGCTCCGGGTTGGAGGCCTCGGCGGTGTGCAGGTTGGCGGCCAGGTGGGCGCGGTAGGCGTCGAGGTTGCGACGGGTCTCCACGATCGAGTCGCCCCCGAACTTCTCCAGCACAGAATTGGCCAGCACGAGCGCAACCATGGCCTCGGCCACCACGCCGGCGGCGGGCACGGCACAGACATCCGAGCGCTGGTGGTGGGCACCGGCGGCCTCGCCGGTTGCGGTGTCCACGGTGCGCAGCGAGTGCGGCACGGTGGCGATCGGCTTCATGCCGGCGCGCACGCGCAGCACGGTTCCGGTGCTCATGCCACCCTCGATGCCGCCCGCGCGGTCGCTCGAGCGCACGATCACGCCGTCCTCGATGAACAGCTCATCGTGAGCGGCCGAACCGCGACGACGGGTGGTTTCGAAACCGTCACCGATCTCGACACCCTTGATGGCCTGGATACCCATGATCGCCTGCGCCAGCTGGGCGTCGAGGCGACGGTCCCAGTGCACGTGCGAACCCAGTCCGGGCGGCAGGTTGTAGGCGAGCACCTCAACCACACCACCGATGGTGTCGCCGTTCTTCTTGGTGTCATCCACCTCGGCAACCATCTTGGCCGAGGTCTCGGCGTCGAAGCAGCGCAGCGGATCGGCATCCAGCGCGTCCACGTCGCCGGGCAGCGGAAGCGCGGTGCCGTCGGGAACGCGGATCGGTCCGATCGCGATGGTGTGCGAGACCAGCTCGACACCCAGCTCGTTCAGGAACGACTTGGCCACGGCGCCGAGGGCCACGCGGGCCGCGGTCTCGCGGGCGCTGGCGCGCTCGAGGATCGGACGAGCCTCGTCAAAGTTGTACTTCTGCATGCCCACCAGGTCGGCGTGACCGGGACGCGGGCGGGTCAGCGGCGCACCGCGACCGCGGGACATGTCCGACAGCTCCACCGGCTCCGGGCTCATGACCTCGGTCCACTTGGGCCACTCGGTGTTACCCACGCGCAGCGCGACCGGACCACCCAGCGTGAATCCGTGACGCACGCCACCGGAGATGTGCAGCTCGTCGGCCTCGAACTTCATCCGCGATCCGCGACCATAACCGAGCTTGCGGCGGGCGAGGTCCTCGCGGATGGCGTCCATCGACACCGGGACGCCCGAGGGCAGCCCCTCAACGATTGCGATCAGTTCCGGGCCGTGAGATTCTCCGGCGGTGAGCCAACGAAGCATGGCACCTATCTTTCCCTCGTCGCGGTGACCCGCGCATGAACATCTGAGGCCGGTGTGCACGGGGCATCCGGCGAAAAACCGCTAACTGGGGGTGGGTGTTGCGGGCAGCTGCAGCCCCACCGCCGCATACATGTCGGCGAGGACCGCGTGCTCATCGGGCAGAGGCAGAGCGGGGTTGTGCCCCACAAAGATCCGCACCTGGATAAGCGCCTGGCGGACCAGCATCTCCAGTCCACTGACCACGATACCGCCTTCGGCAACCCACTCGCTCGCCAGCGCGCTGGGCCAGGGCGAATAGGCCACGTCAAATAGGATCGTGCGCGCCCGCAGATCCGCCGGGAACACGATGCCCGAGGAGGCTCCGCCGGGCAGGGTCGAGATCACCAGGTCGGTGTCGGCGGCCACCACATACTGATCAAACCGGCGGATTTCCAGCGGAATTCCCAGGGCATCGGCGATGGGTTCGAGGTGTGCAGCCCGATCCGGGGTGCGCGCAAACACCCGCACCGCGTGGGCGCCCAGGCGGGCGGCTGCCACCAGCGCGCTGGCGGCGGTTGCACCTCCGCCCAGAATGTCGACGCCCCCACGCGGCAGGGGGTTCTCCCCCACCAAACCGCGCACCGCGTCGGCGATCCCGGCGATATCGGTGTTGAATCCGCGGGGCGCCTCCCCGGGCGCGAGCAGCAGCGTGTTGACGGCACCGGTCAGGATCGCGTTCTCGTCGCGCTCGGCGGCGATCCGGAACGATTCCCCCTTGAGTGGCATCGTCAACGAGAGACCGCGCCAGGACTCATCCAGCCCGGCCACGATCCCGGCCAACTCGGCCTCACCCACCTCGCGACGACCATACTCCCAGTCCCCCAGCCCCAGGCGCGCGTAGGCGGCCCGATGCAGGTCGGGGGAACGGGAGTGGTCGATCGGCGAGCCGAAGACCGCGAGATGGGTGGTGGCCACTAGCAACCCTTACCGGGGTTCGCCGAGCACCAGTCGCGCAGCTGCTTGACCGCGGCCTCGTGATCGGCATTGTTATTGGTGAACACGGTCTCACCGGTGGTGAGGTTCACCGTGACAAAGAACAGCCAGTCGCCATCGGCCGGGGCGATCGCGGCCTTGATCGCATCGTCACCGGGGTTGCTGATCGGTCCGATCGGCAGGCCGGTGCGCTCGTAGGTGTTCCAGTCGTTTTTGTCCTTGAGCGACTCGGCCGAGGACCATACCGACCCATCGGCCTGCCCCTTGCCGTACTGGGCGGTCGAGTCCATCTGGAGCTTCATGCCCGCGGCCAGACGGTTTTCGATCACCCGGGACACCTTGGCGAAGTCGTCGGTGGCCCGCGCCTCACGCTGCACGATCGAGGCCACGTTGAGGGTGCGCTCATACTGATCGGCGGGCACGCCCGCTTCGGTCAGGGCGCGCTTGGTGCGATCCACCATCGTCTGCAGGGCCTGGGTTGCGGTGGTGCCCTTGGGGAACGTGTAGGTGGCCGGGAACAGCCAGCCCTCCATCGTGATCGCATCGGCCGGCAGACCAAAGTTTGCCGGGGTCGCCGCGGCAGCCTGAACATCGGCCTCGGGCACGCCGATCGCCGCGGCCAGCGCGGGCAGGATCGTGCGTCCGGTTTCACCCTCGCGAATGAGTAGGCCACCCTCGAGGCGGTTGCCGGGTTTCAGGAGCGCGTTCAGCGCGGCCTGGGCACTCATCTCCTTACGCAGCGAGTACATACCCGGGTGGAACACCGGTTCGCTACTGCTTCCCACCAGGAGCTGGTAGAACGACTCGACCGAGGCGGTCACGCCGGCCTTGAAGAGCGTGCGCGCGACCGCGGTTCCGTCGTCCCCGTCGGCGATGGTCACGGTGATCTGACCGGTCCCCTCGCCCTCAAAGTCCTTCACTTCCATCGAGGAGATCCGTTCGATCAGCTTGGGGATGACCGGGCCCAGGGTCAATGCGCCCACCCCGACCAGGGCCGCCACAACGAGCACGCTGATGCCCGCGACCACGAACCCGCGTCGTCGGCGCTTTTTGGGCTTGGCGGTGGAGCGCAGGGCCTCCGTGTGCTGGGCCAGCGCCGCCTCGGCCTCGGCGCGGCGCTGCGCCCGGGTCTCGGCAATCTGGGCCTGTTCGCGCGCCTCGCGCCGACTGGTCGGCGTGGGCAGCACGGGATCGGGTTCCTGGAGTGCCCGCTCGTGGGCCTCCAGGACATCCCGGGGAAGCTCGCCGGTCAGCTCGGAAAACACGTGGTTGAGGACGTCCTCCTCGGGCTGGGGTGACCCGACCGGGCCGGATGTCTCCCCCCGCACAATCGCCTCTTCTGGCACGCCGGCATCCCGCTGGACGGCCTCGTCTGCGGGGCCCGCAACTCCGGCCGGATCGACGGGTCCGGAGGAACCTCCGGGGGTCAGACGCTCGGGGAAACGTCCACTCTGGGGATCGGTCACACTCAGGCTCCTTCGTCGGTGAGCACCGGTTCACCGGGCGCGGTCCCCCGGCCGCGCTCGGTGTCCAGGGCGTGTTGGAGGATGATTACCGCGGCGACCTGATCGATCACACCGCGCGACTTCTTCTGGGAGCGTCCCACGCCGCGCATCGCCTGGTGGGCGGTCACGGTGGACAGGCGCTCGTCGACCAGGCGCACCGGGGTGCCGAGGCGAGCGATCGCCTCGGCAAAACCCACGGCATCCTCGGTCGAGGGGGTGCGGTCGCCGCTCAGCGAGAGCGGCAACCCCACAACGATTTCCAGCGGTTCCAGCTCGGCAATGTGCCGGCCGATTGCCGCCAGATCACTGCCATCCTCGGCGCGCGCCACGGTTTCGACCGGGGTAGCCAGCAGACCATCACGGTCGCTGCGGGCTACCCCGATGCGGGCCTTGCCCACGTCGATACCGATCCGCACTCCGCGGCGGAAACCCTCGTGGGTCACGCGCGCCCGATCTGCTCGGTGATCGCGGTCAGCGCGGCGGGGATCGCCGTCACATCCTGACCGCCACCCTGAGCGAGGTCCGGCTTACCGCCGCCACCGCCGCCGAGCACGCCACTGGCAAGCTTGACCAGCGCACCGGCGGCCACACCGGCGTCGCGTGCGGCCTGGTTGGTACCCACGATGATGACCGGACGACCGGAGACCTCGGCGGCCAGGGCCACCACGGCGGCCTCGGCACCCAGGCGCTCACGCACACCGGTCACCAGCGAACGCACGTCGTCGCCCGAGGCGACCGAACCGAGGTTCTGGGCGATCACGCGCACCTGACCGGCGACCTGAGCGGTCTCGATCAGCGCGGGGATCTTCTCGGCGAGGGCCTTAGCCTCGAAACCGGCGATCTTCTTCTCGGCCGCCTTCAGCCCGGTGACGAGCTCCTGGATCTTCTCCGGCAGCTGCTCCCGCGGGGTCTTCAGGCTGCCGGTGATCTGCTGCACCAGCGCGCGCTCGGCGGCCAGCTCACGGAAGGCCTCGCGACCCACCAGGGCCTCGACACGACGGTTGGTCGATCCCACCGAGGACTCGCTGATCAGGCTGACCAGTCCGATCTCGGCCGAGGAGCGCACGTGCGTTCCCGCACACAGCTCGCGCGACCAGGCACCGTTGATGTCCACCATCCGCACGCGGTCGCCGTACTTCTCGCCGAACAGCGCCATCGCCCCGAGCTCGCGCGCCTCATCGAGGCCGAGCACGCGGGTGATGACCTCGTGGTTTCCGAGGATCGCGTCGTTCGCGATGTCTTCGATCTCGCTCTTGGTCTCGGCCGAGAGGGCCTGGTTCCAGGAGAAGTCGAGACGCATGTAGCCGGCCTTGTTGTAGGAACCCGACTGGTGGGCGTCCTGACCGAGGGTCTGGCGCAGCGCGGCGTGCACGAGGTGCGTGCTGGAGTGGGCGCGAGCGGCGCTCTGACGGTAGTCGGCGTCCACGATCGTGGTGGCCTCGTCGCCCACGGCGACGGTTCCCTGATCGATCAGCACGGTGTGCGAAACCAGGCCCTTGACCGGACGCTGGACATCCAGGACCTCGGCCTCGAAGCTCGATCCCACGATGCGACCCTGGTCGGAGTCCTGACCACCGGATTCGGCGTACAGGGTGGTCTCGGCGAGGATCAGCTCGGCGGTCTCGCCGGCCTTCGCGGCGGGCACCGAGGCGCCGTTCACGATGACACCGATGACCTTCGAGCCGGTGATCAGCTCGTCATAGCCGCGGAAGTCGGTCTCGCCCAGCGCGCGGAAGTCGCTGTAGACGGAGAGGTCTGCCAGGTGGCCCTTCTTGTTCTTGGCGTCGGCCTTGGCGCGCGAGCGCTGCTCGCTCATCGCCTGGTCGAAGACCGCGCGATCCACGCGGAGACCCGCCTCCTCGGCGATTTCCAGGGTCAGGTCGATCGGGAAACCGAAGGTGTCGTGCAGCAGGAACGCGGTCTTGCCACTCAGGGTCGAGTTGCCGGCGGCCTTGGTCTCGGCCACGGCGGCATCGAGAATTTCGGTGCCCCCGGCGAGGGTGCGGAGGAAGGTCTCCTCCTCGGCGAAGGCCACCCGCGAGACGCGCGACCAGTCGGCCTCCACCTCGGGGTAGGACGCCTTCATCGCGTCGCGCGAGACGGCGAACAGCTCGGGGAAGCTGGCGGCCTCGTAGCCCAGCAGACGCATGGCACGCACCACCCGGCGCAGCAGGCGGCGCAGGATGTAGCCGCGACCCTCGTTGGACGGGGTCACCCCGTCAGTGATCAGCATCAGCGAGGAGCGCACGTGGTCGGCGATGACGCGCAGGCGCACGTCGTCCTCGTGGTTGGCACCGTAGGCGCGGCCCGAGAGCTCGGCGGCGCGGTCCAGGACCGGGCGCACCTCGTCGATCTCGTACATGTTCTCGACACCCTGCTTGATGAACGCCACGCGCTCCAGGCCCATGCCGGTGTCGATGTTCTTCTTGGGTAGCTCACCCTTGATGGTGAAGTCGGTCTTGGACTTCACGTCCGAGACCAGGTACTGCATGAACACCAGGTTCCAGATCTCGACGTAGCGGTCATCATCGGTGGCTGGGCCGCCGTCGATGCCGTAGGCGGGGCCGCGGTCGAAGAAGATCTCCGAGCAGGGACCGGCGGGGCCGGGCTGACCGGTGGACCAGTAGTTGGTGTCGGCGTCCAGACGCTGGATGCGCTCGGCGGGCAGGCCGGCGATCTCGGTCCAGTACTGGATGGCCTCGTCGTCATCCTTGTAGACGGTGACCCAGAGGTCCTTGGGGTCAAACCCGAGCTTGCCGTCTTCCTCGCTGCCGGTCAGGAACTCCCAGGCGAAGGTGATCGCGTCCTTCTTGAAGTAGTCACCGAAGGAGAAGTTGCCGTTCATCTGGAAGAAGGTACCGTGACGCGGGGTCTTGCCCACCTCCTCGATGTCCGAGGTGCGGATGCACTTCTGCACGCTGGTCGCGCGGTGGAACGGGGCGGGAATCAGCCCGGTGAAGTAGGGCACAAACGGAACCATGCCGGCCACCGTGAACATCAGCGTCGGATCGTCGCTGATCAGCGAGGCGGAGGGAACTACGGTGTGGCCGCGCTCGGCGAAGAAGTTGAGCCAGCGCTTGCGAATTTCGGCGGTTTTCATGGGTCCGTTCTACTGTCGTTGGGGAGGGGAAGAGTCCGACGACTTACTTGGTGGTGGTACTGATGTCGCTATCCTCGCGAAGCTCGGCTTCGCGCAGCTTGTACGAGTCGGCAACGATGTCGCCAAACTCGCGCATGCGTCCGTCGAGTTCGCTGAAGAACCGGCGACCGCGGGTGGTCTTGTTCACCTCGTGGGCGACAACAAATCCCGCGGCAATACCCGCGAGGAAAATGAGGAAGTTTTTCACTGGAGTCTCCGAAATCATGAGGGTGAGTGGGCAACCACCCCACAATCTTAGTGCGCTGAGGTGGTAAAAGGTGGATCTTGCGGTGCACGTCGCACGCTTCACCCGCGTGTGGCGATCCAAAAACCCGGGTACCAAAAGCGGGGCCACGGAAAACCGTGACCCCGCAAGAGGTGTATGGGTACTAGTTAGCGGGCTGCGTAGTACTCAACAACGAGCTGTACTTCACAGGTCACGGGGACCTCGGCACGCTTCGGACGACGCTCCAGGCGAGCCTGCAGCTTGTCGATCTCTACGTCCAGGTAAGCCGGAACCTTGGGCAGGACATCCTGGTGACCGCCGGCGGCAGCAACCTGGAAGACCTCAAGAGCCTCGGACTTCTCCTTGACGTGGATGGTCTGACCCGGCTTCACGCGGAAGGACGGGCGGTCCACCAGCTGACCGTCAACGAGGATGTGACGGTGCACAACCAGCTGACGAGCCTGGGCGGTGGTGCGGGCAAAACCGGCGCGGACCACGAGTGCGTCAAGACGCAGCTCGAGGAGCTCAACCAGGTTCTCACCGGTCAGACCGGAGGTACGACGAGCCTCTTCGAACGCAATCTTCAGCTGCTTCTCGCGAATACCGTACTGGGCGCGAAGACGCTGCTTCTCGCGCAGACGAACGGCATAGTCGGAGTCAGCCTTGCGCTTGGTGCGGCCGTGCTCACCGGGAGCGTAGGGACGCTTCTCGAGGTACTTGGCAGCCTTCGGGGTGAGGGCAATGCCGAGTGCGCGCGAGAGGCGCGTCTTGCTACGGGTACGTGACTTAGTAGACACGGTTTCCTTTCAAATGGTTTCCATAAACAGATTTCCCGCACCACAAAACGCGGTGTGGAAAGGAGTTAGAGGGAGTGACCAGGGCGATTCGGCTACAGAATCCATCCCGTCGATCGATGAGTCTCTGCGCAGCCGTACGTCAAGACTCGATCTAGGTCCCCGCTAGCCTAGCATGCGCCCTCCCCGAAAGCACCCGCGCGCGGGGCGTTTTGCCGGGGAGTTGTGAGGCTCGGTTCGGTGCTCCCCACGATGCGAAGAATCCCGGACCCTAGCGCCCGCGGACGATACGCAGAGACTTCCTCGCCCTAGCGTCCGCGGACGATACGCAGGATCTTGGCCAGGCGTCCACCCACCTCGCGCTCGTTGCCGTGGGTGGTGGGGCGATAGTAGGTGCGGCCGGTCAGCTCATCCGGCAGGTACTGCTGTTCCACCACGCCGAGTTCGGTGTCGTGCGGATAGCGATAGCCCTTGCCGTGACCTAGGCGTTTGGCGCCGGCGTAGTGCGCGTCGCGCAGGTGCTTGGGGACACGCCCGAACGCCCCCGCCCGCACATCGGCAATCGCGTCGTTGATGCCCAGATAGGCGGCATTGGACTTGGCGGCGGTGGCCAGGTAGACCACGGCCTCGGCCAGCGGGATGCGTCCCTCGGGCATACCGATCATCTGCACGGCATCGGCGGCGGCCACCGCGATCACCAGGGCCTGCGGGTCGGCCAGGCCGATATCCTCCGAGGCCGAGACGATGATTCGACGGGCGATGAAGCGGGGGTCCTCCCCCGCCTCGATCATCCGGGCCAGGTAGTGCAGGGCCGCGTCGGGGTCCGAGCCGCGGATCGACTTGATGAACGCGCTGATGACGTCGTAGTGTTCGTCACCGTTGCGGTCATAGCGCAGCAGCGCGCGGTCCACGGCACCGGCGACGATCTCCTTGGTGATGACCGGACGGGTATCGTCGGGGTCGTCGGCTTCGGCTTCGGCTTCAGCTTCAGCTTCGGCACCATCCGACCCTCCGGCACCCGTCCCCGCCGGCTTCGCCGTATCGCTGTTCTCCGGCGACGGCTCACCGACGGCATCGTCCTCCGCTAACTCCTCGTTGTCATCTTCGTCTTCATCCCGGTCGCGGTCCTCGGTTCGCCCCGCGGGGGCACCAAAGTCGAGCACCCCGTCCTCGGACAGCGCAGAAGCGACCAGCGAATCGGCGGACACCGCGGCCGCCTCGAGCGCGGTGAGCGCACGCCGCGCATCCCCCGACGCCAGTCGAATAATGGTCGCGCGTGCCTCGGAATCCAGGCGATAGCGATCCCCCAGGCCGCGCGGGTCGGTAACCGCGCGATCGATCAGGACCCCCAGATCGTCATCCGAGAGCTGTTCCAGGGTGAGGAGCAGTGAGCGCGAGAGCAGCGGGGAGATCACCGAGAACGAGGGGTTCTCGGTGGTCGCGGCCACCAGGATGACCCAGCCGTTCTCGACCCCGGGCAGCAGTGCATCCTGCTGCGCCTTGCTAAAGCGGTGGATCTCGTCGAGGAACAACACGGTGGAGAGGCCGTACAGATCGCGGCTGGTCATGGCCTCGGCCATCACCTCGCGCACGTCCTTGACCCCGGCCGTGACCGCCGAAAGCTCCACAAAACGCCGATTGGAGGAGTGCGCGATGGTCTGCGCGATCGTGGTCTTCCCGGTCCCGGGCGGCCCCCAGAGAATGACCGAGACCGTGCCCTGATCTCCGGATTTCCCCGTGGCCAGGCTCACCAGCGGCGAACCCGGGCGCAGCAGGTGCCGCTGTCCGGCTACCTCATCAAGGGTGCGCGGGCGCATGCGTACCGCGAGCGGGACGCTCCCGGACTGAAGGGCGGAGGACGAGGAAACCATGTCTCCAGGCTATCGGGTACCACCGGCACCGGCTGCGAATTCGCCGTCGGCACGCGCCATACGCACACATATTCATCGGCCGTGCCGCTAGTATCGTCTCGAACACCCGATCTCCCTGGAAAGGACCGCATCCGTGGCAGCCCAGAAAAAGGACGAAAAAGCCGCTCGCGAGGCCCGTGCCCGCCTGCAGCAGTACGAGGCACGCAAGGAGGCGTGGGAGAAAAAGCGCAAGACGCGCACCCGCAACGCCTGGATTGCCGGCGGCGTGGCATTCGTCCTGGTGGCCGGAGCGATCACCTGGGGCGTGATCGCCCAGAACGCGGGCAACGCGCCCGAGGCCGGCGCATCGCCCTCGCCGAGCGCATCCTCCTCCCCGTCTCCCACGGCCAAGGCACCGGATCCCTCGGTGGCCGAGGATCGCACCTGGACCGGAGACCTCACCGTGAACGGTGTCGACCTGGGCATCGAGCTCGAGGGCCAGAAGGCACCCCAGGCCGTCGCCTCGTTCGTGTCGCTCAGCAAGCAGGGCTTCTACAACGGACTGTCCTGCCACCGCATGGTGAACACTCCCGGAGCGTCGGGCGAGCCCGGATTCCAAATCCTGCAGTGCGGCGACCCCAAGGGTGACGGCTCCGGCGGCCCCGGCTACAGCTTCGGCCCGATCGAAAACGCCCCGGCCGACAACATCTACCCGGCGGGCACCCTGGCCATGGCACGCGTCGGAAACGACGCAAATTCCAACGGCAGCCAGTTCTTCATCGTCTTCGGCGACACCAAGATCCCCTCGGACAGCGCCGGTGGATACACCGTACTCGGCAAAATCACGAGCGGCCTGGATAAGCTCAACGAGTCGGTGACCACGATCCCGGTGGGCGGTGCGGATAGCTCCACACCACAACAGCCCATTAAGCTGGACTCCATTACCGTCAAATAGAATCAAGACGTATGTTGGGGCTGCCCGGCATTCGTCGTCCATACTAGGCTTATCGAGAGATCTCGAGAGCATCGAGCGTAAACATCAGCAAGGTGAGGCACGTGTCTACTTCCGAACAGCAACCGTGGGGTCGCGTCGACGACTCCGGTACCGTTTTTGTCCGCGAGGGCGAGCAGTGGCGTGAGGTTGGTCAGTACCCCGACGGCACCGCCGAAGAGGCACTCGCCTACTTCGAGCGCAAGTTCCTCGATCTGGCCGGTCAGGTCACCCTGCTGGAGCAGCGCGCCAAGCGCGGTGCCCCCGCGAGCGACATCTCCAAGGCCGTCGCCAAGCTCCACGAGGAGCTGACCGACGCCAAGGCCGTGGGCGACATCGCCTCGCTGGTTTCCCGCGTGGGTGCCCTGGACGCCACCGTGGGTGAGCTCACCGAGCAGCAGACCGAGGCGGCCAAGGCCGAACTCGAGGAGGCCGTGGCCGAGCGCACCCGCATCGTCGAGCAGGCCGAGGCCGTCGCCGGTCAGGACCCCGCCAAGACGCAGTGGAAGCAGGCCACCGAGCAGATGGCCGAGCTGTTTGCGGCCTGGCAGAAGCACCAGCAGGAGGGCCCCAAGCTCTCCAAGGGTGTCGCCAACGACCTGTGGAAGCGGTTCCGTACCGCCCGCGGCACCGTGGATGCCAACCGTCGTGCGTTCTTCGCCGAGCTGGATTCGGTCCACAAGGAAGCCCGTACCCGCAAGCAGAAGCTGATCGAGGCCGCCGAGGCCCTGATCCCCCGCGGTGCCGAGGCCACCTCGGACTACCGCCGTCTGCTGGACGAGTGGAAGCTCTCGGGCCGTGCCGGCAAGCGCCAGGACGACAACCTGTGGGCCCGCTTCAAGGCCGCCGGTGACGCGATCTACCAGGCCAAGGCCGAGCTGGACGCGATCGACAACGCCGAGTTCCAGGCCAACTACGAGAAGAAGCGTGAGCTTCTGGACCAGGCCACCCCGCTGCTGCAGGAGAACGACCGCGAGAAGCTGCGGGCGGCCCTGCTGAACGTTCAGCGTCAGTGGGACGAGGTGGGCAAGGTTCCGCGCGATAAGATCCGCGAGGTCGAAGACGGCCTGCGCGCCGTGGAAAACCACCTCCGTGCGCTGGACGATGAGCACTGGAGCAAGAACAACCCCGAGACCAAGGCCCGTACCGAGGGTCTTGCCGGTCAGCTGAACGCGGCCATCGAGAAGCTCGAGCAGGAGCTCGCGGCGGCCGAGGCCACCGGAGATGCCAAGAAGATCGCCAAGGCCAACGAGGCTCTCGAGGCACGCAAGGCGTGGCTCAACGTCCTCGGCTAGGCTTCCTTCACACGAACGGCCACGGAACCCTCGGGTTCCGTGGCCGTTCTGGTTGTCAGGGGCGTCTGCGCGCTGGACCCTTCCGCTGTCCGGGGCGTCCGCACCCTGGACATTTCCCCCAAAGGTGGACAGGCTGGGGTGATGACCCCGGTAGATCTGGCTCGACTCTTCCCGGGTCCGGGCGCGCACCTCCCGGACCTGCTCACCACCGCGGATATGCCGCTGGCCCAGCTGATGGGGGCGCGCCTGCGCGGCGAGGTGTACGCGTTGGAGCTGGGTTTTGTTCCCATCGATATCCCCGAAACCTCGGCGCTACGGGCCCGCGCCCTCGCGCTGCTGTTTCCCGAACCCGCGGATCTGCAGCGGCTGTGTGCGGTGGGCGAGACCGCCCGCTGGATCCGGGATCTCGATGTCCCCCGGCCCGCCCGCCACACCTTCCGGGGCACCCAGCGTCACCGCACACACCGCTGGAGCATCCCCGGGGCCACCGTGCTTCCCGGGTCGATCGCCGAGGATCGGCGCACCCGCGTCGCGGGCCTCTGGACCGAAATCACCGAGTCCACAACACACACGCCCGCCCACTCGCGGTGAGTGGACGGGCATGAGTGGGAGGCGATTCTCGACCCGAAAGCCGCGCCTCCGCGGAGGATGTGGGCGCGACTAGCCGCCGGTCACCCGGTAGACGTCGTAGACCGCGTCGATCCGCCGTACGGCGTTGAGGACACGATCCAGGTGTGTGGTGTCCCCCATCTCGAAGACGAAACGGGAGATCGCCAGGCGGTTGCTCGAGGTCGAGACATTCGCCGAGAGGATGTTGACGTGGTGCTCGCTGAGCACCCGGGTCACATCGCTGAGTAGGCCCGCGCGATCCAGGGCTTCCACCTGGATCTGCACCATGAACACGCTCTTCGAGGACGCCGCCCAGGCCACCTCGATCATCCGGTCGGGTTCCTGCATCAAGCCCTGCACGTTGTGGCAGTCGGCGCGGTGCACCGAGACACCCGATCCGCGGGTCACAAACCCGACGATCTCGTCCCCGGGCACCGGGGTGCAGCACTTGGCCAGCTTGACCAGGATGTCCGCGGCCCCACGCACCAGCACGCCGGAGTCGCTGTGTTCCTGCGGGCGGACGCGGCCGCGCATCGGGAACTCGATCGCGTGCTCCTCGGCCTCCTGATCGCCCTGGAGTAGCGAAACCACCTTCTCCAGGACCGACTGGGTCGAGACGTGTCCCTCGCCCACGGCGGCGTAGAGGGCCGAGACGTCCTCGTAGCGCATCTGCGCGGCGACCTCGGCGAAGCTGTCGCGGTCCATGAGCTTCTGCAGCGGCAGGTTTTGCTTCCGCATCGCCCGGGCGATCGCGTCCTTGCCCTGCTCGATGGCCTCGTCGCGGCGCTCCTTGGTGAACCACTGGCGGATCTTATTACGCGCCCGGGTGCTCTTCACAAACGCCAGCCAGTCCTGGCTGGGTCCCGAGTCGGGGTTCTTCGAGGTGAAGACCTCGACCACGTCCCCGGAGTTCAGCTCGGTCTCCAGCGGCACCAGGCGGCCGTTGACCTTGGAACCCATCGTGCGGTGACCCACCTCGGTGTGCACCGCATAGGCAAAGTCCACCGGGGTCGCCCCGGCGGGCAGGCCCACCACGCGCCCCTTGGGGGTAAACACGTACACTTCCTTGGCACCGATTTCGAAGCGCAGCGAGTCCAGGAACTCCCCCGGATCGGCGGTCTCGGCCTGCCAGTCGGAGATGTGCTTGAGCCAGGCCATATCGGTCCCGGTCGAACGCGACACCTCGACCTTATTGCCCGCGTTGCGCTCCTTATACGCCCAGTGCGCGGCCACACCGTATTCGGCGTGCTCGTGCATCTCCTGGGTGCGAATCTGGATCTCCACCGACTTGCCACCGGGACCGATCACCGTGGTGTGCAGCGACTGATACAGGTTGAACTTCGGGGTCGCGATGTAGTCCTTGAACCGTCCGGGGATCGGGGTCCAGCGGGCATGGATCGCGCCGAGGACCGCGTAGCAGTCGCGCACCGAGTTGACGATCACGCGGATGCCCACCAGGTCGTAGATGTCGTCGAACTCGCGACCACGCAGGATCATCTTCTGGTAGATCGAGTAGTACTGCTTGGGCCGGCCCATGACCTTGCCGCGGATCTTCGCCGCGCGCAGATCCGTGGTGACCTCCTGGATCACCTGCTGGACGAACTCCTCACGCTTGGGCGTGCGCTCCTTAACCAGCGACTCGATCTCGGCATAGATCTTCGGATACAGCACCGCGAAGGAGAGGTCTTCCAGCTCCCACTTGATGGTCTGAATACCCAGGCGGTGGGCCAGCGGCGCGTAGATTTCCAGCGTCTCGGTGGCCTTGCGGGTCGACTTCTCCGGCGGCACGAAGCCCCAGGTGCGGGCATTGTGGAGGCGGTCGGCCAGCTTGATGATCAGCACACGAATGTCCTTGGACATCGCCACGATCATCTTGCGCACGGTTTCGGCCTGGGCGGCGTCCCCGTACTTCACCTTGTCGAGCTTGGTGACACCGTCTACCAGCATCGCGATCTCATCACCGAAATCGGCGCGCAGCTGGTCCAGGGTGTAGTCGGTGTCCTCGACGGTGTCATGCAGCAGGGCCCCGGCGAGGGTGCGCGGGCCCAGGCCCAGATCGGCGAGGATCTGCGCAACCGCCACCGGGTGGGTGATGTAGGGCTCGCCGCTCTGACGCTTCTGCCCACGGTGGGCGCGCTCGGCGACGGTGTAGGCCCGCTCAATCACCGACAGGTCGGCGCGCGGGTGGTGAGTGCGGGCGGTCCGAACCAATCGGTCCACGGCACCCGCCGGCTGAGCCTTAGAAAAAATGCGCGGAACCAGCCGCCGCAGCGACGCATTCGCCGTATTTGTATCGGTCATCGTCGATTCACCACCTCATGTCTCTGTTCCCTATTATGCCCGCTCTCCGCCCCCAAAAAGACCACGGCCCACCGCTAACCGCGAACACCACACGGTGCCCACCACACACACCGACTCTCCCCCCACCCAACACACCCCACCACCAACCGCGAACACCATACCGCGACCACCGCCACCACCAAAAAACCGGGGCCCCGCCGCAATCGCGACGGGGCCCCGGTCCAGGGTAAAGCTGAGCTGCTTAGGCCTCGGAGGTCGAGCCCTGAACGGCCGCACGCTCGCGGTCGGCGAGCACCTTGCGGTCGTGCTTGGCAATCGCCGGTTCCTTCTCACGCAGCAGCGAGTACAGCGGCGCCGCCACGAAGATGGTCGAGTAGGTGGCCACGAGGATACCCACCAGCAGCGACAGCGAGATGTCACGCAGGGTCTCGGCTCCCAGGAAGAGGTCACCGATCACCAGGATCGAGGCCACCGGCAGGGCCGCCACAACCGAGGTGTTGATCGAACGCACCAGGGTCTGGTTGACCGCCAGGTTGACCGACTCACCGAACGTGCGGGGCGAGTGCTCCCCCGCCTCGGTGGTGTTCTCTCGAATCTTGTCGAAGACCACCACCGTGTCATACAGCGAGTAGCCGAGGATTGTCAGGAATCCGATCACCGCGGCCGGGCTGATCTGGAATCCACTGAGGGCATAAACCCCCAGGGTGATCACCAGCACGTCCACCAGGGCGATAATTGCCGCGGCCGACATCTTCCAGGTGCGGAAGTACAGGGCCATGATGATGAAGGTCAGCACCAGGAAGATGACCAGACCGGTGAGGGCCTGCCGACTCACATCCGCACCCCAGGAGGGGCCGATGAAGGACGAGGTCACCTCGCTCTCGTTGACCTTGAAGGTGCTGGCCAGCGCCTTGGCTACCTGGCTGGACTCATCCGAGGTCATCTGGTCGGTCTGCACACGAATCGCGTGGTCGCCCACCTCGCTGACCTTCGAGACGGCGGAGGGAACCACCGAGGAGACCGCATCCGCAGCCTTGGTCTGGTTGGCGTCGGTGACACCACTCACGGTGAACTCGGATCCACCGGTGAACTCGATCGAGAAGTTGAACGGAGCACCGGTCGTGATCCCACGCACCACGGGAACCATGATCGAACCGATCACCAGCAGGATCGCGATGGTGAACCACAGCTTGCGGCGACCAACGAAGTTGATCGAACGCTTGCCGGTGTAGAGGTCGTTACCAAACGACGTCAGGTTGAGGCTGGGCATTAGCTCTCCTTCGAAGAGGTCGAACCGTTGGCGGCCTGAGCCTCGGCGAGCTTACGCTCGGCGATGGTCTGACGCTTCTGGGCCTCACGGCTGGCCCCGAGGGCCTTCTTGGAACCGGTCATTTCGGGGGTACGGAACTGAGCGCGTCCACGGTAGATCGCACCGAGGGCGTTGGGGTCCAGACCCGTCAGCGGGTGACCGCTGGCAAAGAATCGGTTACGAGCGAGCAGCTGGAGCATCGGGTGGGTGAAGAGCACCACCACGATGACGTCGATCACGGTGGTCAGACCCAGCGTGAACGCGAAGCCCTGCACGTTACCCACGGCCAGCAGGTAAAGCACCACGGCGGCCAGCAGGTTCACACCCTTGGATGCGTAGATGGTGCGCTTGGCGCGCTTCCATCCGGCCTCCACGGCGGATTCCAGGCCACGGCCGTCACGGAGCTCGTCTCGAATACGTTCGAAGTACACAATGAACGAGTCCGCCGTGAATCCGATCGCGACGATAATACCCGCCACACCTGCCAACGACAGTCGGTAGCCCTGCCCCCACGAGAGGAGCGCCAGGGCCGCGTAGGTGAGGGCTCCCGCCACCACGAGCGAGAAGATGGTCACAAAGCCCAGCAGACGGTATTGGAACAGCGTGTAGATGACCACGAGGATCAAACCGATCAGACCGGCGAGCATACCGCCGGAGAGCTGAGTGGCACCCAGGGTCGCCGAGATCTCCGAGCTGGACTGCACACCGAAGGACAGCGGCAGTGCACCGTACTTCAGCTGGTCGGCGAGGGCCTTGGCACTCTGCTCGTTGAAGTTACCGGAGATGCTCGGGCGGCCATCGGTGATGACACCCTGCATCACCGGGGCCGAGATGACCTTGCCATCGAGCACAAACGCGAAGGCCGCGCGGGCATCGTTGGGGTTGGCCGAGTACAGCTTGAACAGGCGCTTGCTCACGTCGGTGAACGCGTCCTTGCCCTTGCCGGCCAGGGTGATGTTCACGGCCCACTCACCGGTGCTGGCACCGGAGGAGGTGGTCTTGATGCCGGCCGAGGCATCGGTGATCGAGTCACCGTTGAGCTCAACCGGACCCAGCAGGTAGCGCACGGTACCGTCATCCGAGCAGGCCACCACCGGCTGATCCTTGGGCGCGTTCTCGGCACCGGTCGGGGTCTTGCAGTCGGTGGAGAGGAACTCGGCGCTCAGGTACGGGGTGACCCAGGCCAGATCGCTCCCGTCGGTGGGCTTGGTAGCCGGAGTCTTGGACAGGTCATCGGTCGGCTTGGGGTTCGGCGTCTCCTTGCCGTCCTCGCCGGTCGTGGTGGTGGTCGGAGCCGACGCCACCAGAACCGAACGGAACTGCAGCTGAGCACTGGACTCGATCCGCTTCCGGGTGTCCTCATCGACCTTGCCCGGGATCGACACAACGATGTTGCGTCCGCCCTGGGTGTTGACCTCGGCCTCGGTCACACCGGTCGCGTTCACACGCTGACGGATGATCGACACGGCCTGGTTCAGCTGCTCCGAGGAAACCTGCTGTCCGCCCTCAAGCTTGGGCTCGAGGATGATCTGCGTTCCACCCTCCAGGTCGAGGGCGAGCTTGGGCTGCCAGGAGGCGTCCCCAAACATCGTTCCCGCGGCGAGACCGCCAAACATGGCAATGAGAATCACCGCCAACCAGATGAGCGCCCGCCTACCGTGGCGGACGGGAGCCTGTCGTGATTGTGCCAATGGGCTACTCAGCTTTCTATGGAGGGACGCGCCAGAACTACCCCGGCGCGTGCGATGGGAGAGGCGCGTTACTTCTCGTCGGTCTTGGGCTTGGCGGTCTCGGCACGCTCACCGAACTCGGGCTCGCCCACGAAGGTGGCGTTGTCCTCGTTCAGCTGAGTCTCGGCGGTCTCGTCCTCGACGGCCGGCTCCTCGGTGGGAACCACGCGCGAGACGATCTGACGGTGCACGGTGAGGATGGTGCCGGGGCTGGTCTCCAGCAGCACCTTGTTGTTCTCATCGTCGATCGAGATGATGGTGCCGAAGATGCCACCGTTGGTCATTACCTCGGCGCCGGGAACAACCTGCTCCTGCAGGGCTGCCAGGTCGCGCTTGCGCTTCTGACCGTTACGGAACATAAAGAAGATGAGCAGTGCCATAACGGCGAGCATGATGACGGTCATGAAGTCCATGATTTTACGCAGAGCCTTTCGCGGCGCGAGCGCCGGGGATCAAAGTTTCGGGTGTGTTGTTCGCTTGAATTATAGGTCATTGCCCTGTTGAGGGGCGTGGGGATGCTGGATCCCGAAGTGTGCGTAGGCCTCATTGGTCGCCATTCGACCGCGTGGGGTGCGCATGATCAAACCTATCCGTACCAGGAAGGGTTCCACCACACTTTCGATGGTTTCGGCCTCTTCGCCGACGGATACCGCCAGGGTATTGAGGCCCACCGGTCCCCCGCCGAAGCGTTTAAGCAGGATCTCCATGACGGCCCGGTCCAGGCGGTCCAGCCCCAGCGGATCCACGTCATACAGCTCCAGGGCGGCACTCACGGCGGTGAGATCGGCCCGAGAATTGTGCACCAGCGCATAGTCGCGTACGCGGCGCAGCAGTCGGTTGGCGATACGCGGGGTCCCGCGACAGCGACCGGCAATTTCGGCCAGCGCCGCCCGATCGATGTCCAAATCCAGCAGTCCGGCGGCCCGAGCGAGCACCTGTTCGAGTTCGTTATCGGCGTAAAACTCCAGGTGCGCGGTGAACCCAAAGCGGTCACGCAGCGGGTTGGGGAGCAGACCGGCGCGGGTCGTCGCACCCACCAGGGTGAACGGGGCCAGTTCCAGCGGGACCGAAGTCGCACCGGCACCCTTGCCCACCATGATGTCGATCCGGAAGTCCTCCATCGCCAGGTAGAGCATCTCCTCGGCGGAGCGCGCCATCCGGTGAATCTCGTCGATGAAGAGGACCTCGCCGGGGACCAGGCTGGAGAGCAGCGCCGCGAGGTCACCGGCGTGCTGGATGGCGGGGCCACTCGACATCCGGAGCGGACGCTCACTCTCCTGGGCCACGATCATCGCCAGGGTGGTCTTCCCCAGCCCGGGAGGACCGGCCAGCAGGATGTGGTCGGGGGTGCGCTCCTGCAGGGCCGCGGCGCGCAGCAGCAGTTCCAGCTGCCCGCGCACCTTCTGCTGGCCCACAAACTCGCTCAGCGTGCTCGGGCGCAGCGCACCCTCGAAGGCCAGCTCGGCGTCCCCCGACGCGGTGGCGCTCAGGGTTTCGGCGACATCGTCGAATTCGACGCTCATCGTCCGCTCCCCGGCTGGGGTCCGAGAGCCGCCAGGGTCGCGCGCAGCAGCGCGGGCACGGTAGCGGAGGCGGGGTCACCACTCGCGGCGAGGGCGGCCTCGACCGCGGGCACGGCCTGGCGTTCGTTCCAGCCCAGGCCCAGCAGCGCCTCGATCACGCTGGCCTTGACGGCGGCGGATCCGGTCGCCGTGGCGCTCACCCGGCGGGTGGCCACGAGTTTGCCAGCCAGGGAAACGATGATCAGCTTGGCCGTCTTGGGGCCGATGCCGGTGACCTTGCGGAATGCGGAATCATCCTCGGCGGCCACCGCGTCGGCGATCTGATCGGGGCTCATCGAGGCGAGCACACCGAGCGCGGACTTGGGGCCCACCCCGTTGACACCGAGGAGGACCTCGAAGACGTCGAGCTGCTCAACCGTTTCGAATCCGAACAGGAGCTGCGCATCCTCACGGATGATGTGCGAAATGTGCACAAACGCCTCGGCGCCCACACGCAGGCGTACCGCGTGTTCGGGCGTAATCTGTACGGCATAACCAACGCCGCCTACCTCGATGGCCACTCGGCCGGCGGTGGTGCTGAGCACGGTCCCGCGAAGACTTACAATCACGCCCCTAGCCTATGCCCCGCCTGCGACACGGGCTCACTGCCACGCCCGATATTACGCAGGAAGCGGGCAGATCGAACCCAAAGCCCGCGGGCCCGGCGAAAACTTCCGGCGAGCGTGGTCGCCGCTACTTCCCGAAGCGGCCGGTCCGGGTGTTGCGCGGCGAGGCGACCCCGGCCTGTTCGGCGTTGCGCCAGGCCTGCTGGGCGGGCGTCAGATTGCCCGAGGTGGGGGCACTCACCGGGGTGCGGGATCCATGCGGGCGGGCGCCCACCGGAACCAGGCCGCCCCAGGCGTGACAGAGCGCCAGGGCCAGGGCGTCCGCGGCGTCCGCGGGCTGGGGCAGCTCGGCCAGGCCGAGGATGCGGGCAACCATCTGCTGCACCTGCTTCTTCTCGGCGTTACCGTACCCGGTCACCGAGGCCTTGACCTCGGAGGGGGTGTGCATCCCGATCGGGATGCCGTGCTTGGCGGCGGAGTACAGCGCCAGGCCGCTGGCCTGCGCGGTCCCCATCACCGTGCTGAGGTTCTGCTGCGCAAACACGCGCTCGACCGCCATCGCGGTGGGGGCGTGCTCCACAATCGCCGCGTCGATCCCCTCGGCGATGGCCAGCAGACGCGCGTCGATACTCATATCTGGGCTGGTGCGGATCACCCCGTAGTGCACGAGGGTGGCCCGGCGGTTCGGTGCGACATCGACAATGCCGATGCCGCACCGGGTGAGCCCCGGGTCAACACCCAGTACCCGAGTGCTCACGATGCCTAGTCCTGCTCGAGCTCGGCCTGCACCTCGGCGCTCAGGCCGTAGTTGCCGTAGATGTTCTGGACGTCGTCGGACTCTTCCAGCGCATCGATCAGGCGGAACACCTTGCGGGCGGTCTCGGCGTCCACGTCAACCTTGAGGTTCGGGATCATCGCGACATCGGCCGACTCGTAGTCGATACCGGCATCCTGCAGGGCCTTACGCACGGTCACCAGGTCGCTCACGTCGGTGATGATCTCGAAGGTGTCACCCTCGTTGAGAACTTCCTCGGCACCGGCCTCAAGCACGGCCTCCATGACGTCATCCTCGGTGGTGTTCTCGGCCGAGACAACGATCAGACCCTTGCGGTTGAAGTTGTAGGCCACGCTACCGGGATCGGCCATGGTGCCGCCGTTGCGGGTCATCGCCGCACGCACGTCGGCGGCGGCACGGTTCTTGTTGTCGGTCAGACACTCGATCATGAGCGCGACGCCGTTCTGCGCGTAGCCCTCGTAGATGATCGTGGTGTAGTTGATGACCTCACCGGTCAGACCCGCGCCACGCTTGATCGCGCGGTCGATGTTGTCGTTGGGAACGGAGGTCTTCTTTGCCTTCTGAACCGCGTCAACCAGGGTGGGGTTTCCGGACAGATCGGCACCACCGATCTTCGCAGCAACCTCGATGTTCTTAATCAGTTTGGCAAACGACTTCGCACGGCGCTGATCGATGATCGCCTTCTTGTGCTTGGTTGTTGCCCACTTGGAGTGTCCGGACATATGCTCCCGTTTCGTCGTATATCCCCTCTATTCTACGGGTCCGACCGGGATCTTCTCGCATCCGGGCTGGCGCGCTCAGCCGTTTTTGGCCGCGAGCACCATCTCGAGGAAGTACCGATGCACCGAATCGTCCCCGGTCAGCTCGGGATGAAACGAGGTTCCCAGTAGGCGTCCGTAGCGGGCGGCGACGATCGATCCGTCGTCCAGGGTTGCCACAACCTCGGTCTCGGGCGACACCGCGACAATCAGCGGGGCACGGATGAAGGTCGCGGCCACGAGATGATCGATCCCCGAAAACTCAAGGGTGGTATCGAAGGAGTGGGCCTGGGAACCAAACGCGTTGCGCCGCACCGTCACCGGCAGACCGCCGAGGCTTTGCTGGCCGGGCACCGCATCCAGCACGGTATCGGCGAGGAGGATTAGGCCGGCGCACGTCCCATAGGCGGGCAGGCCTGCGCGCAGCAGGGCGATCAGCGGATCGCGCACCTCGAACAGACGCATCAGCTTGTCCAGCACCGAGGATTCGCCGCCAGGCAGGACGATCCCGTCGAGGCCGATCAGATCCGCGGGTGTGCGCACGGGCACGGTTTCCGCCCCCACCCGGCCCAGCGCCTCCAGGTGCTCGGAGACGCCGCCCTGGAGCGCGAGGACTCCGATGCGTGCTGTCATGGTCAACACTCCTTCAAAAAACGGGTTCGCGTGTGCACCCGAGGCGGGCACACACGCGAACCGGGAAACGATTTACCAGCCGCGCTCGGCCGGACGGTGCGGAGACTTACCAGCCGCGCTCGGCCAGGCGGTGCGGGGCGGCCAGGTCGGACACGTTGATGCCCACCATCGCCTCGCCGAGTCCGCGCGAGGCCTGGGCGATCACGGCCGGGTCATTGAACGCGGCGGTGGCCTTGACCACCGCGGCCGCGCGAGCCTCGGGGTTGCCGGACTTGAAGATGCCCGAGCCGACGAACACGCCGTCGGCGCCGAGCTGCATCATCATCGCGGCATCGGCCGGGGTGGCCACTCCCCCGGCGGTAAACAGAACAACCGGCAGGGTGCCGGTGCGGGCAACCTCAACCACCAGGTCAAATGGGGCCTGCAGGTCCTTGGCGGCCACGTACAGTTCGTCCTCGTTGAGCGCCGACAGCGCGCGGATCTGGGACTTGATGGTGCGGATGTGCTTGGTGGCCTCGGACACGTCGCCGGTTCCGGCCTCACCCTTGGAGCGGATCATGGCCGCACCCTCGGTGATGCGGCGCAGGGCCTCACCCAGGTTGGTGGCACCACACACGAAGGGCACGTCGAAGTCCCACTTATTGATGTGGTTGACGTAGTCGGCGGGGCTCAGCACCTCGGACTCGTCGATGAAGTCCACCTCGAGCGCGCCGAGCACCTGGGCCTCGACGAAGTGGCCGATGCGGGCCTTGGCCATCACCGGGATGGACACCTCGGCGCGGATCGCGTCGATCAGGTCGGGATCGCTCATCCGAGCCACGCCACCCTGGGCGCGAATGTCGGCGGGAACCCGCTCGAGCGCCATCACGGCAACGGCGCCGGCGTCCTCGGCGATGCGGGCCTGCTCGGGGGTCACCACATCCATGATCACCCCGCCCTTCAGCATGTCGGCGAGGCCGCGCTTGACGCGGGTGGTGGCGGTGGTCTGGGTGGGGTTTTCAGAGGTCATGCGCCTACGTTATGACATAAACCAGTCCAATACCCGAGAAGATTGCAGTCCAATATAAAGCCAGTGGCTGTTTGGACTGTTTCAGCCACGCAAAACCGCCCGCTTCCTCGGAAGCGGGCGGTTCGGGGTGTGGACTAGGCCTTCGGCCAGGCCTCGGCGATCGAGGCGCGAACCTCGCCGAGCAGCTGCGGCAGCGCCTTGGTCTTGGCGATGATCGGGAAGAAGTTCGCATCCGAACGCCAGCGCGGCACGATGTGCTGGTGCAGGTGGGCGGCGATCCCGGCCCCGGCAACCTCACCCTGGTTCATCCCCAGGTTGAAGCCGTCGTTGTGGGAGACCGCCTTGATCACGCGCATCGCGGTCTGGGTCAGCGCACCGATCTCGGCGACCTCCTCGGCCGTGGCCAGATCGTAGGTCGAGATGTGGCGGTACGGGCACACCAGCAGGTGGCCGCTGTTGTACGGGAACAGGTTCAGCAGCACATAGGCGTACTTTCCCCGGGCCACGATCAGGCCATCCTCATCGCTCATCGAGGGGGCCACACAGAACGGGCAGTCATCCTTGGCGGGCTGCTGCCCGTTCTGGATGTAGACCATCCGGT
Source organism: Mycetocola sp. JXN-3 (assembly GCF_014522285.1). Taxonomy (GTDB): domain Bacteria; phylum Actinomycetota; class Actinomycetes; order Actinomycetales; family Microbacteriaceae; genus Mycetocola; species Mycetocola saprophilus. The sequence goes on from NZ_CP041635.1 coordinate 1,889,110, forward strand.
GCGGGGTCCACAGGCGCTGGAACTCGTCGGGAACACCGGCCAGCACGTTGCCGTCCGGTTCGGCGACGAAGCCCTGGCTGGGCTCCGCCGCCGGATTCTCGGGAACTAGTCCTGCCATGCGGTGTTGACCTGGGCGTGGGTTTCGATGGCGTCCACGATCTTGGCGATCGCCTCGTCCACCGGAACTCCGTTGAGCTGGCTGCCGTCACGGAACCGGAAGCTCACGGCACCGGCCACGCGGTCATCCTCACCGGCGATCAGCTGGAAGGGGATCTTGGCCTTGGTGTGGGTGCGGATCTTCTTGGGCATGCGGTCATCGCTGTGGTCCACGTAGGCGCGGACACCGCGGGCACGCAGGCGGTCGAAGATCTCCTCGAGGTACTCGGCGTACTCCTCGGCAACCGGGATACCCACAACCTGCTCGGGGGCCAGCCACACGGGGAACGCACCGGCGTAGTGCTCCAGCAGCACGCCGAAGAAGCGCTCGATCGACCCGAACAGGGCGCGGTGAATCATCACCGGACGCTGCTTGGTGCCGTCCGCGGCGGTGTACTCGAGGTCGAAGCGCTCGGGCAGGTTGAAGTCGAGCTGGATGGTCGACATCTGCCAGGTACGACCGATCGCGTCGCGTGCCTGAACCGAGATCTTCGGACCGTAGAACGCGGCCCCACCCGGGTCGGGTACGAGTTCGAGGCCGGACTCCACGGCCACCTGACGCAGGGTCTCGGTGGCGTCATCCCACATCTCGGGGCTGCCCACGAACTTTTCGCTCTCGGGATCGCGCGTCGACAGCTCCAGGTAGAAGTCATCGAGGCCGTAGTCCTTGAGCAGGCCGAGCACAAACTCCAGGGTGGAGGTCAGCTCGGACTTCACCTGGTCCGGGGTCGCGTAGATGTGGGCGTCGTCCTGGGTCATGCCGCGCACGCGGGTGAGGCCCTGCAGGGTGCCGGACTTCTCGTAGCGGTACACCGAACCGAACTCGAACAGGCGCAGCGGGAGCTCACGGTAGGAGCGTCCACGCGAGCGGAAGATCAGGTTGTGGAACGGGCAGTTCATCGGCTTGAGGTAGTAGTCGGCGCCCTGACGGGTCACGTGACCGTGCTCATCGCACACCTCGTCGAGGTGCATCGGGGGGAACATGCCGTCCGCGTACCACTGCAGGTGACCGGAGGTCATGAAGAGGTCACCCTTGGTGATGTGCGGGGTGTTCACAAACGAGTAGCCGGACTCGGTGTGGCGCTTGCGCGAGTAGTTTTCCATCTCCTGGCGGATGATGCCGCCCTTGGGGTGGAACACGGGCAGGCCGGAACCGATCTCGTCGGGGAAGCTGAAGAGATCCATCTCGGCACCGAGCTTGCGGTGGTCGCGCTTGGCGGCCTCCTCCAGGCGGGTCTGGTAGGCGCGCAGCTCATCCTTGGTGGGCCAGGCGGTGCCGTAAATGCGCTGCAGCTGCTTGTTCTTCTCGGATCCACGCCAGTAGGCGGCGGCCACGCGCATGAGGGCGAAACCGTTACCGATCAGGCGGGTCGAGGGCAGGTGCGGTCCTCGGCAGAGGTCCTTCCAGACGGTCTCGCCGGTCTTGGGGTCGACGTTGTCGTAGATGGTCAGCTCGCCGGCCCCCACCTCGACGGACTCGTTGTCGCCCCCGTTTTCGGCACCACCCTTGAGACCGATCAGCTCGATCTTGTAGGGCTCGTTCGCGAGCTCAGCCTGGGCCTCCTCGTCGGTGACGACGCGGCGCACGAAGCGCTGGCCCTGCTTGATGATGCGTTCCATCTCCTTCTGGAGGGCCTTGAGGTCCTCGGGGGTGAAGGATTCGGCCACGTCGAAGTCGTAGTAGAAACCGTCGGTGACGGGCGGACCGATGCCGAGCTTGGCGTCGGGGTTGACCTTCTGAACCGCCTGGGCCAGCACGTGGGCGGCCGAATGGCGAAGGATGTTGAGGCCGTCCTCGGAATCGATCGTGACCGGCTCGGCCACGTCGGTAGTCTCCAGGGTGGTGGCGAGGTCCTTCAGTTCACCGTTGACGCGCATGGCGACAACGTTGCGGTCGGGGAATCGTTCGAATCCGTCAGACACCTGTTGTGCTCCTCTTGTAAATAGATTCGCCCATTCTATCGGTTCCGGGCCCGCGCCGCCGACCGTCACGCGCCGTGTGAGCGTATGCACTGACGCCGTAGACAGCGCACAACTCGGGAGCGCGAGGGACGCTCCCGGGTTGTGTGTCGTGATCACCGTTGATCACGCGGTCGGAGGCACACTATTTCCGGACCGCGGCCCTCCGGCGACGGTTCAGCCCCAGGGCGAGGCCACCCAGGCCCAGCAGGGCGGCGATTGCCGTGGCAAACAGCGGCACGCTGGTATCCAGACCGGTCGAGGCCAGCGACGATCCCGGGTGCACTCCCCCGGCCGACACGGGCAGCACGGGCACCGGGGTGCCACTCGTTCCCGGCGTGGCCGGCGGGGTCGGATCGGTGGGCGCGGTGGTGCCGCCGTCCCCGGGGTTCCCCGCGGGCTTCTGGATCATCACGGTGAGGGTCCCCGAGTAGTTGTACGGGTAGTTCTGACTGCCCGGGGTGAGCGGGCTGGTCCAGCTCAGGGTCTTGGGTCCCGGGGTGGCGAACGTGAAGGTGTTGGTGGCCGCGTCATACACAAACCCGGGATCGGTCGAGGTGGGAACGATGACCGTCCCATCCTGGTTGCGAATCGGGTTGGCAATCTTGGCCAGCGGTGCCGCAACCGGCAGGGCTTTCTGCTGCGGCTCGGTAAAGAAGTAGTACTGGACCACCAGGTCCTTGAGCGTGCTGAGGTCGGCGATGTGGTTGTTTTCCACGTGGATATCGCTGAGGGTGCGTCCGATGGCCGTGAGGTTTCGACCCAGTGCCCCCAGCGCACTGACATCGGAGATGTTGTTCCCCGAGACGTCGATGAATCGGGCACCGGTCACCGCTTCGATTCCGGTGAGGTCGCTGATCCCGCTGTTCAAACATTTCAGCGAAAGCCGCAGGTTCGGGTCGGAGACCTGGGAGGGCACAATGGCCGCGCCGGCGGGCTGACCAATCGCCGCGTTGATGCACGCACGCAGCGCGGCATCGGGAAACTGGATCGGCGTCTCGGCCTGGGCGGCCTGCGTCTCCGGTGCGGTGGAGGGCGACACGGTCGACTCGGGACTCACAACCGCCGGTGAGGGCTGGCCCTGGGGAGTCTCGTCGGCGGACGGCGTCGCCGACACGGAAGGATCGGGAATCGGGGCGGCCTGAGCAGGAAGGGCGGCGATGAGTGATCCGGCCAGGAGTGCGGTCATCAGCGCACCGCCGGCCATCACCCGGCCGGTGGAGCGGTGACGGTACCCCCGCGAGGGCGCGGGAGCCGCGTCGGTTGACTGCGTTGTCGTCGAGATATCGGTTTCGGAAGCGTTTAGGGGCAAAACGGGTCCTTCGGGAGCGCTCGACCCGCCTGGGGCACATGGCCCCCGGCACATCGTCGAGCTAACGGGTAGGGTCGGCAGCGTGATTCAGGTTGCTGCTGATCAAGACGACGTAGACGCCGACAAAACATGTCGCGCTTTCCGAAAGTTTTTTTCGAATCGTCTATTACCCGTTTTCGCGAAGGACTCGCGAGTGAATTACTCCGGCATATCGGAGGCCGGCGAGGACGCCGCGGAGGGCGCAGAGGGCCCCTCGCGGGTGAGCGGCGACGGCGGCCGCCATCCGCTATCCAGGACCGGAACCAGCGGCAGGCACACCACGAGGCTCCATCCCACGGTGGGCAGATAGGAGCCCGCCCACCAGGTCGAGCCGCTTTCGCCGCGCAGCAGATCGAGGAAGGTCAGGGCGAACCCGAATACCAGCGCAACCACCGAGATCACGCTGAGCCGGATGATTCGCCCGCGCGCGCTCGTGGCCGGCCGCAGAAAGTGGGCAGCGAGGCCGGCGATGACCCCGACCAGGGCATTGGCCAGGTGCCAGTCCCAGAACGTCCAGATCGAAGCGCCCTGCAGCAGGTCCACGATCGGGTTCCCGATCAGTCCGGCCACGCCCCCGGCGATCGGTCCAAACCGGATACCCAGGAACACCAGGATCGCGATGGCCGGACGGATCGTCACATAGTCGCTGTGTGGCAGCGTGTAGCTGAAGATCCCCAGCAGCCCATAGAGCAGGCCACCCAGGAGCCCGAACCCCACGGTCCGAATCGACAGGGACCAGGGCGCGGGAAGGACCGTACGGTTGAGAAGACTCGGCGTGGATTCACTCATGCACGCAGCGTACTGGCCCGGCCGAGCACGCGACAGCCCTCGACCCGAACGGGGGCCAACGAACGTCCGGGGTCACCAATACAAGCAAAAAGCCCCTGATTTCTCAGGGGCTTTTTCTTTGTGAGCGATACTGGGATCGAACCAGCGACCTCTTCCGTGTCAGGGAAGCGCGCTACCGCTGCGCCAATCGCTCAGGTATTGAATTATTGAGTGGAGGTGGCGACGGGATTCGAACCCGTGTGGACGGCTTTGCAGGCCGCTGCCTCGCCTCTCGGCCACGCCACCGCATGCGGGTAAAACCCGCGTGCCGTAACCGATCTTTCGATCGCTTCCCAACACTCGAGCGGATGACGAGATTCGAACTCGCGACCCTAACCTTGGCAAGGTTATGCGCTACCACTGCGCCACATCCGCATTTTGTTTCCGTTTCCGGCTACATCAATAGAATACAGGAAACGATGGGGCCGAAGCGAATTACACCGTTGTTTTTCCAAAATCCACTCACCCGATACCCCCACAGCCCCCGGAATTACGCGGATTTCTGCTCCGTCATACGAGAACAGCATCGGGCGTGTCTTCGACTGCACGGCGCATCCTTCACACGGAAGAGGTCGCGCTCGCGGCTCGGCAGGTGCCCGGCGGACCCCGCCTTCACCTCTCCCCGCCGGCGGCCATGACCGGACTCATTCCCCACCCGGCATAGCCGGCCCCACCGAACACAACACAAAAGCCCCGGAGAAGTCATGAAGACTTCATCCGGGGCTTTTCTTGGTGAGCGATACTGGGATCGAACCAGCGACCTCTTCCGTGTCAGGGAAGCGCGCTACCGCTGCGCCAATCGCTCAAATGTGAAACTATTCTACACCCGAGGGTGGAGGGAGAAAAGCTTGGTCGGTGCGAGACCGGCCCGAAGGCTTATTCCGAGCGGATGACGAGATTCGAACTCGCGACCCTAACCTTGGCAAGGTTATGCGCTACCACTGCGCCACATCCGCATTTTGTTTGCCGTTTCCGGCTACGTCTTAGACATTACCGAAGCCCGTCGCGGGGTTGCAAATCGAGGACAATTTTGGGCGTTTCGCGCGTGCCTCCCCCCGGAATTACGGGCGGGCTCCACGCTCCATGCGTACCGGAACAAGCGCTCCGCTCCCCCGCGCGCACACACAAAAACACCGGATCGGGAAACCCGATCCGGTGTTTGATCTGAGCGGATGACGAGATTCGAACTCGCGACCCTAACCTTGGCAAGGTTATGCGCTACCACTGCGCCACATCCGCATATTTTGTTTTTGTCCCCGTTCCCGGGTACGTCATTACTCTATCCGCAATTGGTAATGGGGCGCAAATTCCGGCAGCCCCTCGGCGTTTCGCCGCGGAATCACGCTGTTTTCCACGGGGATAAAAGCGGTGGGGGCCGGGGTTGCGCACCTCGGCCCTCCCCCACCGCCGGCTCAATCCGCCACCCGGGCGGAAAGACTCGCGGCCACACCGCGGGCATCCGTGGATGCTTCACTCGTGTTCTGGCCTCGTCAAAAACTCTACCGAGCGAGGGGTTCACGGTCGCGAGCGTCGTCGCAATCTGCACCGTCAAAACAAAAACCCCCGAAGTCTCAACGGGCTTCGAGGGTGTAATTTGTGGGCGATACCGGACTCGAACCGATGACCTCTTCCGTGTGAAGGAAGCGCGCTACCAACTGCGCCAATCGCCCTTTTGAGTTGTGAACCCGTTCCCGGGCACATCAATACTTTATCTGATGGCCCGGGCGCATTCCTAATCGAGTGGGGGTACGCGTGTCGCGCTCGGGCGGGTGCGACGCCGGGTGCCGAAGATCAGCGCGCCGGCGATCATCATCGCGCCGCTCCAGCCCAGGATGATCTGCAGGGTCTGCCCCCACGAGACGCCCGGGGTAATCCCCCGGTACAGCGGCACGTCGGCGATCATGTATCCGGGCTTATACGGCGCAATCTCTGCCAGCGTGTGTCCGTTGGCGTCCACGGTCTGGCTGGTGCCCACGGTCGAAATATTCACCAGGGCCCGCCCGGTTTCCAGCGCGCGCAGCCTTGCGATGGCCAACTGCTGCTCGTTCTCGGCGGTCTTGCCGAAGTCCGCGTTATTGGTCTGGGCCAAAATCACCTGGGCACCGCGCTCGACCCCCTCGCGCAGCAGGTTATCGTCCACGATGTCGAAGCAGATCGAAATGGCCGCGATGGTCCCGCGCACGTCAAACACGTTGTCCCGAGTACCCGGGGTGTAGTCTCGCCCGATCAGCCCGATCAGGTCCGGCGCCAGCGGCTCCCAGAAGGAGCGGTCGGGCACATACTCGCCAAAGGGAATCGGGCGCACCTTGTCATAGCCATCCAGCGGCCCCTGGCCCGCCTCCCACATCAGCGAGGTGTTGTAGTAGTTGCCGTCCCGCTGGGTGATGGTGCCGGTGATGATCGGGGCGTCCAGCAGCTGACCCAGCGAGTTCAGGGCCTGCGAGGCGCGCGGATCCAGCATCGGGTTCAGATCCGAACCGTTCTCGGGCCAGACCACCATGTCCGGTCGCTTATCCAGCAACGGCAGGGAGGCCTTGAGCTGACTCTGCAGCACATCCCCCGGCTCACGCTTATCGAAGTACCCTGCGGGGCCGTTGCCCTGCACCGCGGCGATCCGGCTGGTACCGATCTGCTCGGTCTGCGCGAGCGGCACCGCGAGCAGCGCGGCCACGATCAGCGCGGGCAGCAGGGCACGTGCCGGACGGTGGGCGATTCCCGAGCGCCAGAGATAGAGGAACACCACCGGCAACAGGGCCAGCACAAACGAGGTTCCGGTGAAGCCCACCCAGCTCACCAGGGTTCCGAACGGACTCTCGGCGTGGGCCAAGATAAGCCGGCCCCAGGCAAATCCGCCATAGGGCCAGTTGCCGGCCACCTCCTCGCGGGTGATCCAGACGGTCGCGATGGCCAGCGGCGTCAAAACCCAGGCGATCCGCGGCGAGAAAATCCGCGGGATTCGGCGGGCCACCACGGCGATAAACCCGGCACCCAGGCCGAAGATGATGCCCTCCAGGACCGAGAGCGCAAGCCACGGCACCGGACCCAGATACAGCGCGGTCCAGGACACCAGGGTCAGATAGAAGCCGACACCGGCGAGGATCCCCAGCCCGGTGGCGGCCCAGAACCCGCGGCCGATTACCGCGAGCACAATCATGATCACGCCCACAAAGGTCAGCGGCCACCATCCCAGCGCGGGAAACGCCGAGGCCAGGACCGGACCGGTACCGAGAGCCAGTAGCAATGCCAGCGGCCAGCGCACCCAGGGTGTTTCGGCACTCAGCCGGGAGGCCTCACCCGGCAGCGGTGCGGGACGCAGGAAGCGCCGCCAGCGGCCGTCGGCGAGCACGCTCGCGCCGGAAAAATCGGGGATAAACCGCTGTGTCATTCACGCATCTTCCTGCCCGCGCGGTGCGCGGGTCCCTCAACTTCTATCAGACCGAGCTGTATGCAACGATGCCGCGACGCACACCGTTGAGCGCGCGACGGGCGACCGTCGCAACCTCGGGATCCGCGACATTGGCCAGCTGATCCAGCAGATCGATGGTCTGCTTCGACCAGCGCACAAAGTCTCCCGCGGCCATATCGGCCTCACGCAGCACCTGATCCAGGTCGCGTCCGCGCACCCACTCAAACATCGCGTGGGAGAGACCGGTGGACGGCGGCTCGCTGCCGGGGAGCTGATGAGCTCGCTCGGTATCATCGAGCACGGACCACAGTTCCTCGGTCGCGCGCAGCGCATCGCGGAACGCGCCACCGGGGAGATCGCGCTCGTCGAGGTTGCCCTCGTCCCGGCGTGGTTCGTACACCAGCGCGCAGGCCATCGCCGCCAGCTGAGGGGCGTCCAGCTCACGCCAGAGTCCGCGGCGCAGGGATTCGGCAACCAGCAGGTCGCGTTCGCCGTAGATGCGCTTGAGGATTCGCCCGCTCTCGCTGAGCACCAGGGCCCCGTTATCGTCCTTCACCAGGTACTCGCGGTCCTTGAGCACGTCGGTCACCCGGTCAAAGACTCGGGCCACCGCGCCGGTGCGCTCGTTGATCTGCCGGGTCAGCGAGTCGGTGGAGCGCTTCAGCTTCCACCAGCGCTCGGCCCAGCGTGCGTGCTGCTCCCGCTCGGGACAGCGGTGGCAGGGGTGCTCACGCATCTGCCCGCGCAGCTCGGTCAGGCGTTCCTGACGGCGGCGCTGGGTAGCCTTGGAGCCGTGCTCATTGGACTTGCGTTCGATATCGGTGAGCTCGCGACGAATGCGCGAGTATTCGGCAAAATCGCCCAGATGACAGGCCATCGACTCGGCGTAGCCCGCGAGCGAGGCACGCTGCTCCTGGACCTGACGGGCAAGCCCCAGGACCGCACGATCGGCCTGGAACTGCGCAAAGGAGGACTCCAGAATGTTGCGGGTCCGGTTGCGACCAAACTGATCGATCAGGTTGACGGCCATGTTGTAGGTCGGCCGGAAACTTGAGCGCAGCGGATACGTGCGCTTGGAGGCCAGCGAGGCCACGGCCTCGGCGTTGAGCTCCTCGCGCCAGTGGATCACCGCATGACCCTCGACGTCGATCCCGCGCCGCCCGGCACGACCGGTCAGCTGGGTGTACTCCCCCGGCGTGATCGGCACGCGGGCCTCGCCGTTGAACTTCTCCAGCTTTTCCAGCACCACGGTACGCGCGGGCATGTTGATGCCCAGTGCCAGGGTCTCGGTCGCGAAGACAACCTTGACCAGCTTGCGCCGGAAGAGCTCCTCCACGACCTCCTTGAAGGCCGGCAGCAGGCCCGCATGGTGGGCGGCGACGCCGCGCTCCAGGCCGTCGCGCCAGCGCCAAAAGTCGAGCACCGCGAGATCCTCATCGCGCAACGTCCGGGTGCGGTCGTTGACGATCGAGCGGATCTCCCGGCGCTCCTCGGCCGTGGTCAGCCGGACACCGGTGCGCAGCACCTGGCGCACAGCCTGATCACAGCCGTTGCGGCTGAACACAAAGAAGATGGCCGGCAGCAGGTCGTTTTCGCCCAGCAGCTCCACCAGACCCGCGCGATCCAGCTGGCCACTCCCGGGCAGGGGACGGCGCGGACGGCGGTCGCGTTCCCGACGACCACGGCCGCGGGAAGTTCCCTGGAAGCCGCCATGCGCCATCCGAATGAACTCGGGATTGACGGTGCGGGTATCGCCGCGGAACTCGGTTTCAAACATGTCCACGAGCTTGCCGCGCACCAGCACGTGCTGATCCAGCGGAACCGGGCGCGCCTCGGAGACGATGACCTCGGTATTGCCGCGCACGGCCTGCAGCCAGTCACCAAACTCCTCGGCGTTGGACACCGTGGCCGACAGTGCGATCAGCCGCACCGAGCGCGGCAGATGGATGATGACCTCTTCCCACACCGCGCCGCGGAAGCGGTCGGCCAGATAGTGCACCTCATCCATGACCACATAGGCCAGGTGGTTCAGCAGGGACGAGCCCGCGTACAGCATGTTGCGCAGCACCTCGGTGGTCATCACCACGATGCGGGCACCGGAGTTGATATTTGCGTCTCCGGTGAGCAGACCCACCTGGTCCGCCCCGTAGGTTTCCACCAGCTCGGAATACTTCTGATTGCTTAGCGCCTTCATCGGCGCGGTGTAAAACACCTTCTGCGATGCGGTCTGCATCGCCGCGAAGATCGCAAACTCGGCCACCACCGTTTTACCGGCACCGGTGGGGGCGGCGACCAGAACGCCGTTCCCCGCCTCGACGCTGATCGCCGCGGCACGCTGGAACGGATCCAGCGCAAACTTCTGACCCTTCATGAAGGCGGTCGCGACCGGCCCGACCACATCGGGACGCTCGGGGGCAACCACCGGGGCGACCTCGGCCGAGAGCCCGGCATCAAACACCTGATCGGTAATCGGAGTTGCCGCGGGCTCAGGGGGCGAGGTGGTCATTTTGCGCCTTCCGGGTCCAGGGCGGCGGCCGCATCACGCTTGGCCACCCGTCGATCATGCATCCAGGCAACTGCCCAGGCGCCAAAGTAAAGCACAACCATCGGGATCGCCAGCAGGAACATCGAGGCGATGTCCGCGGCCGGGGTGGCCGCGGCACAGAACAGCGCGATGATTAGGATGGCCCAGCGCCATCCACCGATGATGCCTTTTGCGCTCAGCACCCCCACAAAGTTGAGGAGCACCAGCAGCACCGGCAACACAAAGGCGATACCCACGGCCAGGATCAGCCGGAGCACAAAGTCGTAGTAGTAGCCCGCCTGGTAGATGTTCGCGGCACCCTCGGGGGTAAACCACGCCATCACCTCGACGATATGCGGGAACACCAGCCACCCGGCAACACAGCCGGCGAGGAACAGCGGAATCGCCGCGCCCACAAAGCCGGCCGCGTAGAGCTTCTCCTTGCGGGTCAGCGCGGGCATAAAGAACGCCCAGATCTGCGAGAGCCACACCGGAGAGGAGAGCACCACACCGATGGTGAGTGCCACCTTCATCTGCAGGTCAAACGGTGAGGTGACCGTATCAAAGTTCAGCAGCGCGGTGCCGGTGGTGCTGAGCTGCTTGATCGGTTGGGAGATTGCCGCAATCGCCTGCCGGGAGAAGATGAACCCGACAATCATCGCCAGGACGATGCCGAGGGCGCTGATAAAGAGACGCTTGCGGAACTCTCTGAGGTGCGCGCCGAGGGACATGCGTCCCTCCCGGTTTTTCACCGGCTTGGCGCTAACCGCCACGACGGGCTTAGTTCTTGGTCGGAGCGTCGTCCGCGGTCGGCTCAGCCGGGGTGGAGTCACCCTCGGGCTTCTTGCCGGCACGGATTTCGCTCTTAAAGATGTTCATCGACTGCCCCAGGCTGCGAGCCAGGCCGGGAAGCTTCGGCGCGCCCCAGATCAGCAGAATGATGAACAGCAGGACGGGCAGGTGCCATCCGGCGAGCAGGTTTTGCATGGGAAATCCTCTGGTTGGTGTACACGTACGTACACTTCGAGTCTACCGCGAATCCGTTCGAACCGCAGGGAGGTCGATTACAGGCCGTATCCGGCCAGTGCTTCCCGGGACCAGGCCGCGACCTCCTCGCGGGCGGTTCCCGGATCGGTCACCTCGGCGAGGCCTCCCAGTCCCGCCACCACGCGCTTGAAGCCGTGTACGTGCCCCAGCCGCAGATTGACCAGCGAGCGGTTGCCCACCTCGCGCACCTGGGAGTCGGCGGTAAAAAACTCGGCGATCATCGGTAGGGCGGCGGTGTCGATGTTGATCGTGACGGTCAGATCGGTGGCCGAGGGTTGGAAGAAATCCGAGGGGACGCTGAGGTCGTCGGCACCGTGCTGGGCCTGATTTTCGCCGATCTCGACGCTGTTCATGCGATCGATGCGGAAGGTACGCACGGCCTGGCGCAGGTGGCACCAGCCCCGCAGATACCAGTCCCGATCCAGCGATTCCACCCGGAGTGGATCGACAGTTCGGTGCTCGGTCCGACCGTCGGCCGACAGATAGTCAAAGCTCAGCTCGCGGCGCTGGGCGAGGGCATCCCGCACGGGCACCAGGGCGGCGGTGGCGGGACTCGCGGCCACGGCCACCTCGGTCGGGCGACCCGAGGAGCCGATCGCCAGCTTGGACATGAGCGAACCGATTACCTCGTCGTCGGCCGACCCCGGGAGCGCCGACAGATACTGCAGCCCGGCGATCAACGCGGCCGCCTCCCTCGCCGAGAAGCGCGGGGAATCGTCGATGACCACCAGCCGGGTGAGCACGATCTGATCGCGCTGTTCAAACAGGTCCCAGTCGATGTCGAAGAGGTCCTCATGCTGATAGGCGCTGGTCTCCCCGGGGACGCCGGACACGGCAATCAGCGCAACCGACTCGCGGATCAGCGTCTCCCCCACCCCGAAGTGCTCGGCGGCGGTGGCCACGCTGACCTGCTCATGCTCGATCAGATAGGGCACCAGGACCAGCAGAAACGCCAGCCGATCGCGCCCCTGCAGCCCGGCACCGGCTCGGGTGGTGGACTTGGTCATCGGGACTCCCCCTCGGATCGATCGGATACGGCCTCGGCCGTGTGATTGCGCAGCGTCCGCCGCAGTCGCTCGATGACCGCGTCGCGCAGGGCCGCGGGTTCGCGCACCAGCACCTCGGGCCCGTAGCCGGCGAGCTCGTCGGCAAACACGTTGACATCGGTGTAGTGCACCCGCAACGGGGCGTCTTCGCGATCCAGGGCGCGGGTGAGCAGTCGGCGGGCGGCCTCGGTGTTCGGGCGCACATCCAGCAGCGCACACTGGCTCTCATAGAGGCCCCGGAGGTCGGTCAGGGCGCGCTCGGCGCTCCCCGCATTGTCTTCGGTAAAGGAGCGACGCGTGGTGGTCACCGCGCCCAGGATGCGCGAGAGCAGGAAGGTGCGCGGCTCTTCGGCGTCTCGGTCGATGCCGTGCACGTGCCAGCGACCCTCATGCTGTACCAGGGCCAGCGGGGCCACGCGGCGACGGCGCGCGTGTTCGTCGCCGGGCTTGAGGTAGTCGAAGGAGACCTCGAGCTTGCGATCCATCGCGGTGTTCAGCGGCGCGAACGCGCTCTCCCGGGTGCGCAGCCGCGGCGCGTAGCCAATCAGCGGATCCGAGGACTCCACCCCCAGCGCCCGGAGCTTATGCAGCGCACGCTGCGACTCATCCGAGAGTGACCCCTCACGCCACACGGTGCCGGCTAGGGAGAGCACCCCGATCTCGGCCGGCGAGAAGGTGACCTCGGCGGGCAGATCGTATTCGCCCTTGGGGATGCGGTAGCGCAGCAGCTGGTTGTTGCCACTCTCCCCCGGAGGCTCCACGGTCTCCAGCGGGATACCCAACTCACGTACGTCATCTTTATCGCGTTCGAACTGACGTTCGAGCGACGTGTTATCCCCGCCGCGCACGAAGCGCTGGCGATATCCCTGCACGGTGGAGAGAATTTCGGCTTTGGTCAGCCCCTGTTCACTTGCGAGCAGCGCAAGAACCAGGCTGAAGAGCCGTTCCTCGACGGGAACGCGGGGCGGGGTGGCGCGAGTAGATTCGAACACGTATTCAGTTTAGCGTGTTGTGGCGGCCGGTGGTTGATTCGTGTCGGGCGCGGCGCGCGGTGGGTTTTCGAGACAAAAATACGCCGCACCCCCGTGCGGGGATGCGGCGTATTCGAGAGGTCGAACTAGACCGAGACGGTGCCCAGGATGTCCACCACATAGATGATGGCGCTTCCGTTACCCTGCTCGGCGGGGTCCTGCAGCTTCGGCGGCACAACCACCAGCACGCGCGAGCCGATGGTCTGGCCCTTCAGCGCCTCGGCGAGACCCTTGCCCAGCTTGTCCAGCGCGGCAACCTGCGGGGTCTTCGAGGTCCAGGTGGTCGAGATGATCGAGCGCTCGTTCCAGCTGGCCACGGTCGAGTTCATCGCGAACGTGTCCTTGGCACCGAGCTCCTTGCCGTCACCCTTGATCAGGGTGGCGACCTTGAGCTCCTCGGGTGCCTTGCTCTTGGGGATGGTCAGACCCGGGGTGCCATCCGGCGCGCTCACGACGCTCGGGAAGCCCGATCCCACAACCGGGACGTCGCGCCCGTAGGCGCGGTCCGGCAGAACCGAGGTGATGTCGGCCACAAACACGATGGCCGGCGACTTACCCTCGGACTGCTCCGAACCCACGGCCGAGGCGATCCGAGAACCGGCCTGAGCGCACTCCAGCGCCGGACGGAACTGCTCGGGCAGACTGTTCACCAGGTACGGCTGCGGACCGGTCTGCTCGCTGGACTGCAGCAGCTCGCCGTTCTCGCCGTTGTAGAGGGAGAAGTTCATGGTGATCACCTGGTTGCCGGTGATCGGAATGCCGGTGCCCTCACGCACAACCGTGCGCTGCCCCTTACCCTTGTCCACGTACAGCGGGGTCGGGATCTCCACCTTGGCGACCGACCCGGCCTTCCCGCTGGTCTTGATGTCATCCGAGGCCTTCCCCGAGGACATCGCGGGCTTGCAGTCTGCGGCCGACGGGGCAACGGTGGAACACGCGGTCAAGCCGCCGCCAACCAGCAGCGCTGCGGCGACGATGAGTGCGGGGGTGGTGCGCACGGTACCTCACTTTGGGTCAGGAATAGGAAGCGGTCGAAAAGTCAACGCGATCGTCAGACCAGTCTAGGTGACCGGATGCTGAGGATTGAACGCGAGGGGGAAAGGTTGCACGCGGCGAGTCGTCGCCGCGTGCAACCGGAGGGATTAGTCCCGTGCGGCATCCGCATCAAAATCGCGGCTCAGCGACGACTCGGCCGCGGCCTGAGCCTCGCGCACACGCTTGCGCAGCGACTTGTCACTGGCCTCGCGCACGCCGAGCGAACCGGGGGTCCAGGCCTCGACATCCTCGGCGCTGAACTCGGTCTTGGAGGCACGACGCTTGAGCTCGGGCATGATCGTGCCGTCGGCAAGCTTGCGGGCGGTGATCAGGAATCCGGTGTGCGCGATCATCCGGTGATCCGGACGCACGGCCAGACCCTCGACGTGCCATCCACGCACCATGCTCTCGCTCGAGCTGGGGTTGGTCACCCGACCGGTGGCGCGCATGGCCTCGGCCACGCGGGACAGCTGGGTCACGGTGGCGACGTAGCACAGCAGCACGCCGCCGGGCACCAGGGCATCCAGGCAGGCGTCGATGCACTCCCAGGGGGCGAGCATGTCCAGGACGATGCGGTCCACGGTGCCGGGCTCGGTGGTCTGCGGAAGGGTCTCGGCGAGGTCGCCGGCGGTGATCGACCAGTTCTCCGGGGTGTAGCCGAAGAAGGTGGTCACGTTTGCCCGGGCGACATCGGCGAATTCCTCGCGACGCTCATAGGACTTCAGGGTGCCCTGCGGACCGATCGCGCGCAGCAGCCAGAGCGACAGCGCGCCCGAACCCACGCCGGCCTCCACCACGGTGGCACCGGGGAAGATGTCGGCGTCGCCGACGATGGCGGCTGCATCCTTGGGGTAGATGATCGCGGCGCCACGCGGCATCGACATCACGAAGTCGATCAGCAGCGGGCGCAGCGCCAGATACTCCTCCTCGGCGGAGTTCACCACTACCGAACCGTCGGGCAGGCCGATGATCGCGCTGTGCTGAATCACGCCGCGGTGCGAGTGGAACTCGCCACCCTCCTCCAGCGCAAAGGTGTTCTTGCGGCCCTTGGGGCCGGTCAGCTGGACGCGGTCGCCAAGGCGGAAGGGGCCGGAGTTCAGGGCCCGCTCGGTGCCGGGGACAATGCTCACGAAGAAATCTCCTGGGTGTTATTGAGGGTGGTGCGACGCCAAACAAGCGCGCTCAGATCATCCAGCGTCACCCCTTCCAGGGTGGGCCAAACGGTAAAGTCGGGGTTTTCGGCGACCTGTGTGGCGTGGGGAACCACGATCGCGGTGGTGCCGGCGGCGGCCGCCGAGGTGATGCCCGGGAGCGAGTCCTCCAGGGCCACGCACGCGCGGATGTCCACACCCAGCGCCTCGGCACCCAGCAGATAGGGCTCGGGATGGGGCTTGGCGTGGGTGACCGAGTCTCCGGTCACCAGCGCATCAAAGGCGGGGAAGTCGATCATGGCGATGACCTTTTCGGCCATCGTCCGAATCGACATGGTGACCAGGGCGGTGGGGATGTTGTTTTCCCGCAGCTCGCGCAGCAGCTCCAGCGCGCCGGGGCGGAAGGGCACACCGTGCTCCTCGATCTTGGCGATCACGCGGCCGGTCATCGTGGCCACGATCTCATCCAGCTCCAGGGCCACGCCCTTGCTCTGCAGGACCGCGGCACACTCCCAGAGGCCCGAGCCCACCATCTGCAGGGCGTCCTCCTCGGTCCATGTGCCGCCATAGGAGCCCACAAGCTCCCGTTCGGTGGCAATCCAGTACGGTTCGGTGTCTACGAGGGTGCCGTCCATGTCCCAGAGGACTGCGGCGGGAAGCTGAGTGGTCACGGGGTCCCATGTTACCTGGTCCGGCCCGGGCAGTAGGGTGTAATCACGCCCGCGCGTCCCTCGGATGCGATCACGGGCACGAGCATGCAGGAGAGAATCTGGTGACTGAGCGAATTCTAGTGGTGGCCTTCGAGGGGTGGAATGACGCCGGTGAGGCGGCATCCGGGGCGGCCAAGGTGCTGCGCGAACACCTGGCGGCGACCCCGGTGAAACGCATCGATCCCGAACCCTATTACGATTTCCAATTCACCCGCCCGACGATCTATTTCGACGAGTCGGGACGCCGCGCGCTGCGCTGGCCTGAAACCGTGTTTTATGCGCCGGGCGAGGCAACCGGCGACGCCGACAGCATCGAGGCGCAGCCCGCGTTCATCCCCGAATCGCTCGGCGCGCGCACCAGCACCAGCAACGAGTCCCAGGTCTATCTGCTCCTGGGCACCGAGCCCAGCCGAAGCTGGCAGGCGTTTGTCTCCGAGGTGCTGGACACCGCGCTGGTACACGATATCGGCCGCATCATCGTGATGGGATCGGTCCTGGCCGATGCCCCGCACACCCGGCCGATCCAGATCGAATGTTCGAGCGACAACGCCGAGATTCGCGGGGAGCTTGAGCTGGAGCGCAGCCAGTACGAGGGCCCGGTGGGCATCCTGAACGTGCTGTGTGTGGCCGCCGAGGCCGTGGGAATTCCCACCCTGTCGGTGTGGGCCTCGGTCCCGCACTACGTGCACAACACCCCCTCGCCCAAGGCGATTCTGGCCCTGATCGATCGGATCGAAGAGCTCGTGGGGGTGGTGATTCCGCGCGGCAATCTGCTTGCCGAGGCCGCCGAGTGGGAGCAGACCGTGTCCGCGCTGACCGCCGAGGACCCCGACATGGTGAACTACATCACCCAGCTGGAGCAGGCCCGCGACACGGTTGAGGACCCCGAGGCCTCGGGCGAGGCGATCGCCCGCGAGTTCCGCCGGTTCCTGGACAGCGCCCCGGAGGCGGAAACCGGAAGCGAGCCCGGACCCGACACCGACGAGGGCAAAACGGACGCCGCGGAAGGCGACACGGAAGACGGCACGGAGGGCTCTGGCGACCCCGATCTGCCGGACTCCCCCACCGCCTAGGACACCCCAACACAAAACGCCGCCCGCAGACTGCGGGCGGCGTTTTGTCTGTGCGGGAATCGAGCTAGAGCGTGATTCCCAGCAGCGCCGACACCAGATCGGCGAACAGCTCGGTGTCGTCAATCTCGGCCAGGGCCGCATCGATCGCCGCGAGGGCGGCCGGGGTGTCCAGGTCGTCCTGCAGGGCTGCGCGCACGCGCTCCAACAGCGCCAGGGTCGATCCGGCTACCGGGTTCGATCCGGCGTCACGCCAGGATTCCAGGCGGCGCTCGGCACCATTCAGGTCGGCGTCGAACCACTCCCAGTCGCTGCGGTAGTGGTGGGCGAGCACCGCGAGGCGAATCGCCGCGGGTTCGGTCCCCGCCGCGCGCAGCTTGGAGACCAGCACCAGGTTGCCCAGCGACTTCGACATCTTCTCACCCTCGAAGGCCACCAGACCCGCGTGACTGTAGATGCGAGCCAGCGGCTCCCCGGTCAGGGCCGAGGCGTGGGCGGCACTGAACTCGTGGTGCGGGAACGGCAGGTCTCCCCCGCCGGCCTGCACGGTGAAGTTCTCCCCCAGCAGGCCGGTCGCGATCACGCTGCACTCGATGTGCCAGCCCGGACGGCCCGCTCCGATTGCCGCCGGCCAGGACGGATCGTTCGGCCGCTCGGCGCGCCACAGCAGCGGATCCAGGGCGTCCCGCTTGCCCGGACGCTCGGGATCGCCGCCGCGCTCGGCGGACAGGGTCAGCATCAGCTCGCGGGTGTACCCGCTCACCGATCCCAGGGTCCAGGGGCCCTTGGAGGCAGCGGCTGCGACATCAAAGTAGATGTCCTCACCCTCGGCATCGGCGGTTTCGACCCGGTACGCGAGGCCCGTCTCCAGGAGTTCGGCCACGGCCAGCGCCACCGCATCGATGGTGTCGGTCACCGGCACATACTCGCGCGGCGGCAGGATGCTCAGGGCCGCCATGTCCGTGCGGAACAGTTCAATCTGATCGGCGGCCAGCGCGCGCCAATCCACGCCGGTTGCGGTGGCTCGCTCGAGTAGCGGGTCATCCACATCGGTCACGTTCTGGACGTAGTGCACCTCGTACCCGGCATCCAGCCAGACGCGCTGCAGCGTGTCAAAGGCCAGATAGGTCGAGGCGTGACCCAGGTGGGTCGCATCATACGGGGTGATGCCGCACACGTACAGGCCCGCGACCCCGTCGGTATCGGCCAGGGCCGACGCCCCGGTTGCGGTATTCAGGATGCGCGGCGCGCCGCCGACACCGGGCAGTGCCGGTACCCGCGGTGCGATCCACGAGGGGATGGTCCCGAGGCTAGTTGCCATATGCCGACAGCACCCCGGTTCCCAGCAGCACAAACAGCACCAGACCCAGCGCGATCCGGTAGATCACGAACGGCAGGTAGCTGCGCTTAGAGATGTAGTTCATGAAGAACACGATGACCACGAGGCCCACCACGAAGGCGACGATGGTCGCCACGATGGTCGCGGCCACACCGAAGGGTTCGTGAGCACCCGAGGTGTCGGTGAAGGCCTTGTACACCTGGTAGAAACCGGCACCCATCACGGCGGGGATGGCCAGCAGGAATGCATAGCGAGCGGCCGCGGCCCGGGTGTACCCGAGGGCGAGGCCCGCGGTGATCGTGCCACCCGAACGCGAGACGCCCGGGATCAGGGCCAGCGACTGGGCCAGTCCATAGATGATGCCGTGACCGTAGGTGAGGTCCTTGACCTCGAGGCGCTTGCGCCCCAGCCAGTCGGCGACACCCAGGATGATGCCGAACACGATCAGGGTCGTGGCGGTGAACCACAGCGAGCGGAAGGTGGTCTCGATGTCGTCCTTGAACAGCAGTCCAAGCACCACGATCGGGATCGAGCCGAGGATGATCAGCCAGCCCATCTTCACATCGGGATCGGTGCGCGGCACCTTCCCCACCAGGCCCTTGCACCAGGCACCGATGATGCGAACGATGTCCTTCCAGAAGTACAGGATCACCGCGAGCTCGGTACCGATCTGGATGATCGCGGTAAACCGGGCGCCGGGGTCCTCACCGGTGCCGAGGAAGGCACCCACGATGCGAATGTGGGCACTTGAGGAGACCGGGAGGAACTCCGTCAGGCCCTGCACCAGGCCCAAAATTATGGCGTTAATAAATTCCACGCGAGGGGTACTTTCTTCTGTGGGGATTAGTAGTCAAGAAGCAGATCGGTGAGAACCGCGCGGCCAAACACGAGGGCGTCCAGGGGGACACGCTCGTCGACGCCGTGGAACATCGCCGGGAAATCAAGATCGGCCGGCAGCTTCAACGGAGCAAAACCATAACCGGCAATGTCAAGTTTAGACAGTGCCTTGTTGTCCGTGCCCGCGGCGAGCAGATACGGAAGGACCGGAGCACCCGGATCGTGCTTGCCGAGGGCCGCGGTGACCGCGTCCACCAGCGTGCCGGTGGCCGGGTTTTCGATGCCCACATCCTGGTGGGAGATCTCGATCCGGACGTCGTCGCCGATCAGCGCCTGGAGCTGCGCCACGACCTCGGCCTCCTCCCCGGGGAAGCAGCGAATGTCGATTCGGGCCTCGGCCCGGTCGGGAATCACGTTGTGCTTATATCCCGCGGAGAGCATGGTCGGGTTGCTGGTGGTACGCAGCGAGGCATGAATAAACGCCCCGGCCGGACCGGTGGCCAGCGCGATCTCTTCCGGACCCACCCGCTGCGGATCCACCCCGAGCATGCCCGCGAGCGAGGCGATCAGAGCCTCGGTGGTATCGGTCAGGCGCACGGGCCACTGGATCGACCCGATCGCGGCGACCGCCCGGGCGAGCTTGGTCACCGCATTGTCTTCAAGCACCCGCGACCCGTGGGCCGCGGTGCCGGTGGCCACGAGCTTGGCCCAGACCAGTGCCTTCTCCCCCGTCTGCAGCAGGTAGGCCCGCTTATCGTTCACGGTGACCGAGTATCCACCGACCTCGCTGATCGCCTCGGTGGCACCGGCGAAGAGGTGCGGGTGGTTATCCACCAGGTAGTGGGACCCGAAAATGCCGCCGTTTTCCTCATCGGAGAAGAAGGCGATAACCAGGTCGCGTTCGGGACCACCCTGCTCCAGCACATCGGCGAGGGAGGTCAGGATCATCGCATCCATGTTTTTCATGTCCACGGCACCGCGGCCCCAGATCATGCCGTCCTTGATCACGCCACCAAACGGATCCACCGACCAGTTCTCCGGCTCGGCCGGCACCACATCGAGGTGTCCGTGCACCACGAGAGCGCCCTTGTCCCGGTTGCGACCGGCGACACGCGCAACCACGCTCGTACGCCCCGGCGCGGCGTCAAACAGCTGCGGCTCAAGCCCGAGCGCCCGCAGCTTCGCCTCCACGTATTCGGCGGCCTCCGTCTCCCCGTTAGACACACCGTCGCCGTAGTTTGTTGTGTTCATCTGGATAAGTTCGCGCGTGATAATTGCAGTCTCATCGAGCGCAAATTCCGCGTCATTCTGGGCCTCGGTCATGACCACAAGGCTATCGTGCATCCCAACCGAATGCCGGAATTGTGTCGGTTGGTAAAAACGCCGGTTGGGCGTCTGGTAAAGTTTTCCCTGTTGGAATGGCCACGGCCCAGACAACAAACGCCGGTCACGAAAGTGATCAAGCCGAGAAATCGGAAGTTACCCGCGCGGGTGGCGGAATGGCAGACGCGCTAGCTTGAGGTGCTAGTGCCCGTATTAGGGCGTAGGGGTTCAAGTCCCCTTCCGCGCACACTGTGTTGAGACAGTACTGAAAGGCTCAGATCCCCGGATCTGGGCCTTTCCTCGTCTCCGGGGTTCAACTCCCGCAGCACCCATTGCAGCGGCACACTGTGTTGAGACAGTACTGAAAGGCTCGAACCGCAAGGTTCGGGCCTTTCCTCGTTTTGGGGAACGAGACAGGACGCTCGATTTTGAATACATGCTCAATCGGCGGGCGCACCGAGAGCACCTCCACTGGTTCGGGTAAAGCGACCGCGACACTCGCGGCGTACAGCAAAAACGTCAACAAAAAGCGAACCAGATCGCTCCGGACCACCATCGCGCAACCCCGGAAAACACCGGTAATTTCGCGGAAGTTCACCCCCGGGCACACCCACGGTTGCGATGGGACGGTCGCAACCCGCGAAAACGACAGTTTGGTCTCTGGTAGTGTTCTATCTGTTGGAACGGCCACGGCCCAGACAACAAACGCCGGTCACGAAAGTGATCAAGCCGAGAAATCGGAAGTTACCCGCGCGGGTGGCGGAATGGCAGACGCGCTAGCTTGAGGTGCTAGTGCCCGTATTAGGGCGTAGGGGTTCAAGTCCCCTTCCGCGCACACTGTGTTGAGACAGTACTGAAAGGCTCGAACCGCAAGGTTCGGGCCTTTCCTCGTTTTAGGGGTTTACCTCCCGCAGCACCAGCCACGGCAGCACACAGTCACGATCAGGCTCAGCGAGAGCGAACTGGCGGCGCTAATGAGCCGCGCGGAACGAGAGAATCGCACCCGATCGGATGCGATTCGCGTGGCACTGGCCGAATGGGCACACCCCGCCCTCTAGGAACCCCGCACGCAACAGGCCGACCCGATGTACTCGGGTCGGCCTGTTGCGTGCAAGGCGGGTGGGCTATCCCAGGGGTGCGGCGAGCACCATCTCCAGGAGCCCCGGGAAGCGGACTGCCAGGTCGTCCGTGCGGACGCGGCTGCGACGCTCGGTCCCGTAGCGGCGCTGCTCGATAATACCGGCCTCGCGCAGCACCCGGAAGTGATGGGTCAGGGTGGATTTGGGGCGGTCGATTCCGACCCACGTGCAGGAGCGGAAGGCGTCATCACCCTCGCTCATCAGCCGCTGGACAATCGTGATGCGCAGCGGATCCGACAGCGCCGCAAACACCACGTCGGCCCTCATATCGCGCGGCTCGGGCTGCTCTAGACGCTCCTCCAGGCTCGGCGCCTGGTCAATCTGCGTAGTCATGGCGACCAGCATACTCCGTTTGCCCATTAGTACGAGTTTGGTAGTACTCTTTTCGAGTACGAGAATTCTCGTACTTATTTCCCCAGGAAGGCAAACTCGATGAATTCCTCGGTTTCTTCGCGGCGAGGCGGGATCTGGATCCTCGCCGGGATCCTCCTCACCGCCATCGCCACCGGCTCCGCGCCATCCCCCCTCTACCCGATCTACAGCGCCGAATGGCACCTCACCTCACTGCAGACCACCGCGGTCTTTGCTGTGTACGTGGGCGGGCTCCTGATCACGCTGCTGACAGCCGGAGCGCTCTCGGACTACATCGGCCGCAAGCCGCTGATCGCGATCGGCTTGGCCGGTCTGCTGATCGCGATGGGGTTCTTCATCTTTGCCAGCGGGTTCGAGACCCTCATCCTGGCGCGCGTGGTGCAGGGTGCCTCGGTGGGCCTGATGATGGGCACCCTCGGCGCGGCCATGCTGGATAATGCACCCCGGGGAAACACCGCCCTCGCCGCGACCCTCAACGGCGCGGTTCCCGGCATCGGGCTGGCTTTCGGCGCGGTGGCATCGGGTATGTTGGCACGCTGGGCGCCCAATCCCGAGGTGACCGTCTACGCATCCTTCGCAACCCTGCTGGTCCTGCTCGCGATCGCCCTGCTGTGGGTTCCGGAGACCGTCACCCGACGCCCCGGCGGACTCGCATCACTGCGTCCCGCCCTGGCGATCCCGCGCGACTCGCGCCCGCTCTTCGGGGCACTCGCCGGTGCCTTCGCCGCCAGCTGGGGACTGGGCGGACTCTTCCTGGCCCTGCTTCCTTCGATTCTGGTTGTTCGATTCGGTCTCACCGACCACCTCCTCTCGGGCCTGCTGATCGGCCTCTTCACCCTGATCGGTGCGCTCACCGGGATTCTGACCCGCAACGTTGCCCCGCGACGCGCGCTGCTGGCCGGGCTGGTGGCGCTCATCGCCGGGTCGGCGCTGATCATCGTCGCCGTGGACACCGAGATTTTTGCCCTGGTGCTGGTCGCCAGCGTGGTGGGCGGAATCGGCTTCGGCGCGGGCTTCCAGGCGCCGCTTCGCATGCTCACCACCACGGTGGAACCGCACCACCGTGCGGGTCTACTCTCGGCGATCTACACGATCAGCTACCTCTCCTTCGGCGTGCCGGTCCTGGTGGGTGGGGCGCTGGAACCCCTGCTCGGGCTGGCCACCGTCGCGACCCTGTACGGCATCCTGATGGCGGCGAGCGCGCTCATCGCCCTACTCGCCCAGCTATTCTCCCGTCGCGACCGCCGACTTGAGATGGCGGCAACCGAGCAGAACGCGCATCCAGAAACCGAACCGATCGCACTCTAACTCCACGTACATCAGACAACGGCCACACCGGGAACCCGGTGTGGCCGTTGCCAATTGTTCATGCCTCGATGGCCGCCAGCGGAACCTCCTCCACCAGATACTGACGATAGGCGGAGAGGGTGATAAAGGTCGGAAACTCCTCCCCCAGCACGCTCTCCTCGATCAGCGCGGCCGCCTCGGCGAATCGGTTTCCCGGAAGCGCCGACCCTGCGCCAACCTCCGCCGCGATCCCCGCACGAATCAGCGCGGGACTGATGGTCTCCCCCGAACTCGTGCGAACCCGATAGCGCACCCACTGCCACAGCTGCGCCCGGGCAATCTCGGCGGTCGCCGCATCCTCCATCAGGTTGTCGATCGCCACCGCACCGCGTCCACGAAGCCAGGATTCCAGGTAGTGCACGGCCGCCCGAATGTTGCCACGCACCCCGGCCTCGGTGACCTCGCCGGTGAGCCCATCCAGGTTCAGCAGGTCGCTCGCGCTCACGCTCACATCGGGGCGTAGTCGGGAGCGCTGATCCGGCCTGGATCCCAGCACCGCGTCGAACTCGGCCCGGGCGATCGAGACCAGGCCCGGATGCGCGACCCAGGTCCCGTCAAACCCGGCCGCCGCCTCGCGCGCCTTATCCGCCCGCACCGCGGCGAATGCTCGTTCGTTTGCCACCGGGTCGTGACGGCTGGGGATAAACGCGCTCATCCCGCCGATGGCCGAGGCACCCCGGCGGTGGCAGGTCGCCACCAACAGGTTGGAGTAGTCGCGCAGGAAGGGGACATCCATCGTGACCAGGGCACGATCCGGCAGGACAAAGCGGACCCCGCGTTCCCGGTGCGTCTTGATGAGACTGAAAATATAGTCCCAGCGGCCGGCGTTGAGCCCCGCGCAGTGCTCGCGCAGCTCATAGAGGATCTCCTCCATCTCGAAGGCCGCACCGATCGTCTCGATCAGGACCGTGGCGCGGATCCTGCCGGCCTCGAGTCCCAGCGCCTCCTCGGTATACTCAAACACCTCATTCCAAAGCCGCGCCTCCAGGTGATTCTCGACCTTCGGCAGATACAGGTAGGGGCCCCGGCCCGCGGCAATCAGCGCGTGGGCGTTGTGGAAGAGATACAGGCCCGCATCCACTAGGGCACCGACGGCGGGAACGCGCATGCCCGCCGGATCCGTCAGGGACAGGTGGCGCTCCACCAGGTGCCATCCCCGCGGGCGGAGCACGATGGTGGGAGTGCTGTCCCCCACCGTGTAGCGCCGACCGGTTGCCGGGTCCACGTGGTCGAGGGTGCCACGGATCGCCCGGTACAGGGTCGCCTGCCCGCCGATGATATTGGCCCAGGTGGGACTCGTGGCGTCCTCCAGATCGGCAAGCCACACCCGTGCGCCGGAGTTCAATGCGTTGATCGCGAGTTTGGGATCGATCGGTCCGGTGATCTCCACCCGACGGTCCTCGAGCCCCGGCCCCGGCCCGGCCACCCGCCAGGTGGGATCCGCCCGAATGGCCGCGGTCTCGGGCAGGAAGTTGAGGTTGCGGCCGTTATCGATTGTCGCCCGAGACTCCTGCCGGGCCCACAGCCGGGCATGCCGGGGTCCCGCAAAACGATCGTGGAGGTCGGCGAGGAAGTTCAGCGCTTCGGGCGTGAGGATCAGATCGGTGTCGGCCGAGCGCGCCCCGCGCAGCAGAATACGGTTGGATGTGGACATGACTCCCCCTAGTGGAACTGTTCGGACTCGGTGGATCCGGCGAGCGCCAGCGTCTGGCTCTCCGGATTGAGGGTGGTGCTAATCAGGTCGAAGTAACCGGTGCCCACCTCACGCTGATGCCGCGTCGCGCTGTATCCGTGGGCCTCGGAGGCAAACTCGGCCTCCTGAAGGTCCACATAGGCGCTCATCTGGCGGTCCCGATACCCGCGGGCCAGATCAAACATCGAGTGGTTGAGCGCGTGGAACCCGGCGAGGGTGATGAACTGGAACGCGTAGCCCAGATCGGCCAGGTCGTGCTGGAAGGTGGCAATCTGGGCATCACTCAGGTGCCGCTTCCAATTGAAGGACGGCGAGCAGTTATACGCGAGCAGCTTGCCGGGGAATTCCGCGTGGATGCTCTCGGCAAAGCGCCTGGCCAGCTCGATGTCGGGCTCGGCGGATTCCACCCACAGCAGATCGGCGTAGGGCGCGTAGGCGTGTCCGCGGGCGAGAACTGCATCGATCCCCGGCGTGGTGGGCGAGAACCCCTCGGGGGTGCGCTCACCGGACACAAAGGGGCGATCGCGCGGATCCACATCGCTGGTGATCAGGTTGGCGGCCAGGGCGTCGGTCCGGGCGATGATGATCGAGGGAACCCCGGCCACATCCGCCGCGAGCCGTGCCGCGTTGAGCGTGCGAATATGCTGCCCGGTGGGAATCAGCACCTTCCCACCCATGTGCCCACACTTCTTCTCACTCGCCAGCTGATCCTCCCAGTGCACCCCGGCCGCCCCCGCACCGATCATCGCGCTCATCAGCTCGTAGGCGTTGAGGACGCCCCCGAACCCCGCTTCGGCGTCGGCCACGATGGGGGCAAACCAGTCGCTCACCCCGTCGGTGGTGCCCGACACCTGGTCGGCCCGAGCCAGGGCATTGTTAATGCGCCGGACGACCTTGGGCACCGAGTCGGCCGGATACAGGCTCTGGTCCGGGTAGGTCTGCCCGGCGGAGTTGGCATCGGCGGCCACCTGCCAGCCCGACAGGTAGATCGCGTTGAGTCCGCCGCGCACCTGCTGCACCGCCTGGTTTCCGGTGAGCGCCCCCAGCGCGGGCACGTAGCGTTCGGAGTGCAGCAGGTCCCACAGGCGGCAGGCACCGCGGGTGGCCAGGGTGTGTTCTTCGAGGACGCTGCCACGCAGGGCGAGCACGTCCTCGGCGGTGTAGTCGCGGCGGATACCCGCCCAGCGCGGGTTGGTCTCCCAGTCGGCGGCGAGGTCGGCGGCACTCTGATGCTGATCGCCGGGATAGCTGGTCATGAGGTTCTCCTGTTCTGCGAACGCGTCGGTGCGTTGCGCTGGATCTCTCTTCAGCCTGGGCCCGTCCGGCGTCTGGGATTCCCGGATACTCAGCAGAAATACGGCCAAATTTCTGCGAAACAGCAGGATGGGGGTGTGGACTCGGCCCAACTAGGGTTCGGGGGAACACCGTGTACGACGCACTCACCGTAGGACAGCGCATCCGCGAACGCCGACGCGCCCTCGGGCTCACCGTCGGTGAGCTCGGCCAAAGAATCGACCGGGCCGCCTCCCAGATCAGCGTGATCGAACACGGACGCCGGGATTTGCGTCTGGCCGAGATCGATCGCATCGCACGGGCGCTCGACACCACCTCGGAGGACCTGCTGCGTGAGGACTCCCCGTCCCCGCGGGCCGAACGAGAAATCCGGCTGGAACGGGCACAGCGCTCGCCGCTGTATACGAGCCTCGGCCTGCCGGCTGTACCCGTGCGGGCATCGCTGAGCAATGCCGCCATCGACGCGATTCTCGGGCTGCACGCCGAGCTTGAACGCCTGCATACCGAGCGTGCGGCCACCCCCGAACAGGCGCGGCGCGCCAATGCCTCCCTGCGCGCGGATATGCGGGCGCGAGGAAACTACTATCCCGAAATCGAGGCGGTAGCCCGAGAGCTCCTATCGGCCCTCGGCCACGATTCGGGGCCGCTCTCCCAGCGCCTCACCGGGGAGCTTGCACGCCACCTGGGTTTCACGCTGCACACCGATGCCGAGATGCCCGCCGGAGCCCTCTCGATCACCGATCTGGAGGGCGGGCGCATCTTTGTCCCGGTCACCCGTTCGGCCGCCACGGACCCGCGCACGCTCATCCTGCAGGCCCTCGCCTCCCGGGCGCTCGGCCATACCCCGCCGCGTGACTACGCCGAATTTCTGCGCCAGAGGGTGGAGGCCAACTACCTCACCGGGGCCCTGCTGATCCCCGAGGCCGATGCCGTCCCGCGCATCCAGGCGGCCAAGGCCGCCCACGAGCTCTCGGTGGAAGACCTGCGCGATGCCTTCGGCGTCGGATACGAAACCGCGGCCCACCGCTTCACCAACCTGATCACCCGGCACACCCAGATCCCCGTGCACTTCCTGCGCACGCATGAATCCGGTGTGCTCGTCAAGGCCTATGAAAACGACGGAGCCGTCCTTCCCCGGGATGTCCTCGGGGCGGTTGAGGGACAGAGCGTGTGCCGCTGGTGGAGCGCCCGACGGGTATTCCTCTCGGATGATCAGATCAGCCCCTACGCGCAGTACACCGATAAGCCCTCGGGCACCTTTTGGTGCACGTCACACATTCGGGTGAGTGAGCGAGGAAGGTTCTCGCTGAGCCTCGGCACGCGATTCGAATTTGCCAAGTGGTTCCGCGGCCGCGACACCACACGGCGCTACACCTCGCGATGCCCGGATCCCGCCTGCTGCAAGACTCCCCCCGAGTCCCTGCGCACACGCTGGGAAAACCGCACGTTTCCGGCCGCCCGCGTCCCCGACACGCTGCTGCACGCGCTGCCCACGGGGGTGTTTCCCGGGGTGGATGAAACCGATGTCTATGCATTCCTCGAGGCGCGCACCAATACGCCCCTCACTCCCGAGTAGACCCGGCTTCAATCTGTTCGAACACACGTTCGAATACCCGGGTGGGGCGCTTTTTCGCGCGAGACTTCGGCGCAATCACCCGGGGCAATCCCGCCTCGGCGAGCGCCGCCTCGGTGCGCCGCTGCAGCGGGGGAAGCTGCGCCAGCCGGCCGCGAGCTGGGCGAGCCACGCTCACCAGGAGGCTGAGGTGTATCCCCGGGGCGCTCACCTCAAGGCGCGCGGATTCACCCGTGGGGCACCACACCAGGCGGCTGATACGGTTCAGCGGCAGTGTCAGATCGTTTCCGGCCCAGCGGATTCGCAGCGCACCCCGGGTGAACCTGGCCGAGACGGGGATCGTTCGCGCCGCGCACACGCCCCGGAAAATCAGAAAGGGTGGCAGCGCGATCAGCGCGCCGAGTGCCAAAAACACCATGGGCGAGGTGGAGACCCAGGTGGGCAACGAGTCGGTCACCAGCAGAACCGCCAGGCCGGTCGACACCAGCACAAACAGCGCCATACCCCACCAGACCAGGGCCACCACCGGCATTCTCACCGCGCGAAACTCCACGGTGCTGCCGGTTTTGTCCTGATCCCACTCGGGTGCCGTACGCGGGTTTTTGGCGGGGCGACGTGCGAGCGTGGTGATTCGCCCGAGCAGGCCCAGCAGCATCCAGCCGGTGGCCGGAATCAGCGCAAACTGCACCATGATCACCGGGGCACGCAGTCCGTCGGGAAGTAGGCGAAGACCGGGGGTGCCGGCTTGCACCATCATGATCATCAACGCCGCACAGGCGAGCGCGACCACGGCGTGCAGCACCACCCCCAGCCGGGGCGAGGCCGTGCGGAACGTCCAATTCACAAACCCGATGCCGGCCAACCAGCCGGCCAGCAGCGAGAAGATCACCGGGGGAAGATCCATCCCCCGCTCGTACAGCACCCAGGGCAGCGCGGCCGCGGCGCTCAGTACCGCCCAGAACGCGGGCGCGGTGAGCAGACGACGCCACAGGGGGCGAGGCGAAGCGGCTGCTGCGGGGATCACAGACCCGAGCATAGCGCTCAACGCTCTCCCCGACTGATTTTGCCGGCGCGCTACCGTCCAGCATCGCCGAGATTCGGTTCACCAGTGCGCCACGAAGCGCCTCGGGAATTACGACCAAATGGGCCAGCCGATTTCCATGCGCCCGGCGCCCGAATTGCACGCCCCGCATGCACCGCCTAGACTCGCGTTCACGATGACCACCGCACCACACCCACCCCTCTCATGTCGCTGAACGGCCAGATCGACGCCGACCCCGTGTGGGCGATCGACACGGATGACTTCACGGTCGCCGAGGGGATCGAGTGGGGCGCGCACCGTCATGACAACCTCAACGAGCTGCTGTGGGCGACGCGCGGAACGCTGACCGTGGAGACCGAGCGCGGCTGGTTCGCCGTTCCCAACGCCGTCGGGCTCTGGATCCCCCGCGGCGTGGAACACCGCGTGGTCGCGGCGGCACACACGTCGTTCCGGTGCACGCACCTGGAACCGCACATCGGCTCCCCCGCCGACGATGTCACCGCCGTCGCGATCCCCGAGACCGTTTCGACCCTGCTCTCTCGCCTCCAGGTGCCGCCGTATCTGTCGCAGGAGGTGCGCACACACGCGGAGCTACTGGTGCCGATGCTGCTGGAGCCCGTGCAGGTGTCCACCGTGGATCTCCCGCTGCCGGTCGATGACCGCACGCTCCGGATCGCGCAGGCCATCCTGGCAGACCCGGCGGATGATCGGGAGCTCGTGGACTGGGGTTTCGCCGTCGGCGCCAGCGCACGAAACCTGTCGCGCCTGTTTGTGGCCGAGACGGGGCTGACCTTCACGACCTGGCGCACGCGCGCCCGGATGCGGCGCGCGATCGAGCTTTTGGCGGCAGATCACTCCGTCTCGGCCGCCGCGGCCAAGGTCGGCTACGCCACCGCGAGCGCGTTCGTGCAGGCATTCCGCCGCGAGATCGGTCATACGCCCGGAGCCTTTGCGAGCGCGCGGGCACGCACAACCTGAGCCGCCACCCCCGCGGAGTTCGGCACCTGCGCGATAGCATGTGGCAGTCAGCCGATATGATGGCGAGTAATACTGGGTTAGTTAGGCAAGCCTTGCCTGAAAATCCCCCGCATCTTATTCGAAGGACTCCGCCATGCGCTCCCGTGCCCTCGCCCTCCTCGCCGCTTCCGCCGTCGCCGCCCTCGCGCTCACCTCCTGCGCATCGCAGGCCTCGGGCGGTGCGGCTTCCGCCGAGACCGTCTCGCTGAAGACGCCCACCGGTGTCACGATCGAGATGCCGAAGGAACCGAAGGCCGCGCTCGGGTTTTACACAACCGACCTCGACATCCTCATGACGCTGGGCTTCCACCTCGCGGACACCCAGCCGGTGCGCGAGGACTTCAAGACCTTCCCCGCGTATTTCCCGCAGGAACCGCTGAAGGGCCTGAAGACCTTCGTCAACTTCCCGGAATACAACTTCGAAGGTGTGCTCGCGGTCAACCCCGATTTCATCCTCAACGGCATCGGCAGTAACACCGACCTCGATCCGAAGCTGCAGAAGATCGCCCCGACGTACACGTACAACGCGTTCGCCGGCAATGACTGGCGCGACCCCTTCAAGCAGCTCGCCACCGACCTCGGCCGCACCGACGAGTACAACAAGTGGACCGCCGACTACCAGGCGAAGGTCGCCGACGTCCGCAAGCGTCTGGACGAGCGCGGAATCCATCCGGTCGTCGCCGACATGGCCTTCCGCGACGGACAGGTGAGCGTCGGCTGCTACGGCGTGCCCTGCCTCGTGTTCGGCGACCTCCGCCTGACCATCACCCCACTCGCCAACGCCGACGCGAAGGGCCTGCCCGTGGGCGACTCGACCGCGTTCAGCCTCGAGCAGCTCGGTGGCCTCGAGGGCATCGACGCCGTCTTCGCCGGGACGAACGAGGACGGCTCCGGCCTGCTCACCACCGACGAGGCGCTCAAGAGCAACGCGATCTGGAACCGCCTGCCCTTTGTGACCAACAACACCGTGTACGGCTACAACTACGAGATGGCCTACGGCTCGCCCAGCGGCCAGACCGCGTTCCTCGAGGTCGTCGAGAAGGCACTCCTCGGATGAGTGCCGCAGCTGAGACCACAGCACCCGAAAAAACTGTGCACCTGATTCACCGCATCGTGGTGCAGCGCGTACAGCGCCTGACCGCCGGCATGGTCCGCGTCGTGTTTGGCGGCGAGGGACTGGACGGGTTCGTGTCCTCCGGCATCGGCGACGAATACCTGCGTGTGTTCTTCCCCGCCGCGCAGCGCGACGAGCCGGTCCTCCCCTTCCCCACCGATGACGGCTACTGGGACTATCCCGAGGGCGTGACCCCCGCCGAGATGCGCACCTACACGGTGCGCGGCTGGGACGAGGCCGCGCGCGAGCTGACGATCGACTTCGTTGTTCACGACGGAGGCATCGCCGCGGCATGGGCGCTGGATGCTCGGCCAGGCGACGTGGTCGGCGTCAACACCCCGCGCGGGTTGTATGCCCCGCCCACCGACATCCGATGGCAGCTTCTCGTGGCCGATGCGACCGGTCTTCCCGCCGCGGCGCGCCTCGCCGAGACCGCTCCGGCGGGCGTGCGCACGCGCATCGTCCTCGAGGTCGCCTCGGCGGAGGATGAGCAGCACCTCACCCTGCCCGCCGGCGTCGAACTGCACTGGGTGTACGGCGGCAACGGGCACGGACCGACCCGTCTCGCCGAGATCGTGGCGTCCGCCGAGCTTCCGGATGGCCCCGGATACGTCTGGGTTGCCGGCGAGACGCGCGCGACCCGCGGGGTGCGCAAGCACCTGCGCCACACGCTCGGCCTGCCCGCCTCGGCCTATAAGGTGATCGGCTACTGGACCGAGGGTGCCGAGGAGTGGCGCGACCGCTTCGACGCGCTGTCGGATGAGGATCGCGCGCGCCTGTCCGCGCTCTGGGACGTCGAGGAGGGTAGCGATGCGGAGAGCATCACCGACGCCTACGAGGCGGAGCTCGAGAAGCTCGGCCTGTGACCCGATGAGCACCACCCCTGCACCACGCGTCGCCGAATCCGCGTCGCCCGTGCGGCGCGTCGTCGCGCTCGCGCTGCTCGCGGGCGGCCTCGTCGCCGCCATCATCGCGAGCATCATGTTTGGATCCCAGTCGCTCCCGCTCACCGACGTGTGGCACGGGCTGCTCGGTGCCGACACCGAGGCCGGCGTGATCGTGCGCGAGATGCGGATTCCGCGCACCGTGATCGCCCTCGCCGTCGGCGCGGCCCTCGGCGTGGCGGGCGCGCTGATCCAGGCGTTCAGCCGCAACCCGCTGGCGGACCCCGGCATTCTCGGCGTCAACGCCGGCGCATCGGCCGGCGTCGTCTTCGCGGTCGCGTTCCTCGGTGCCAGCGGCGTGTTCCAGTACATCTGGTTCGCGTTCGCCGGCGCGATCGCGGCGACGCTGCTCGTTTTCCTCATCGGTGCCGCCGGACGCGGAGACGCGGACCCGCTTCGCATGACCCTCGCCGGCGTCGCGCTCGGCGCGGTGCTGTCGGGGATCACCGGCGGCATCGCGCTGCTGCGCTCGGACGTATTCGACACGATCCGCACCTGGACCGTCGGATCCCTCCAATCCCTCACCAGCGACGTCTTCGGCGTGCTACCCTTCCTCGTCATCGGCCTGATCATCGCCTTCTGGCTCGCACCGTCGATGAACGCCCTCGCGCTGGGCGATGACCTTGCCACGGCCCTCGGCACCCGGGTGGGACTCACGCGCGTGCTGTCGATCGTCGCCGTCGCACTGCTGTGCGGTGCCGCAACGGCCGCCGCGGGCCCGATCGGTTTCATCGGCCTCATGGTGCCGCACGCCGTGCGCTGGCTCGTCGGCCCACACCAGGTGTGGATCATGGCCGGCACCGTGCTCGCCGCACCCCTGCTCCTGCTGGTGTCGGACGTTGTGGGACGCTTGGTCCTGCCGTCGGGCGAGCTGCCGGTCGCGCTGGTCACGGCGTTCATCGGAGCACCCGTGCTCATCGTGCTGGTGCGCGCGCGGAAGGCGAGTAGCCTGTGAGCGCCCTCGATACCCGCCCGCCGCGGATGCTCGAGATCGAGCGCGGCCCCTTCACGCGGCGCATCAGCCTGCGCGGCGCCCTCGCCGTGATTCTCGCGCTCACCGCGGCGCTGCTCGTTTCGATCCTCGCGCTCAGCCTCGGAGACTTTGTCATCGCACCCAGAGACGTCATCGCGACACTGTTCGGCATGGGGACGCCGAAGCAGACGCTGGTCGTGGTCGAGTGGCGTCTCCCACGAGCGCTGCTCGCCCTCATGCTCGGGGCGGCGCTCGGTGCCGCCGGTGCGATCTTCCAGTCGATGACCCGCAACCCGCTCGGTAGCCCCGACATCATCGGCTTTGACGCCGGTGCCTACACCGGCGCGCTGATCGTCATCACGTCGGGATCGTTTGGCTACCTCACCATCGCGCTCGGCGCGTTCGGCGGTGGCCTGGTCGCGGCGCTCGCCGTCTACCTGCTCGCCTTCCGTCGCGGTTTCCAGGGGTTCCGCCTGATCATCGTTGGCATCGCGGTGGGCTCGATGCTCGCCTCGGTGACGTCGTGGTTGATCCTGAACTCCGACCTACGGGTGTCGATGATGGCGGCGTCCTGGGGCATGGGAACGCTGAACGGTGCCGGCTGGGACCGGATCGTCCCCGCCGTCGCGTGCCTTGTCCCGCTCGGCATCCTGTGCGCGGTGATGGCGGATCGCATGCACCTACTCGAGATGGGTGATGACACCGCCGCCGCCCTCGGCGTCCGCACCGGACGCGTGCGGGCACTGCTGCTGGTGGCCGGCGTCGGATTCAGCGCCGTCGTGATCACCCTGGCGGGCCCAATCGCGTTCATCGCACTCGCCGCCCCTCAGATCGCCCGGCGCGTGGCCCGCAGCGCCGGTGTGACGCTGTCCGGTGCCGCCGCGTTTGGCGCGCTGCTACTCGCAACCAGTGACCTCATCGCACAGCGCCTATTCGCCCCCACACAGCTCCCCGTCGGCCTGGTCACCGTCGTGCTCGGCGGCGGATACCTGGTGTGGTTGCTGATCCACGAAGCAAGGAGACGACGATGACCGCACAGATTTCCCCGACCACCCGGGATTCCGGGGCAGAGGGGCGAGTGCCCGCCCGCCTCGCCGCACACGGCGTGCGCCTCGCGTATGACCAGCGGGTGATCGCCGAACGCCTGGACGTGGAGATCACCCCCGGATCGTTCACCGTGATCGTTGGCCCCAACGCCTGCGGCAAGTCGACGCTACTGCGTGCGATGGCGCGCCTGCTGAAGCCGACGGCCGGGCAGATCCTGCTCGACGGCAAGGCGATCGCCCAGCGGTCGCCGAAGGAGGTCGCCCGTCAACTCGGGCTGCTGCCGCAGACGTCAATCGCCCCCGACGGCATCCGCGTGATCGATCTGGTCGCGCGCGGTCGGCATCCGCACCAGAGCATGCTGCGCCAGTGGTCACGCGAGGATCGAGCCGCGGTGGACAGCGCCCTGGAGCTCACCGGCACCGACGCGCTGCGCAACCGCTTCGTCGACGAGCTCTCCGGTGGTCAGCGCCAGCGTGTGTGGGTCGCGATGCTGCTCGCGCAGGAGAGCCCGACCATGCTGCTCGATGAACCAACCACGTTCCTGGACATCGCGCACCAGTACGACCTGCTCAAGCTGTTTGCGCGCCTGAATGCCGAGGGACGCACGATCGTCGCCGTCCTGCACGACCTCAACCAGGCGGCGCGCTTCGCCGACACCATCGTGATGATGCGCGACGGCGAGGTCGTCGCCACCGGTGCCCCCGCCGATGTCGTCACCGCGGACAACGTGGAACGCGTCTTCGGCCTGCCCTGCACGGTCATCACCGACCCGCATTCCGGCACCCCGATGATCGTCGCGCGCTGACGACGCGGCTTGAGGACTTAGCGCTGGCTCCCCAGCTGACGCCGCAGATACTGGATCCGCGACTGCAGCTGGGTCACACTGGCCTGCGGCACCGCCGGGCCGCCACACACGCGGCGCAGCTCGGCGTGGACCAGTCCGTGCGGCTGGCCGCTCTGCTTGGCGTAGAGGCCCACCAACGAGTTCAGCAGCGAGCGCTGCTCCTTGAGGGTGCGATACAGCGGCTCGGGGGTGGTCTCCGGCGGCGCGATTCCGGCGGCCTCGCGATCATCCTGACGGCGCTGCTGACGCTGCTGACGCTGGGTCAGCAGCTCGTGCACCTGCTCGGGTTCGAGGATGCCCGGCAGCCCGATGAAATCGAGCTCCTCATCGGTCCCAGGTTCGGCGTAGCCCCCGAACTCCTGACCGTCAAAGACCACGCGATCAAAGTTGGCCGAGGACCCCATCGCCTCAAACGAGAACAGCTCCTGGCCGAGCTCCTCGGAGGCGCGATCCTCCTTATTGGCGGCGGCCACCATCGCGTCTTCGGGATTGTAGAAGTCGCCCTCATCGCTTGAGGGACGATCCAGCGCGTGGTCGCGCTCAAGCTCCAGCGCGGCGGCCAGATTCATCAGCGGCGGCACGTTCGGCAGAAACACCGAGGCGGTCTCGCCTCGACGCCGAGCCCGCACGAAGCGGCCAATCGCCTGCGCAAAAAACAGCGGGGTGGATGAGGAGGTTGCGTATACCCCCACCGCGAGGCGGGGCACGTCCACCCCCTCGGATACCATCCGTACGGCCACCATCCAGCGACTGGTGCCGTGGGAGAACTCATCGATCCGGTCGGAGGCTCCGGCATCATCGGAGAGCACGACGGTAACCGGTTCGCCGGTCAGATCCGCCAGAATCGCCGCATAGGCGCGCGCGGTGTAGTGATCGGTCGCGATCACCAGCCCGCCGGCATCGGGGATCGCGTGCCGAACCTCGGTCAGGCGCTTATTGGCCGAGTCGAGCACCTGCGGCACCCACTCCCCCTTGGGATCCAGCGCGGTGCGCCAGGCCTGGGAGGTGATGTCCTTGGTATTACCCTCGCCCAGGCGCGCTTCCATCTCGTCGCCGGCCTTGGTACGCCAGCGCATGTGTCCAGCATAAACCATAAACATCACCGGACGCACCACGCCGTCCTGGAGCGCGCGGCCATAGCCGTAGTTATAGTCGGTGACCGAGGTGCGGATGCCCTTATTGTCCGGGGCGTAGAGCACAAACGGGATCGGCGCGGTGTCCGAACGGAACGGGGTTCCGGTCAGCGAGAGTCTGCGGGTCGCCGGCTCGAAGGCGTCGCGGATCGCATCGCCCCAGCTGAGCGCGTCGCCGCCGTGATGGACCTCGTCCAGGATCACCAGTGTCTTGCGCGACTCGGTGATCTCGCGGTGCAGGGAGGCCCGTACGGCCACCTGCGCGTAGGTCACCGCGGCCCCGTGATAGTGCGAGGCATAGCGACGCTCGGCATTGGAGAAGTTGGGGTCGAGCCGGATACCTGCGCGCGCGGCCGCATCGGCCCACTGCTTTTTCAGGTGCTCGGTCGGGGCGACCACGGTGACCCGCTCGACCGTGCGCCGCGCCAACAGCTCGGCGGCCAGACGCAGGGCGAAGGTGGTTTTGCCCGCGCCCGGGGTAGCCGCGGCGAGAAAATCGCGCGGCTCGGTTTCAAAATACTTCTCGATCGCCTCGGCCTGCCAGGCCCGCAACTTGCTGACCGTACCCCACGCCGCACGCTCCGGGAAGGAGGGTGACAGGTGTTCGGCGGCGGAGGTTCCGATGCGTGGACCGGAACCAGAATCCGGTGTCATCAACTCTTCGCTCACTGAACTAGACACTACCGGATACCCTCCGACACTGCCGAGCCCGGAGCGAGTTTGCGCCCGCCTCCGGAATTTCCCGGGCGAGCCGGGTACATTAGAGGCGACCCTCGTTAGCGACCGGAAGGAACCCCGTGACCACCCCCGAACCCGCGACCGAATCACAGCTTCACCCGTGGCGGCGAATGGTCTCCATTGGTGACTCCTTCACCGAGGGCATCGGCGATCCCGAGCCCGGAGCCCCAGGTGGCAACCGCGGCTGGGCCGACCGGGTGGCCGAGGTCCTCGCCCGCGACTGTCCGGACTTTGCCTACGCCAACCTGGCCGTGCGTGGAAAGCTGATCGGTCAGATCATCAACGATCAGCTCGAACCCGCCCTCGGCCTGCACCCGGACCTGATCACCCTGTGCGCCGGCGGCAACGACGTCATCCGCCCCGGAACCGATCCCGACGAGATCGCCGAAAAGCTCGACGGTGCCGTGCGCACCCTCTCCCGCGACGGGGCGACGATCGTCCTGTTCACCGGGGTGGACACCGGCTTCTCCCCGGTCATGCGAGCCCTGCGTGGCAAGGTCGCGATCTACAACGAAAACGTGCGTGCAGTCGCCCAGCGTTACGACTGCATCGTCGCCGACCAGTGGGCCCTCTCCGAGATTCAGGATCCCGGCATGTGGGCCCCGGATCGCCTGCATCTCAACCCCCTCGGCCACCACACCGTGGCCCGGATGGTGCTGGACGCGCTGAACGTCCCCAACGATCTCCAGCCGCTGCGCCCCGAGGCGATGCCCGAGTCCTCCTGGCGGCAGGCCCGATCCGAGGACCTGGCCTGGGCGCGCGAGCACCTGGTGCCCTGGGTGATTCGTCGACTGCGCCACCAGAGCTCGGGCGATAACGTGAGCGCCAAGCGCCCCGAAGCCGCCCCGATCATCTTCCCCGAGCCCTAAACTCCGGCCCGACGCGCAACAAAAAACACCCCGGATTCCGCCACTCGATGGCGGAATCCGGGGTGTTGTTTGTACCCGACTACATCGGGTTGGTCAGACGCCACCAGATCGAGGCCCCGTCCAGGTCATCCGCGAGAGCCACCGGAACCTCGGCGGACACGCCGTTTTCGGTCACGGTGATCTTTCCGGCCGGGTCGCCCTGCTTGCCCGAGGCCAGCGGATCGATGCTGGCCTTGCGGGTGATCGGGGAATCGCGCCAGACCACGGCGGTCGCATCCTCGGTGGCCACCACGTTGGCGTGGCTGCCCCAGGGGGTCTGAATGTAGCCCACCGGGTCACCCTTTTTGATCAGGGTGGCCTTGCCGAAGGCCGCATAGGTGCTATCGAGCAGCTTGCTCACCGAGGCGAAGAGTTCCTCATGGGTCGGCGCGCCGATGACCACACCCACCACCGTGATCTTCTTGCCGGCGACCTCGCGCTCGGCCGCAAACATCAGGCAGGCCCCGGCCACGATCGTGGTTCCGGTCTTGATCCCGATCACCCCGCCGGTTCCCAGCAGATCGTTGGTGTTTTTGAGGTTTCCTGCCTCGCCCAGGGCGGGGATCGAGGCGGTCTTCTCGGAGACCACGGTGCTGAGTACGGGGTGTGCCAGCACGAGCTTGGCGATCTCCACCAGGTTCGGCGGGGAGGACTGGCTGGCCGGGTTAATGCCACTGGCATCGGCCAGAACCGTATCGGTCAGGCCGTGCTTATCCAGCCAGGCGCGGGCGGCCGGGAGGAAGTTCTCCATCGAGCCATAGGCCCAGTTCGCCAGGGTGATCGCATAGTTGTTACCGCTGGGAAGCATCAGCCCCTCGAGCAGCTGACGCTCGGTGACCTGGGCACCCACCACAACCGGAGCCCGGGATCCACCCTCGGCCACGGTGTCCTGGTAGATCTTCTGATCGGTTTCGGTAAACGTATAGGTCGGACCCGACTCCCCCTTGGCCAGCGGAAGCTTTTCCAGCACCACCAGGGCGGTGATGGTTTTGGTCATGCTGGCGATCGAGGTGCGCTCCTGCGAGCCGTGGCTGGCCAGGACGCCGTCGTATCCCACCTCGCCGACCGCGGCCACGCCGTTGGCGGGCCAGGCGATGGGCTCCTTCGCACTCGTGGGGGTGGCCAGCGTGGCCGCGGGGGTCGCGGCCGAGGCGGGCAACGGGCGAAGCAGCGCATAGCCGCCGTAGCAGGCGGCCAGCACCGCCACAACGATGGCAATCGCGAGGGGTGCGCGGAGCAGGGCGCGGCTGCGAGCCCGGGATTTTCGGTCTCGGCGGAGGGGGAATTGGGTCACCGAAACAGTTTATGTGGCATCCCCTGAGCGTTTCGTGCGCGCCACAGCAAACTATTCGCGAATCCGCAGCTCCCAGAGTGCGACCGCGCTGGCCGCGGCAACATTGAGCGAATCCACCCCGTGCAGCATCGGGATAATCACCGTGCTGTCGGCGTGGTGCAGGGCCTGACGGCTGAGCCCGTCCCCCTCGCTGCCGAGCATCAGCGCGATCTTTTCGGGAGCCGCGGCCGAGAACTCGTCCAGGGTCACCGCGCGCTCATCCAGGGCCAGCGCGGCCACATGGAATCCCGCGGCGCTGAGGATCTCGCGCGCGTCGTCCCACTCGGGCATCCGGGTCCACGGCACCTGCAGCACCGTGCCCATGCTCACCCGGACGCTGCGGCGGTAGAGGGGGTCGGCGCAGCGGGGCGACACCAGCACGGCGTCGGCACCGAGACCGGCCACCGCACGGAAGATTGCGCCCACGTTGGTGTGGTCCACGATGTCCTCCAGGATCACGATGCGCCGGGCATCCCGAATCAGCTCGGCCATATCCGGCAGTTCGGGCCGGTGCATCGCGGCGAGCGCACCCCGGTGCATGTGAAATCCGGTGAGGGTTTCCAGCGTGGCGGCATCGCCCACGTAAACCGGAACCTCGGGGAAGTCGGCCAGGATGGGTTCCATCTCGGCCAGCCACTTCTCGGCCAGCAGGACCGAGCGCGGCACGTGACCGGCGGCGATGGCACGCGTGATGACCTTGCTGGATTCGGCGATGTAGAGCCCACCCTCGGGCTCGGTCACCCGGCGCAGGGCGACGTCCGTGAGCCGTGCATAATCGGCCAGTTCATCGAGTCCGTCCGGACCCAGGGGAATAACGCGCACCCAAATACTCCTGTACTCACTACGGTGGTTATGTAACACCACGAGGGGATCATCTGGTCCCCCGCTAGACCATCATTCCATCCCCGGCCCCTGGAGGCGTCACGTGCCCATTCCCGATTCGGTAGACCTCGACCGCGCGGCGGATATTCTGCGGGGCCGCAGCCTGGCGATTCTGACCGGCGCCGGCGTCTCCACCGACTCCGGGATCCCCGACTATCGCGGACCCGGTGCCCCCGTGCGCAAGCCGATGACCGGGCCCGAGTTTCGCGCCTCGGCCGAACGCCGTCGCCGCTACTGGGCCGGGGCCTTCCTGGGCGGACGCCTGATGCAGGCGGCCAAGCCCAATCCGACCCACCGGCTGCTGGCCGACTGGGAGCGCTCGGGCCGGGCGCTGGGCATCGCGACCCAGAATGTGGACGGGCTCCACCGTCAGGCGGGCACCCGCAAACTCGTGGAGCTGCACGGAGGCCTGGACCGGGTGGTGTGCCTGGCCTGTGAGCAGGGCTTTGCCCGGCAGGCGATCACCGAGCAGATCGCCCGGGAAAACCCGTGGCTGGCCCAGCTGGGTCCCGAGGATGCCGACCGCCTGAACCCCGACGGTGATGCCGAGGTGCCCGAGCTGGACGGCTTCACCGTCCCCGTCTGCACGGTGTGCGGCGGCCCGCTCAAGCCCGACGTGGTCTTCTTCGGGGAGACCGTCCCCTCGGCCCGCTTCGCCCGCGCCCGCTCGATCGTGCACCGTGCCGACGCGCTGCTGGTGCTGGGATCCTCGCTCACCGTGAACACCGGAATCCGCCTGCTGGATCAGGCCCGCCGCGACGGCTCCCCGATCATCACGATCAACCGCGGCACCACCGGCGGCGCCTCCCGCGCGACCCTCGTCCTCGAGGGCTCGGTGGCCCCCGCCCTGGCGGCCCTCGGCGAGCGCCTGGCCGGTTAGCCCAGAAGGCGGAGCACCGCATCGGCGCGTCCGAACATCACCGCGTGTGCGCATCGACGCACGAACGGGTCGATCACAATCCGCGTTCTGACCGGGCGGTTATGTGTCCGCCCGGTTAATTTTTCGCGCATAGAAAACGCATAGCTGGCGTAAATACAGGGCATAGCGGGCACATAGCCACGCCCGAGATAACAATCACTTTTGTACTTCTTGACCCGTGTTTTGGGGGTGCACTTTACTGGGCCTCGGGGAGACGAAGAGTCTTTCCCGGCTCTGGGGGAAATGTCGCGGGTCGCGACGGCATGAGTCTCGAGCTGACACCCATCGCGACCTTCAAGGAGAACCATGTCCATCACCCTGGATGGCTCGGCCTCGGCCGAAAACACCACGCCGCGCTCAGCCCGCGTCGCCCGAAAGATTGTGCTCGCCCTGCTGGGAGCGGCGTGCGCATCGATCCTCGCCCTGGGCGCCGCGCCCAGCGCACAGGCCCAGGTTTTCCAGCCGCTGCCGCAGAACGCGGACGGCCTGGAACAGACCTTCTCACCGGCCTATGACTACGATACCGACGGCTGCTACGCGACCGCCGCGATCAGTGCCAGCGGACAGATCAACTCGGGGCTCGGCCTCGGTGGTGCCGTCAACGGCCACTGCCACGATGCCCCGCAGCTGCAAAACGCCAACACCTACTCCCGCGAGAAGTGCAATAACGGCTGGTGCGCGATCATGTACGCCAGCTACTTCGAGAAGGACCAGTCCTCCAACGGCGTCGGGGAGATCGCCGGCGGAAGCAACGGTCACCGTCACGACTGGGAGCACGTAATCATCTGGGTGCAGAACAACCAGGTGAAGTACGTCTCGCGCTCGGTGCACTCGGGATGGCAGGTGGATCCCGCCTCCAACGTCCGCTTCGACGGCACCCACGCCAAGGTGGTCTACCACAAGGAGGGTGGCTTCACCCACTACTTC
Organism: Mycetocola sp. JXN-3; assembly: GCF_014522285.1. GTDB lineage: Bacteria > Actinomycetota > Actinomycetes > Actinomycetales > Microbacteriaceae > Mycetocola > Mycetocola saprophilus. The sequence goes on from NZ_CP041635.1 coordinate 1,931,161, forward strand.
CGCCTGGCCAACGCCTCGGATGACCGGGTGGAAAACGTGACCGGCGGCTGGGTCTACCCGCGCCTGGTGGGCTGGAACGGCTACCCCTCGGACTACCGTAACCGTCTGCTCAGCGCCAACTTCGGTTCGGCCACCATCAAGATCGGTGACCAGAACTTCGGTTACGGCCTGAACGCCGGCAAGCCCGCGGGGATTTCCTTCAACCCCTGGGGCTAACCTTCGACGCCTAAACACCACACCCGCATCCCGGTTCTCCGGGGTGCGGGTGTGGTACCTAAGCAGGCAGACCCAGCTCGTCGCGGATGAGGGCGGCCGCCTGCTCGGGGGTCTCATAGTGGATCAGGTGTCCCACCTCGGGGATGACCTCCAGGCGGGCATCCGCGAGCTTCTCGGCGAGCTCGCGCTGCTTGGACACCGAGGTGATGTCATCGTTCTCGGCGGCGATCAGCAGGGTGCGCGCGGGAATCCGGTCGGCGTACTGGCTCACGTCGTAGCGCACCGAGGTGTCAAACGCGTCCATCACGCTGGCCCGGTCGGCAAACGCGCTGAAGTAGCGATCATGCTGATCGTGGATCCAAGCCCGACGCTCGGGATCCCTGGTCTTCGCCATCGCGATGCTGGAGACCCGGGTGATGATCCGCGAGCGCAGCAGCGCAAAGCCCATCCCCTCGGGCAGGGACTTGCCGGCCCAATAGTAGAAGACCGCGAGTCGGGTGAGGATGCCGCGCGGCCCCGAGAGGGCCGGGGCGGCAATTGGGTTGACCAGGATCAGGGTGGACACCGGCTGTCCATCGGCCACCGCGGCCGACACCACAATCGAGCCGAACGAGTGGCCGAGGATCACCGGCGGCGCGTCCAGATTGAGCGCGGTGATGAAACCGCGCAGCCAGCGCACATAGCCCTCGATATCGTGACGGCCGCTGACAAACGCCGCGGACTCGCCAAATCCGGGCAGGTCGGGGGCGATGATGTGGGCGTCGGGGAACTGGGCGACGATCGGCTCGAGCCCGTGGTGATCCCCGCGGAATCCGTGCACAAACACCATCGTCACCGCGGCGTCCCGGTCACCATATTCCCAGTACGCGGTGCGTGCCCCCTCCAGGGTCACCTCGCCGCGTCGGGTCGCAATCTGGTCGAGTCGGGGCTGGTACGGGGAGATCGGTGCAGTCACATCCTCAGTTTAGGTGTTGTGCACAACACATTCCCGCCCGCTGCCCCTAGACTCGTTCGGAAGACAGTTCGATCCGCCTTCTGGATCGTGCCCGTGCACCACAGATTGGAACAGTGTGACCTTTACTGCGCCCATCCAGCTTCCCGGCCTCGCACGCGAACCGCTCTGGTATCGCCGCGCGGTGTTCTATGAGGTGATGGTCCGCTCCTACGTGGATAGTAACGCCGATGGAACCGGCGATATGAAGGGTCTGATCAGCAAGCTCGACTACCTGCAGTGGCTGGGAATCGACGCACTCTGGCTCCCCCCGTTTTTCACCTCTCCCCTGCGCGATGGCGGCTACGATGTGGCCGACTACCGCAGTATCCTGCCGGAGTTTGGCACGATCGAGGAGTTCCGCGAGCTGGTGACCCGCGCCCACGAGCGCAACATGCGGGTCATCATCGACATCCCGCTGAACCACACCTCGGATCAGCACCCCTGGTTCCAGGCCTCCCGCGAGGACCCCGAGGGGCCCTACGGCAACTTCTATGTCTGGAGTGATGACAATGAGAAGTTCCCGAACATCCGCATCATCTTCACCGACACCGAGGAGTCCAACTGGGCGTTTGATTCGGTGCGCAAGCAGTACTATTTCCACCGCTTCTTCTCCCACCAGCCGGACCTGAACTACGGCGAGCCCGCGGTTCACGAGGCCATCTTTGACGTGGTCCGGTTCTGGCTGGATCTCGGAGTGGACGGCTTCCGTCTGGACGCGGTCCCCTACCTCTTTGAATCCGATGAGGGCAACGGCGAGGGCGAGCCGGAGACCCACGAGTTCCTGGTGAAGCTGCGCGCGATGCTGGATGAGGAGTATCCGGGCCGCATCATGCTCGCCGAGGCGAACCAGTGGCCCAAGGAAACCGCCGCATTCTTCGGCACCGACGAGGAGCCCGAGTGCCATATGGCCTTCGACTTCCCGGTCATGCCACGCATCTTCTACGCGCTGCGTTCGCAGCAGTCCGAGGAGCTTGAGCGGGTGCTGCGCGAGGTTACCCACATCCCCGACTGGGCCGGTTGGGGCGTGTTCCTGCGCAACCACGACGAGCTCACCCTGGAGATGGTGAGCGAGGACTACCGCCAGGCGATGTACGGCTGGTATGCCTACGATCCGCGGATGCGGGTCAACGTGGGCATCCGGCGACGCCTGGCACCGCTGCTGGACAATTCGCGTGCCGAGCTGGAGCTTGCCCACGCGCTGCTCTTCTCGCTGGGCGGCAGCCCCTTCCTCTACTACGGGGACGAGATTGGCATGGGCGATAACGTCTGGCTGGATGACCGCGATTCCTCCCGCACGCCGATGCAGTGGACCCCCGACCGCAACGCGGGCTTCTCGGCCGCCGACCCCGGCAAGCTCTACCTGCCGGTGGTGCAGTCGCTGGTGTACAACTACCAGAGCGTGAACGTCGAGTCGCAGCTGGCGCAGTCGGCCTCGCTGCTGCACTGGATCCGCAACGTGATCCACACCCGCAAGTCGCATCCGGTCTTCGGCCTGGGCACCCTCGAGGTGGTCGACACCAACCACGGATCGGTCCTCGCCTTCCGTCGCAGCTATGAGGGCAAGGTGGGGCCGCAGCTCGAACCCGCCGAGGACGTGCTGTGCGTGTTTAGCTTCGCGCACCACCCGACCCCGGTCACGATCACCGATCCCTCCCTGGCCGGTCGCCGCGTCCGCGACCTGTTTGGTGGGGCGACCTTCCCCTCCTTCGACGAGAACGGCACGCTGAATCTCACCATGGGCTCACAGAGCTTCTTCTGGCTGCACGTGAGCCGGCCCAGCGTCTAGCCGTATCGGCCCACAACGCACACGCGGATGTCCCCCGGGATGTCCGCGTTTGCGTTGTGGGCGGCGCGTGTTCCACACCGGTATCGGTGGTCCGGCCTAAGCTTAGAAACGTGAATACCACCACGAGCATCTGGACCCAGCCGATCGCCGTCTTCGACCTGGAAACCACCGGGATCGACGTCACCACGAGCCGCATTGTGAGCGCGCACGTGGGCATTCTCGATGCGCGAGGCGAGGTGATCCGCAACCACGACTGGCTGGCGGATCCCGGGGTCGAGATTCCCGAGCAGGCCACCGCGGTCCACGGCATCACCACCGAGCGTGCCCGCGCCGAGGGTCAGCCCGCCGCCCTGGTGGTGGCCGAGATCATCTCAGCGCTGCGCGAGCTACTGACGGCCAACGTGCCGGTGGTCATCTACAACGCCCCCTACGACCTCAGCCTGCTGCACCATGAGGCGCTGCGCTACGGCTACCCGCCGCTGGAAAACCCGTCCCCGATCGTGGATCCGCTGGTCATCGATAAGGCCGTGGACCGCTTCCGCAAGGGCAAGCGCACCCTCGAGGCGTCGGCCGAGTTTTACGGTGTCTCGCTGCTGGATGCCCACGACGCCGCCTCCGACGCGATCGCCGCCGGCCATGTGGCCCAGGCCTTGATCCGCGCCCATGCCGACAAGCTGGAGGGGCTCAGCGCCGCCGAGCTGCACGCCAAGCAGGTGGACTGGTGCGCCGAGCAGGCCGCGTCCTTCCAGGAGTACATGCGCCGCTCGAAGAACCCGAACTTTGTGGCCTCCGGGGAGTGGCCGGTTCGCTAGGTCTGCCCTCGGCCTGTTAGCGCTGCCCCCAGCGCGGCGCGTCGGCACCCAGCGCCTGCGCCGGATGATCCGAATCCACCCGAATACCCGCGGCGGAGGCGGGCCAGGGCAGGCGCTGCGCGAGCCCCCAGGACGTGTGTTCGATCCGGGTTGTGGGGGCCGGCGACTGCGCGACGATGGTGAGTGGATCGGTGCCGATCCGCGAATCCAGCAGGCTCGCGGTCTTGGCCAGCGAGAGGCGCGCCCGCACCCCCTCGCCGTGATGTACCGACTGCGCCCAGCCGCGCAGGGCGGCGGTTGCCGCAAGCATCCCGGTTGCATGATCGAGGGCCTGCACGGGCAGCGAGACGGGCGCAGTTCCTCCCTCGGGGATGGCCGCGACGCCGGTGCTGAACTGCACAATCGAATCGAACCCGCGGCGGCCTCGCCAGGGGCCGCTCCACCCGTAGGCGTTGAGGGCCACCTCGGTGAGTCCCGGGCGGATTCGGGCGCGCTCCCGCTCACCAAATCCCAGGCGCTCCAGGGCGTCGGCCCGGTAGCCGTGGACCAGGATGTCCGCCTCGGCCAGCAGGTTGAGGAAGCGTTCCCTGTCGATCCGGTGACGCAGGTCGAGCCGGGCCGTGCGCTTGCCCCAGAGCATCTCTGATTCCAGGGCGGGTTCGGACCAGTCCGGTGGGTCGATCCGGAGCACGTCGGCACCCAGCAGCGCCAGGGTGCGGGTCGCGACCGGGCCCGCGATGACCCGGGTCAGATCGAGTACCCGGACCCCGCGGAGGGGCCGTTCGGGGTCCGGGGCACCCTGTCGGTGGGCGGGGAAGCCGGTGGATTCCCAGGCGATCAACGGTTCGGACGCGATGGCCTGCCCGGGTGCGGAGTGCTCCCATTCCTCGCGGGTCTGCAACCGGGCGGCCGCTCCCCCGAATCCGACGATGCGGTCCTCGGCCTCGACCGAGTCCAGCTGGGCCAGGCGTGCTTCCAGGCGTGCGCGGGTGGTGTCGTGGGCGAGGCCCAGCGCATCCAGCATCGCGATTCGGTGTGCGGGCGCGTTGGCGTGGGTGCGGATCCATCCGTCGGCGGTCCGGATGCCACCCGAGAGCGGACTCCAGGGGTTGCCGGGGAGCCACCCCAGTGGGCGCAGGGTGCCGTGGAACCAGGCGGATGCGCCCATCCGCGAGACGGTCACGGGAGTGCGAGCGGCGGGGGCGATCAGGTCGGCTGCGGCGATCTGGGCGGCGGCGAAGGTTGCGGCCGCGAGGTTGTCGAGCAGATCGGCGGGGATTTCGGGATCGCCGAGGCCCAGGCGTGTCGCGGCCGACTCCGTATCCCCATCCGCGGGCACGGCCTCGCCACTCGCGAGCGGCGGGCGGGCCGCGAGAATCACATCGAGCAGGTCGGCAGTTTCCATAGTTTTATCCTGCCTCGCGGGGCCCGGTTCGGCAATGGCGTGGCAAAACAAAACCGGGCCCCTCCCGAAGGAGGAACCCGGTTGGGGTTTGGGTGCTTACGCGCCGAAACCGGCGAAACGCTGGTTGAACTTCTCCACGCGGCCGGCGGAGTCCATGATGCGCTGCTTGCCGGTGTAGAAGGGGTGCGAAGCCGAGGAGATTTCGACGTCGATGACCGGGTAGGTCACGCCGTCGAGCTCGATGGTCTTGTCGCTGCTGACCGTGGTACGGGTCAGGAAGGTTTCACCCGATGCGAGGTCGCGGAACACAACTGCTTCGTAGGTGGGGTGGATGTCGGTCTTCATGAGGACTTCCTTGATAGTGGATGGTGGTAACGATAAACGTCTTGGGATTTGGCCGCGCGGCGCGAAACCTGCGCAGCTAAGTCAGCTACTAACTTTAGCAGACTTCATACCGGGGTGTGTGCGCACACCCCGGCGGGTCTTGGGCCTAGACCGCGCGGGCGTTGTAGCGCCCGCCGGTTTCGGTCACGTTGATCGGCAGACCAAACGTGGTAGAGAGGTTGTCCGAGGTCACGGTGTCCGCGAGCGGACCCTGTGCCACGATGCGACCCTCGCGGATAAGCAGTGCGTGGGTGAAGCCCACGGGGATCTCCTCCACGTGGTGGGTCACCATGACGATGGCCGGGGCCTCGGTCGAGCGTGCGAAGCCACCGAGCAGGGCAACCAGCTCCTCGCGGGCACCGAGGTCGAGGCTCGAGGCGGGCTCATCCAGCAGCAGCAGCTCGGGGTCGGTCATCACCGCACGGGCAATCTGCACCCGCTTCTGCTCGCCGTCGCTCAGGGTGCCAAACGCACGGTCGGCGAGGTGGTCGAGCTTCCACTCGTTCAGCACGCGGTGGGCGCGCTTCTCGTCGATGTTTTCGTACTCCTCGGTCCAGCGACCGGTCACCGAGTAGGCGGCGGTCATCACGACGTTGAGCACGGTCTCGCCCTGCGGCAGACGCTTGGAGAGCGCGCTGGAGGCGAATCCGATGCGCGGGCGCAGCTCGAACACGTCGGTGCGACCCAGGCGGTCGCCGAGGATGTCCACGGTACCGAGGGTCGGGTAGAGCTGGGTGGCCGCAAGCTGCAGCAGGGTGGTTTTCCCGGCACCGTTGGGTCCGAGGATGACCCAGCGCTCATCGGAACCGACCGTCCAGGTCGCCGAATCCAGGATGGGGCTGCCATCTCGCAGCACCGATACGTCTTCTACGTGCAGAACCTTCGCCATGTCCTAAGCCTATCGCTCCGCACCGGGAGTGCGTGACACATCCGTCGCCGAGTTGATGCCAGAATGAGGCGATAGCCGTTTTGCGACAGAGAGCAGAAGCCCATGAGCGACTCCCCCGCCCGTTTCCTGGTGATCCTGGATGTGGATTCCACCCTGATCAAAAATGAGGCGATTGAGCTGATCGCCGAGCGTGCCGGGAGCCTGGAGCACGTGGCCGCGGTGACCGAGCGGGCGATGCGCGGGGAGCTGGATTTTGCCGCGAGTCTGCGCGAGCGTGTCGCAACCCTGAAAGGCCTGAGTGTTTCCGAGATCGACGCGGTGCGCGAAAGGATCGAGCTGAGCGATGGTGCCCGCGATCTGATCGCCGGCGTGCATGCGGCCGGCGGCCGGGTGGCCGTGGTATCCGGTGGGTTCCATGAGCTGCTGGATCCGCTGGCGGAGTCGCTGGGGCTTGACCGCTGGCGCGCCAACCGCCTCGAGGTGGTCGATGGCGCACTGACCGGCAACGTGCTGGGCGACATCATCGACGCCGAGGCCAAGGCCGTGGCGCTGCGCGAGTGGGCGGGCGAGTTCGGGGTGTCGCTTGAGCGCACCATCGCCGTGGGCGACGGCGCCAACGATCTGAAGATGATGGCGATCGCCGGGCTCTCGGTGGCCTATGACGCCAAGCCCGCCGTGCGCGCCCAGGCGAGCGTCGCCGTGGGCAGCCGCAACCTCTCGGACATCCTGCCGCTGCTGGGCCTGCGCGGCTAGGCACAGAAAAACGCGGGGCACCTCGGAATCGAGGTGCCCCGCGTTTTTTCGTGTGAGACTAGTGGCCCATGCCCAGGCCGCCGTCGACGGGGATCACGGCACCGGAGATGTAGCCGGCGTCCTCGCCGCCGATCCACGCCACAACCTTGGCCACCTCGGAGGGCGAGGCGAAGCGGGCGGCGGGAATGCTGGCCTTGTACTGCTTCTGGGTGTCCTCGGGCAGGGCCGCGGTCATGTCGGTCTCGATGAACCCGGGGGCCACCACGTTGGCGGTGATGCCGCGGGCACCCAGCTCGCGGGTGATCGAGCGGGCCATACCCACCAGGGCCGCCTTGGAGGCGGAGTAGTTGACCTGGCCGGGGCCACCGTAGAGGCCCACGACACTGGAGATCAGGACGATGCGGCCATAGCGAGCCTTGAGCATGCCCTTGGAGGCACGCTTAACCACGCGGAAGGATCCACCCAGGTTGGTGTCGATGACCGTGTCGAAGTCCTCCTCGGACATGCGCATCAGCAGCGTGTCGCGGGTGATGCCGGCGTTGGCGACCAGAACCTCGACCGGACCGTAGGCGGCCTCGATCTCGGTGAAGGCGGCGTCCACCGAGGCGGCGTCGGTGACATCGGCGCGCACTGTCAGCGAACCCGCGGGGCCCTCACCCGAGCGGGCGGTCACGGCCACGCGGTGGCCCTGGGCGAGGAATTCCTCGGCGATGGCAAAGCCGATTCCGCGGTTTCCACCGGTGACAAGGACGGTACGAGGTTCGGTCATATTTTCTCCTGAAACCTGGGCCTCGACCGCGCCGGTGCGGGGGCATCCGGAGCGAATTCGAGGGAATGTTCGTGTCGGCGGGGCCACCCGGTGGCCGCGCGCTGCTTCCAGCTTAGGGTGTCCCGGGAAAGAGCGTAGGCTTAGGACCGACATGAACGACTCCTCGATCACCACACTGCCGCGATCACCCGAGGAAGACCGTCGCCGGCGCATGCGCCAATACTTCATCGCGATGGCTATCCGGATGGTGTGTTTGGTGAGCCTGATGTTTGTGCACGGCTGGTGGATGCTGGTGCCCATCCTGGGTGCGGTGTTCATCCCCTACTTTGCGGTGCTGGTGGCCAATATGCCCGGGCCCGCGGTTGAGGGTCGCCGCGAATCCCCCGGCGGGCTGATTCCCACCGCCTCGATGCCCGAGACCGTGCGCATCCCCGAGCCCGCACCGCAGCCAGTCTTCGCCGAAGAGGCTGCCGCCGAGCAGCCGACGGAAACCGAGCCGGGCACGCCCGACAGCTGGGTCATCTATGAGCACCCCGAGGACACCCCGACCCCCAAACCGGAGACCGCATGATCCCCTCCCTCACGTCCGCGCGGGCCGCATGCTAGGCGGCCTGTTTGGCGATCCCGGCATTCACGAGTGCTCCCGAGCCGGGTGCCGCGCCGAGGCCACCGTGAAGATCTCCTGGCGCAACCCCAAGATCCACGATGAAACCCGACGCAAGGTGTGGCTGGCCTGCGCCGAGCACGCCGAGTTTCTGACCGAATTCCTCACCTCCCGTGGCTTCCCGGCCGAGGTGGCCCCCTTCATCCCCGAGGAGACCCCGTGAACCGCTGGCGGTTTGTGTTTGAAAAGCGCTGGTTTGCCTACCTGGGCGTGGCGATCGTGTTTGCCATCGCCTGCGTGCTGCTCTCCAACTGGCAGCTGGATCGCCGCGGCGAGCGCGAGGACGAGATCGCCCGCGTGGCCAAGAACTTCGACGCAACCCCGGTGCAGATCGATCAGGCACTCCCCTCGGAGAGTGCGTTCAACATTAACGATCGCTGGCTCCCGGTGACCATGCATGGTCGCTATGAGGAGGACCGGCAGATCCTGGTGCGCAACCGTCCCTACGATGGCTCCCCGGGCTATGAGATCCTGACCCCGCTGCGCCTGGACAACGGCAAGGTGTTCCTGGTGAACCGCGGCTGGGTCCCGCAGGGCAACAACGCCGAGCGTCCCGATCACGTGCCCGCCCCGCCGAGTGGCGAGGTCACCGTGGTGGCACGCCTCAAGGCCAGCGAGGACACCATTCGTGGACGCGGCGCCCCCTCCGGCCAGCTGGCGACGGTCAACCTGCCCGAGGCGGAGACGATCCTCAAGGAGCGCATCTACACCGGTGCCTATGGTCTGCTGGACACCGAGGATCCCGCGCCGAGCGAGCAGCGTCCGGCGGCGGTGAAGAAGCCCGAGCCCGATGAGGGCCCGCACCTGTCCTACGCGTTCCAGTGGATCCTGTTTGCGCTGATGGGCTTCACCTTCCTCGGCTGGGCCGTGCGGGAGGAGTATCGCCGGGTGAACTCGGACGATCCGGCCGAGAAGGTGCGGGCAGCCAAGCGCGCGGCCAAGCGCGCCTCGAAGCTCACCGATGCCGACGTCGAGGACGCCGAGGTGGAGGACGTGCGCATCCACGCCGAACGCTAGATCCATCCCGAGAAACCGTGGATTCCCGAGTCGGGGGTCCACGGTTTTTTGCTGCCCTCACACCCAAAATGTCAAAATATTTGAAAGTACAGGTGAGGTAAGGCTAGACTAACCACACGGTTCGATGCCCCGGTTCGCGGATGCCCCATCCACACGGAACGAGACGCGCGTCGATCCCCGAGTCACCGATCAGGTGCACCCTCCCCCACCGAAAGGCTCCACATGCGACGCCCCGTCCAGCGGCCCCGCCGCACGCTCTTTGCCGCCGCCCTCGCCGCGGCCACCCTGGTACTCGCGGGCTGCTCCGCCCAGGGAACCACCGGCGATGCAGCCGGCTCCGCCGACACCGTCACGATCACCCACGCACTGGGAACCGCCGAGATCACCGGCACCCCCAAGCGCATCGTGACCCTCGGGCAGGGATCCGCCGAAACCGCCATCGCGCTCGGCACCATCCCGGTGGGCATGGAGGAATACCCCTGGGGTAGCGACGACACCGGCTACCTCCCCTGGGTCCACGAGGCCGTGACCAAGGAGGGCGGGAAGCTGCCCAAGACCTTCACCGGGAACACCGAGCTCGACGTGGAAACCATCGCCGACCTCGACCCGGACCTGATCCTCGCCCCCTGGTCGGGCGTGACCCAGGAGCAGTACGACGTGCTCTCCAAGATCGCCCCGACCATCGCCTACCCGAAGCAGCCGTGGACCATCACCTGGGATGACCAGATCACCACGATCGGCAAGGCCATGGGCAAGTCTACCGAGGCCGCCGACCTGGTGAGCGACATCAAGACCCAGCTGGAAAACGCCAAGCGGCCCGAGTATGCGGGCGTGACCTTCTCCTACGTCTACACCACTGGCCCTGGTACCCTGGGCGTGTTCTTCCCCGGCGAGCAGCGGGTGGCCATGGCCTCGGCACTCGGCCTCACAGTGGACCCCGTGGTCAACTCATTCGAGGAAACCGAGGGCACCGACTCGGCGTTGATCGGTCTGGAAAACGCCGATAAGCTCGCCGGCTCGGACCTGATCTTCACCTTCTACTCCGATGAGGAGACCCGCACCGAGATCGAGGCGCAGCCGCTCTACGCGGCAATTCCCGCGGTCGCCAAGGGTGCCGTGGTGGCACCGACCGACCAGCCCTTTGTCACCGGATCCTCGATGATCAACCCGCTCACCGTGCCCTGGGCACTCGAGCGCTACGTTCCGCTGATCGACGCCGCGCTCGCGCACGCCGGTAAGTGACGTCCGTCTCCACCACGCCTGCGGCCGCCCGGGATTCCCGGCGCGGCCGCTTGGGCGTTCGCTCGGCACCGATCAACCTGCTGATCCTCGTGGGGTTGGCCCTGCTCCTGGCCGCACTTGCGGTGCTGTCGCTGTTTGCCGGCAGTCGGGTCACCGGGATCGCCGAGGTCCTGCAGGCACTCACCGGCGCCGGCGATCCACACCTACGGCTCGTGGTCACCGAACGTATTCCGCGGACGATTATCGGCGCGGTGGTGGGGGCAAGCCTCGCGGTCTCCGGGGTCATCGTGCAGGGAGTCACCCGCAATCCGCTGGGTGATCCGGGCCTGCTGGGCGTGAGCGTTGGAGCCTCCGCGGCCGTGGTCACCGCGACGGCGATCACCGGGACCGCAATCGGCGCGGGGACCGTCTGGGTCGCGCTGGTTGGCGCCCTGGTCACGGTGATCCTGGTGGTCCTGGTCGCCGGACGCCCCACCGGCGGCGGCATCGTCCCGCTGCTCCTGGCCGGCGCCGTGGTCTCGGCGGTGCTGGGCACGTACATTCAGGCGATGATCCTCACCCGCCCGGCCGTGTTTGACTCGTTCCGCTTCTGGGTCATCGGTTCCCTCGCCGGACGCCGCCTGGACACCCTCGCCGAGGTCGCCCCCGCTCTGATCCTGGGCCTGGTGCTCGCGCTGATCCTCGCCTCGGGTCTCAACGCCCTCGCCCTCGGCGATGACCTCGCCCACTCGCTCGGCGTCTCGGTACCGCGGGTGCGCGCCGGGGCCCTGCTAGCCGCAGCGCTGCTGTGTGCCGGAGCCACCGCACTGGTGGGACCGATCGCATTCCTGGGCCTCGCGGTGCCGCACCTCGTGCGCGCCCTGGTGGGAACCGATCATCGCTGGCAGATGCCCGCGGCGATCCTGCTGGGGGCCTCGGTCCTGATCGCCGCCGATATTGTGGGGCGGATCATCGCGCGCCCCGGTGAGCTGATGGTGGGGGTGGTGACCGCGTTTGTCGGTGCCCCGTTCCTGCTGATCGCCGTGCGGGCCGGACGGGCGGTGCGCGGATGACCCGGCTGGATCGATGGCACAGGCAGTCCAGGCAACCTCGACGGACCGGACAGGCCGGACAGGCCGGACAGGCCGGACAGGCCGGGCTGGCTCGGCAGACCGGGCATACCGGACAGGCCGGGCAGAAGCCGACCCTCGCCCCGGTTCGGCCACCGCGTCTGTTTCGGATCGGTCCGTGGGTCGCGCTCCCCGTGCATCCGCGCACGCTGGCCTGGTCGGGCATCGCCCTGGTTCTGCTCCTGATCGCGGCCGTGTTGACCCTGAGCATGGGAAAGCTGGGAATCGCTCCCCAGGCGCTCCCGGCGGCCCTGTTTGACCCGCCGCGCGGTGCCGCCGGGTTCACCCTGACCACGCTGCGCGGCCCGCGCCTGCTGGTCGCGATCGGCGTGGGCGCGGCCCTGGGCACCTCCGGCGCGCTGTTCCAGGCCGTGACCCGCAACCCGCTCGGCAGCCCCGACGTCATCGGCCTGGGTGCCGGGGCCGGGACGGGCGTGGCGATCTGCGCGCTGCTCTGGCCCGGCGTCCTGCCCACCCCGGTGGGCGCACTGATCGGCGCGACCCTGGCCATCACGCTGGTGTATTTCTCCACTGGACGCGGATTTGCCGCCCCCGCGCGCATCATCATCGCCGGGATCGGGGTCTCGGCGATGGCCCACGCGGTGACCCAGTACGTGGTCAGCGTCAAGCTGCGCGACGAGGCCAGTCAACTCGCCGGGTATCTCGCCGGATCGATCAACTCGGTGGGCTGGGGCGCGGTGGGGATCATCGCGATTACCCTGGCCATCACCCTGCCTGCCGCCTGGGTCCTGGCCCCCTCGCTCAACCAGATCGGGCTCGGGGATGCGCTGGCGCACTCGCTGGGCATTCGAATCACCGCGACCCGCACGGCGGCGATTGTCGTGGCCGTGGTCGCGGCGGCCGGGGCGGTCACCGTGGCCGGACCGATCTCGTTTGTGGCCCTCACCGCGCCGCAGATCGCCCAGCGCCTCGCCCGCTCCCCCGCGCTCTCCCTCGGGCTCTCGGCCCTGCTCGGGGCGCTGATCCTGGTGATCGCGGACCTGCTGGCCCAGCAGGCGCCGTTTGCTCGCGGGCTCCCGGTGGGGATCCTCACCGCCGGGGTCGGTGGCATCTACCTGGGCGCACTCCTGATTCGCGAATGGCGGAAAGGCACACTATGACCCCCATCACCCCCGGCCTGATCGCCCGACACCTGCGCGTGGGCTATGGCTCACGCGAGATCCTGGGTGACCTCTCGGTGGCCCCACCCACCGGCGCGTTCACCGCGATTATCGGCCCCAATGGCTGCGGTAAATCCACCCTGCTGAAGAGTCTGGGCCGGGCGATGACCCCGCGCGCGGGCACGGTCACCCTCGACGGGACCGATCTGGCCCGGATGCGACCCAAGGCCATCGCGCGCCGCCTGGCCCTGCTCCCCCAGGATCCGATCGCCCCGGACACCATCCGGGTGCGTGACCTGGTGGCCCGCGGCCGTCATCCGTACCACTCGGTACTGCGACAGTGGGCGCCGGGCGACACCGAGGCCGTGGACCGCGCGCTCGAACAGACCGGGGTTGCGCACCTTGCCGATCGTTTCGTGTCCGAGCTCTCCGGTGGACAGCGGCAGCGTGCCTGGGTCGCGCTGGTGCTGGCCCAGGACACCGAGTACGTGCTGCTGGATGAGCCGACCTCGTTCCTCGACATTGCCCACCAGATCGATCTGCTACACCGCTGCCAGGACATGCGCACAGCCGGGAAAACCGTGATCGCCGTACTGCACGACCTCAATCAGGCGGCCCGCTACGCCGACCACCTGATCGTCATGCACGAGGGCGCGATCGTGGCCGAGGGTGCCCCCGCGGAGGTGCTCAGCGCCGAGCTGGTGCGCGAGGTGTTTGCGCTGCCCGCCGAGATCACCACCGACCCGCAGAGCGGTTCCCCGCTGATCGTGCCGCTCGCGCGCGGCTAGGCCTGGGCGTCCCGCTCGGCCTTGAAGCGCGCCCACTCGGTGTCCAGCGCGCGGTTATCAACCATCCAGCCCATGTAGTCGCGCATGTTGCGCACGCGCTCGTGGGCGAGGCCCCCGGCGGCCACGTGATCCAGGGCCCGTTCGGCAAGCGCACGCTGGTTGGCGAGGTAGGTCTGCTCCTGCTTGAGGAATCCACCCCACACATCGGCATCCATCGCGAAGTAGTGCGTGCGCGCGCCCGGGCGACGTACCCGGTGCACAAAGCCGCCCTGCTCAAGCTTGCGCACGTGCGAGGACACCGAGCCGCGGCTGATGTCGAGTTCGCGGGCGAGCTCATCGGCGCTGACCCCGTCGGCATCACTCAGCAGCAGGTAACCGGCGATTCGCCCGCCGATCCGGGTACCGCCGCCGCCCTGCCAGAACCCGGCAAACGCGTCCACAAACCAGGTGTGGAACTCGGCCCTCTGCGCGGGCGCACTCTCGGGATGCCGGGGATCGGAAGTCATGAATTCAGTGTATCCAGCGGTGTACGCCCGGCCATAAAACGCCGCGGCCCCGGACACCAAAAAGGCGTCCGGGGCCGCGAATCGAGGAGCCGGTTAGGCGAGCTCGATCAGATCGTTGTAGTCCTTGTTCCAGTGGTCTTCCACGCCGTCCGGCAAGATCAGTACGCGCTCGGGGTTCAGGGCCTCCACGGCCCCCGAGTCGTGGGACACCAGAACCACGGCACCGGTGAAGTGTGCCAGGGCGTCCAGGATTTCCAGGCGGCTCGCGGGGTCAAGGTTGTTGGTGGGCTCATCGAGCAGCAGCACGTTGGCCGAGGACACCACCAGCATCGCCAGCGACAGGCGTGTCTTCTCTCCACCGGAGAGCACACCGGCGGGCTTGTGACCGTCGTCACCGGTGAACAGGAACGAACCCAGCACCTTACGCGCCTCGGTCTCCCCGATGTTCGGGGAGGCGGAGAGCATGTTCTCCAGCACGGTGCGCTTCACGTCCAGGTTCTCGTGCTCCTGGGCATAGTAGCCCACCTTGAGACCGTGACCGGGGATGATCTCACCGGTGTCGGGCTTATCCACTCCCGCGAGCATGCGCAGCAGCGTGGTCTTTCCGGCACCGTTGAGTCCGAGCACCACGACCTTGGAACCGCGGTCGATCGCCAGGTCCACCGAGGTGAAGATTTCCAGCGAGCCGTAGCTCTTGGAAAGGTTCTTGGCCATGATCGGGGTCTTGCCACAGGGCGCGGGATCCGGGAAGCGCAGCTTGGCCACCCGCTCAACCTGACGCACCTCGTCGAGGCCCGCGAGCAGCTTCTCGGCGCGCGCGACCATCTGGTGGGCGGCCGCCGCCTTGGAGGCCTTGGCACCGAAGCGGGCCGCCTGCAGCTGCAGGGTCGTGGCTTTCTTCTCGGCGTTGGCGCGCTCCTTCTTGCGGCGCTCCTCGTCGGCCTCACGCTGACGCAGGTAGTTCTTCCAGTTCATGTTGTAGATATCGATGACTTGGCGGTTGGCGTCGAGGTAGAACACCCGGTTCACGGTTTCGCCCACGAGCTCGATGTCGTGGGTGATCACGATAAAGCCGCCGCGGTAGTTCTTCAGGAACTCGCGCAGCCACACCACCGAGTCGGCATCGAGGTGGTTGGTGGGCTCATCGAGGATCATCGTCTGCGCGTCGGAGAACAGGATGCGCGCGAGCTCGATTCGGCGACGCTGACCACCGGAGAGGGTGGAGAGCGGCTGATCCAGGATGCGGTCAGGCAGGTTGAGGTTGCTGGCGATCGAGGCGGCCTCGGCTTCGGCGGCGTACCCACCCAACGCGTTGAAGCGGTCGGTGAGGTTACCGTACTTCTTCATCGCGGCCTCGGCCACGGCAGGGTCGGTGCTCGCCATGTCCTGGGTGGCCTTGGCCATGCTCAGCGCGATCTGACCGAGTCCACGGGCGTCCAGAATGCGGGTACGCGCGAGGTCCTCGGGGTTACCGGTGCGCGGGTCCTGGGGCAGGTAGCCGAGTTCGCCACGGTTGTTGATCGTGCCCCCGGCGGCGGGAATCTCGCCGGCCAGGGTCTTGGTGAGGGTGGTCTTGCCGGCACCGTTACGTCCCACCAGACCGATCTTGTCGCCCGCGGCAACCTGGAAACTCACGTTTTCCATGAGTAGCCGTGCGCCAACACGGATTTCGAGATCCTGAACGGAGAGAGCCACTGCGGGTGTCCTTTGCTAACCAGGCACCACAAATAGCGCCATAAAAGTCGAGGTAAGTCACCCAGTCTACGCGTTCGCATCCCACAGACCTATCCGAGCCACCCCGCGCCGCAATATCCGCCACCCAGATAGATATTGAGTGTCTGGGAATTTGGGGCGAGCCGCCGAGCGACACACACCCGTAAACCTAAACTGGCCACAGATCCCCTATCGGAAGGAAATTAACCATGTCCGAGGTATTTGACGGTCTGGCTACCATCTACAACGAGCAGCGCCCCCGCTACCCGCGGGCCGTGTACACGCTGCTAGAGCAGCTGGTGGATCCGACGCCGCCGCTCAACATTCTCGATGCGGGATCGGGGCCCGGCGTGGTCCTCGAAGACCTGCTGCCCACATTCGGTCCGCTGGCCCACTACACCGCCGTGGACATCTCCGCGGACATGGTCGCCACAGGCGCCGAGCGCCTGCCCGAGGCAACCTGGGTTCACTCCCCGGTCGAGCCAGATCTGGAGCAGCGCCGTGACCTCGCACTGATCACCGTGGGTCAGGCCGCCCACTGGTTTGATCGCCCGCGGTTCTACGCGGCAGCCATCCAGGCGCTTCGGCCCGGCGGCGTACTGGCAATCATCCAGAACAACCGCGACTACACCCGCGGCGGCTTCGCCCAGGCGTGGGAGGAGCTGGCCGAGGCCTACTCCCCCGGCTACACCCGCACCTACCGCGACTTCCCCTACGCGCAGGAGCTGGCCGAGGCCTTCGCCCCGGCGGATTCGGATCACGGTGTCTATCAGGCCGAGTGGACCCTCACCCGTTCCCCCGAGGACACCCGCGGCCGCGCCCTGTCCTCGAGCAAGATGCAGGCCGCGCTGGCCGCCGCGGGCGACACGTTTGAGACCGCACTGGATGCGGCAATCGCCGCAAACACCGAGGATGGTCAGGTCTCGCACACCATGATCACCGAGGTGTACTGGGTGCGCAAGGCCGCCTAGACTCGACAACCGCAATAACAACGGCGTCGGCCGTGTCCGGGATCAACCCGAACACGGCCGACGCCGTGTTGTGGCGACGTTGTGGGCGCTTAGACCCGCTCGAGCAGGTGCAGGCTCGGGCTGTAGTCGATCGCCCAGTCGGTGTAGACGCCGGCGATCGCGCAGTCTTCGCAGCGCAGGCCCACGCTGACCCAGCGCACGTCCTCGCCCTGGATGGCGAAGCCCACGGCCACGGTGAAGTCGGTGCCGTCGCAGGTGCACTCGGCGGCGTCGAGTTCGATATCGGAATCGGCGCGGTCCAGCAGGTCGGCCGAGTCGAGCAGCGCAACCTCGGTGTCGCACTTCGAGCACAGCCGCACGGCCACGCCCTGCTCATCGTCATAGCCGAGGGCGAAGACCTCGTTGCCGCAGGTACAGACGCAGTCGATGATGCGGTCTACCGGAAAATCGCCGGCCTCATAGTCGCGGATGGAATCGTGCAGCTGTTCGCGGCCGGTACGGGAAGTCATAGGCCCAGCTTAGCGGGCGCGGGGCCGCCTACTTTTTCCGGAAGGAGAAGAATCGATGGCCCAGGAAGGACGCCACGCTGACCACCGCGATCGCAATGACCTGCGAGAGCAGCGGGTGCCAGTGCAGGGTTTCCACCAGAAGCGGGGTCAGCACCAGGCCGGCCACCATGCCCGAGAGCCAGACCGAGAGAAAACGCACAAAGTCGCCCCACAGGGCCCCGGTCGACTGAAACACAAACGCTCGATAGAACGGGAACGCACACAGAATCGTGATCGCCTGTGCAATCAGGATCGCGATGAAGTAGTGGATATTGAGCAGCAGTCCACCGCTCACCAGCGCCAGGTAGAACAGCGAGGTGAACCCGGCCACGAGGAGATAGCGAATCTCCTGCCGCGCCAGCATCCGCGAGACAAATTTTGACACTCCGGATCCGGAATCACTCACCGACACGTTTGCCATCTTTCACCACATCATCCAAATCCGCCGTCGCCCGGCACTCCTACCCCGAAGTTCACTCCCGGGTCTGATATTCTCGGCAGGTCACAAGATCGGAGCTCATTTTCCAGCTCCGCGAATAATCACGCTCGGGCGTCGAACACAATATTTGAGACTCCCGCCCCGGAAGGACCCCACGCTCAGTGAGAACCCACCTGCGATCGTACCTGATCATTACCGTAGTACTTTCGCTTCTCTCCGCGCCGGTCTTCTACCGGCTCTCCCAGCCGGGCGTGCGTTCAGACCTGCTGGCACACGCGCATCTGGCGCGAGGCATGGTGGAAAACGGCGGGTGGTTCTCGTATTCGCTGTGGTACCCGCTGTTTCATTTCCTCTCGTTCGGATCCGACCGTCCAGGCGTTGTTGTTGCGACCATCGTAATTCTCCTGACCGCATTCACGGTCCTCAAGGGATGGGTGGTCTTCTGGATCGCCCAGCGGCACCTCGCCTCCACCCAGCTGAGCGTGCTCGTTGCTCTCGTGGTCGGGGTGGTCATGCCCATGATCGACCCGAGCCACCCGGCAAACCTGTACCTGGGGCAGGTCTCGGCCAACGTCTGGCACAACTCCACCAACGTGATGGTTGCTCCCTTTGCGATCGCGGCGTTCTACGCCGGAATCGTCTTCCTGCAGCGGCTCACCATCCGTTCGGCGCTGATTTTCTCCGGCCTGGTGATGCTGTCCACCCTGTGCAAGCCCAACTTCTCGCTTGCCCTGCTGCCCGTCATTGGCATCGCCACCATCGTGATTGTGATCCGGCGGCGCGAGGCGGTCGCGCACGCGATCAAACTCATCCTGATCGCGTTTGCTCCGGTAGCGGCGCTGCTGATCCTGCAGTTCACGATTGTTTTCCTCTCCGGCACCGTGCGCGACACCACCCTGGGTATTTCGCCGTTCGTGGTGTGGTCGCACTTCTCCGCCAACATCTCCTACTCGCTTGCGCTCTCCCTCGCCGGACCGATCCTGATGCTCCTGGCAATGTCGCCGCTTGCTCGTCGCTCCCTCGAAATCCAGATCTCCTGGTTCGCCCTCCTGGTGGCGATTGCGCAGTACGCCCTTCTCGTGGAGGTGTTCCCCAACGGAGACGTATCCTTCGAGGGAAACTGGACCTGGGGCTCCTACACAACGATCACCGTGGTGTTTGTGTTCTCGCTGATTCACACACTGCGCCAGCTCAGCGTTCCGCGCCTGGATGTCTGGCCCCGCGTGGCCCTCTTCCTGGCCGGTCTCGCCGTCGCCGCCCACACGTTCTCGGGAATCTACTACCTGCTGAACGTGGCCAAGACCATTAACACGTTCTAGGGAATCCGATGACCGCTGTGAGCACACGCATCGGGGCATTCCTCGGATCTCGATGGAGCCTCTCCCTGGGCATCGGCCTCCTGGTAATAGCAGGGGCGGCAATCCTCGGCCCGGTTCTGTTTTCCTCAGTGGATGCCGATGACACTCACTGGATCCTGGAAACCCCCGCGCACACCCACGGATCATACTGGCAGGCCATCGTGTGGTCATTCACCGATGTCCCCGCCCAGTCTCCGGATCAGGGCAGATTCTCGCAGTTTGCGTACGCGATGCAGCGAATCATGGACATCGCCACCATGAACTCCGCGGTGGCACTGTCAGTCCCGCCCCTGGTCATTCGAGCCGTCTTTAAGGTGCTGCTGCTCCTGGCCGGGATTGCCGCCGTCCTCGCCTTCGCCCGCAGTCTGCGACGACGTCTGCCGGACGGCCGTATTTCCGGACTCAGCGTCGGCGAGAGCCTGCTTTTTGCAGCGCTCGTAGCGGTACTCGTGCCAATCGGGGCCAAGAGCATGATGCTGGGCAGCTTCAACGGGTGGATATCGTACCCGGTGCTCACCTATGGCGCGGTGCCCATCATCTTCGGCTCTGGAGCACTGATTCTCTGGCTCTACCGGGGACTCCAACGGCGCTTTGCCCTCTACTCGGTGATCTCGGCAGTCACACTGGTTGTCCTCATGGCGTTTATCACCATGAGCTACGAGCTTTACTATCTCGTGTTCCCGATGATGGTTGTCTCGCTGATCCTGCAACCCCGAATTGCGCGGCAAGGCTCGGGACGTGACGGAGCAAAAATCTTGCTCCTGACTGTGGCGACCGCATTGTTCGGGATATCGTTCGCCGTCACCCGCATCTATGTCACGGTGGCCTGCGCATCTGGTGGATGCTACACGGGTGTCCTCGCGGGGAGCCTCGGAGGCACGCTCCGCACGACGCTGGACAACCTCGTCAGCGCCCTCCCCGGTGCCTCCCTGAACTACGCCGGACAGGGCGCTTTGGAGGTAGCGCCCCCCGCGCCGCAGACCCCCACGCACTGGTCGATCGCCGTGGGGATCGCCCTGGGACTCGGCCTGGTTCTCCTGGTCCTGTGGATCATGAACCGCCATCGTCCCCACGCCGTGGATGCGTCGGTGGATGATGCCTCCACCTCCCCGCTCCTGCTGCGCCTGGCCGCGCTCAGCGCCTGTGTTGCCCTCGGCGGTGCCGTGCTCATGGCCGTGAGCGTCAAGGCTCAAGCCTCGGTGACCCTGTGGTCGGTTCCGTTCCGCAGCGGCGTGCTGATCTGGTTTGCACTGGCCTCGGCGATCGCCGCCCTGATCGTGTTTGCGATCAAACGCTCTCCGAGATCGCGGGTGTATATCACCGTTGCGTTGGGTTGCGTCGTCGCAATTTCCGTCGCGGGATCCGCCCCGATCAACTACTACGCGGCCCAGAATGCGCGTCTGAACCCGGTGACCCGGTCCATCGACCGGATTCACGATGAGGTGGCCGTGGGCGATCTGTCGGCAGCCGCCGATGCTGCACGCTGCGAGCTGATTTCAACCTTCAATCAGCAGATGGGCACGGACCTGCACGGGGAGCGCACGATTGCCGGCGCCTATGCGGCATTCGAGCACTACTACGGCGTCCCGTTCTGCTCGCAGTTGATTGGTCCCTACAACAAGGTCCCCACGACGATCTACTAGTTCTTCTTTCGCACCAGGTAGGTCGGACGCCCCATGCTGCGCAGGTGCTGACGCCCCAGATACTCACCGATAATGCCGATCGTGAGCATCTGCGCGCCGGCGAAGAGCGAGATCATGCCGGCCATCGTGGTGTATCCGGCCACCGTGTTGTATCCCAGCAGGAACCGTACCCCGATGGTCAGCAGCATGATCAGCCCGAAGGCGCCGCAGATAAAGCCCAACCAGGTCGCCAGGGTCAGCGGCGCAGACCCATATCCGGTGATCATGTTCATCGCGTGCTTGGCCAGGCGAAGCACACTGTAGGAGGATCGACCCGTCTCGCGCCGATCCATGGAGACCGTCACCGGAACCACCGAGGCCGTGGTCCAGGAGAGCAGGACGTCGAGGTTCACCTGGGAGTCGTTGACCTGGCTAAAGCCCTCGCGCAGCTCGGTGCGGAAGGCGCGGAACGCCCCCACCCATTCGGCGTTCGCGACGCCCGCCAGGGACAGGGCCTTTTTCACGGTGCGGGACGCGAAGGAACGGAAGAAGCCGTGCTCTTCCACCTCGGGAAGCGCGTACACCAGGTCCACTCGGGCATCCTCAAGCGGCGCAATCAGCTTCCCGATTTCCTCGGGCGGGTGCTGTAGGTCATCATCCAGGGTAACGATGACATCGCCCTCGGCCAGGCGAATCCCCGCCAAGAGGGCGTTGTGCTGGCCGAAGTTTCGGCGGAGGTGGATCACCGAGACGTGTCCCTCGCCCTCGGCGCATCGATCGGCGGCGGCCCCGGTACCGTCGAGGTCGCCATCCACCACCAGAATGGTCTCAAAGTCCTCAATCGCGCCGGAGGACACCAGGGCGGCCAGCGAGGTGCCCAGTCGTTGTGTCAGCTCCGGCAGGGTGGCGGCCGAACGATAACAGGGCACAACAACTGAGAGTTTCATTCGGCCAGCTTAGCCGTCGTGGGTGCTCACGTGCACGTCGACAAACGGCGCGTGCACCATCGACGCGAGCCGGCGTTCTGCTTAGCGTCGAACCAGGTGTGCGGTCTCGACCGCGAGCGCCGGGACGAGCCCCGCCCGAGCCCACGCACGCTGCACATTGGTGTTGTGAGACTGAGTGGAGATGACAACCCTGTCGACCCCATCGGCCCGTGCCCCGGCGACGATGCCATCCAGCAGGTGACGGTACAGCCCGCGCCGTTGGTACTCCGCCCCAATCGCCGCCAGCTCGATCTCATGCACATCGAGTTCCGGGTCTTCGGATACGGTGGCGGCGCCCACAACCGCACCATCCACCGTGAGGATATAGGCGATCCCCGACGGGTCGAGCAGGGTGTTCTGCGCCCACTCCAGGTATCCGTCGGCCACCACGGTGGGCTCAAAGAGACCGTTCGCGGCGTAGTGGTTCACGTACCCGTCAAAGGAGTCTCGCAGCATCGCCAGGGCCCGCGTCTTTTTCGAGCTCGCCGACAGGCTGCCACCGCGGAACCGCTCGATCTCAACACCCGATGCCCGCGCGGCGGCGACATAGGTGTCGGCCCGCACCTCCCAGTACAGCAACCCTCCGGCGGGGAGCACGCGACGGTTTTCGGGGGCGACTCGATCGGCCAGGGCGACCAGCCGAGAGGGGTATCGCAGGATGATGACGTCATCCTCACACGACCCGATCCGTCGCGACAGCTGGTCCACCAACCGGTCGCCCGCCGGATCGCCGGGGACCAGGCCGGACACTCCGACGCCCTCCCCCACCGAAAGTCGACTCACGTCCACCCCGAATCGGGCGGATTCGGATTCACTCCGAACCAGGTCACTCGGCCCGGATAGGGCGCTCCTCCACGACATTTCAGGCCGCTCGCGTGACACCGAAGCTGCGTACGGCCGCAATCACGCGCGCCACCTGAGCCTCGCTCATCCCCGCCCACAGCGGGAGTCGGACGATGCGCTGGGAAAAGTCCAGGCTGTTCGGGCACTCGCGCGGGGTCCGCCCGAATTTGCGACCGGCCACACTGGAATCCAGGGGAATGTAGTGGAACGTGCCGATAATGTCGTGGTCGCGCAGGTGCTGAAGCAGACCCTGCTGCGCGTCAAAGGACGGCATCAGCAGATAAAAGAGATGAGCAACCTGAGCGGAGGCGGGCGGAAGCGTCATGGGGGCGACCCCGTTGAGTTCGGCCCACTGGGCAAGCTCGGATGCGTAACGCTCCCAGATCTCGACGCGGAGCCCCTGGATCTGGTCAAACTGTTCAAGCTGCGCATCCAACACCGCCGCGTTGAGCTCGCTGGGGAGATAGCTTGATCCCTTATCTACCCAGGAGTACTTGTCCACCTGGCCGCGCAGGAAACGCGATCGGTTGGTTCCCTTCTCGCGGATGATTTCGGCGCGCTCAACAAAACGCTCGTCGTTGATCAGCAGCGCTCCGCCCTCGCCCGAGTGCACGTTCTTGGTGCTGTGAAAACTCTGCGTGGCGAATGCGCCGAACGTGCCGAGCTGCTGCCCGTTCCACGCTCCCCCGAGCCCGTGGGCATTATCCTCGATCACCGGAATTCCGTGGGTGTGCGCGATGTCGAGCACGCGACGCATATCCGGCGCGACGCCACCGTAGTGCATGACCGAAATCGCCTTGGTCCGGGGCGTGATGGCATCCTCGATGAGTTCAGGATCGATCACCCCGGTGTCCTTCTGCACGTCCACAAACACGCTGGTCGCGCCGTAGGCGGACACGGCGGTAGCGGCGGAGGGGAACGTGTAGCTGGGGAGAATTACCTCGTCGCCGGGCTTCAGATCGAGCAGCACGGAGGTCATTTCCAGCGCGTGGGTGCAGGAGGTTGTGAGCAGCACGTTTTTACTCTGGGTGATCCGCTCCAGCTTGGCGGTCGCGGACGCGGTGAATCGACCGTCTCCATGAGCGTGCCCGCTTGCAAGCACCGCTTCAAGGTTCTCGCCCTCACGTTCCGCGCGGAACGGACGGCTGAAAACGATCTTCTCTTCACTCATACGGGGGTGCGTCCTTGAAATCTCGGGGTGGTTTATCGCGGCGCTCGACGTCCATGCGATCGTTCAAGATTACCGCAGCTCGTGAGCACTTCCGGACTTGACCGCACCCAACACGCAACACAAAACCCCGCCCACCAAATGGTGAGCGGGGTTCTGAGAGGGCAAACTACATTGCGAAGCCGAGCGCCCGCATCATGTCGCGGCCGTCATCGGTGATTCGTTCGGGGCCCCACGGCGGCATCCAGACCCAGTTGATCCGGAAGGCCTCCACGACGCCATCGAGTGCCTCACCGGTCTGCTCTTCGAGCACGTCGGTCAGCGGGCAGCCGGCCGAGGTGAGGGTCATGTGGATGATGAGGGCGTTGTTCTCGTCATCCCAACCGAGGTCGTAGATCAGGCCGAGGTCAACAACGTTCACCCCGAGCTCGGGGTCCATAACGTCCTTGAGCGCCTCGGTGACCTCGTCGTAACGGGCCGGGCTCAGGGTGGTAGACATGGGTCTAGCCTACGCCTGGTCGGCGGTCTGGAGGTAGCGGTCGTAACCCTCGTTTTCCAGACGGTCGGCCAGCTCGGGGCCGCCCTGCTCGGCAACCTTACCGTTCACGAACACGTGCACGTAGTCCGGCTTGATGTAGCGCAGGATGCGGGTGTAGTGGGTGATCAGCAGCACGCCGAGGTCGGTGTTCTCCTGGGCGCGGTTGACACCCTCGGAGACGATCTTCAGCGCGTCGACGTCGAGACCCGAGTCGGTCTCGTCCAGCACGGCGAACTTCGGCTTGAGCAGCTCAAGCTGAAGGATCTCGTGACGCTTCTTCTCTCCACCGGAGAAACCCTCGTTGACGTTGCGCTCGGCGAACACCTTGTCCATGCGCAGGTTGTCCATGGCGGTGCGCACGTCCTTGATCCAGGTACGGATCGCGGGAGCCTCACCATCGATGGCGGTCTTGGCCGTACGCAGGAAGTTCGACACGGTCACGCCGGGGATCTCCACCGGGTACTGCATGGCGAGGAAGATGCCGGCACGGGCACGCTCGTCCACGCTCATCTCCAGGACGTCTTCGCCGTCCAGGGTGATCGAACCGGAGTCCACGGTGTACTTCGGGTGACCGGCGATGGTGTACGCCAGGGTCGACTTACCGGAGCCGTTGGGGCCCATGATGGCGTGGGTCTCGTTCGAGTTGAGGGTCAGGTCAACACCGCGCAGGATCGGCTTGGTGCCCTGGTCGGTTTCCACGCTGACGTGCAGGTCGCGAATCTCAAGTACTGACATGGCGCTAGATCTCTTTCGTTACGGTCGGGTCGATAAAAATGTCGCCATCGCGCAGCTCCACGGCGTATACCGGGACGGGCTCATAGGCGGGAAGGGTCAGGGGCTTGCCGGTCTTCAACGAGAATGCGGACCCGTGAGCCCAGCATTCGAGGGTCTCCCCCTCAACAAACCCCTCGGCGAGGGAAATATCGCCGTGGGTGCAGGTGTCTCCGATTGCGTGGACCTCACCCTGCGCGTCCAACACGAGTGCGATCGGAGTGCCATCGACCACCACGCGCTGGGCCTGGTTGAGGGTCAGATCGGCAAGGGCACAAACACGGGTACTCACGACTGGAGGTCACCCGCCGCAAGCTCGCGCTCGATGGCGGCCTCGATGCGCTCACCCAGCTCGGCGTCGCCGATGCGCTGGATGATCTCCACCAGGAAGCCGTGCACCACGAGGCGACGGGCGTCGGCCTCGGCGATACCGCGTGCCATGAGGTAGAAGAGCTGCTCATCGTCGAAACGACCGGTGGCGCTGGCGTGACCGGCACCGGCGATGTCGCCGGTCTCGATCTCCAGGTTCGGCACCGAGTCGGCGCGGGTACCCTCGCTGAGCACGAGGTTGCGGTTCTCCTCATAGGAGTCGGTCGCGGTTCCGGTCTGGCGGATCAGCACGTCGCCGATCCAGACGGTGTGCGCACCCTCGCCCTGGAGCGCACCCTTGTAGCTCACGCGGGAGCGGGTGTTCTCGGCGTCGTGGTCGACGTACACGTGCTGCTCGAGGTGCTGGTGCGCGTCGGCGAAGTACACACCGAGCGACTCGATGTCGGCTCCCTGGCTGCCCAGGTGGGTCGAGGGGTTGACCCGGACGATCTTGCCACCCAGGGTCACGGCCACGTGCTTCAGCTTGGCGTCGCGACCGATCTCGGCGAAGTGCTCGGCCAGGTGGCGGGCATCCTCCGCCCACTCCTGAACGCTCACCACGGTGAGCTGAGCGCCGTCGCCGACGATGATCTCGATGTTCTCGGTCAGCGCGGCCTGGCCGGCGTTTTCGAGGATGACCAGGGCGCGCGAGTGCGGCGCAGCCTCGATCACCGTGTGCGCGGCGCGGGCGGTGTCGCCCAGCGCGCTGCGGTGCAGGCGGAAAGTCTTCTCCTCCTCGCCGGTGACCGAGATCACGAGGGCCTTCTCAAACGCGGTCCACGCGTTGGCGGCGGCCTTGTTCTCGGGGGTACCGGCGGTGCCAATCCGCTTATCGTCGCGGCCCACCCAGGCCACGGCGACGCCGTCGACGGCGGGCGCCTCAAACGGATACTCGGATCCGTCCAGCTCGCCATCAATCAGGTCGGCAAGCTGCGCGACCGGGGTGTACTTCCAGGCGGGCTCGCGACCGGTGACCGCCGGGAAGGCGGCCACATCGGTCGAGGCGAAGCGCTCGGAACGGGTCTGGACCGGCACGAAGGCGTCGCCGCCGTCGCTGTGCGCCTTGAACCCGTGCTGTTCGGTTTCGGTGCTGCTGGTTGCAGGGGATGTGGTCGTCATTTAGCCGACGGATCCTTCCATGCCCATTTCGATGAGCTTGTTGAGTTCGAGTGCGTATTCCATCGGGAGCTCACGGGCGATCGGCTCGATAAAGCCGCGCACGATCATGGCCATGGCCTCATCCTGCTCGAGGCCGCGGCTCATCAGGTAGAACAGCTGCTCCTCGGAGACCTTGGTCACCGTGGCCTCGTGACCCAGCTCGGCGTCATCCACACGAATGTCGATCGCCGGGTAGGTGTCCGAACGGGAGATGCGGTCTACCAGCAGGGCGTCACAGGCCACGGTGTTCTTCGAGTGGTGCGCGTTGGCGTCCACTCGAACCTCGCCGCGGTATCCGGCGCGACCGCCACCACGAGCGATGGACTTCGACAGGATGGTCGACTGGGTGTGCGGGGCCATGTGGATCATCTTGGCACCGGTGTCCTGGTGCTGGCCGGGGCCGGCGAAGGCCACCGACAGGGTCTCACCCTTGGCGTGCTCACCGGTGAGGTAGATCGACGGGTACTTCATGGTGACCTTGGAGCCGATGTTGCCATCGATCCACTCCATGGTGGCGCCCTCTTCGGCGATGGCGCGCTTGGTGACCAGGTTGTACACGTTGGTCGACCAGTTCTGGATGGTCGTGTAGCGAACGCGGGCGTTCTTCTTCACGATAATCTCCACCACGGCCGAGTGCAGCGAGTCCGACTTGTAGATCGGGGCGGTGCAGCCCTCGATGTAGTGGACGTAGGAGCCCTCGTCGGCGATGATCAGCGTGCGCTCGAACTGACCCATGTTCTCGGTGTTGATCCGGAAGTAGGCCTGCAGCGGGATCTCCACGTGGACACCCTTGGGGACATACACAAACGAGCCACCCGACCACACGGCGGTGTTCAGCGCGGCGAACTTGTTGTCTCCCGAGGGGATCACGGTACCGAAGTACTCCTCGAAGAACTCGGGGTGCTCACGGAGCGCGGTGTCGGTGTCCAGGAAGATGACACCCTGCTGCTCGAGGTCCTCGCGGATCTGGTGGTACACCACCTCAGACTCGTACTGGGCGGCCACACCGGCGACCAGGCGCTGACGCTCGGCCTCGGGGATACCCAGCTTCTCGTAGGTGTTCTTGATGTCCTCGGGCAGGTCTTCCCAGGTCTGGGCCTGCTTCTCGGTCGAGCGGACGAAGTACTTGATGTTGTCGAAGTCGATGGCCGAGAGGTCGGCGCCCCAGGCGGGCATCGGCTTGCGTTCGAAGATCTGCAGGGCCTTCAGGCGTCGCTGCAGCATCCAGTCCTGCTCGTTCTTGAGGTTCGAGATGTTGGCAACGACCTCTTTGGAGATTCCTCGTTTGGCGGATTGACCCGCCGCATCCGAGTCGGACCATCCGAATTCGTAAACTCCCAGGGAGTCCAATTCGGGACGGTCAATGAGCACGTCTGACATGTCTCTACCTCTTTTCTACCTGCCGGTAACAGAATTTCCGTACCTGGCATTCCCTCACGGTGATGCGCTATCAGGCGCGGGCATGAGAGGGGGGTGGCGCGAGACGCTCTCCGGCGTCTCTACAATTAGTTCAAGGGGGTTTCAGTACCTGGCCCGCGGCTGGCATGCAACGTGCCAGACGCAGACAACTACTCGAACTCTTCGTATTCTATAGGTTCCGGCATATTTCCGCATGGGTGATTACCGCGAGCCGCACCGTTAACTAAGGATGGGGACCGATTCCCGTGACCACGACCTCCCGGCCGACACCAAGCCTCTATCAGCGGATCACAAACTGGCTGCCGCAGAGCGTGAACCGACCGGTTCGTGTTTTCGCCTGGCTCTCGCTGATCTTCCAGACGGTGCTGATCGGCACCGGCGGCGCCGTGCGCCTGACCGGGTCCGGCCTCGGCTGCCCCACCTGGCCCAAGTGCACCGCCG
The DNA here is from genome assembly GCF_014522285.1 of Mycetocola sp. JXN-3. Classification (GTDB taxonomy): domain Bacteria; phylum Actinomycetota; class Actinomycetes; order Actinomycetales; family Microbacteriaceae; genus Mycetocola; species Mycetocola saprophilus. The sequence continues at coordinate 1,959,960 of NZ_CP041635.1, forward strand.
AGTCGCTGACCTCGACCCCGGAGATGGGCATCCACGGGATCATCGAGTTTGGTAACCGCACTCTCACATTCGTGCTGGTGATCATCGCCATCGGCGCTTTCCTGTCGGTGTGGAACCTGCGTAAGCGTCGCCGCGACCTGTTCTGGCTGACCTTCGCCCAGGGCATGAGCATCCCGCTGCAGGCGGTGCTCGGCGGCATCGTGGTGCTGACCGGCCTGAACTCCTACCTGGTGGGTGCCCACTTCGTGATCTCGCTGGTGCTGGTAGGCCTGACCACGGCGCTGGTCTACCGCGCCTACAAGGGTGCGGCCGGCCCCAAGCGCAGCGCGGCGCCCTACCGGATCCTCACCCACATCATGACCTTCCTGGTGGCCCTGGCCGCGGTCATGGGCATCCTGACCACCGGATCGGGTCCGCACGCCGGCGACGCCAACGTGCCCCGCAATGGCCTGAACCCCGAGTTCATGCAGCACCTGCACTCCTGGCCCGGCTACCTGATGTTTGCCTCGACCGTCCTGATCTTGATCATCGGACTGCGCCTGCGCTACCCGGTGAAGCCGGTCGTCTGGCTGCTGGTGGGACAGGTCGCCCAGATCGTCCTGGGCATCGCCCAGTCACGCCTGGGACTACCGGAGATCATGGTGGGCACCCACATGGTCCTGGCCGGCGTTGTGATCGCCCTGGCCACCCGGGTCATGCTGGACACCCGCTCCTCGATCCCCGAACCCGAGCAGGTGTCGGCAGAGCCGCAGGCAGCACGCGCCTAACCCGGCAACGATAAAGGGCGGTGGTCCCCTCTTCGGAGGGGGCCACCGCCCTTTTGTCTGGGTACCCACGGTCCCGATTTGGGCTCACGTTGGTTCACGAGCGCTGAACGTATGTGCAGCCGAATCGACCCGCCCGATGCCCAAAGCGCGAAACGTGCTGCACGAACGTGCAGATTCGCCCTAGAAGTGCAGCAGCGGGTCGATACCCACCGCGAGGAACACCAGCGTGAGATACGAGATCGAACCGTGGAACACACGCATCGGACTCGCCGCCGCGCCACGAATAGCGAGGTTGTACAGACGGTGTGTCTCAAAGATAAACCAGCCTCCGGCCAGCACCGCCACCACGCTGTATACGATGCCCATGTTGCCCACTGGAATCAGCAGCAGCGAGCAGGCCACGGTGGCCCATGCGTACAGGATGACCTGCAGGCCCACCTGCGCGCGTCCGCGCACCACGGCGAGCATCGGGACACCCACCGAGCGATAGTCCTCGCGGTACTTCATCGACAGCGGCCAGTAGTGCGGCGGGGTCCAGAGGAACACCACACCGAAGAGGATGAAGGGCTCCCAGGAGAGCGACCCGGTGACCGCGGACCACCCGATAAGCACCGGGAAGCAGCCCGCAATTCCGCCCCAGATGATGTTCTGAGCGGTGCGACGCTTGAGCCACAGCGTGTAGATCAGCACGTAGAAGGCGATGGCCGCGACCGAGAGTGCGGCGGCCAGCAGGTTGGTGGTCAGGGCCAGCCACACCGTAGAAACCACCGCGAGGACCCAGGAAAAGACCAGCGCCTCGCGCGGGCTGACCTCTCCGGTCACAAGCGGTCGACCCTGAGTTCGGTTCATCACGCGGTCGATATCGCGGTCGAAATAGCAGTTGAACGCGCCGGCCGAACCCGCACTCAGCGCACCGCCGATGACCGTGGCGAGGACCAGCCCGAGGGTCGGCAGACCCCCCTGAGCGAGGATCATCACCGGGACCGTGGTCACCAGCAGAAGCTCCATAACACGGGGTTTTGTGAGCGCGATGTAGGCACGTACCTTGCGCTTGGCACCGATCTTCTCGGTGGCGACGGGGGTCAACTCTTGGACGTCCATTAGTTCTATATACCTCTTCACTCGACTCGCCCATCCTACGGGATCGGTTTCGGGCGACCAACCGTGCACGCGCGCCCGAACTCCCCCGCTATCGGGAGCGGAACTCCCTATACTGGTAGACGCTCGCAATAACGCGACGCCCTTCCCCCCGGACCCGCACTCCGTCGTAGTGCCCGCCTCGGGGGCGGCGCCGTGCGCGACACGCAGTTCGCTCAGCCACGGCGGCCAACCCAGGCCACCGGGTTCGATTAGGAAAGGTCAATAATCTTGGCAGCTCTGAAGTGGGATCCCATCGACAACAAGGCGGTTAACACCGCTCGCGTTCTCGCGGCGGATGCCGTAGAAAAGGTCGGTAACGGCCACCCCGGAACGGCAATGAGCCTCGCACCGGTCGCCTACCTCCTCTTCCAGAAGGTCATGCACAAGGACCCGAGCGACCAGGACTGGCTGGGACGCGACCGCTTCGTGCTGTCGGTCGGCCACTCCTCCCTCACTCAGTACGTCCAGCTGTACCTCGGCGGATTCGGCCTGGAAAAGGCCGACATCGAGGCACTGCGCACCTGGGGCTCGAAGACCCCGGGTCACCCCGAGTTTGGTCACACCGACCACGTGGAGATCACCACCGGCCCGCTGGGTCAGGGTCTCGCCTCGGCCGTGGGCTTCGCCTACGCCGCACGCTACGAGCGTGGTCTGTTTGACCCCGAGGCCGAGGCGGGCACCAGCCCCTTCGACCACTTCGTCTACGTCGTTGCCGGAGACGGTGACCTGCAGGAGGGCGTGACCAGCGAGGCTTCCTCGCTGGCCGGCCACCAGGAGCTTGGCAACCTGATTGCCATTTACGACTCCAACCAGATCTCGATCGAGGACGACACCAACATCGCCTTCACCGAGGACGTCGCCAAGCGCTACGAGGCCTACGGCTGGGATGTGCGCATCGTCGACTGGAAGAAGAACGGCGAGTACGTCGAGGACGTTCAGGAACTGAACGACACCATCGAGGCTGCCAAGGCAGAGACCAAGAAGCCCTCGCTGATCATCCTCAAGACCATCATCGGTTACCCCTCCCCCAAGAAGCAGAACTCCGGTGGTATCCACGGCTCCAAGCTGGGTGCCGAGGAGCTCGCCGCGCTGAAGACCGTTGTGGGCTTCGACCCGGAGCAGAGCTTCCAGGTGGACGAGGACGTCATCAACCACACCCGCGGTGCCGTGGCACGCGGTGCCGAGCTGCACGCAGCATGGCAGGTTCGCTTTGACGCCTGGGCCGCCGCAAACCCCGAGCGCGCCGAACTGCTGGCTCGCCTCGAGGCTGGCGAACTGCCCGCCGACATCGAGTCCGCTCTGCCGGTCTTCGAGGGTGGCTCTTCGGTTTCGACCCGTGTTGCCTCGGGTAAGGTCATCAACGGCCTCGCCTCGGTTCTGCCCGAGCTGTGGGGTGGCTCCGCCGACCTCGCCGGTTCGAACAACACCACCATCGAGGGTGCCCCCTCGTTTGTTCCCGCCGAGCACTCCACCAACGCGTGGACCGGTAACGACTACGGTCGCGTCCTGCACTTCGGTATCCGTGAGCACGCCATGGGCGCAATCATGAACGGTATCGCCCTGCACGGTAAGACCCGCGTCTTCGGTGGAACCTTCCTGCAGTTCGCCGACTACATGCGTCCCGCCGTCCGTCTGGCCGCCCTGATGAACATCGCCCCGATCTTCGTCTGGACCCACGACTCGATCGCCCTCGGCGAAGACGGTCCGACCCACCAGCCGGTTGAGCACCTCGCGGCACTCCGCGCCATCCCGAACCTGGACATCATCCGTCCGGCCGACGCCAACGAGACCGCTCACGCGTGGCTCGAGATGCTCAAGCGTCACACCGCACCGCAGGGTATCGCCCTGTCGCGTCAGAACCTCCCCGTGTACGCACGTGGCGAGGGTGCTGCCGAAGGCGAAACCTTCGCATCGGCATCGCTGACTGCTCGCGGCGCCTACACGCTGCTGGAGGCTCCGAACGGTACCCCCGAGGTGCTGCTGATCGCCACCGGTTCCGAGGTGCAGCTGGCCGTTGAGGCTCGCACCGCACTGGCAGCCGAGGGCATCCAGGCCCGCGTCGTCTCGGTCCCCTCGCTCGAGTGGTTCGCCGAGCAGGACGCCGCCTACCAGGAGTCGGTTATCCCCGCCGCTGTCACCGCCCGAGTATCGGTTGAGGCCGGTATCGCCCTCACCTGGCGGGGAATTGTTGGCGACCGTGGACGTTCCATCTCCCTGGAGCACTTCGGTGCTTCGGCAGATGAGAAGACCCTGTACACCAAGTTTGGTATCACGACCGAGGCCGTTGTGGCCGCGGCCAAGGACTCGCTCAACGCGTAGGCGTTGAACAGGAAAGAAGAAGATTCAATGACTAACGAACGTACCGCCGCCCTGTCCGAGGCCGGCGTCAGCATCTGGCTCGACGACCTGTCCCGCGGACGCATCCAGTCCGGCAGCCTGCAGGCCCTGATCGCCGAGAAGAACGTTGTCGGCGTGACCACCAACCCGACCATCTTCGCCGGTGCACTGAGCAACGGTGAGAGCTACGCCGAGCAGGTTGCCGAGCTCAAGGCCGCCGGTGTTGACGCATCGAAGGCTGTCTTCGAGATCACCACAGACGACGTTGCCGCCGCAAGCGACATCTTCGCCGACATCTACGCCTCCTCCAAGGGCTTCGATGGCCGCGTCTCGATCGAGGTCGAGCCGGGCTTCGCTCACGACGCCGCCGCGACCATCGCGCAGGCCAAGGAGCTGTGGGCCAAGGTCAACCGTCCCAACGCCATGATCAAGATCCCCGCGACCGTTGAGGGCCTCGAGGCCATCACCGCCGTGATCGCCGAGGGCATCAGCGTCAACGTGACCCTGATCTTCTCGCTCGAGCGCTACCGCGCCGTGGTCAACGCCTACCTGGCCGGTCTCGAGCAGGCCAAGGCCAAGGGCATCGACATCTCGGGCATCCACTCGGTTGCCTCGTTCTTCGTGTCGCGCGTGGACAGCGAGATCAACGCTCGCCTGGACGCCGTGGGCACCCCCGAGGCCGTGGCCCTGAAGTCGAAGGCCGGCGTTGCCAACGCTCAGCTGGCCTATGAGGCCTTCGAGCAGGAGTTCGCCTCCGAGCGTGCCGCCGGTCTGCTGGCCGCCGGTGCCAACAAGCAGCGTCCGCTGTGGGCTTCGACCGGTGTCAAGGATGCCGCTCTGCCCGACACCCTGTACGTGACCGAGCTGGTTGCCGCCGGTGTTGTCAACACCATGCCGGAGAAGACCCTCGAGGCTACCGCCGACCACGGCGTCATCACCGGTGACACCGTGACCGTGGCCTACGCCGCCGCTCACGAGATCATGGACGCCGTAGCCGCCGCAGGCGTGTCCTACGACGAGGCCACCGCTCAGCTCGAGAAGGAGGGCGTTGAGAAGTTCATCGTCTCCTGGAACGAACTGCTGGACACCGTGAACGCAGCTCTGGAGGCTTCGAAGTGAGCTTCGAAATCCACCTCTCCGGCACCGTCAAGGTAGCCGTAGAAGAAGCCATTCCCACCCTGGTGGCCGACCTGGTCGCCTCGGGTATCACCGCCCAGAACCCCACCCTGTGGGGCGCGGACGCCGAGGCCGAGTCCTCGATCCGTCTGGGCTGGACCGAGGCCGTTTCGGTCTCGCGTCCGCTGGTGGCACCGATCATCGAGCTGCGCGACAAGCTGCGCGCGGCCGGTGTGAACCACATCGTGCTGGGTGGCATGGGCGGGTCCTCGCTGGCCCCCGAGGTCATCACCAACACCCTGGACGCCCCGCTGACCATCCTGGACTCGACCGCTCCCGGTCAGATCCTGGCCGCGCTGAACGACCGCCTGGAGACCAGCGCCCTCGTGGTGTCCTCCAAGTCGGGTTCGACCGTGGAGACCGACAGCCAGCGTCGCGCCTACGAGGCTGCGTTCACCGCGGCGGGCATCGACCCGACCGAGCGCATCATCGTGGTCACCGACCCGGGTTCCCCGCTGGACAAGTCCGCACGTGAGGCCGGTTACACCGTCTTCAACGCGGACCCCAACGTGGGTGGCCGCTACTCGGCCCTGACCGCCTTCGGTCTGGTCCCCTCGGGCCTCGCCGGTGCGGACATCGACGAGCTGCTCAACGAGGCCGAGGCCATCTCGGTTGAGCTCGCCGTGGACAACGAGACCAACCCGGGCCTGCTGCTCGGTGCGGCCATCGCGTTCCGCAGCAAGCTGGGCATCGTCACCGACGGCAGCCACATCGTCGGCTTCGGCGACTGGGTGGAGCAGCTGATCGCCGAGTCCACCGGAAAGCTCGGCACCGGCGTCCTGCCGGTTGTGCTCGAGCCGCTCTCGACCGAGGTAACCGCGGACTACGCGGACACCCAGATCGTGCGCCTGGTGGATAACGCCCACACCCACTTCGACAACCACGCACGCGAGGGCGAGATCCTCGTCAGCGGAAGCCTCGGCGCTCAGCTGCTGGTGTGGGAGTACGCGGTGGTTGTGGCCGGTCGCCTGCTGGGGATCAACCCCTTCGACCAGCCCGACGTGGAGTCCGCCAAGATCGCTACCCGCGGTCTGCTGGACTCCCGCCCCGAGCCCACCGCGCCCGCATTTGTGGACGCCGGTATCGAGGTGCGCGGCCCGGCCGAGGTCATCGGCTCCGCCACCACCGTCCGCGAGGTTCTGGATGCCCTGATCGGCACCCTGCCCGAGGATGGCTACTTCTCCGTGCAGGCCTACGTAGACCGTGTCGCCAACCCGCAGCTGCAGGGTGTCCGCGACCAGTTCGCCGCGGTAACCGGTCGTCCGGTCACCTTCGGTTGGGGCCCGCGCTTCCTGCACTCGACCGGTCAGTTCCACAAGGGCGGACCGGCCGTGGGCGTGTTCCTGCAGATCACCGAGACCGCCCCCGCGGACCTCGAGATCCCGGAGCGTCCGTTCACCTTCGGTGAGCTGATTGCCGCTCAGGCGCAGGGTGACGCAAGCGTACTGGCCGACCACGGTCGTCCCGTCGTAACCCTCACCCTGACCGACCCGGCCAGCACCATCGAAACCCTGTTCGCCGCCATCGCGCGCTAACAACCCCTCGCAAAACCTTCTAGGAGTCCCATGTCCCCCGTGGATATTACGCCGGAGTTTAATCCGCTCCGGCTGAGCTCGGACCGGCGATTGAACCGAATCGCCGGCCCGAGCGGACTGGTCATCTTTGGTGTTACCGGAGACCTGTCACGTAAGAAACTCATGCCGGCCGTTTACGACCTGGCGAACCGTGGGCTGTTGCCCCCGGGCTTCTCCCTGGTCGGGTTCGCCCGCCGTGATTGGGAAGACCAGGACTTCATGCAGGTAGTGCACGACTCGGTCCGGGAGCACTCCCGGACCGAGTTCCGGGAAGAGGTGTGGGACCAGCTTGCGCAGGGTATCCGCTTCGTTCCCGGAGAGTTCGATGACAACGAGGCGTTTGACCGCCTCAAGCAGACCGTGGAGACCCTGGACCGCGAACGCGGCACCATGGGTAACTACGCGTTCTACCTGTCGATCCCGCCGAAGGCCTTCCCGGTTGTGACCGAGCAGCTGCGCCGCTCGGGCCTGGCCGACCAGAAGGAAGGCTCCTGGCGTCGTGTGGTCATCGAGAAGCCGTTTGGTTCGGACCTGAAGACCGCCCGCGAGCTCAACGCCGTGGTCGAGTCCGTGTTCCCCGCCGACTCGGTCTTCCGCATCGACCACTACCTCGGTAAGGAAACCGTTCAGAACATCCTGGCGCTGCGTTTCGCCAACCAGATGTTCGAGCCGCTGTGGAACGCCAACCACGTAGACCACGTCCAGATCACCATGGCCGAGGACATCGGCGTGGGTGGTCGTGCCGGATACTACGACGGTATCGGTGCCGCCCGCGACGTGATCCAGAACCACCTGCTGCAGCTGCTCGCGCTGACCGCGATGGAGGAGCCCAACTCGTTCGACGCCGCGGATCTGCGTGCCGAGAAGGAGAAGGTTCTCGCCGCCGTGCGTCTGCCCGCAGACCTGGCAACCGCCACCGCGCGCGGCCAGTACGCCGGCGGATGGCAGGGTGGCGAGCAGGTTCCCGGCTTCCTCGACGAGGATGGCATGAACCCCGAGTCGATCACCGAGACCTACGCCGCGATGCGCCTGGACATCAACACTCGTCGCTGGGCCGGTGTGCCCTTCTACCTGCGTGCGGGTAAGCGTCTGGGCCGTCGTGTGACCGAGATCGCCGTTGTCTTCAAGCGTGCACCGCAGTACCTGTTCGAGGAGAGCCAGACCGCCGAACTCGGCCAGAACGCCCTCGTGATCCGCGTCCAGCCGGACGAGGGTGTCACGATCCGTTTCGGTTCGAAGGTTCCCGGTGCCAGCACTCAGGTGCGCGATGTGACCATGGACTTCGGTTACGGTCACGCGTTCACCGAGGCGAGCCCCGAGGCCTACGAGCGTCTGATTCTCGACGTTCTCCTGGGCGACCCGCCCCTGTTCCCGCGCCACGAGGAGGTTGAGCTCTCCTGGAAGATCCTCGACCCGATCGAGGAGTTCTGGGCCGCAGAGGGTGGCCCGCTTGATCAGTATCAGCCCGGATCCTGGGGACCGGCCTCGGCCGACGAGCTCCTGCAGCGTGACGGCCGGAATTGGAGACGCCCATGATCGTCGAACTGCCCGACACCACCGTCAGTGCGGTGGCCAAGCGCCTGGTAACCCTGCGCGAAGACGGCGGCGCCGTCGCCCTGGGTCGTGTGCTGACCCTGGTGATCAGCTCCGAGCACGGTCAGGAAGAGGATGCAATTCACGCCGCCAATGAGGCATCGCGTGAGCACCCGATGCGTGTGATCGTGGTCTCCAACGAGGTCACCCCCGGCAGCGTTGATCGCCTGGACGCGGAGATCCGCGTCGGTGGCGACGCCGGTGCTAGCGAGGTCATCATCCTCAGCGTCTTCGGCGCGGTCGCGACCAGCGAGGAATCGCTGATCACCGGCCTGCTGCTGCCGGACGCTCCGGTTGTGGCCTGGTGGCCCGGCAAGGCTCCGGCCGACGTGGCGCACACCGCGCTGGGTCGCATGGCGCAGCGCCGGATCACCGACGCCTCGATCGGTGAGGACGTGCTGGCCACGCTGAACACGCGTGCCACCACCTACACCGCCGGTGACACCGACTTCGCGTGGACCCGTCTGACCCTGTGGCGTGCTCAGCTCGCCGCGGCGCTGGACCAGCCGCCGTATGAGCCGGTCACCAAGGTGATCGTCTCGGGTGCCTCCGACTCCCCCTCGACCATCCTGCTGGCCGCCTGGCTGCGCCGTGCGCTGCAGGCGCCGGTGGAGCAGGTCGAGACCGAGCGCGGTTCGCACGACACCGGAATTCACTCGGTGACCCTCGTGCGCGACAGCGGTGAGGTGTCGATCGTTCGTCCGTTCACCAGCACGTCGGCTACGCTGAAGCTGCCGGGTCAGCCCGAGCACGAAATTGCTCTGCCCCGCCGCAGCCTGCGCGACTGCCTCGCCGAGGAACTGCGCCGACTCGACCCGGACGCACTGTACGGCGATGTAATCACCACCGGACTGGCCGAACTGCTGGCCGAGTCCACCACGAAGTAAAGTAAGGGATCAACGATGACCAACGAACGCCGCGTCCTCATTCATAAGGATGCAGAAGCGCTGACGGCCTCCCTGGCCGCACGCTTCCTCACCAAAACCCTCGACCTGCTCGACGAATACGATCGTGTAAACGTTGTGCTGGAGGGTGGCCGTGTGGGGATCGCGGTGCTCGAATCCATCAATGCTTCCGCCGCGCGCGACAGCGTTGACTGGTCTCGTGTTCACTTCTGGTGGAGCGACGAGCGCTTTGTGCCCGCCGGCCACGAGGACCGCAACGATGTGAAGGCGTATTCGGCTCTGCTGGATCACCTGACCATCCCGGCCGAGAACATTCACCCGATGCCCGCATCGGATGCCGGACTCGACCTGGATGCCGCCGCCGTGGCCTATGCCGAGGAGCTGGCTCGTTTCGCCGATGGCGACTCGAACCTGCCCCGCTTCGACATCACCTTCCTGGGTGTCGGGCCCGACGGTCACACCGCCTCGCTGTTCCCCGGTTTCACCGAGGTGCTGGACAAGGACCACACGGTCCTGCCGGTACGCAACTCGCCGAAGCCGCCGAGCGAGCGACTCACCCTGACCCGTACCGCGATCAACACCTCCCGCCGCGTGTGGGTCGAGCTGGCCGGTGCGGAGAAGGCGTCGCCGCTGGGCCTCGCCCTGGCCGGTGCCTCCTATGCGGATGTGCCGATCGCCGGCGTCAAGGGCCGTCGTCGCACCGTCTTCTTCGTGGATGAGGCTGCAGCCTCGGAGGTTCCCGAGGATCTGATCGCTCAGTCCTACTAGGGTCCCCCAACACCGCGGCCCCCGTTCCTTTGGGAACGGGGGCCGCGGTGTTTTTGTATGGGCTGTTAGACCTCGTGGTAGCGGCGCACGGTCTCGCGCAGCGCATCAGCGTGGGCATAGATTTCGGTGGGGTGTTCGATCGGGATGCGGGTCTCGTTCTTGTCCGCGTCCACCAGACCCAGGTACTTCTGGGCGCGGTTGAAGTGCAGGCGGGCGATCGGCTTGCGATTGTTGTCGTCGAACAGGATCGCGAAGTACGACTTGGCATCGCGGTACACCACCCGGTCGACGTCCACGTCCGAGCAGACGATCGCGCGCACGATGTGGTAGCCCTCAAGCTCCTCGAGCGTGGTGACGATACCGTCATCCTCGGCCTCTCCCCCAGTCGTATCGGAGTCGATGTTGGTGGGTTCGGGATCCTCATCCTCGATCCGGGTGATCGGCAGCGGCCGTGCGCTGCCCAGGGCCGATTTCAGGCGCTCGTTGACCTGATCGTTGAGGTACTGCCCGGCGGCCTTGGTGACCAGCCCACGGAACTGCTCGCGCACCTTCTGGGTGATCACGCCGTCGTACACGCGGCTGGTGAGGAAACGCACCCACTCGTCATCGGGCTCACGGAACTGGCGACCGATCACACGCTTGATCTGGCCGATGTACTTCAGTTCCCCGGCGGCGCTGATGATCGAATCGAGGTCAAAATCGGTTTTGGTGAGCTTCTGCAGCTCCCCCACGATGCTCTCGTCGATATCCAACAGGTCCAGGACCAGGAACGGCTTCTCGTCCATCCGGTTCGGGGCGTCGATGTCGGAGTAGAAGTTGTAGGTAACCCCGTTCGTGAGCACCGCGATCCGGGCGCTGGTCACCGCGAAGTAGCGGAAGAGCTGCGAGGCGTTCTCCAGGTTGAGCGGTGCCCCGGCCTTCTTGCACTCGATCAGCATCTGGATTTCGCCATCCTGCATGATCGCGTAGTCGATCTTCTCCCCCTTCTTGATCCCCACGTCCGCGGTGAACTCGGGAATGACCTCGAGCGGATTGAAGACGTCATAACCAAGAATGGTCGCGATGAACGGCATAATGAACGCGTTCTTCGTGGCTTCCTCGGTCGCAATCTGCTGGTGCTGATCCCGCACCTTTTCGGCGAGGGCGGCAAGGCGCGGCAAGAGTTCCATGTGTTCCTTTTTCACAAAAATGGGTGGATGCCGCCATGCTATCGTTCGTGCCCTCGGCTTCGTGACCCTCGTTTGTGGGCATGCAGAAGCGCCCCGGGAGTTTCCTCCCGGGGCGCTTCTGGCGATAAAACTACTTCTTAGGGGCCGCGGTACCGCGACGCTCCCGCAGGGCGGTCAGCGCGTCCTCGAGCAGCGAAGCTGCCTCCTCCTCGGTGCGACGCTCCTTCACATACGCGAGGTGGGTCTTATAGGGCTCAAGCTTCGCCAGAGCCGGCGGGTTTTCCTTGTCCCGGCCGGCGGGCAGACCGCTGGTGGGGCTGTCGATGGTCTCGGGGATCTCCTCGTCGGGCAGGTTTGCCGCGAAGTACCGAACCGTCTGGTTGCCCAGTGCGTCCCAGTAGGACACCGCCACGCGATCGGCGTGGAAGCCGTGGTCCTGTTCACCCATGGGGCCCGCACCGACGCGAGAACCCCGAATTGCACTACCTCCGGTAGCCATGTTTACTCCTTGTACCGCTCAGACTTAGAAATGCAGCGTGCGGAAAGTTAGATAACCGACTGGAACTTCGTGATCAGGCCCAGGGCCACGATCGACACAAACCAGACCAGACCCAGGATCACGGTGATCCGGTTCAGGTTACGCTCGGCCACACCGGATGCACCGAGGTTCGACGAAACACCGCCACCGAACATGTCGGAAAGACCGCCTCCGCGACCCTTGTGCAGCAGGATGAGGAAGGTGAGCAGGAGGCTGGTAATGCCCAGCAGCACCTGCAGTACGATCTGAAGAATCTCCACGAAGGACCTTTCATGTGCCGAACGCGCATCCACGCGAACCGGTCAAGTATAACGTGACCGCAAACCAGGTTCGCGGTCGTACGGAATCAGCTTATCGCTTCCGGAGCCCTTTCGGGACCAGGCGACGCGCTTCACATACGAATCGGTCCCGGCATTTCTGCCGGGACCGAAAAATTCGTTGGGGAACTAGCTTCCGACGTGCTGACGGAAGCGCACGATACCGGCGAACTCGTCCACGTCCAGGCTGGCACCGCCAACCAGGGCACCATCCACGTTGGGCTCACGCATGAACCCGGCAATGTTGGCGGCCTTGACCGAACCACCATAGAGGATGCGGGTGCGGTCGGCGATCGCGTCACCCAGGCGGGCGCGCAGGCTCTCGCGCAGCGCGGCACAGACCTGCTCGGCCTGCTCCGGGGTCGCGGCCTTACCCGAGCCGATGGCCCAGACGGGCTCATAGGCCACCACGATGTCCGAGTCGGCCGAGACGGAGGCCAGGGCCTCCTCCAGCTGAGCAACCGGAACGGCGCTGGGGCCGTGCTTCTCGAGGTCCTCGGCGGTCTCACCGACGCAGATCACGGGCACCAGGTTGTGCTTGAGCGCGGCGGCGGTCTTGGCCGCCACCACGTCGTCACCCTCGTTGTGCAGGGTGCGACGCTCGGAGTGACCGATGATCACGTACCGTGCGTCGAGCTTGGCCAGGAAGGCGGCCGAGATCTCGCCGGTGTACGCGCCGGACTCCTGGGTAGACACGTCCTGCGCACCAAAAGCGATCTTCAGCTTGTCGGCGGCGATCAGGGTCTGGACACTACGCAGGTCGGTGAAGGGCGGGAATACCGCAACCTCGGCGTCGGCCTCGTTGTGCTTGGCGTCGTCCAGGGCCCAGGCGAGCTTCTGAACAAACGCGATGGCCTGGAGGTGATCCAGGTTCATCTTCCAGTTACCCGCGATGAGCGGGGTACGGGTGGCTACCATCCGAGGACCTCCAGTCCAGGCAGGCGCTTTCCCTCGAGGAATTCGAGGCTCGCGCCACCGCCGGTTGAAATGTGGCCAAACTGATCGTCAGCAAAGCCGAGTGCGCGGACGGCGGCGGCGGAGTCGCCACCACCCACCACGCTGAGGCCGTCCACCTGGGTGAGGGCCTCGGCGACCGCGCGGGTTCCCCCGGCGAACGCATCAAATTCAAAGACGCCCATCGGGCCGTTCCAGAACACGGTCTTGGAACCGGCGATTGCCTGGGCGAATGCGGCGGCGGTGTCCGGACCGATGTCCAGACCGATGCCGGCGGCACCAAAGGCGGTGTCCTCGATGGACTCGACCGGGCGAACCTCGTGTGCGGCGTCGGCGGCGAACTTCTCGGCGACGATCACATCGGTGGGCAGCACGATCTCCACGCCGAGCTTCTCGGCCTCGGCCAGGTAGCCCAGCACGGTGTCGATCTGGTCGGCCTCGAGCAGGCTCGATCCGACCTTGTAGCCGCGAGCGGCAAGGAATGTGAAGAGCATGCCTCCACCGATCAGCAGACGGTTGACCCGCGGGAGCAGGTGGCCGATCACGCCGAGCTTGTCGGAGACCTTCGAACCGCCCAGCACCACCGCGTAGGGACGCTCGGGGGTTTCGGTGAGGCGATCCAGCACATCCAGCTCGGCGGCAATCAGCAGGCCGGCCGCGCTGGGCAGCAGACCGGCGAGCTCATAGACGCTCGCCTGCTTACGGTGGACAACACCGAAGCCATCGGAGACGAAGGCGTCCCCGAACTGCGCCAGCGAGGCCGCGAAGGCGGCGCGCTCGGCGTCGTCCTTCGCGGTCTCACCGGCGTTGAAGCGCAGGTTTTCCAGCAGCGCAACGGATCCGTTCTCGAGGCCCGCGACGGCCTCGGCGGCGGAGGCACCGATGGTGTCCGACGCGAAGGCCACCTCACGGCCCAGCAGCTCGCTCAGACGAGCGGCCACCGGCGCGAGGCTATAGCGGTCCTCCGGCTCGCCCTTGGGGCGGCCGAGGTGGGAAACAATCACAACCCGCGCACCACGCTCGATGAGCGTGTTGAGCGTGGGCAGGGACGCACGGATGCGGCCGTCATCGGTGATCTTGCCCTCCGACAGGGGGACGTTCAGATCACAGCGGACGATCACGCGCTTACCGGCGAGATCTCCCAGGGATTCCAGAGTACGAAGCGTCATGCTCGCGGGGTTCCTTTGCTGCTAGGTGGTGGTTAGAGCTTATCCGCGACGAAGACCGTGAGGTCTACCAGACGGTTGGAGTAGCCCCACTCGTTGTCGTACCAGGACGACAGCTTGACCTGCTTGCCCTGGACGCGCAGCAGACCGGCGTCGAAGATCGAGGAGTGCGGGTCGGTCACGATGTCGCTGGACACGATCTCGTCCTCGGTGTACTTCAGGATGCCCTTGAGCGGACCCGACTCGGCGGCAGCCTTGTAGGCGGCCTTGATCTCGTCGATGGTGAGCTCACGCGAGGTGGTCACGGTCAGGTCAGTGATCGAACCGGTGGGTACCGGAACGCGCAGAGCGAAGCCGTCCAGCTTGCCCTTCAGCTCGGGCAGAACCAGGCCGATAGCCTTGGCGGCACCGGTCGAGGTCGGCACGATGTTGACGGCTGCGGCGCGGGCGCGACGCAGGTCGCCGTGCGGGCCGTCCTGGAGGTTCTGGTCGGCGGTGTACGCGTGCACGGTGGTCATCAGACCGGTCTCGATGCCGAAGTTGTCGTTGAAGACCTTCGCCAGCGGGGCCAGGCAGTTGGTGGTGCAGGACGCGTTGGAGATGATGTGGTGGTTCTCCGGGTCGTACTCGTGCTCGTTGACACCCATCACGAAGGTCGCGGCGTCACCCGAGGCGGGAGCCGAGATCAGAACCTTCTTGGCGCCGGCATCGATGTGCTTCTGAGCCAGCTCGGCCTTGGTGAAGAATCCGGTGGACTCGATCACGATGTCCACGCCCAGCTCGCCCCAGGGCAGGTTGGCGGGGTCGCGCTCGGCGAAGGACTTGATGGCCTTGCCGTTGACAACGATTTCGTTCTCGTTGTAGGTAACCTCTGCATCGAGGCGACCGGTGATGGAGTCGTACTTCAGCAGGTGCGCGAGGGTCTTGTTGTCGGTCAGGTCGTTCACGGCGACGATCTCGATGTTGCTGCCCTTTGCGAGGGCGGCGCGGAAGTAGTTACGGCCAATACGGCCAAAGCCGTTGATACCGATCTTGACGGTCAAAGGATTTCTCCTGTCGCTGGAGCGCCGAAGCGCTGCTATTTTTCTGTGGTGAACAGTGCGCAAACGAAAAAGCCCCGGACAGCGAGTGCTATCCGGGACTTCTCTGTCCCTTAAGACAGTACCAGGAGTCCGTTTGCGTTCGAGCGTGCGTTTTCGAAGCGCAGCTGCACGTTTTCCCAGTCCACGATGGTCCAGAACGCCTTGACATAGTCGGCGCGGACGTTGCGGTAGTCGAGGTAGTAAGCGTGCTCCCAGACGTCGAGCATCAGGATCGGAATGATCCCGGCCGGGAAGTTAGCCTGCTGGTCGAAGAACTGCTGAACGATCAGCTGCTGGCCCACCGCATCCCAGGCCAGAACGGCCCAGCCGGAGCCCTGGACACCCAGTGCGGCGGCGGTGAAGTGAGCCTGGAACTTATCAAACGATCCGAAGAAGTCGTTGATTGCGCTCTCCAGCTCGCCGACGGGCTTGTCGCCACCATCCTTGGACAGGTTGGTCCAGAAGATCGAGTGGTTGATGTGTCCGCCGAGGTTGAACGCGAGGTCCTTCTGCAGCTTGTTGACGTTCGCGAGGTTGCCGGAGTCACGCGCTTCGGCGAGCTGCTCCAGGGCGGTGTTGGCGCCGGTTACATACGCCTGGTGGTGCTTCGAGTGGTGGAGCTCCATGATGGCACCGCTGATTGCGGGCTCCAGAGCGCCGTAGTCGTAGCCCAGGTCGGGAAGGGTGTAAATAGCCATAAACCTATCTCCTCTTGTGTGGGGTTCGTGCTCAGTGTGACGAACCACTGAGTCACATACTCAGCCTATCGGGGGCAACCGCCGGTTGCCCCCGAATATTTCTCGATATCGAGAAAAAAGCCGAAACTACGCGTCGATGTCTACCGGGAGGTTGGCCTCGGTACCGGGGATGCCCTTGTCCGAGGCACGCTTGTCGGCCATGGCCAGCAGGCGGCGAATACGCCCGGCGATCGCGTCCTTGGTCATCGGCGGCTCGGCGTGCTGACCCAGCTCGTCGAGGCTGGCCTCGCGGTGGCTCAGACGCAGCTGACCGGCGTACTTGAGGTGATCGGGGATCTCGTCCCCGAGGATCTCGATTGCGCGCTCCACGCGAGCACAGGCGGCCACGGCGGCCTGGGCCGAACGGCGCAGGTTGGCGTCATCGAAGTTCACCAGGCGGTTGGCGGTGGCACGCACCTCGCGGCGCTGGCGCAGGGCCTCCCACTCGGCTACGGTTCCCGCGGCACCCATCGCGATCAGCATGGCACCGATGGCCTCGCCGTCGCGGATGACCACGCGGTTGATGCCGCGCACCTCGCGGGCCTTGGCGGGAATGCCGAGGCGACCCGCGGCGCCCACCAGGGCCATCGCGGACTCGCCGGTCGGGCAGGTGATCTCCAGGGCCGCGCTGCGACCCGGGTCGGTGAGGGTTCCTCGGGCGAGGAAGGCACCGCGCCAGATGGCGGCAAGCTCCTCGCGGCCACCGGTGGTCAGCCGGTTGGGGAGTCCGCGTACGGGACGGCGACGCTGGTCCATGAGTCCGGTCTGACGAGCGAGGGTCTCGCCGTCCAGCACGCGGATGAGGAAGAACTCATTCCGGCGCGATCCCGAGGGGGCCATCCGACCGGCCTCGCTGCGGATGCCGAAGAGCTCGGCCAGGTCCTTACGGACCCGGCGTACGAGCTCGGGGGTGTCAACCTCGGCCTCAATGGCCAGTCGCTGGTTAATCAGGTGAAGTCCGCCACTAAAGCGCAGGATGCTGGTGAGCTCCGCAGCGCGCACGGTTGTCTTGGGTGAGACAACCGAGGTGAGTTCTTTCTTGACCTCGTCGGTCAATGCCACGCGTGTTCCAATCGTTGAATCTCTGAAAGGGTAAGTTCTGCCCGGTACTACTCGCGCCCCAGGTCGCGGTGAGACAGGCTCACTGCGACGCCCGGAGACGCGGCCAGGGCAGCGGCAATCTTGGTCGCGATGGCGACGGAACGGTGTTTACCACCCGTACAGCCGATCGCGAGCATGGCGTGCCGCTTGTTTTCACGCTGGTAGCCGGTAAGTACCGGCTCCAGCACGTTCAGGTAGCCGGAGACGAATTCCTCGACTCCAGGCTGGGAGAGCACGTATTCGCTGACCGCAGCATCCTGCCCGGTAAGGGGGCGTAGCTCCGGCACCCAGAAGGGGTTCGGAATAAAACGTGCATCTGCAACCATATCGGCGTCCGGCGGTAATCCATATTTGAAACCAAAACTCATCACCGTGAGGGTGACGCCGGGGGTGCCTTCGGCCGCGAAATAGTCGCGGACCTTGCCGCCCAATTGGTGGACGTTGAGCTCCGAGGTATCGATCACCAGGTCGCTGGATTCACGAATTGTGGCCAAACGTGCACGTTCGGATGCAATTCCGTCCAGGGTGGTGCCGCCGCCCTGCAGCGGGTGCGGCCGGCGGACCGCTTCGAAGCGTCGAACCAGCACCGCATCCGACGCATCGAGGAACAAAACGCGCAACAGCGTGCCCTCGCGCAGGCTCTGGATCATCGATTGCAGGTCGCCGAAGAAGTCTCGGCCACGCACGTCCACGATCACGGCGATCTTGGGGATCGCCCCTTCGGCCCGTTCGGCCAGGTCGATCAGCGGACGCAGCATCTGCGGCGGGAGGTTGTCCACCACGTACCAGGAAAGGTCTTCGAGAGCATTGGCCACGGTCGATCGCCCCGCACCGGACATACCGGTAACGATGAGCACCTCTTGCTGGGGTGTTCCTTCGGCTTGGACGTTCATGACCTGCCCTTTCTGCCCCGTCTTGGTTCGTGGGCATCGTCTAGCATATCCGGCGCGGCGCACTTCCGTGGGATCCCACGTGCCCCGTTCGAGGGACAGCACGCACCCGAGCACGGTTACGGCGTGTCGCCCCGGATTTCCGGGGAAGTGTGCGTCGGGCGTGGCGTCGAGCTTATCCCGGACCACGCACGAAGGGAAGGCCTCGCCATCCACGCGGGGTGCTTCCGGAAAAACCCCAGGATATCTGATGCAATGCGATGTCTTTGACCACCGGTCAGGGACCGGCGGCATCCATCAGGCCCGGCCGGGCACACACGTCTCAGGCCCGCATCGGATCGATGCGGGCCCGAGAAATCCGGAAAAACCGTGGGGAAACTCCCAGGGATTTGCCGTCGAAATTTATGCTTCGCGCGGCGCCGCCAGCGTGGAAACGATGGTTTCGGCCAGGCTCTCCCCCACCCCGGGTACCTCGGCGATCGCCACCGCATCGGCCTCACGCAGCCGCGCGACCGAACCGAAGTGCTTGAGCAGCGCCGAAATGCGCGCGGGGCCGAGGCCCGGAATCTCGCCCAGGATCGTGGTGATATCGCGCTTGCGCCGGGAGCGCTGGTGGGTGATGGCGAAGCGGTGCGCCTCATCACGGAGGCGCTGGATCAGGAACAGCGCCTCGCTGTTGCGGGGCAGAATCACCGGATAGTCGCTGTCGGGCAGCCACAGCTCCTCGAGGCGCTTGGCGATCCCGGCGAGCTGGATTCCGGTCTGTCCCGAATCCTCCAGTGCCCGCTTGGCGGCGGCCACCTGGGGCTGCCCGCCGTCCACGATCAGCAGCTGCGGCGGATAGGCAAACTTCTTGGGCTTGGCCACGATTTCCGAGGCCAGCGCCAGCGCCTCCCCCTCGGCATCGGTGCCTGTGTTGGCGGACTCGTCCGCCCCCGCGGCCAACGCCGCCTCCAGCACCGGCTCCTCGGGCTCGTTCAGGTACGCCAGGCGGCGCGAGAGCACCTGGTAGAGCGAGTCGGTGTCATCGGTGGATTCGGCGACATTGAAGCGGCGGTACTGGTCCTTGCGCGGCAGGCCGTCCTCGAACACCACCATCGACGCCACAATGTTTGTGCCCTGCAGGTGCGAGGCGTCATAACACTCGATGCGCAGCGGGGCCTGGTCCATCCCGATGGCCTCCTGGATATCGGCCAGGGCCTGCGAGCGGGCGGCAAAATCGGCCGTCCGGCGGGTCTTATAGAGCTTGAGCGTGCCGGCCGCATTGATCTGCGCGGTCTGCATCAGCGCGGCCTTTTCCCCGCGCTGCGGGGTCTTGATCCGCACCTTGGCCCCGCGCCGCTCGGCCAGCACGGACTCCATCTCGCTGACGTCCTCGGGGAGCTCCGGCACGATGATCTCGCGCGGGATATCCACCCGATCGGCGCTCGCGTAGACGCGCTGCAACAGCCCGTCCACAAGCTCACCGGTCGAGAGCTCCAGCTCCTTGTCCACGGTCCAGCTCATCACACCGCGAATACGCCCGCCGCGCACCATGAACTGGTGCACCGCGGCCGAGAGCTCATCGTGGACCACACCGAACACGTCGGCGTCGAGGGAGTCCCGCAGCACCATCGCACTCTTTTCCAGCACGGCCTCCAGGGAGAGCAGGGTGTCGCGGTAGCGGGCGGCGTTTTCGAAGTCAAGATCGGCCGAGGCCTGCTTCATCTTGGCGGTGAACTCGGTCACAAACCGGCGGTCTCCCCCGGCCAGGAACGAGACAAAGTCGTTGACCCGTTCGCGATGCTCGGCGATGGTCACCCGGCCCGAACACGGCCCACCACACTTGCCGATCTGCCCGGCGAAACATGGCTTCCCGGTCTGCATGGCGCGCTTGTAGTTGGTGTCGTTGCACGTGCGGATCGGGAAGGCCTTGACCATCAGATCCATCGTCTCGTGCACGGCCCAGATCTTCGGGTACGGGCCAAAATAGCGCGCCCCACGAATCTTATGATTGCGGGTCACCATGACCCGGGGGGACTCCTCCCCCAGGGTCACACAGAGATACGGGTAGGTCTTGTCATCGCGGAACTTGACGTTGAAGGGCGGATCAAATTCCTTGATCCACGTGTACTCCAGCTGCAGCGCCTCGATGTCGCTGCCCACCACGGTCCAGTCCACCTTGGCGGCGCTGGTGACCATCCGCCGGGTGCGCTCATGCAGGCTGCGCAGGGGCGCAAAATAGTTACTCAGGCGCTGGCGCAGGTTTTTGGCCTTGCCCACATAGAGAACCCGCCCCGACGCGTCGGAGAACCGATACACGCCGGGGCTGGTGGGAATCTCCCCCGCCTTTGGTCGATAGCTGAGGACGTCGCTCATTTAGTTATCGGAACCCGTCTTCCGGGTCTTGGTGGGGGCGACCCGGGTGGTCACAACCTTGGAGGAGCGCGATCGCTTGGGCTTGGCCGGGGCGGCGGCATCGGCCGCCGCCGACTTGGCCGCGGTGGTTTTCGCCGCCGCCTTCCCTGCCGTGGTCTTGGCAGCCGCGGTCTTGGCCGCCGGCTTCCCGGTGGCCTTCTTGGCGGTGCCCTTGGCCGGGGCCACCACAATCGGGGTGGGCAGCACCCGCGGGTAGCGCTCGGGGTTCAGCTCAAAGATCTCCTTGAGGAACATTCCGGTGAAGCTCTCGGGGTTCTCGGCCACCTGCTCGGGGGTTCCGGTGGCGATGATGGTTCCACCGCCGGCACCACCCTCGGGTCCCATGTCGATGATCCAGTCGGCGGACTTGATCACGTCGAGGTTGTGCTCGATGGTGATCACCGTGTTGCCCTTGTCGACCAGGCCGTCCAGCACCAGCAGGAGCTTGCGCACGTCCTCGAAGTGCAGACCCGTGGTCGGCTCATCCAGCACGTAGACCGAACGCCCGTTGGTACGCTTCTGCAGCTCGGTGGCGAGCTTCACGCGCTGCGCCTCACCGCCGGAGAGCGTGGTCGCGCTCTGTCCCAGTCGGACGTAGCCCAGCCCCACCTCCACGAGGGTCTTCAGGTAGCGGTGAATGGCCGAGATCGGCTCGAAGAAGTCGGCGGCCTCGGCGATGGGCATGTCCAACACCTCGGAGATGTTTTTGCCCTTGTAGTGCACGGCCAGGGTGTCGCGGTTGTAGCGTGCGCCCTGGCACACCTCACAGGCCACGTAGACGTCGGGGAGGAAGTTCATCTCGATTTTGATCGTTCCATCACCGGCACACGCCTCGCAGCGCCCACCCTTGACGTTGAACGAGAATCGACCGGCCAGATAGCCGCGAACCTTGGCCTCCTGCGTTTCGGCGAAGAGGTTGCGGATCTTGTCAAACACACCGGTGTAGGTGGCCGGGTTCGAGCGCGGCGTGCGGCCGATCGGCGCCTGGTCGACGTGGATGACCTTGTCCAGGTGCTCCAGGCCGGTGATCCGGGTGTGCTTACCGGCGACCCGGCGGGCACCGTTGAGCTTATTGGCCAGCACCCGGTACAGGATGTCGTTGACCAGGGTGGACTTGCCCGAGCCGGACACCCCGGTGACCGCGACGAAGGCGCCCAGCGGGAAGTCCGCGCTGACGTTCTTCAGGTTGTTCTCGGTGGCACCCACCACGTGCAGCATGCGCTGCTTGTCGATCGGGCGGCGCACGCTCGGGGGCGCGATGGCCCGACGTCCGGAGAGGTAGTCTCCGGTCACCGACTCGGTGTTTGCCAGCAGCTCCTTATAGCCACCGGAGTGGACCACGCGGCCGCCGTTGACGCCGGCACCGGGTCCGATGTCGACGATCCAGTCGGCGGTGCGGATGGTGTCCTCATCGTGCTCCACCACGATCAGGGTGTTGCCGAGGTCGCGCAGGGCCACCAGGGTTTCGATCAGGCGGCGGTTATCGCGCTGGTGCAGGCCGATGCTCGGCTCATCCAGCACGTACAGCACGCCGGTCAGGCCCGATCCGATCTGGGTTGCCAGGCGGATGCGCTGAGCTTCACCACCGGAGAGCGAACCGGCCGAGCGGGCCAGGTTGAGATAGTTCAGGCCCACCTGGATCAGGAAGTCGAGACGCACCTTGATCTCGCGCAGCACCTGCGCACCGATCTTCGCCTCGCGCTCGGTGAGGGTCAGGGTCTCCATGAAGGCACGGGCATCACTCAGGCTGAGCTCGGCCACATCGGAGATGTTCTCGCCGTTGATCAGCACCGCGAGCACCTCGGGCTTGAGCCGCTTACCCGCACACACCGGGCAGGGCACCTCACGCAGGTACTCGGTCCAGCGCTGGCGCTGGGTGTCGGTCTCGGCCTGCAGGTACTGACGCTCGATATAGGGCATCACACCCTCGAAGCCCGAGGAGTAGGTCATCTCGCGCCCGAAGCGGTTCTTATAGCGCACCTTGACCGAGAAGTTATTGCCGCGGAGGACGGCCTCCTGGATCTTCTTGGGCAGCTGATTCCACGGGGTATTGAGTGAGAAGTCCAGGTCGTCGGCGAGGCCCACCAGCAGCTTTTCGTAGTACTGGTAGAGGCCCTTACCCTGGGTGGACCAGGGTACGATTGCACCCTCGTTGATGCTCGCCTCCGGGTCTCCCACCAGGAGTTCCTCGTCCACGCTCATCCGGGTGCCCAGGCCCGAGCACTCGGGGCAGGCGCCAAACGGGGCGTTGAAGGAGAAGGTGCGCGGCTCGATCTCGGTGAGCGAGATCGGGTGGTTATTCGGGCAGGACAGCTTCTCACTGTAGCTGCGGAGGGCGTCATCCCCCTCGCGATCCACGAAGCTCACCTGGACGATGCCGTCGGTCAGGCGCAGCGCGGTCTCCAGCGAGTCGGTGAGGCGTCCCAGCAGCTCGGGACCGGCGACCAGACGGTCTACCACCACCGAGATGTCGTGCTTATAGCTCTTCTTCAGGGTGGGCGGGCTGCTCAGCTGGATCTGCTCGCCGTCGACCAGCGCGCGGGAGAACCCGGCGGCCACCAGTTCGGCGAACAGGTCAACAAACTCGCCCTTTTTCTGCACCACCACCGGGCTCATGATCAGGTAGCGGGTACCCGTCTCAAGCTCCATCAGCTGATCGGCGATCTGCTGCACGGTCTGCTTCTGGATCGGCTCATGACACTCGGGACAGTGCGCGATGCCGATACGCGCCCACAGCAGACGCATGTAGTCCCACACCTCGGTGATGGTACCCACGGTCGAGCGGGGGTTGCGGTTGGTCGACTTCTGGTCGATCGACACCGCGGGGCTCAGGCCCTCGATGAAGTCGACGTCGGGGCGATCCACCTGGCCCAGGAACTGGCGGGCATACGCCGAGAGTGACTCGACGTAGCGACGCTGCCCCTCGGCGAAGATGGTATCGAACGCGAGCGAGGACTTTCCCGACCCCGAAAGGCCGGTAAACACCACGAGCGAGTTACGGGGAATTTCCAGGTTGACGTCACGCAGGTTGTGCACACGGGCACCACGGACACTCAGCGAATTCAGGGAATCAGGCAGTTGGATCGACACCCGATTAGTCTACGCGCGACCACCGACATTGCATTCCGCCAGCGGCGCAATGCGCTAGGGACGCGCCGTCGCGGTGGCCGCGGGCGTGCCCTTGGCGCTGGTCCAGGCCTTGTCTCCCAGCCGGGTAAATCCGGCGATCATGGCGTCGGCCACGGCCACGTGCCCCGCATCATTGGGGTGTTCACCGTCCTCATAGAGCAGATCCGGTGCCGAGACCAACGGCTGACCGATGTCGAGGTAGTGCCCGCCGATGGTCTGTACATCGTGCTGAACGCGGGACCGCATCGCGACCATGGAGTCGGGCTCATCGGTGTTCTGCCAGATCGGGCTGGTGGCCACGATATCGGCGGTGGGGTGCGCCGCACGAAGCATCGCAAAGAACGTATCAATATGCGAGTCCGAATCGGTCTCATCCACGTTGACCTCATTCTTGCCGCCGTTGACCAGGATGCGCTGAGCCGAAGCGGGAATTGAGGCGATCTGCTCCAGATACGAGGCGCAGCGGTCTTGGCCGCACTCGCTCTGACTGCTGTCTCCCTCAATCGAGGTTCCATACCCCACGCCCCCCTCGGAGAGGTTGTCTACCGTCCACCCATAGTGGGCGGCAAGCAGGTGCATGTTGTCATGCTGAGGATCACTGGCCCCGCTGCTGCGCGAATAGGAGTCTCCGAGAACATAGACCTTTGGGTTGGTTGACGCCGAGGCTGCGGATTTCGCCTCGAACGCACCGGCAACCGAGAGCTCGAGGTTGTGAGCATCGGTCCCCACAAACCCGAGTACTCCGTCATCTCCGGGAATCGCGAGCAGGGCGATCAGCGCCACCGGAATCATCCCCGCCAGGAGTGCGAAGATCGCACGGTTGCGACGCACGGCCCGACTCGGCTTTGACCGGCGTCGTCCGGGGTGTGCGTCGAGGCTCACGATCAGACCGGGATCACCGTCCCGATCGGCGGGGTGTGAATCTGCGGATGCACGCCGCGAGGGTTTTGCGGCGTCGAAGTCGGACAACATGGGGCCATCCTACGCCTCCCCGGACCGACACCCGAACGGGTGACACGCAATACTAATTAACCCCACAGCTTCCCGTAATCCGGGGAAACACGGGGCCCCACGTTTCGGGAAAACGTGGGGCCCGGGGATCTCGCCGAACGCTAGATGTGCCCGGCCTTTTCCATCTGCCGGAGTTCCTTCTTGAGATCCTGAACCTCGTCGCGCAGACGTCCGGCAAGCTCAAACTTGAGTTCGGAGGCGGCGGCCAGCATCTGCTCGGTGAGGTCGGCGATCAGGGTTTCCAGCTCGGCCGCACCCTCGGCGGCGATGCCCTCCCGGCGCAGGCGCGGGGTCGGCGACTTCTTTTTATCGCCCTGCTTCCCGGCGAGCAGCTCGGCCGTATCGGCACCCTCACGCAGCAGCTGATCGGTGATGTCGGCAATCTTCTTGCGCAGCGGCTGCGGATCGATGCCGTGTTCGAGGTTGTACGCCACCTGCTTTTCACGGCGGCGATCCGTCTCGTCGATGGCCAGGCGCATCGAGGGGGTGATCTTATCGGCGTACATGTGCACCTGACCGGAGACGTTACGCGCCGCACGACCGATGGTCTGAATCAGCGAGGTCGCCGAACGCAGGAAACCCTCCTTATCCGCGTCGAGGATCGCGACCAGCGAGACCTCGGGAAGGTCGAGGCCCTCACGCAGCAGGTTGATACCCACCAGGACGTCGTACACTCCCTGGCGCAGCTCGGTCAGCAGCTCGACCCGGCGCAGGGTGTCCACATCGGAGTGCAGGTAGCGCACGCGCACCCCGGCCTCGGTGAGGAAGTCGGTAAGCTCCTCGGCCATCTTCTTGGTCAGGGTGGTCACCAGCACGCGCTCGTCTCGTTCGGCGCGGGCGGTGATCTCCTCGAGCAGGTCGTCGATCTGGCCCTCGCTGGGCTTGATCACGATCTCGGGGTCGACCAGGCCGGTGGGGCGGATGATCTGCTCGACTACGCCATCGGCAATGCCCATCTCGTACTTACCCGGGGTGGCCGAGAGGTACACCGTCTGGCCCACTCGGTTCTTGAACTCGGAGAAGGTGAGCGGGCGGTTGTCCATCGCGCTGGGCAGACGGAAGCCGTGGTCCACCAGGGTGCGCTTACGCGAGGCATCACCCTCAAACATCGCGCCGATCTGCGGGACGGTCACGTGGGACTCGTCGATCACGGTGAGGAAGTCGTCGGGGAAGTAGTCGAGCAGACAGTTAGGGGCCTCCCCCGCCTGGCGCTGATCGATGTGGCGGGAATAGTTCTCGATGCCCGAGCAGAACCCGATCTGCTGCATCATCTCCAGGTCGAAGGTGGTGCGCATGCGCAGCCGCTGGGCCTCGAGCACCTTGCCCTGACCCTCAAGCTCGGCCAGTCGAATTTCCAGCTCCTCCTCGATGGTTTTCATCGCGCGCTGCATGGTCTCGGGGCTGGCCGCATAGTGCGTGGCCGGGAAGATCGAGACCGCATCCAGCTGCTTGACAATCTCGCCGGTGAGCGGATGCAGCGAGTAGATTGCCTCGATCTCGTCGCCAAACAGCTCGATCCGCACCGCGAGCTCCTCATAGACCGGGATGATCTCGATGGTGTCGCCGCGCACGCGGAAGTTGCCGCGGGAGAAGTCGATGTCGTTGCGGTTGTACTGCATGCCCACGAACCGACGGATCAGGCGATCCCGCCCCACGTTTTCGCCCACCTGCAGCGCCACCATGGCGTCTAAGTACTCCTCGGCCGCACCCAGGCCGTAGATGCAGGACACGGTGGAGACCACCACAACATCACGCCGACTGAGCAGCGAGTTGGTGGTGGAGTGACGCAGGCGCTCGACCTCGGCGTTGACCGAGGAGTCCTTCTCGATGAAGGTATCGGTCTGCGGAACGTAGGCCTCTGGCTGGTAGTAGTCGTAGTAGGACACGAAGTACTCGACCGCGTTATTGGGGAGCAGGTCGCGGAACTCATTGGCCAGCTGCGCCGCCAGGGTCTTATTGTGCGCCATAACCAGGGTGGGGCGTTGGACCTGTTCGATCAGCCACGCGGTGGTGGCGGACTTACCGGTACCGGTGGCACCCAGCAGCACCACATCGGCCTCACCGGCGTTAATACGCGCGGCCAGGTCGGCGATCGCGGTGGGCTGATCACCACTCGGGGTGTACTGGCTGATGACCTCAAACGGACGAACGGAGCGGGTGGGTTCCATGCCTCCAGTCTAGGCACCACCACCGACACCGAACCCGTCGTTCGCCCGAGGCGGATCCGCAACGCTCGCATGCTGGCCGCGATGTCCGCTAACGTGAGCCCATGACCACGTGGAATCCCGCCCGCCTCCCCCGCCAGGACAACCGAACCTTTGTGGTGACCGGCGGCGGCGCGGGGATCGGATTCTTTATCGCCGAACAGCTGGCGTCCACCGGGGCCGAGGTGGTCATCGCCGCCCGCAGCGAGGAGCGGGCCACCCGGGCCCTGGAAACCCTGGCCGCGCGGGATCCGCAGGCCCGGCTGGGTTTCATCCGGTTGGATCTGGCCGATCCGGCCTCGATCGAATCCGCCGCGGCCGAAATCGGGGCGCTTCCCCGGCTCGACGCACTGGTCCTCAACGCCGGGCTCAAGCCCCAGACCGAACACCACACCTCCGTGGCCGGCGACGAACTGGTGTTCGGAACCAACCAGCTGGGAAACTTCGCCCTGATCGCCCGCTCGCTCCCCGCCCTTGAGCGCACACCCGGATCGCGCCTGGTGACGATGGGCAGCCTCGGCTATACGCTGGCCAGGCTCGACCCGAGCGATGTGGACCATATGGGCCGCCCCTACCGCTCGCTCCCCTTCTATACGGCCTCCAAATACGCCCAGATGCTCACGGCATTCGAGCTGGATCGCCGCCTGCGCGCGGCCAACTCGCCGGTTGCCTCGGTTGTTGCTCATCCCGGTGTGGCGATGGACCAGCTGGCCCCGGATCGCCGCCCCGCGCTCCCCTACGTTCCCTGGCCCGCCTATCGCGCGATTCCTGCGCGCCTGTTCTCCCAGGGCAAGGACGCCGGTGCCTGGCCGGCCGTACGGGCCACCCTCGATCCCACGGTCAATGGCGGCGAAATGTGGGGGCCGCGGTTCCTCTCCAGTCGCGGTGCTCCGGTGCGCGAACGCCTCCCCCGGAAGCTGCGGACGCTCGAACTGGCCCGGGAGATCTGGGACCTCAGCGTCTCGCGCACGGGACTCGACCCTCAACCGCGCTAGCCTCGGCTACCGACTCGGTTGCGATCCAGGGGCAGCCGGGAACGCCGAGATTACGGCCTTTATCGACGCGGATCTGCCCGGTAGTGCCGAATTCTCGCCACCCCCGACGGCCGATAGACTGGGCCAATGACCGCCGTGACTCGCCCCCTGGATGCCCACAACCCGCGCGAGCTTGAGGCACTGCTCGCGCTGAACAACGCGGCGGTACCCGCGGTGAATCGGCTGAGCCTGGACGAGCTGCGCACGCTGATCGACACCGCCCATCTCGCGGTTGCCGTGGTCGATCCCGCCGATCCGGACACCGTTCTGGGGGCGATCATCACCTTCGCCCCCGGTGCCACCTACGCCAGCGAAAACTATGCCTGGTTCTCCGCCCGCGGGCGGGACTTCCTCTATGTCGACCGGATCGTGGTGGCCGAACGGGCGCGCGGCCGCGGCCTGGGACCGGTCCTCTACGCGGCCGTGTTTGATGCGGCCCGCGCCGCCGGGCTGGGAACGGTCACCTGTGAGGTCAACACCGATCCCCCAAACCCCGGTTCGCTGGCGTTTCACACCCGGCTCGGTTTCGCCCAGGTGGGTGAACTCTCGACCAAGGGTGGTTCGGTGAGCGTGGCGCTGTTGGAGGCCCCGGTCCGCTAGTCCCGGAGTCCCGAGCGCGGTTCAGTGTCCGCGGTGTCCACCCGGACATTGATGCCCGGCTTTCGCGACGTATGCGCAAAAATCCGCGGTAATACCGGGCTGGCACCGCGCCTCAAAGGTCTGGTCAGACAGACAAACGTACCGCGTGCGACCCGCTCCCCCGGACCCGCAGCGATCCTGCCTAGAGTTGGCGACGGCAACGCCGCCCGGCTCCGATCCCGAGTGCGATGGCGTGCCATCAAACAAAGGACACGATCTATGTCGCACAACACGCGAACCAAGGGACTGCTCGCGGCCCCGCCACCCGCACCGCGCCTCTCGCCCGAGGTGATCGCCACACGATATCCGCGGCTGCGCCTCCAGGTGTTCGTGGGGATCTTCATCGGCTACGCCGGGTTCTACCTGATCCGAAACAACCTGCCCCTGGTGGCCGCGATTCTCGAGGACAACGGGCAGATCAACAAGTTTGGAATCGGGCTGGTCGCCAACGCCACCCTGATCTCCTACGGGTTCTCCAAGTTCTTCTCGGCGATCCTCTCCGACCGCTCAAACGCCCGGTACTTCCTGCCGCTGGGCCTCGCCCTCTCCGCCGTGGCCAACCTGGCGGTGGCCTTTGTGCCCGCGGTCACGGCCTCGCTGGCGATCTTCGCCACCGTCATGTTCATCAACGGCTGGTTCCAGGGGATGGGGTGGCCGCCCAGCGGACGCGTGCTGGTGCACTGGTTCTCGACCAGCGAGCGTGGCATCAAGACATCGATTTGGAACGTGGCCCACAACGTGGGTGGCGTCGGGGCCGGTGCGCTGGTCGCACTGGGGCTTCAGCTGACCGGGAATGACTGGACCTCGGCGTTCTGGCTTCCGGCGATTGTCGCGCTGGTGGTGGCGCTGGCCGCATTCCTGCTGATCCGGGATACCCCCGAGTCCCAGGGTCTCCCGCCGATCGAGGAGTACCGCGATGATCCGGCCAAGGTCTCGGTGGATGAAAGCGCCGATTCAAGCCGCAGTGCCTGGAGTCTGATCAAGGAACACGTGCTGATGAACCGCACGATGGTTCTGCTGGCACTGGCGAACGTGTGCGTCTATGCGCTGCGCTACGGCATCCTGGTGTGGGCACCGATCTATCTCACCCAGGTGCGTGGTGCCAGCGTCACCGGCGGCATTGCCGGGTTCTCGCTCTTTGAACTCGCCGGGATCGGCGGCACGATCCTCTGTGGTGTGCTCTCGGATAAGGTGTTCCGCGGCAACCGCTCGATGACCGGAATCGCCTTCATGATCGCGGTGGCCGGAATGACCGCGATCTACTGGCTGCTGCCCGAGGGCGTCCCGATCTGGATGCCGCTGGTCGCGGTAACCCTGATCGGTGGCCTGATCTACGGCCCGGTCATGCTGATCGGCCTGCAGGCACTGGATCTCTCCCCGCGCCACGTCGCCGGCACCGCCGCCGGCTTCACCGGACTGTTTGGCTACGTCATCGGGGCCACCATGGCCTCGAGCGGGGTGGGATTTCTGGTGGAAAACTTCGGCTGGAACGTCACCTTCATCGCCCTGATCGCGATTGCACTGCTCACAGTGGTGTTCCTGGCGCTGATCAACAGGGACGAAAAGGCCGCCCTGGCTCGCTAGCTCGCACATGTTGAAGGCCGCCCGGTAACTCGGGCGGCCTTTGTCATGCGTTCTAGCGGCGGGGAGAGAGACCCGGAACCCCATCGGCGAAGTCATCCACCGCGTCGAGGGTTTCACCCAGGGACCCGCCGGTGTTGATGATGTGGGTCGCGACCGCGCGACGTTCGGCATCGGTGGCTTGGGCCTCGATCCGGCGTTCGGCCTCGGCGCGGTCCATCTGACGCAGCCGCACCATCCGCTCGATCCGCACGTCGGCGGGTGCCTCGGCCACCACCACCGCGTCAAACGGATACGGAAGCTTGGCCTCGACCAGCAGCGGGACGTCGTACACCACCACCGCATTGGGGTTTTCCGCCTCGGCCGCGGCAAACAGTGCGCGGGTACGCTCCTGAACGGCGGGATGAACGATGCCGTTCAGATCCGCCAGGGCCTCGGGGTTGCTGAACACGATGGCACCCAGGGCCGGACGGTTCAGTGCCCCGTCCTCGGCGATCACGCCCTCACCAAAGCGAGCACGGATCTTTTCCAGTGCGGGCTCCCCCGGCTCGACCACCTCGCGGGCGAGGCGGTCGGCATCCAGGTGCACGGCACCGCGTTTCTTGAGTCGTTTGGCAATGGTGGATTTGCCCGAGGCGATGCCCCCGGTCAGGCCGATCAGATACACGCTGTGCCCTTTCGCGGTTGATTCCCCTCAACCCTACTCCCCGAACGCGGCCGGGCGAACCGAACATCACCCGACAACTTGGCAACCGAACGTTTCCAAACGTGAGCCACGCCCCAAACAACAAACGGGCCGCCCTCCCGAAGGAGAACGGCCCGGTTGTTTACCGAAGCGAAACGCTCAGCGAACGACTAAAGCGATTAGTTGTTGCTGGAAAGCTTCTCGCGCAGTGCAGCCAGCGACTCGTCGTCGGCAAGGGTGCCGGCGCCGGTCGACTCGCTCGAGAAGGACGAACCGGCGGCCGGAGCCTCGGGTGCGTTTGCCTCTTCGATGGCGGCCTGTGCGACCTGCTTCTTGTGAGCTTCCCAACGAGCCTGAGCGGCAGCGTAGTCCTGCTCCCACTTCTCGCGCTGAGCCTCGAAGCCCTCGCGCCATTCGTTGGTCTCGGAGTCGAAGCCCTCGGGGTACTTGTAGTTACCCTGCTCGTCGTACTCGGTCAGCATGCCGTAGAGTGCCGGGTCGAACTCGGTACCCTCGGGGTCGACACCCTCGTTGGCCTGCTTGAGGCTCAGCGAGATGCGGCGACGCTCCAGGTCGATGTCGATGACCTTGACGAAGACCTCTTCGCCAACCGAGACAACCTGCTCGGCGAGCTCAACGTGCTTGCCCGACAGCTCGGAGATGTGCACGAGGCCCTCGATGCCGTCGGCGACGCGAACGAACGCACCGAACGGAACCAGCTTGGTGACCTTACCCGGTGCAACCTGGCCGATGGCGTGGGTGCGGGCGAAGACCTGCCACGGGTCCTCCTGGGTGGCCTTGAGCGAAAGCGACACGCGCTCACGGTCCAGGTCGACCTCGAGGATCTCAACGGTAACTTCCTGGCCAACCTCGACTACCTCGGAGGCGTGCTCAATGTGCTTCCAGCTCAGCTCGGAAACGTGCACCAGACCGTCGACGCCACCCAGGTCCACGAAGGCACCGAAGTTGACGATCGAGGAGACAACACCCTTGCGGACCTGTCCCTTCTGGAGGTTGTTGAGGAAGGTGGTGCGCGACTCGGACTGAGTCTGCTCCAGCAGGGCGCGACGCGAAAGCACAACGTTGTTGCGGTTCTTGTCGAGCTCGAGGATCTTGGCCTCGATCTCCTGGCCCAGGTACGGGGTCAGGTCGCGGACGCGACGCAGCTCGATCAGCGATGCGGGCAGGAAGCCGCGCAGGCCGATGTCTACGATCAGACCACCCTTGACAACCTCGATGACCGAACCGGTCACGACGCCATCGGTGTCCTTGATCTTCTCCACATCGCCCCATGCGCGCTCGTACTGTGCGCGCTTCTTCGACAGGATCAGACGACCTTCCTTGTCCTCCTTCTGGAGAACGAGGGCCTCGACCGAGTCGCCGACATTGACGACCTCGCTCGGGTCTACGTCGTGCTTGATGGAAAGTTCACGCGAGGGGATAACACCCTCGGTCTTGTAACCGACGTCGAGGAGAACCTCGTCGCGGTCGATCTTCACAACGGTACCCTCGATGAGGTCACCATCGTTGAAGAACTTCAGAGTCTTCTCGACCGCAGCCAGGAAGTCCTCGGCAGTGCCGATGTCGTTGATCGCGACCTGCTTGAGGTTCTTGGCGGTCGTTTCGCTTGTCATGTAGTGGTTGCTCCAGAATGGACAGGGTTTCGGGCCGTCATGGCCGGGTCACCTGGTTGGTGACACGGGTTGATCATCACGGCAGAACGGATAGATTTGTCACGAGCGTGACGCTCTATCTTATCCCGGCGACTCGCCCGACTTCAAGCCGGGATCGCGCGGTATGTCGCGATCTGGGTCAGTGCCGGGGCCAGGGTCGGGTATCCGAACGTGAATCCCGCATTCTCCAGGGTTTCCGGGATCACCCAGCGGCTCTTGAGGATCATCTCCGATTCGGTGCGCAGGACCGCCATCGCCGGCTCGATCATCCAGCGGAACGCGGGCATCCCGAACGGTGCCCCGACGCTCCGACGCAGCTCCCGCATGAACTCGGCGTTGGTTACGGTCCCCGGGGAGGACACGTTGATCGCCCCGTCCAGCTCCTCGTGCTCACGGATGAACTCGATCGCCGAGATCACATCGTCGATGTGGACCCAGCTCATCTTCTGGGTTCCGCCTCCCCCGCCGAAGCGGTGGTAGGTCCCGGCGGCCAGGCGGGCGCGGCTCGCGGGCCAGCGTCCGTCCATCTGCGGACCGCCGATACCCAGCCGGGCCAGGCGGGTCAGCA
Source organism: Mycetocola sp. JXN-3 (assembly GCF_014522285.1). Taxonomy (GTDB): domain Bacteria; phylum Actinomycetota; class Actinomycetes; order Actinomycetales; family Microbacteriaceae; genus Mycetocola; species Mycetocola saprophilus. The sequence goes on from NZ_CP041635.1 coordinate 1,993,095, forward strand.
GCACCAGGGCGCTGCCATCGCCGAGCACGATCGCCATCCGCAGCGCCACCCGGCGCACCCCGGGCAGGTCGCCGGCGAAGAATTCGGCCTCCCAGGCGGTCGCGATCGACACCGAGAATCCGGAGCCGATATCGCCGGTGGACTCGGTCATCGGACGATCCCGGGCGTCGCGGTAGATCGTCGCCGTGGAGGCGTTCATCCACACCGGCGGCGGATTCTTCAGGCCCGCCACGATCTCGCGCAGCTCGCGGGTGGTCTCGACCCGCGAACGCAGAATCTCTCGGCGATTCGCCTCGTGATAGCGGCAGTTCACGCTCTTCCCCGCCATGTTGATCAGCAGGTCCGCGCCATCAAGCAGCGCGGCAATCTTCTCCCGCTCCCCCCAGCGGGCATCGGGACCCGAGCGGCCGATGCGGCTCACCCGGGCCCCGAGCCCCCGGTAATAGGAGTCGAGGTGCGCACCGATAAAGCCCGATACCCCCGCCAGTACGACGTGCCTTGGTGCACTCACCCCGAGTCTCCCCTACTTTTCGGCGCGCAGCGCGTCGCGAAGGGTATCGAGACCCACGCCACCCAGGCCCAGGGCCTCGCGGTGGAAGTCGCGAATATCGAAGGACTCCCCGGCCTCGGCCCGGTAGTCATCGCGCAGCTGCTCCCAGATGCGCTGACCGACCTTATAGGACGGTGCCTGACCGGCCCAGCCGAGGTAGCGGTTGACCTCGAAGTGTACGAAGCCCTCGTTCATATTTACGTGCTGCGCCAGGAACTCAAATGCGTATTCGGCGGTCCAGACTCCCTGGCCGTCGGGACGCTGCTTGCCCAGGTGCACACCGATGTCGAGAACCACGCGGGCCGCACGCATGCGCTGGCCATCGAGCATGCCCAGGCGATCGGCCGGGGTGCTCAGGTAGCCCAGATCGTCCATCAGACGCTCGGCGTAGAGGGCCCACCCCTCGGCGTGACCGGAGGTGCCGGCCAGCAGGCGACGCCACGAGTTCAGCTGGTCGCGGTTGTACACGGCCTGACCGATCTGCAGGTGGTGACCGGGCACACCCTCGTGGTACACGGTGGTGAGCTCGCGCCAGGTGTCAAACTCGGTGACGCCCTGCGGAACGGACCACCACATGCGGCCCGGACGCGAGAAATCGTCGGTCGGACCGGTGTAGTAGATGCCACCCTCCTGGGTCGGCGCGATCATGCACTCGAGGGTGCGGATCTCCTCGGGGATGTCGAACTGGGTGGCACCGAGCTCGGCAACCGCGCGGTCGCTGGTCTCCTGCATCCACTTCTGCAGGGCGTCCACGCCGTGCAGCTTCATGTTCGGGTCCTGCTCGAGGTGCGCGATGGCCTCGTGCACGGTGGCCCCAGGGAGGATCTGGTCGGCGATGGCCTCCTGCTCGGCAACCATGCGGGCGAGCTCCTGGATCCCCCACTCATAGGTCTCGTCCAGATCGATCTCGGCGCCGAGGAAGCGACGCGAGAACAGCGAGTAGGCCTCGCGACCCACGGCATCCACCTCGGTTGCGACGGGGGAGAGCTCGTCGCGCAGGAAGCCGGCCAGCTCGCGATAGGCGGTGGCGGCGGCTTCCGCACCGGCCTCCAGCTCGGCGCGTACGGCCGCGCCGGCCTCACCCGCGGCGGCAATATAGGACGGGAAGAAGCCGTCGGTCGCGCCGTTGCGGTCGGACTGGTCGGCGACCTCGATCACCTGACGCTTGGCCGGGGTGATGCCCTTTTCCACGCCGAGACGCAGGGTCTCGATGTAGCCGGCGAGGGCCGCGGGAACCCGGGCCAGACGACGCGAAATGATCGCCCAGTCCTCGGCCGTTTCGGTGGGGACCAGGTCGAAGGCGTCGCGGATCTCCTGCGGCGGCGAGGCGATGACGTTGAGGTCGCGCAGCGGCAGTCCGGCATCGTGGATCTCGATATCGAGCTGCAGCGCGCCGCGCAGGTCGGCCAGGGTCACCCGGTCCTGCTTGTCCTGCACCTCGGCGTCGTCGAGCTGTTCGATGACGGCCGCGGCCGCGGCCCGGTAGGCGGCCAGGCCCGCGGGCGAGTAGTCACCCACAAATTCGTTGGCCTCGGTGCGGCCGATATAGGTGCCGGTCATCGGGCTCAGCGACACCAGGGTGTCTACCCATGCCTCGGCAATGCGGTCAATCGGAGTCTGGGGACGGGAAACGTTCTCACTCATGCCCCCAGCGTATCCCTCCCCCGGCGACCGGCGACAGAACCGCGCGGGATAATCCCGGAGCGCCGCCGCCCGGGTCGCGCCCTAAATGCACAATTGCCCGCTCAAATGTCGAAAACGACATCCGAGCGGGCATTTTCATGCCGGGTACGGAGGGAGCCCTAGTGCGCGGCTGCGTCCCAGTTCAGACCGTGGCCCACCTGAACCTCGAGCGGCACGCTGAGGTCGGCGGCGGACCCCATGCGCTCTCGGACGATGGTCTCCAGGGTTTCGGCCTCGGCGGCCTTGACCTCGAAGATCAGTTCGTCATGCACCTGCAGCAGCATCCGGCTCTCCAGACCCTGCTCGCGCATGTCGGCATCGATGTTGATCATCGCGATCTTCATGATGTCGGCGGCGCTGCCCTGAATCGGGGCGTTCAGCGCCGCGCGGGCGGCATTATCACGAAGCACACGGTTGGCGCTGGCGAGATCCGGGAAGAGGCGACGACGACCGAAGATCGTGGTGGTGTAGCCGTCGATTTTGGCCTGTTCGACCACGTCGCGCAGGTAGTCGCGCACCGCACCGAAGCGGGCGAAGTAGTCTCCCATGAGCTGCTTGGCCTCGGCGGTGTCGATGCGCAGCTGCTTGGACAGACCAAACGCGCTGAGTCCGTAGGCCAGACCATAGGACATGGCCTTGACCTTGGTCCGCATGAGCGGGGTCACCTCCGCCGGCTCGACCCCGAAGATCCGGGCACCCACGAAGCGGTGCAGGTCCTCGCCGCTGCGGAACGCCTCAATCAGGCCCGCATCACCGGAGAGGTGCGCCATGATGCGCATCTCGATCTGCGAGTAGTCTGCGGTCAGCAGCGAGTCGAAGCCCTCGCCCACGGTGAATGCCGAGCGGATCTGGTGACCCACCTCGGAGCGCACCGGAATGTTCTGCAGGTTCGGGTCGGCCGAGGAGAGCCGACCGGTGCTGGTGCCGGTCTGAATATAGGAGGTGTGAATGCGCCCCTCCTCGTCGATCGCCTTGTCCAGGGTCTCGACGATCTGACGCAGCTTGGTGGCGTCGCGGTGCTCCAGCAGCAGCCCGAGGAACGGGTGCGGCGCCTTGGCCTGAAGATCTGCCAGCGAGTCGGCATCGGTCGAGTAGCCGGTCTTATTGGCTCGGGTCTTGGGCATGTTCAGCTGGTCGAAGAGGACCTCCTGCAGCTGCTTGGGCGAGCCCAGGTTGACCTCGCGACCGATCTCCGCGTAGGCGCGGGCGGCCAGGTCTGCGGCGGTCACGCCGAGCGACTCGGAGAGTCCGGCCAGGAGGTCGTGATCCACGGCCACGCCGAACTCCTCCATCCGGGCGAGGATCGGGGTCGAGGGGGTCTCGATGTCGCGCAGCACGCGGGCCGAGCCCTCGTCCAGCGCCAGGATCTGCGCGGCGGCCACGCGGGCGACGTACCAGGCCTTGAGCGCCGGGTTGTCCGCGTTGTCTTCGGGAACCAGCTGGTTGGGGTCGTCCACCGGCATGTGCTCATCGAGGTAGCGAGTGACCAGGTCGCCCAGGGTCTTGTCCGGGCTCGCCGGGCGCAGCAGCCAGCCGGCCACCAGGGTGTCGGTGCGCAGGCCCTCGAAGGCCAGGCCCGCGTGGGTGAACGCCTTGATAACGGGCTTGGCATCGTTGAGGATCTTGGGATCGGGACCGGCCAGCCACGCCTCAAACGGCGAATAGTCGGCGCTGCCGGCGTGCCAGGCGAGCAGAGTGGACTCGGTCTCGGAGGCGATCCCGATCGCGGTCGGCAACCCCTCAACCACATCCACGTGCAGCGCCAGACCACCCGGGTGCGCGGCGGAGTTGCGGGTCAGCCAGGCACCCAGCTCCTCATCCAGCAACTCCTGAACCGCGGGGGCCACCGCGGCCGGGGCCACGGGCTCGGCCGGGGCATCGGCCACGACACCCTCAAGCTTGAAGACGCGATCCAACAGGGTACGGAATTCCAGCCGGGCAAACATGTCGCGCACGGCATCGGCGTCGATCGGCTTGCGCTCAAGATCTTGAACGGTGACCGGCAGCTCTACATCGCGCACCAGGTGGTTCAGGCGACGGTTGCGGACGGCGTTTTCCTTGTGCTCGCGGAAGCTCTCGCCGACCTTGCCGGTGATGTTGTCGGCGTTGTCCAGGATACCCTGCAGGCTGCCGTAGAGCCCCAGCCACTTGACCGCGGTCTTCTCGCCGACCTTGGGCACGCCGATCAGGTTGTCGGAGGTCTCGCCCACGAGCGCCGCCACATCGGGGTACTGCTCGGGACGGATGCCGTAGCGCTCGTGCACCTTGGCGGGATCGTAGCGGGTGAGGTCGGACACACCCTGACGCGAGGGGTAGAGCAGGGTCACATTATCGTTGACCAGCTGGATCGCGTCCCGGTCACCGGAGACCACGAGCACCCGATAGCCGGCCTCGGTGCCGCGCACCGAGAGGGTGGCCAGGATGTCGTCGGCCTCGAAGTCCTCCTTGGTGATCGTGGTGATGTTCATCGCGGCCAGGGTCTCCTGCAGCAGCGGGATCTGGCCGATGAACTCGCTCGGGGTCTCCCCCCGTGTGCCCTTGTACTCGGGGTACTCACGGGTACGGAAGGAGAATCGCGAGATATCAAATGCCACGGCAACGTGGGTGGGCGACTCGTTCTTCAGCAGGTTGAGCAGCATCGAGATAAAGCCGTGGATGGCGTTGGTGTGCTGCCCGTCACGGGTCTTAAAGCTGTCGACCGGGAGCGCGTAAAAGGCCCGGAAGGCCAGCGAGTGGCCGTCGATGATCAGGAGGGTAGGCTTCTTGTTTTCCGACACAGCCCCAGCCTACAAGGGACCCCCGTCACGGCGATATCCCCCACGCCGCCCGGGCAGCCGTTCCCGCCCGGGCCAGTGTGGGAGTATCGGGGGGACGCCGATCCCCATCCCCGAAACGAGGAATCATGACCGACTGGAACGTTGACGACTACACCCCCGCCGAACTCGCCCAGCGTGCCCGCACCAAGCGCCGCCGCGCCTGGATCGCCGGAATCGTCGCGTTTGCGCTGGTGGCCAGCAGCCTGCTGGGAACCCTGGCCGCGCTCGGGATCCTCTCCTAGGCTGGACCCATCCCCTCCGCATCGAAAGGCAGCAGATGACCGACACAACCTCCGCCGACAACCCCGGCATGCGCTATCTCGTGGAGCGTGGCATGGGGGCCCTGGCCGAAAAGATGAACATCGAGTTCACCGAGTTCTCGGTCGAACGCTCGGTGGCCACCATGCCGGTTGAGGGCAACACCCAGCCGATCGGCCTGCTCCATGGTGGTGCCTACGTGGTGCTGGGCGAATCGCTCGGCTCGATGTCCGCGAACCTGTTTGCCGGCGCCGATCGGGTCGCCGTGGGGGTGGACATCAACGCCACCCACACCGGCTCGGCCACCTCGGGCATCGTCACCGGTGTCTGCACCCCCATCCACCTGGGCCGCACGCTGACCGTGCACGAGATCGTGGTGACCGATGAGAACGGCCGTCGCTGCTCGACCATCCGGATCACCAACCTGATCAAGGACAAGCCGACGCGATAGCCGCAGACAGCAAAACGGGCCCCGTCCTTCGACGGGGCCCGTTTTTGTTGGGGTGTGTGTTAGCTCTTGGCGCTGAGCTGCTCGATGATGGCCTGGGCCACATCGTGCATGGTCAGACGGCGATCCATGGACGCCTTCTGGATCCAGCGGAACGCCTCGGGCTCGGTCAGGCCCATCTTCTCGTTGAGCAGGCCCTTGGCGCGATCCACCAGCTTGCGGGTCTCGAAGCGCTCGACCATGTCGGCGACCTCGGCCTCAAGGGTGAGGATCTGCTGGTGGCGGCTCAGGGCGATCTCGATGGCCGGCAGCAGGTCGTTCGGGGTGAACGGCTTAACCACGTAGGCCAGCGCGCCGGCCTCGCTGGCACGCTCCACCAGTTCCTTCTGGCTAAACGCGGTCAGCAGCACCACCGGGGCGATGTTGTTCTTGTGCAGGCGCTCGGCTGCCGAGATGCCGTCCAGCTGGGGCATCTTCACGTCCATGACCACCAGGTCCGGACGCAGTTCGGTTGCGAGGGCGACGGCGGTCTCGCCATCACCGGCCTCGCCTACCACCTCGAATCCGTTGTCGCGGAGGATCTCCACGATGTCCATACGGATGAGGGATTCGTCCTCGGCGACAACAACGCGTCGCGGGGCGGGGGTAGAGGTTGCTTCTTGCTCAGTCACGGTTCAATTGTACGATACAGTTTCAGATATCGACGTTAGCCGGTGTGGCGGAATGGCAGACGCGGAGCACTCAAAATGCTTTGTTCGAAAGGACGTGTGGGTTCGAGTCCCACCACCGGCACCACCACGGCCCTCGCAGAAACTCCCCACCGGGAGGATGTGCGAGGGCCATTTTTATGCCCCGGCGTGTCGGAACCCGCCCCGCGCCAACGCAAACGGCCCCCGCACCCTCTCGAACGGAGGGGGCGGAGGCCGTGACGCTCGGCGTTAGGCGCGGGCGAGAGCCTTGGCCTTGAGGTGAGCGAACTCTTCCTCGCTGATGGCACCGTCATCAAACAGCGCCTTGGCGGTCGCGATCTCATCGCTCGGGGTCGCCTTACCGGCGGCCTCGCGGATGTACGCGTCGGCGGCGTTCTGAGCCGAACGCTGAGCCTCGGCGGAGCGCTGGGCCATGCCACTACCGCGGGCGATCAGGTAGACCAGCAGCGTCAGGATCGGGATAAAGATGAGTCCCACGATCCACAGAGCCTTCCAGCCACCGGCGAGCTTGTGGTCACGGAACAGGTCCGAGATCACGGCGAACAGCGCGAACAGATAGCTCACAAACACCACGATGTAGAGCAGCAGCGCCAAAACGTTCCAGAAGTTTTCCCAGATGCTGGAAGCCATAGCAGTCCTTTCGATTGATGGTCGAGCCCCCTAAAAACACGCTCGATCCGCCTCCGACAGTACTGCACGCTCGTTATCCGGCGCAGTCATTTACCCACGGTTACGATGACCCCAAAACGGGGCACGCGGAAGGCGCGCGGATCCTCTCCACGACACGCCCGCGGGCCCGCGTTGGGACAAAATTCACTTCCCGGGCGCGGCGCTGCCCCGATCACCAAATCCAGACTCGATCAGATCCGCCAGCGCATCAACCGCCACGCGACCGTCGGGGTCCGGGGAGGCGATCTCGGCCTCGGCACCGGGCATCAGTCCCAGGGACATGATCTGCAGCAGGCTCTTGCCGTCGCGCCCATTAACCGTGACCGCGACCGGGAAGGTAGCGGCCAGCTTGGCAAACTCCGCCGCCGGGCGCGCATGCAACCCCTCGGGGTTGGTTACCACGACGCTGCGCGCATAACCCAGGGCGGCCACATCGGGCCGGTGTTCCTCGGCCGCCAGCGCGTCGGCGCTGCCTACGGCGTCCGCGGGGCTCCCATCCCCCGCCGTCAGCGCGGCGGCGATCACGGCCGCCAGATCACCGCCCTGCTCGGCGGCGACGGCCGCGGCCACCGCCCCCTCGACCAGCGGGGCCGGGGAGACGTGGGCGCGCGCGCGACGCTCGGCATCGAGGAACTCGATCGCCGACTCGGCCGTCATGATTGCCGAGCCCAGATCCGCCAGGACCAGGACGCCGGCACCGGCATCGGCCCCGGTGAGGGCGTCGCTCACCCGGGCAAAGTCGGTCCCGAGCCCACCCTCGGCGTCCCCGCCGGCGTCGAGGATCGTGATGCTCGGGGCCATCTGGCCGGCAAGCTCACGCACGCCCTCGGCGATGCGTCCGCTGTGGGAGACGATGACGAGTCCCACTCGTGTGGACTTTGCGGTCATCGGATCCATCCGTCCGCGCGCACAACCCCTCGGGTCACGAGCGAACCGCCGCGGCCGCGGCCTCGAGCAGCAGCGCGCTGGAGGCAGCCCCGGGATCGCGGTGTCCGCGGGAGCGCTCCCCGAGGTAGCTCGCGCGCCCCCGCTTGGCCACCATGGGCTCGGTGGCCTCGGCCCCGGCCTCGGCACCGCGGGCGGCTGCCTCGATGACCTCCTCGACCGAGCCTCCCGCGGTCTGAACCGCCCGGGCCTCGGCCTGTGCGGCAAGCCATGCATCCAGCATCGTCTTGTCTCCGGCCTCGGCACCGCCGCGGGCGGCGATCCCCTCGGCGGCGGCACCGATCAGGTCCACCACCCCCTGGGCATCGAGTTCGCTGCGTCCCTGGAGCGCCTCGGCGGCCCGCATCAGCGCGGTCCCGTAGAGCGGTCCCGAGGCCCCACCCACGGTGGAGATCAGCGTGTGGGCCGCGGTGCGGAAGAGTTCGGCCGGGGTTTCCCCACCCGGGCTCGAGAGCAGCTGGCCACGCACGGCACCAAAACCGCGTGCCAGGTTCTCGCCGTGATCACCGTCTCCGATCAGGCGGTCAAGCTCGCTGAGGTAGGCACGGTCGCGATCGCAGACGTCGCCCGCGGCAACCAGCCACCGGGCGGCCCATTCGGCATTCAGGGTCATCTTTTCTCCTTCACTGACAAAAATCATTCTCGGCGGGCACCGTCGCGGCACGCTAGGGCGCGCGCAGCACCGGGGTGTCCACCGGGGCGTCCCACAGCGAGAGTAGCTCGGGATCCAGCCGGGCGATGCTCACCGAGACGCCCTGCATATCAAGTGCCGTCACATAGGCACCCACCAGGGAGCGGCCAATCACATAGCCGCGCCCCTCCAGATCTCGGGCGACGCTGTCAAAAAACAGCGCCAGCTCCCCCGGCGGGGTCCCGCCCATCCCGTTCACAAACACCAGGAGTGTGTCCGCGGGCGTGGCCCCCAACTCGGCCAGGATCTCGGTCAGCAGCAGCTCGGCGATCTCGTCGGCACGCCCCCGGGGTACCCGGTCACGGCCGAGTTCGCCGTGGATGCCGATGCCGACCTCCATCTCGTCCTCGCCGAGGTCAAAGCTGGCCACGTCCGCGAGCGGTGAGGTCCCCGCGCGCAGGCCCACCCCCATCGAGGCCAGGTTCGTATTGATCCGTTCGCCGATGTCCACCAGCGTCTCCAGGTCGTCGCCACGCTCGGCGGCGGCCCCCAAAATCTTGAGGGCCACCAGCATGCCGGCGATTCCCCGACGGCGATCGGCCGGGATCAGCGAGCCCAGCCCCACATCGTCGGACACCACCACCAGGCGTGCCGGAATCCCGAGGGCGATGCAGCGCTCGGCGGCGAGTTCAAAGTTGAAGCGATCCCCCGAGTAGTTCCCCACCACAAACAGCACCCCGGCACCCGCGTGGGTCGCCTGCACCACCTCGAGAATGGATTCGGGCGTGGGCGCGCTAAAGATCTCACCGGGCACGGCCCCGGCCAGGGCACCGGCACCCACAACCCCCACGTGCAGGGGTTCGTGTCCGCTCCCCCCGCCACCGATCACGGCGACGGTACCCGGCAGCAGCGGCTCGGCGCGCGCCACCCCGTAGCCGGTGCCCACGCGCCGCAGACGCGCGCCATGGGCGCGCACAAAACCGGCCACGGCCTGCTCGGTCACCGCGCGTGGATCATTCATCAGCTTCTTCACCGATATCTCCCAAAACTCGCGCCGCCGGGCTTGTGGCCCGGTGCGGCGGCTATGCCGTGTGCTCGGATCGACGCGACGTTGCGGCGACCCACTGATCCAGCTTAGCGAGGGCAGCCCCGGAATCAACAGCCTCGGCGGCGACCTTCAGGGCGTCCCGGAAGCGGGCGAGGATCGGCTGCTCCATCTGGGTGTGATCCTCGGCGAGGCGGTAGGACACGATGCCCGCCGCCGCGTTCAGCAGGACGATATCGCGCACCGGTCCGACCCGGCCGGCCAGGGTTTCGCGCACGATCTCGGCATTGCGCACCGGATCGCCACCCACCAGGTCCTCAATCCGCGCCCGGGCGATCCCCAAATCCCCGGGGTCGAGGTCGTGTTCGGCGATCCGTCCGCGGGTGATCTCCCAGATGTGCGAGTGTCCGGTGGTGGTGAGCTCGTCGAGCCCATCGTCCCCGCGGAACACCAGCGCGGTTGCCCCGCGGGTGCGGAACACCCCGGTGATCAGCGGCACCCGGTCGGCCTGGGCAACGCCCACGGCCGAGGCCTCGGGGCGGGCCGGGTTGGTCAGCGGGCCCAGGAAGTTGAAAACGGTGGGAATCCCCAGCTGGGCACGGACCGGTCCGGCGTGGGCAAATCCGGGGTGGAAAGCCGAGGCGTAGGCGAAGGTCACGCCGGTCTCGCGGGCGACATCGGCCACGGCGGCGGGTGCCAGCGAGAGGTCGATGCCGAGGGCCGCCAGCACGTCACTGGAACCGGAGGCGGAACTCGCGGCGCGGTTACCGTGCTTGATGACCGGGATCCCGGTCGAGGCCGAGACGATCGCCGCCATGGTGGAGACGTTCACGGTCCCGAAGCGGTCCCCTCCGGTACCCACGATGTCGAGTGCCATCGAGTCCAGCGGCAGCGGGAGTGCGTGCTCCAGAATCGCGTCGCGGAAACCCACCACCTCATCCACGGTCTCCCCCTTGGAGCGCAGGGCGACCAGGAATGCGCCAATCTGCGCCGGAGTCGCCGCTCCACTCATGATCTGCTGCATTGCCCAGGTCGCCTCGGCGACACTGAGGTTCTCGCCGGACAGCAGAGAGGTGAACAGGGAGGGCCAGGTGAAGGTATCCAACATAGGTCAAGCATATTGGTATCCGCGACGCTCCGGCCCGCAAAAACCTTTATGCCGACGTTTTGCCGACACCACGACCGGAAAGCCGCGGAATCTCGGACATTCAGGGTGAATTCACGGCGAAAACTTAGGTAGCCCTAACCCCTTGTGAAGGTCCAGCGAGACGGGAAATGGCCAATACTCGCCCGCAAATCAGCCATAATGGAGGAGTGACGAGCACTTCTTTGAACTATGCGGCGAAAGCCCCGAAGATCAACAGACCCAATAACGTAGCCGTGGGCACCATTGTGTGGCTGGGTTCAGAGGTCATGTTTTTCGCGGGTCTGTTCGCGATCTACTTCACCCTGCGTTCCGTAGCCCCCGAAATCTGGGCTCACGGAACGTCCGTACTTAACGTGCCGTTCGCGCTGATTAACACGTTGATCCTCGTATCTTCCTCCTTTGCCTGCCAGGCGGGCGTGTTTGCAGCCGAGCGTCTCCAGCCGCGGTCGACCGGGCCTAAGCCGAGCCAGTGGGGAATGGTTGAGTGGTTCTTCCTCACCTATGCCCTTGGTGCAATCTTTGTCGCCGGCCAGATCTGGGAGTACGCCACCCTGGTCAGCGAGGGAGTCGCGCTGAACTCTGACGCCTACGGATCCGCGTTCTACATCACCACCGGATTCCACGGCATTCACGTTATCGGCGGACTGATCGCCTTCCTCCTGATCATCGGTCGCGGCTACGCCGTGAAGAACTTTGGTCACAAGGAAGCCTCCAGCGCCATCGTTGTGTCCTACTACTGGCACTTCGTTGACGTTGTGTGGATCGCTCTGTTCCTCGTCGTGTACGTCCTGAGATAACAACCGAGAGCCTAATAAAGCCATGTCACGCAAAACTTCACGTCCAGCCGCCGGCAAGAGCCGCCGCACCGGTCGCCGTTCCCCGGCTGCCGCCGCGGCGCTTATTGCTGTCGGCCTGCTGTTCACCGGCGGCGCCTACGCCGCGGTGAGCGCAACCACCGCCAACGCTCAGCCCGCGCCGGCCGCAGCCAGCCAGTCCAACGTTGAGGACGGCAAGAAGCTGTTCCAGGCGAACTGTGCCACCTGCCACGGTCTCGAGGCCCAGGGCACCAGCGACGGTCCCAGCCTGATCGGTGTGGGTGCCGCCGCGGTCGACTTCCAGGTCGGAACCGGCCGTATGCCCATGCAGGGCCACGGACCCCAGGCTCAGAAGAAGCCCGTTCAGTTCACCCAGGAGCAGATCAACCAGCTCGCCGTGTACGTCGGAAGCACGGCTCCCGGCCCCTCCATCCCGGACGCCAAGTACCTGGATGCAGACGGTGACGCCGCTCACGGTGCGGAGCTCTTCCGCATCAACTGCGCCATGTGCCACAACGTGGCCGGTGCCGGTGGTGCACTGACCGAGGGCAAGTTCGCCCCCAGCCTGGTCGGGGTTACCCCGGCTCACATCTACGAGGCAATGATCACCGGCCCGCAGAACATGCCGGTGTTCAACGACATGAACATCTCCCCCGAGGGCAAGCGCGACATCATCACCGCGCTGAAGTACCAGGAGAAGATCGGTAACCCCGGTGGTATCGGACTCGGATCGCTCGGCCCGGTGGCCGAGGGTCTGTTCATCTGGATTTTTGGCCTCGGCGCCGTTGTGGCGCTTACGGTCTGGATCACGGCCAAGTCCAACTAGGACGGCCCTGATCATGACACTGCAATCACGTAAGGAGCACAATGGCACAGGACGATAACAGCGGCAAGGATCTCGCCGCTGCGAACTCCTCTTCCCATGACCTGCTGCCGGAAGATTCCGGCACAGGCGTGGTGAGCCCCGACGCCGTTGAGAACCCGGGTCACCCGGAACACCGTCAGCGCGTCACCGACCTGAACCCGAAGAAGGAAAAGCAGGCCGAGCGCACTGTCTTCATCCTCTTCTTCCTCTCCGCCGTGGGAAGCCTGTGGGCGGTTGCCGCCTACATGATGTTCCCGATCGACGGTCAGATGGAACTGGTTCGGTCAAACAACCTCTTCATCGGCCTCGGTGCCACCCTGGCCCTGATGGCCCTGGGTATCGGAGCCGTCCACTGGGGTAAGGCCCTCATGGCCGACCACGAGTCCGTGGACCACCGCCACCCCGTGCGCGGTACCGACGAGACCCGCGCCCGCGCCATCGAGATCTTCGAGGAGGCGAATGAGGAGTCCGGCTTTGGCCGTCGCTCGCTCATCCGCAACTCGCTGATCGGCGCCCTGGTCGTCTTCCCGCTGCCCGCCGTGGCCCTGTTCCGCGGTCTGGCACCGTACGACGAGGACCCGGTAGAGCTGCTGCACCACACCATGTGGAAGAAGGGCACTCGCCTGGCGCGTGACCCTTCCGGCGCGCCCATCAAGGCCTCCGATGTGACCCTGGGTTCGGCGTTCCACGTCATCCCCGAGGATCTCAACGACGCCAAGGACGTGCTGAACGAGAAGGCTAAGGCCATCGTTCTGCTCATGCGTCTGAAGCCCGAGGACCTGAACGAGCTCCCCGAGCGTAAGAACTGGTCCTACAACGGCATCGTTGCTTACTCGAAGGTGTGCACCCACGTGGGTTGCCCGGTTGCCCTGTACGAGCAGCAGACCCACCACCTGCTGTGCCCCTGCCACCAGTCGCAGTTCGACGTGGCAAACCACGCGACCGTGATCTTTGGTCCGGCCGCCCGTCCCCTTCCGCAGCTCCCGATCACCGTGGACGATGAGGGCTACCTCGTCGCTCAGAGTGACTTCCACGAGCCTGTCGGACCGAGCTTCTGGGAGCGTCATTGAGTACCGCAACGGCCGCACCGACGGCCCCCGCTAAGCAGTCCGGTGGTTTCACCGGCAAGGCTGCCAACTACCTCGACGAGCGCACGAGCATCTCGGGCGCCGTCAAGGAGTTCGGTCGCAAGATCTTCCCGGATCACTGGTCCTTCCTCCTCGGAGAGGTCGCGCTCTACAGCTTCGTTGTGATCCTGCTGTCGGGAACCTTCCTGACCTTCTTCTTCGACGCAGCCATGACCCACACCACCTATGAGGGCTCCTATGCCCCCATGAACGGTGTGCACATGTCGGCCGCTATGGCTTCGACCCTGGACATCTCGTTTGATATCCGCGGTGGTCTGCTCATGCGCCAGGTCCACCACTGGGCCGCCCTGCTGTTCGTGGCCTCGATCGGTCTGCACATGCTCCGCGTGTTCTTCACCGGCGCGTTCCGCAAGCCGCGCGAGATCAACTGGGTCATCGGTTTTGTCCTCTTCGTGCTCGCCATGGCCGAGGGCTTCACCGGTTACTCGCTCCCCGATGACCTGCTCTCCGGTAACGGTCTGCGCATCATCGACGGCATGATCAAGTCCTTCCCGCTGGTCGGCACCTGGATCTCCTTCCTCCTGTTTGGTGGAGAGTTCCCGGGTGAGGACATCGTGGGTCGTCTCTACTCGCTGCACATCATGATCCTGCCCGCGCTGGTCATCGTGTTCATCGCCCTGCACCTGATGTTCCTGATTGTGCACAAGCACACTCAGTACCCCGGCCCGGGCCGCACCGAGGATAACGTGGTCGGCTTCCCGATCCTCCCCGTGTACGCAGCCAAGGCCGGTGGATTCTTCTTCATCGTGTTCGGTGTGATCATGGCCTGCGCGACGTTCTTCCAGATCAACCCGATCTGGAACTACGGACCGTATGACCCCTCGCCCGTGTCCGCGGGTACCCAGCCCGACTGGTACATCGGATTCGCCGACGGTATGCTCCGTCTGGCCCCGCCGCACCTCGAGTTTGTGTGGCTGGACCGCACCTGGAGCTTCGGAATCCTGCTGCCGGTTATCATCCTGGGTCTGTTCATCGTGACCGTCCTGATCTACCCCTTCATCGAGGCGTGGGTCAGCGGCGACAAGCGTGAGCACCACCTGCTGGACCGCCCGCGTAACGCCCCGACCCGTACCGCTATCGGTGCTGCCGGTGTGACCTTCTACGCGGTCATGTGGGCCGCCGCGAGCTCGGACCTCATCGCCACCCACTTCCGGGTGACCATGGAGGGTGTGATTCACACCCTGCAGGCCCTGCTCTTCCTCGGACCGGTCATTGCGTACTTCGTCACGAAGCGCATCTGCCTGGGTCTGCAGAAGAAGGACCGCGAGATCGCGCTGCACGGCTACGAGACCGGACGCATTGTCCGCCTCCCCGGCGGCGAGTACATCGAGGTTCACGAGCAGGTATCCGACTATGAGCGCTGGGATCTCGTGAGCTACAAGGACAACGCTCCGGTTATGCTCCGCCCGAATGCTCAGGGCAAGATCACCGGTTCGATGCGCCTGCGCGCGGCAATGTCCCGCTGGTTCTTCGAGGACCGGATCGCTCCGGTCACCCAGAACGAGCTGGACCAGTCGCACGGGGACGACGAGCACCACTAGGCGCTCCCCCACACAGCACGTCACAGAAGAGTGCCGGATTCTCCACTGGAGGATCCGGCACTCGGTGTTTAACCGGGTGTGTGCCGCGCACCCACTCCCCTCCCCCGCGGCGCCCAGGTGCCCCCTGAGCGGTCGTCTCTGAGCACCGGGTATTCTGGGGTGACTTCGACCGTGCGACCGCCCGAGCCGGCGCGATAGACCGCGGACCGATCCATCCACCTCGAATCGAGCCAACGTGACGCCCTCCTCCGCTCTGTCTCCGCCACACTATGGCGGCTCGGAAACGCCCACGGGGTTTCGCGAGATTCGCTACGACCTCCGGGTGGGTGTGGGGGCGGCGCTGCACGCCCGGGTTCTGGCCGACGTCGACTCCTGGCGGCTGCACCACGAGTCCGGACTGTTGGTCTGTGCTACGGGTGCGGCATCCGATATCGTGGGCGCGACCATTCGGATGCGATACCGGCCATTGCCGCGTTTGGTTCCGATCACGCTGACCACCGTGCACTGCGAGATCCTCTGGGCCGGCATTCCGCCCGAGGGCCCGGGGCTCGATCTCATGCCCGGATCCCTCGCCCACGGCTTCGGATATGAGGCGGACCCCCGGCACCGCGAGGAGGGGCAGGAGCACTTCCTGATCACCCATGAACCCGACGACGCCGTCTGGTTCCGTCTGCGCGGCTTTTGGCGGCCGCGTGCGCCCCGCTGGAGCCCGATCTATCCCCTGACACTCCTCGGGCAGTCCTACGCCTCGCACGGCTATCTGCGCGCGCTCAGGCGGCTCACGCGCAACCGCTGAGCCTTCGCCCGCCGATGCCGGCTGCCGCGTAGGTCGCTCATCATCGAGCAATCCGTGCTGCGGCTCCGTGTGCTGCGGCAAGCTGCGAGCTGGAGGCAGCTGCTATGCGCGGCGGTGCGCCGCGTACTGCGGCTGGGTCGTGCCTACTCGGGTGCCGCGGGTACAACAAAGCGGGCCCGCCTCCCAAAGGGAAGCGGGCCCGCCCGTGTGTTACTGAACCTTAGTGTGCGAAACGACCGCGGTAGAACTCGTAGACCCAGCCGACCAGCGCGACCAGGACGATCGGGGCACCGAACCAGGCCAGCCAGAAGTTACCCTCCTGGGCGACCGAGATGCCGATGATGACCACCGAGGCACCGCCAACCAGAACGAACGGCCACCAGCTCCACGGAGCGAAGTGTCCCATCTCCGGGTCGGCGTCATCGATGTTCGCGGCCACGTTGTCCTCGGGCAGCTCGCCCCCCTGGGACCGGTAAACCAGACGCAGGTAGAAGGCGATGAAGCCGGAGAGGATGGCCGAGAGCAGCAGGGCCACGGTACCAACCCACTCGACGCGGCCGTGGGCCGGGTCGATGACGTTCCAGAAGGTGTAGACACCCGCCAGAATCAGGCAGAAGACGGCGAGGATCCAGAGGATCGAAATGTTGGACTTCATTACTTCGCTCCTCCTTCTTCAACGGTCGTAATTGCCGGGGTATCGCGGCCGGTGAACTCGGCAGCCTCGGGGTGGTTCAGGTCGAAGGCGGGACGCTCGGAGCGAATCCGCGGGATCGACGTGAAGTTGTGACGCGGGGGCGGGCACGAGGTGGCCCACTCGAGCGATCCACCATAACCCCAGGGGTCATTCACGGTGACCTTCGGTGCCTTGCGGGCGGTGATGTACACGTTCAGGAAGAACGGAATCAGCGAGACCGCGAGGATGAAGGATCCGATGGTGGAGAGCTGGTTCATCCAGGTGATGTTATCCGCGGGCGAGTACGTGTAGTAACGACGCGGGAAGCCCATTACGCCGATCCAGTGCTGGATCAGGAAGGTGGTGTGGAAGCCGATGAACAGCAGCCAGAAGTGCCAGTAACCCAGCTTCTCGTTGAGCATCTTGCCGGTCCACTTGGGCCACCAGAAGTAGAATCCGGCGAACATCGCGAACACCACGGTACCGAACACCACGTAGTGGAAGTGGGCGATCACGAAGTAGGTGTCGGAGACGTGGAAGTCAAGCGGCGGCGATGCCAGGATCACGCCGGTCAGACCACCGAAGACGAAGGTGATCAGGAAGCCGAGCGACCAGATCATCGGGGTCTCGAAGGTGACCGAACCGCGCCACATGGTACCGATCCAGTTGAAGATCTTCACACCGGTCGGCACGGCGATGAGCATGGTCATCAGCGCGAAGAACGGCAGCAGGACCGAACCGGTCACGTACATGTGGTGGGCCCACACGGTCACCGACAGGGCGGCGATCGCGATGGTTGCGTAAACCAGGGTCTTGTAACCGAAGATCGGCTTGCGGCTGAACACCGGGAAGATCTCGGACACGATACCGAAGAACGGCAGGGCGATGATGTACACCTCGGGGTGACCGAAGAACCAGAACATGTGCTGCCACAGCATCACGCCGCCGTTTTCGGCGTCGAAGATATGGGCACCAAAGACTCGGTCGGCAGCCAGCGCAAACAGTGCGGCGGCCAGGACCGGGAAGGCCATCAGAACCAGCAGCGAGGTCACCAGGGTGTTCCAGGTGAAGATGGGCATACGCCACATCGTCATACCCGGGGCACGCATCGTGATGATCGTGGTGATGAAGTTCACGGCACCGAGGATGGTACCGAAACCGGACATCGCCAGTCCCAGAACCCAGAGGTTTCCACCGATACCCGGTGAGTATGTCTGACTCGATAGTGGCGCATACGCGAACCAACCGAACGAGGCGGCACCCTGCGGGGTGAGGAATCCACCCACGGCGATGAGGCTACCGAAGACGTACAGCCACAGGGCGAAGGCGTTCAGACGCGGGAAGGCCACGTCGGGAGCACCGATCTGCAGCGGCATCAGTGCGTTTGCGAAACCCGAGAACAGCGGGGTTGCAAACATCAGCAGCATGATCGTGCCGTGCATGGTGAACAGCTGGTTGTACTGCTCCTTGGTCTCGATCACGGTGAGACCGGGCTCGAAGAGCTGTGCACGGATCAGCAGCGCCATGACGCCACCGATGCAGAAGAAGATGAAGGACGCGATCAGGTACATGTACCCGATGGTCTTGTGGTCGGTGGAGGTGATCCACTTGACCAGGATGTTTCCCTTGCTCTCAACCCGTGACCGGTTGAGGACACTGGCCTGACCGGCCGGGATGTTCAAAGTAGTAGACATCGTTTAGTGACCCTCTCCCTTTTCGGCCTCGGCAGGCTTGTCGATGCCGGGAAGGTTCTGGTTACGGTTGAACTCGCTACCGAAGTTTCCGACGTTGCCGGCGGCCTTCAGATCGGCGAGGTGCTTGTCGTAGTCAGCCTGGGACACAACCTTCACGTTGAAGAGCATCATCGAGTGGTCCTGACCACACAGCTCCGCACACTTACCCACGAACTCGCCTTCGCGCTGCGGGATAAACGACATGTAGTTGGTCTTACCCGGGTACATGTCCTTCTTGTAAAGGAAGTCCACCACCCAGAAGGAGTGGATGACGTCACGCGACTCCAGGGCGATCTTCACGGTCTTACCTACGGGGAGGTAAAGCTCCGGAATGCTCTTGGGGTCGAGCTCGCCGGGCTTGCCGCCCTCGAGCTGACGAGCCTGCACACCGGCGGTCCAGACATCCTGGCCGTCTACAGACTTGGGGTATACGAAGTCCCAGGACCACTGCTTCGCGAAGACCTGAATCTCCACGTCGGGGTGTTCGTACTGGGTTTCGATGGCCGCCTGATCGCGGGCGGTGAAGGCGAAGAAGCCCACCACCAGGATCAGCGGAATCACCGTGTAAAGGATCTCGATGGGCATGTTGTACCGCATCTGCACGGGCAGGCCGGTCTGGCCCTTCCGGCGACGGTAGACAACAATTGCCCAAATGATCAGAGCCCACGTCAGAACACCGACGACGAGCAGGACAATCCACGAGTGAGTCCAGAGGGCAGCAACCCTCTCGGTGTGGTTGGTTACGGGGGTCTCACCCTCGTTATTGAAGCCGGGGAGATAGCCGTGAAGCTCGGCCTGGGTACAACCGGCTAGCACCGCGACAAGCGCGGCGGCTAACGGGAGTGAAGCCCAGCGGAGTCTACGTTTCGAGCGCACCTGGGACCTTTCGCAAAGACACTATTGGTTCAGCGTCCAGTGTATCCCGAATGTGGGGCACGTTCGGGACCATTCAGGCCCAAAGCTCTACATACGCACCCTCATTTTCCCAAGAAAGACTGAAAAAACGCCGAATGGGGCCCAAAATGGGCCCCATTCGGTCGGAGTGTCGAAGTTATCTCGATTTAGGCGAACGAGTCTCCACAGGCGCAGGAGCTGCCCGCGTTGGGGTTATCGATCGTGAAGCCCTGCTTCTGGATGGTGTCCTCGAAGTCGATGGTGGCACCATCGAGGTAGGGAACGCTCATGCCATCCACGATGACCTCGACGCCGTCGAAGTCGACGGTTACGTCGCCATCGAGGAAGCGCTCGTCAAAGTAGAGCTGGTAGATCAGGCCCGAGCAGCCACCGGGCTGCACGGCCACGCGCAGGCGCAGGTCGTCGCGACCCTCCTGGTTCAGCAGGCTACGAACCTTGTCGGCCGCGGTATCGGTCAGCGCCACACCGTGGGCGGGGGCCTCGGTCAGGGTTGTTGCGTCGCTCATGTTTCTCCTTCGTGACGGGTGCCGCGGTGGACACGGTCTTCAACCAGGATAACCGCGATCATCGATCGAGGATTCCCGGAATTCAGAAAATTATTTGGTCTGGCCGTTCAGACGCGCCAGCAGCAGCGCCTCGGTCAGCGTGGCGCGGTGGAATACACCCAGGTGCAGCGACTCGTTCGGGCTGTGAGCGCGCGAGTGCGGGTCCTCAACACCCGTGATCAGGATCGCCGCCTCGGGGAACTCGCGGACAAGATCGGCCACAAACGGAATCGAGCCACCGATGCCGAGCTCAACCGGGGCCACCTCCCAGGCGTCGGCCATGGCCTGCTTGGCCGTGGTGACGATGGGGTGGCTGGTGTCTACCAGGAACGGGCTGCCGGTGTCGGCGTCATCGATCGAGATCTGGGCACCGAAGGGGGTGTGAGCCTCCAGGTGGGCGGTGATCGCCTCGAGCGCCTGCTGCGGGTCCTGGCCCGGGGCGATACGCACGCTGACGCGCACGGTGACCGCGGGGATCAGGGTGTTGGAGGCATTCTTCATGCTCGGGGCGTCGATACCGGTCACGGTGATGGCGGGCTTGTCCCAGATTCGGCCGAGGATCGAGCCGTTTCCGATCGGGCTGACGCCCTCGGTCAGTCCGGTCTCTAGGCGCAGCTGGGCCTCATCATAGGCGGGGGTCTCGGCCTCGCGAACGATCAGCCCGGGCACGGCCACCGAACCCTCGGCGTCCCACAGCGTGTTCAGCAGGCGGAAAGTTGCCAGCATCGCATCCGGAACCGCGCCCCCGAACATACCCGAGTGCGACGCGTGATCCAGGGTGCGCACGGTGAGGCGGAAGGTCACGTTGCCACGCAGGCTCACGGTGAGCGCCGGCGTTTCGGTGTCCCAGTTGGCCGAGTCGGCCACCACGATCGCGTCGCCGGCGAGCTCTGACCGGTGCTGGGCAAGGAAATTGGCAAACGAGCGGGAGCCAAACTCCTCCTCCCCCTCGATGAACAGGGTGATGCCCAGGTTGAAGTCGGTGCCGGCCACCTCGCGCAGCGCACGAATGGCGCCGATATGCGACATCACGCCGGCCTTATCGTCGGCCGATCCGCGCCCATAGAGGCGGTCCCCCACCACGGTGGGCTCGTAGACCGGGGTGTTCCACTCGGCGTCGTCTCCGGGCGGCTGCACGTCGTGGTGCGCGTAGAGCACCACGGTGGGTGCCCCCGCGCGCGCCTTGCGGGTCGCCAGGATCGCCGGCTGGCCGAGCTCGGTCGAGCCCTCGAGCGGCGCCTGCGAGATCACTACCTCGTCGAAGACGCCGGTGTCCCGGGCGAGTTCGGCGATGGCCTCGGCGCTCTGGCGCACAAAATCGTGGTCGAAGCCATCCCAGGCCACGCTGGGAATCCGCACCAGGTCGCCCAGGTCGGCGAGGGTGCGCGGCAGCTGATTCTGCACGGTCTCGCGCAGGCTCAGCTCAATCGGATCGTGCAGGTTTTGCGGGATGGTGTGGTTCGAGGCGTTCATACGGGTAATCTTAGAGCGTAACGCCAACCCAAGGATCAATAAGTGACTAAGCAGACTAACGGCACGCCGGCAGAGCCGGGCATGGAATCCCTCGACCAGACCGAGGCGCGGCTGAACGCGTCCGCTGGTAAGGGACGCCCCACCCCCACCCGCAAGGAGCGCGAGGCGGCAAATAAGCGTCCCCTCGTCCCGAACGACCGCAAGGAAGCGGCCAAGCAGGCTCGCGCCCAGATGTCGGTCGAGCGCGAAAAGGCCCGCGTGGGCCTCGCCAACGGCGAGGAGCGCTACCTTCCCATCCGCGACCGCGGACCGCAGAAGAAGTTCGTGCGTGACTTCGTGGATGCCCGCTTCAGCGCCGGCGAGTGGCTGATGCCGCTGCTGCTGCTCGTGGTCATCGCCTCGTTCATTCAGGACACCCGGGTGGCCGCCTACTCCCTCTTCGTGGTGTGGGGTCTGCTGCTGATCGCGATTCTCGACTGTGTCATTCTCGGCCTGCGCCTGCGTCGCAAGCTCACCGCCAAGTACGGCTACGCCGAAAAGGGTGTGCGCTGGTATGCGGCAATGCGGGCCCTGCAGATGCGCTTCCTGCGCCTGCCCAAGCCACAGGTGCGTCGCCGCCAGTACCCGCAGTAACCCGGTCGCAGACCACACAAAACACCCGCCGAGAACTTCTCGGCGGGTGTTTTGTTGTGCGCGTGTTCGCGCGGCAGGCTAGACCCGGCGCGCGGCGCGGATCCCGGCCAGGCCGCGGTTGAGCTCGCGTCCCCACAGCGGGCCGCGGTAGATGAAGGCCGAGTAGCCCTGCACCAGCGTGGCACCGGCCTCGAGGCGTTCGTTCAGCTCCTCGGCGGTCTCCACGCCGCCGGCGGAGATCACACACAGCTCGGCGGGGACGGCCGCGCGGATCAGGCGGAGGACCTCGAGCGAGCGAGCCTTGAGCGGCGCACCGGAGAGGCCACCGGCCCCCATGCCCGCAACCTTTTCGGCGGGAGTGTCCAGGCCGTCACGGCCGATCGTGGTGTTGGTCGCGATGATGCCGTCCAGGCCGGTGGAGACCACCAGCTCGGCGATCTTGGCCACCTGATCATCCTCGAGGTCCGGGGCGATCTTGAGCAGCAGCGGCGTGCGACCGGAGGCGGCCTTCACCGCGGTGAGCAGGGGCTCCAGGCGGTCCAGCTCCTGGAGGCCGCGCAGGCCCGGGGTGTTGGGCGAGCTGACGTTGATGACCAGGTAGTCGGCGACCGGGGCCAGCAGGCGGGCACTCTCCAGGTAGTCCTCGATCGCGCTATCCACGTCCACCACGCGGCTCTTACCGATGTTGATGCCGATCACCGGCAGGGACTTTCCGCTGGCCCGCAGGGCGCGAATGCGCTCGGCGGCCTCGGCGGCTCCGTGGTTGTTGAAACCCATTCGGTTAATCAGCGCACGGTCGGTGGGCAGCCGGTAGAGGCGCGGCTTGGGGTTGCCCGGCTGTGCGTGGGCGGTGATCGTGCCCACCTCGATGTGGCCGAAGCCCAGGACCCCCAGACCCTCGATCATCGTGGCGTCCTTGTCGAAGCCGGCGGCGATGCCAAACGGGGTCGGGAAGGTGATGCCCAGGGTACGCACCGAGAGGTCCGCTCCCCCGGCGGTGAACGCACGCGCGGCCCGGCCGAGTCCCACCCGAGGAATGGCCCGGATCGCGGTCGCGGCCAGGTGGTGTGCCTGCTCGGGCGAGAAGCGGGTCAGAACGGTTTTGAACAGGAACGGGTACATGCGGGGTCCAAGCTGGGCGTGGGCGAACGGGGAATAAGGGGAGTCTGGTTAGGCGGTTCCGGCGCGCAGGGCGGCGATCGCCGACTCGAAGTCCTCGAGCGATTCAAACGCCTGGTACACGCTGGCGAAGCGCAGGTAGGCCACCTCGTCCAGTTCGCGCAGCGGCTGCAGGATGGACAGGCCGATCTCGTTGGCGTTGATCTGGCTGGTGCCGGTCTGCCGAATGGTCTCCTCCACGGTCTGGGCGAGCATCGCCAGATCGGGATCGGTCACCGGGCGTCCCTGGCAGGCCTTACGCACACCCGCCACGACCTTGTCGCGGCTGAAGGGTTCCACCACACCCGAGCGCTTGATCACGTTCAGGCTCGCGGTCTCCGAGGTGCTGAATCGGCCGCCGCACTTGGGACACTGCCGGCGTCGGCGAATGGAGAGGCCGTCATCGCTGGTGCGCGAATCGATCACCCGGGAGTCGGGGTTACGGCAAAAAGGACAGTGCATCGGGGTACCAGACTACTGAGCGGACGGAGTGAAACGGATCGCGACGGCGTCGCCGTGCGCGGGCAGGGCCTCGGCATCGGAAAGCGCGCGAATGCCCGCGGCGACCTCTTCCAGCCCGGCCGGGCCGTACTCGATGATCTGCTGCGGACGCAGGAAGGTGGCGGCACCGAGGCCCGCCGAGAAGCGGCTCTGACCGCCGGTGGGCAGCACGTGGTTGGACCCGGCGAGGTAGTCGCCCAGGCTCACCGGGGAGTGCTCCCCCACAAAGATCGCCCCGGCGCTGGTGATGTTGCCCAGCACCTCGGAGTTGTGGGCGGTTTGGATCTCCAGGTGCTCGGGACCGTAGGCGTTGCTGAACTCGGCGGCGGCCGCCAGGTCGGCAACCAGCACGATTGCCGACTGCGGACCGGCCAGAGCCTGGGCCACGCGGGCGGAGTGGGGGGTCTCGGCCGTCTGACGAGCGAGCTCGGCGCGCACCGACTCGGCAAACTCGGCCGAATCGGTGACCAGCAGCGAGGCGGCTGCCTCGTCATGCTCGGCCTGGCTGATCAGGTCGGCGGCCACATAGGCGGCGTTGGCGTGCGCGTCGGCGATCACCAGAATCTCGGTGGTACCGGCCTCGGAGTCGATGCCCACCTGGCCCTTGACCAGGCGCTTGGCGGCAGCCACGTAGATGTTGCCCGGGCCGGTGACGATATCCACCGGCTCCAGACCGATGTCCGGCACTCCGTAGGCCAGGGCGCCGATGGCGCTGGCGCCACCGATCGCGTAGACCTCGGTAATCCCCAGCAGACCGGCGGCCCCCAGCACCACCGGGTGCACGTTGCCATCGAAGTCGCGCTGGGCGGGCGAGGTCAGCGCCAGGGAGGTCACCCCGGCCACCTGGGCCGGGACCACGTTCATGATCACACTCGACGGGTAGACGGCCTTGCCACCGGGCACGTAGAGACCCACCCGGTCTACGGGCTGCCAGCGCTGCACGATGCGCGAGTCATCGGTGAGCTCGGTCACCCGGGATGCGGGTACCTGAGCGGCGGATGCGCGACGCACCCGCTCGATCGCGGTTTCCAGCGCCGCGCGCACGGCGGGATCCAGCGCCTCCACCGCGGCGGCAATGGCCTCGGCGGACACCCGAATGCTGGTGGGCTCGCCCCCGTCGAAGCGACGGGCATGCTCACGCAGCGCCGCCTCGCCACCTGTGCGCACCTCATCGATGAGGGTGCTCGCGGCTGTCATCGCGACGGAGATGTCCACGGTGGGACGCGGCAGGAGGGCGGTGAGCTCGGCACGGCCGGGGCGGAGCTCGCGAAGATCAATCGTCTGAATCATGTCGACGCCCAGTTTAGCGGGTTTTCGGGCATCTCCGCCGCGAGACGGGCCGGGGATCCTCCGAGAATCAGGTGCACACCCGTCCAGGATTAACGGCAACGAGCCGGGACGTGCGTCCACACATTCCCGGCTCGTTATATATCGCGACCGTTATCCGCGGGTGAGGTTGCTCAGATCGTGCAGGATCCCGATCCGGCCATCATCGGCGCGCAGAACCAGGGCGGTTCCACGATCCTCCACCGCGAGGACCCAGGCAGCCGGTCCCATCTCGAACAGGACCAACTGGCCGTCCACGCTGTGAACCGGACGCGGGGTGTAGCTGTACACCCAGAACGGCGCGGTCCGCACGGGCTGCGCGGGCACGGCTCCGGGGGCACCGAAGGCTGCGGCACCCGGAACGGGCTGCGCGGCGCGGGGATGCGGGGTCGGGGTGATCACACGGGGCGCGCGAGCGACCGGGGCGGCCGGAGTCTCCTCCCGCTCGGCAAACTCTGTCTTGAAGACCGGAAGGAAGGGCGCGAACGTCGAGGTGAACAGGGCGGCCAGGGCAAAGATGGTGCCCACCGGAAGCGACCAGTTGATCTGGCCGGGGACCGTGAGCACGGTGTATGCAGACACAAACAGCACATAGCTGACGGCGGCGATCACCGTGGTGACCGAGGCAAACTGATCCACCGAGAGCGACCCGACCCGCCAGTTCACACGGGGCACCAGGCGGCGCAGCAGCACCAGGGCCAGCGCGATCAGCGGCAGAATCGACACGGCCACCGGCATCGGCGCAAACTGCAGGTTCCAGAGCGTCAGCGGCGCACCGAACTGGCCGAGGTGGAAGGCCGGCACAAACGAGATCAGCACCAGCAGCGCGCTGAGGATCACAAACAAGATCTCGCGCAGGGTGAAAACGCCCACGGTGCGCACCGGGCGCGGCTCGCGCGCGGCGTAAACCGGCTGAGCCCCCGAGGTGGGCTGTGCCCCGGCGCTGGGCTGGGCACCAGCGGTGGCCTGTGCTCCAGCGCCGGGCTGCGCGCCCGGCGCAAACCCGGGCAGAGCCGAGGACGGCTGCGCCGCGTGGGGTGCGGCAAACGTGTCGGCGAAGGGTGCCACCACCCGCGGTGCCTCGGCATCCGCGGCGACGGGGGTCGTCGCGCCCGGCGCGGGCTGCGTCGCCCGAGGCGTGTCGGCCGCGGGGGCCGGCTCAGGCGTCACCGGAGACTCCGCGGCTCCCCCGGCGGCCGCGCGCTCCAAACGCTCCCACACGCCGGTTTCCGCCCGCTCGGCGGCGGGCTGATCGGGTGAGGTCGGGTTCTCTGGTGTACTCATCGGGTCCTCTCATGAACACGGGTAATGCGGGGTGAATTCAACCTAACCGAGGCAGCCGGGACCAAGCAATGATTTGAGCTCGCCGAACAGGTCCGGGCTCACCCGAACCGGGTAGTTTGGCACCTCAAACACCCGCGCCACGTCGCCGCGGGTGAGTCGCACCCGCAGCTCGCCGTCGCCGCGGTGGCGCTCCAGGATTTCGCGCAGGTTGGCGATCACCGGTGCGGTCGCCCGGGCGTCGGGCATGGTCAGGAACAGCGTGGTGTCGCCATCCTCCTGCACAAATTCCGGGGCCATCAGGCTGTAGGCGTGCAGATTCATGCCGTCATCCCGCATCGAGACCCGCCCGCGGACCACCACGATCGAGTCACCCAGCAGCATCGGACCAAACTCCTGATAGCCCTTGCCCATGAACATCACGGTGATCTCACCGCTGAAGTCCTCGACGGTGATCATGCCGTACTGGTTGCCCGACTGCTTGGCCACCCGGTGCTGCACGCTGGTCACCAGACCCGCGATGGTCACGGTATCGCCGTCCTGGGTGGACTCGGAGCTCATCAGGTCGAGGATCGTGGTGGTGGCGTGCTTGGCCAGCTGGAGTTCCAGACCGGCCAGCGGGTGGTCGGACACGTAGAGACCGAGCATGTCCCGCTCGAAGGCGAGCTTGTCCTTCTTGGACCACTCGGGGCGCACGGGAATCGGGTCGGATTCCTGCGGGTCGTCAAACAGGCTGTCGAAGTCAAATGCGAAGTCTCCGTTGGACTCCTTGCGCTTGGTCTTGGCGGCATCCTCCACCAGGTCCTCAAACACCTCGGAGAGCGCGCGCCGGGTATTGCCCATCTCATCGAAGGCGCCGGCCTTGATCAGCGACTCGATCGCGCGCTTATTGGCCACCTGCAGCGGCACCTTCTTGAGGAAGTCGGGCAGGGTGGCATAGGCCCCCTTCTCCTCGCGGGCCGAACGGATACCCTCCACCACGTTGCCACCCACGTTGCGGATCGCGCCGAGGCCGAAGCGGATGTCCTCGCCGACGGCGGCAAAGAACCCGATCGACTCGTTGACATCCGGCGGGAGCACCTTGATACCCATTCGACGACACTCGTTGAGGTAGATCGCCAGCTTGTCCTTGGAGTCTCCCACCGAGGTGAGCAGGGCGGCCATGTACTCGGCCGGGTAGTGGGCCTTGAGGTACGCGGTCCAGTACGACACCAGCCCGTAGGCGGCGGTGTGCGCCTTGTTGAAGGCGTAGTCGGCGAAGGATTCCAGCACCTTCCAGAGGGCATCCATCGCTGCCTGCGAGTAACCGTTGCTGGCCATACCGGCGAAGAAGTCTGCCTGCTGCTTATCCAGCTCGGACTTCTTCTTTTTACCCATCGCGCGGCGCAACACGTCGGCCTGTCCCAGGCTGAAGCCGGCGAGTTTCTGCGCCGCACTCATCACCTGCTCCTGATACACGATCAGGCCGTAGGTTCCACCGAGGATCTCCTCAAGCGGTTCCTCGAGTTCGGGGTGGATCGGGGTGATCGCCTGCTGCTTATTTTTTCGCAGCGCATAGTTGGTGTGCGAGTTCACACCCATCGGGCCCGGGCGGTACAGTGCGAGCACCGCGGAAATGTCCTCGAAGTTGTCGGGCTTCATCAGGCGCAGCAGCGAGCGCATGGGCCCGCCATCGAGCTGGAACACACCCAGGGTGTCTCCACGGGCCAGCAGCTCATAGGACCCGACGTCGTTGAGGTCGAGATCTTCCAAGACCAGGGTTTCGCCTCGGTTGGACTTGATGTTGTCCAGGGCGTCATCGATGATCGTGAGGTTGCGCAGACCCAGGAAGTCCATCTTGATCAGGCCGAGGCTCTCACAGGCAGGATAGTCGAACTGGGTGACGATCTGGCCATCCTGCTCGCGCTTCATGATCGGGATGATGTCGATCAGCGGATCCGAGGACATGATCACACCGGCGGCGTGCACACCCCACTGGCGCTTGAGGTTTTCCAGGCCCAGCGCGGTCTCGAAGACCTGCTTGGCCTCGGGGTCGGTTTCGACCACCGTGCGGACGTCCACCGCCTCCTTATAGCGCGGGTGATCCTTATCGAAGATGCCGGTGAGCGGGATGTCCTTACCCATGATCGCCGGGGGCATCGCCTTGGTGAGCTTCTCGCCCATGCCGAAGGGGAAACCCAGCACCCGGGAGGAATCCTTGAGGGCCTGCTTGGCCTTAATCGTGCCGTAGGTCACGATCTGGGCCACGCGCTCGTCGCCGTACTTGGCGGTCACATACTGAATGACCTCCCCACGGCGACGGTCATCGAAGTCGACGTCGAAGTCGGGCATGGACACACGCTCGGGGTTGAGGAACCGCTCGAAGATGAGTCCGTGCTGGATCGGGTCCAGGTCGGTGATCTTCATCACGTACGCGACCATCGAACCGGCACCCGAACCACGGCCCGGTCCCACCCGAATGCCGTTCTTCTTGGACCAGTTGATGAAGTCCGCCACGACGAGGAAGTAGCCCGGGAAGCCCATCTGAATGATGACGCCCACCTCGTAGTTGGCACGCTCGCGCACATCCGCGGGAATGCCGTTGGGGTAGCGCTCGTGCAGACCCTTCTCGGTCTCCTTGATGAACCAGCTGTCCTCGGTCTCCCCCGCCGGCACCGGGAAGCGCGGCATGTAGTTGGCCTTGGTGTTGAACTCCACGTGGCAGCGCTCGGCGATGGCCAGGGTGTTATCGCAGGCCTCCTCGTAATCGCGGAAGAGGTGGCGCATCTCCTCGGCCGACTTGAGGTAGAACTCGTCGGCGTCGAACTTGAAGCGGTTGGGGTCATCCAGCGTGGAACCCGACTGCACACACAGCAGCGCCGCATGCGACTTGGCGTCGTGGGCGTGGGTGTAGTGCAGGTCGTTGGTGGCCACCAACGGAATGCTGAGGTCCTTGGCGATCTTGATCAGGTCTCCCATGACCTGCTTCTCGATCCCCAGGCCATGATCCATCAGCTCGCAGAAGAAGTTCTCCTTGCCGAAGATGTCCTGGAACTCGGCGGCGGCCTTGATCGCCTCGTCGTACTGGCCCAGGCGCAGGCGGGTCTGGACCTCGCCCGAGGGACATCCGGTGGTGGCGATCAGGCCCTTGCCGTAGGTCTCCAGCAGTTCGCGGTCCATACGCGGCTTGAAGTAGTAGCCCTCGATCGAGGCCAGCGAGTTCAACCGGAACAGGTTGTGCATGCCTTCGGTGGTCTCCGAGAGCAGGGTCATGTGGGTATAGGAACCCGAGCCCGAGACGTCGTCCCGCGAGCCGTCGCCCCAGCGCACCCGGGTGCGGTCGGTGCGGTGCGTGCGCGGGGTCAGGTAGGCCTCGGTACCGATGATCGGCTTGATCCCCGCATCGGTCGCCGTGCGCCAGAAATCGAACGCGCCAAACACGTTTCCGTGGTCGGTCACGGCGACGGCGGGCATCCCCGATTCCTTGGCGGCCTCAATCAGCGGTTTGACCCGCGCCGCTCCATCGAGCATCGAGTACTCGCTGTGCACGTGAAGGTGGACAAACTGCTTATCCGAAGGGGTCAAAACTGCTCCGCTACTTCTTCCGAGGATGAACTTCTAGGATACCCCTCACCACCGACCGGGGCACACGCAAAAACACCCCGCGAGTAATCGCGGGGTGTTTTGAGAGGGTCAAACCGGGGACGACCCTAGTCGTTGCGCAGGATCTCCAGGGCGTGTTCCAGATCCTCGGGATACGGCGCCTCAAAGCTGACCCACTCGCCGGTCCCCGGGTGGGTAAACGCGAGCTGGCGGGCGTGCAGCCACTGCCGGGTCAGGCCCAGGCGCTCGGCCAGCTGGGCGTCGCCGCCGTAGAGCGGATCGCCCACGCAGGGGTGACGCTGCGCGGCCATGTGCACACGAATCTGGTGGGTTCGGCCGGTCTCCAGGTGGATCTCCAGCAGGGACCCACGCAGGAAGGCCTCGAGGGTCTCATAGTGGGTGATCGAGTGCTTACCGTCGGTGGTGATCGCGAACTTCCAGTCGTGACGCGGGTGGCGTCCGATCGGGGCGTCGATCGTCCCGGCCAGCGGGTCGGGGTGTCCCTGAACCACCGCGTGGTAAATCTTCTCCACCTCGCGGTCATGGAACTGGCGCTTGAGCTCGGTGTACGCCCGCTCGGACTTGGCCACCACCATCAGGCCGCTGGTACCCACGTCGAGGCGGTGCACGATGCCCGCCCGCTCGGCGGCACCCGAGGTCGAGACCGTGTAGCCGGCACCCGCCAGGGCGCCCAGCACGGTCGGGCCGCTCCATCCCTGCGAGGGGTGGGCGGCGACGCCGGTGGGCTTGGCAATCACGATAATGTCGTCATCGTCATAGACCACGTCCAGGTCCTCAACAACCACCGGGATGATGGTCGGTTCGGCCTTGGGCGTCCAGGACACCTCGAGCCAGTCCCCCGCCGAGAGGCGATCGGACTTGCCCAGCACCCGGCCCGACAGCGTGACGCCGCCGGAATCGGCAACCTCGGCCGCAAACGTGCGGGAGAACCCGAGCAGCTTGGCCAGGCCGGCATCGACCCGGGTGCCCTCGAGACCATCGGGGACGGGAAGACTACGGCTTTGCATGGGGCTCCTCCTCGGAAACCGAAGGATCTGCGGCATCGGCCGCGGTCTTGCGAGTATCCGCGCGTGCGGCCGCCTCCTCGGCATCGCCGGCGGCGAGGGAGGCGTCGATCGCGGCACCCAGGGCGGCACCATCGCGTTCGGCAGCCTCCGCGCGACGCGCGGCACGGCCGGGGGCGCGGGTTCCATCCAGGTTGATGCCCATGAACGAGAGGATCAGGAACAGACCCATCGAGGACACGATCAGGATGTCCGCCACGTTGTACACGGCGGGCAGCATCCACGGGGTCGAGATGAAGTCCACCACGTGTCCCAGCCCGAAGGAGGGCTCACGGAACAGGCGATCGGTCAGGTTACCCAGGACCCCGCCCAGCAGCAGGCCGATCATCACGGCCCAGGCGCGGGAGCGAATCTTTCCGCGACGGGCAAACACGATGATCGCGATGACCACAGCGGAGGCCAGGATCGAGAAGATCCAGGTCATGCCGCTGGCCAGCGAGAACGCGGCACCGGGGTTTTTAATGTAGTAGAACACGAGGAAGTCACCGATGATCGGGACGGGCTCGTGCAGGGTCAGATTGGTGGTGACCAGATATTTGGCGAGCTGATCAGCAGACAGTCCCGCCGCGGCGATAATCGCCAACAGCGGGACTGCCCACTTACCGGCTCGAGCCGGAGATTCCTGCGACAAGAATTTACTTCGAGGAACCGGTGCCCGACTGCTCGTCGAGCTCCTTCAGCTGACCCTCGATGTAGCCGCGCAGCTGCTTGCGGTAGTCGCGCTCAAAGGTGCGCAGCTCGTCGATCTTGGTCTCCAGGACAACCTTCTGCTTGTCGAGGATCTCGACCTGCGCGCGCTGCTTGGCCTCGGTCTCGGCGATCAGGCGGGCGGCGGTGGCGTGGCCCTCGGCGATCAGCGCGTCGCGCTTCTCGGTGCCCTCCTTGATGTGCTCGTCGTGCAGGCGACGGGCCAGCTGCAGCAGGCTCGAGGAGCTCTCTGCGTCATCGCCGGTCGGCGCGGCGGCGGCCGGTGCGGCGGCAACCGGTGCGGGCACGGCGGAGACCGGAGCCGGAACGGCGGCCACGGGGGTGGTGCTCGGAGCGGCGGCCACGGGGGCGTTGCCGCTCTCGAAGGCCTTCAGGCGCTCGGTGAGCTCCTGGTTTTCCTGGGTCAGACGACGGAGCTCAACAACGACCTCATCCAGGAAGTCATCGACCTCGTCCTGGTCGTAGCCCTCGCGGAACTTGGTCTGCTGGAACTGCTTGTTGACTACATCTTCCGGAGTTAGCGCCATGGCTGTTCACCCTTACTTGTAACGACAGATTGCGGATTTGACGTCCCCGAGGTTTCGGAGACCCAAAAACTTTATGGATGACCCCGCCAGAAGACGAGGGTCGTGACACTTCACCCTATCGTGAAGCGTCTAAATACGGAGAAAGTTGTTCACGAGTGTCATCGCAATGAGGACACAGAACATGGTGATGCTCCACCCGAAGTCGAGCATCGCCCCACCGATTCGCACCGGAGGGAGGATCCGCCGAAAGAACCGAATCGGCGGATCCGTCACGGTGAACACGATTTCGGCGATCACCATGAGGGCGCGGCCCGGGCGCCAGCCCGGACGAATGGAGCGGAAGAGCTCCAGTGCAAACCGCACCCAGAGAATGAGGAAATAGAGGAGGAGCAGGTTCCCAATGATGAACCGGAGAAGACCAATCACCGCGAAATCAACTACTGCTGTGCGAAGAAGGTGTTCTCGGCGTCCGCGGACTCGGCCGCGTCACCCAGGATTGCCACGTGCTGCGGCGAGAGCAGGAATACCTTGCTGGTCACGCGCTCGATCTTGCCCCCGAGACCCTGCGAGAGGCCGCTGGCGAAGTCAATCAGGCGACGCGCGTCACCGTCGCTCATCTGCGACAGGTTGATGATCACCGGCACTCCCTCACGGAAGGTCTCGGCGATCACCTGCGCATCCTTGTACTGCTTGGGGTGCACGGTGAGGATCTCATTGAGTTCGTTCGGCGCGGCCTGACGGGTCACGGCGGGACGACGCAGCGGGGTGACCGAGGCACGCACGGGTGCCTGGACCGGAGCTACCGGAGCCGGGGCAGGCGCGGCGCTCGCGGGCGCGGCGGGTTCATCCGCCTGAGCCTGTGCGGCAGCCTTCTGCTGAGCCTCCTGATACTCGAGGTCATCATCAGCCAGTCCCAAATAGACCATGGTCTTCTTGAGCGGGTTGGACATTGGTACCTCCGATTTTCGCGCGGTTCTTAGGAAAATGTTAACGTGGTCAGCGGCGATTGCCGGTGATTGCGGAACCAATTCTCAGGTGTGTCGCACCCTCGGCAATGGCTTCGGCAAAGTCGTGAGACATTCCGGCAGAGATATACCGGGCGTCTGGTTTGAGCGTACGCACGCGATCTGAGAGTTCGCGCAGACGCTCGAAGGCGATCCGAGGGTCCCCCTCCAGCGGGGCCACCGCCATGACTCCCTGCAGGCTCAACGCCGGAGCCTCAAGAACCCGGGTGGCCAGGGCAAGGACGTCGTCGGGGTGCACGCCGCCGCGGGCCGGATCGTCGGTCAGGTTGACCTGAATGAAGCCGGGCAGCGGGGGCGCATCGGGGAACTCGGGGTCCACCTGGGCGAGGGCGTCCACGACGCTAATGCGATCCAGCGAGTGGACGCTGCTGGCATAGCGTCGCACCTGGCGCGCCTTCTTGGACTGCAGCTGGCCGATAAAGTGCCAGCGCAGACCGGTCAGGTCCGCGGTTTCCTCGGCCTTGTCCCGGGCCTCCTGGTGGCGATTCTCCCCCACGTCGCGCACACCCAGGGCATACAGGTCGCGGACGAGGTCGGCCGGGTGGAACTTGGTCACCACGATGGTGGTGATCTCCTCGGGGTTACGACCCACGGCTCGGGCGGCGGCATCGATCCGCGCGGTCATTTCGCCAAGCGCCGTGGCGCGGGTGGGGTCGGTGAGCACGGGAGTGACGGGTTCGGTGATTCTCGGGGACTCGGGGGTGGATGCCGCAGCGGCGGCGAGGGAGATTCCCTCGCCGCCGGCGGGCACACTGAGCGTCATGCGTGAAACTTCTTGTTACTTGAGGAAGTCCGGGATGTCCAGCTCGGCCGAGTCGGCGAATGCCGGGTCGGCGGTGGCCGGCGGGGTGTCGAGGTTCTCGGCGGTGACGTTCCAGCCCGAGGCCGGCTCGTCCACGATCATCTCGGTCGCGGCAACCTCCTCGGTCGAGGTCAGAACCCCGCCCGCACCGATCTTCGCGTCCTTCATAGCCTCGACGTTCTTGGCCGGCGGTTCGCCGCCGTCAAAGCCCGCGGCGATGACCGTGACGCGCACCTCGTCGCCGAGGCTGTCGTCGATCACGGTACCGAAGATGATGTTGGCCTCGGGGTGCACGGCCTCCTGGACCAGACGCGCGGCGTCGTTGATCTCGAAGATACCCAGGTTGGATCCACCCTGGATCGACAGCAGCACGCCGTGCGCACCCTCGATCGAGGCTTCCAGCAGCGGCGAGGCCACGGCGAGCTCGGCAGCCTTGATCGCGCGGTCTGCGCCGCGCGAGGAGCCGATACCCATCAGCGCGGAGCCCGCACCCTGCATGACCGACTTGACGTCGGCGAAGTCGAGGTTGATCAGACCCGGGGTCGTGATCAGGTCGGTGATGCCCTGGACACCGGCGAGCAGCACCTGGTCGGCGGTGGCGAAGGCCTCGACCATCGAGATGCCGCGGTCGCTGATTTCCAGCAGGCGGTCGTTCGGCACCACGATGAGGGTGTCGACCTCTTCCTTGAGCTTGGCTACGCCGAGCTCGGCCTGAGCCTGGCGGCGGCGACCCTCAAACCCGAAGGGCTTGGTCACCACACCGATGGTCAGGGCACCGATCGACTTGGCGATGCGTGCGACGACGGGGGCGCCACCGGTTCCGGTTCCGCCACCCTCTCCCGCGGTCACAAAGACCATGTCGGCGCCGGCGAGGGCGTTCTCGATTTCCTCGGCGTGGTCCTCGGCGGCACGACGGCCCACCTCGGGGTCCGCGCCGGCACCGAGGCCGCGGGTCAGCTCGCGTCCGACGTCGAGCTTGACGTCGGCGTCGCTCATCAAGAGCGCCTGGGCGTCGGTGTTGATCGCGATGAATTCAACGCCGCGGAGGCCAAGCTCGATCATGCGGTTGACGGCGTTCACGCCGCCTCCGCCGATGCCGACGACCTTGATCTCGGCGAGGTAGTTCTGGTTTGCTGTCACGTCGACCTCCGGTGAGAACTTTCAACCTCTACTTGAGGCTTAAAGTTATGCTCAGTATGCATTTCCTTTCCCTGACGGTATGCCCAACGAACGCTCCCGCGCCGCCGACACGCCCGCGTGTCGAGAGTTTCCAGGCAAAGAAGGGAAAAACCGCCCGGACCGGGTGGTCCAGGGCGGTTTTCACGGGGATATTTCTTGGGCTAGCCGACCACGCCGATCTCCGGCGAGGTCACGTTGAAGCGCTGGGCGTCGGGCTGCGCACGCATCAGGGCCTCGAGCAGCTTGGCCTTCACCACGCCGTCGCTGGCATCCCCCCAGAGCACCACGGTCTCCGAGTCGACCAGCCCGAAGGTCACGTCGTCTCGGGTGGTGGCACCGATCGAGGAGACCTTGACACGCAGATCCTCGGGCATGGTCCGCAGAACCGCGGCGGCCGCCCTGAACGCATCCATCGACTTGGAACGGTCCACGGTAATCACCGGATAGTCGGCGGGCTTCTCTCCGGTACGTTCGATGACCACCCCGGCGGCATCCACGAGTTCGAAGCCGCCGTCCACGGCGACCACCCCGACCGGGGTACGCTCCACGATCCGCAGAATCAGTGTCGAGGGCGGGCTGGATTCCACCCGGTAGGACTCGATCAGCGGGAACTCGGTGAGCACGGCCTTGATCGCGCTCTGATCCACCAGCGGGAACGGGGTCCCCAACTCGCCGGAGAGCTTGTGCTCGAGTGAGGAGGCGCTGAGCCGCTCGGTTCCGCGCACCTCGATCTTGCGCACCGAGAGGATCGGCGTGTAGCTGACGATCACCGCGAGCAGAGCCACGGCGGCAACCGAGCCGATTCCGATCAGCCAGGCACGCCGACGCCGGCGGCTACGCACGGTGAAGCGACGCACCTCGGCGCGTTCAAAGCGCTTGCGCTCGCGCTTGGCCTCCCGTGCCGTCCGGCCCGCTCGCTCGGGAGCCAGCGGGTCGGCGACGGGGCGTCGGCCGCTCGCGGACTCGCGCTCGGCGGATGAGGGCACGGTGGTTGCGGACGCGGCGGAGCCGAAGATCGCCGAATCGGCAGTGGCCGAGCCGGTGAGCCCGGAGTCGGCAACCGAGGACACCGAGCCGGAGGCATCGTTACGGGCCGAGGCGGGCGAGGTGGGTGCGCGCAGAGCCGAGAGGTCCTGGGTAGCCTCGTCGTCGGCGGTCAGGGGCGACCGGCTCGCACCGGGTCGAACCGGGTTCGCGTCCACGCTCGTGTCCGGGGTCTTATCCGTGGCACCCGCATCGGAGGCGGCGTTCGCGCTCGATGCCGCCTGCGCCCCGGCCGCGGCCCGGGCCCGGTTGAGCGCCTCGGCCACCCAACCGGTGGGTGCGGGCGCGGCGTCGGCACCGGGGTCGGAGTCCCGAGCCGAAGTCGATTCCGGGCCCCGGCGCGCCTCGGACCGCGAGTCGGAGACGGCCGGCTCGCTTCCCGGTCGCTCAACCGCGGAGCGCTCGGGAGGCTCGACCGATCGCGCACCGTCCCGTTCGGGGCGTGGCGTCTTCTGTCCGTCACCGGGCTTGGGCGTGTGGGGAACGCCGGAGGGGCGCTTCACCTAGTTGCCGTGTTCCTCGAGGGAGGTCAGCACCTGCGGGATGATCTTATAGACGTCGCCGCAGCCCAGGGTCACCACAAAGTCGCCGGGACGGGCAACGGTGGCCACGTAGTCGGCGGCAGCCTGCCAGTCGGCCTCGTAGTGCACGCGGGTGGGGTCATCCCAGCGCGAGGAGACGATCTCTCCGGTCACGCCGGGGATCGGGTCCTCGCGGGCGGCGCAGATGTCCAGTACCACGGTATGGTCGGCCACGCGCTCCAGGACCTCGGCGAACTCGCCGGCCAGGGCCATGGTGCGGCTGAACAGGTGCGGCTGCTGGATCGCGATGATGCGACCCTCCCCCACCACGTCGCGGGCGGCGGTCAGTGCGGCCTCGACCTCGGTCGGGTGGTGGGCGTAGTCGTCATACACGCTCACGCCGGCGGCCACACCGTGCAGGTCGAAGCGGCGCTGGGTGCCCCCGAATTCGGCAACGGCGGCCAGCGCGGCGGCCGGGTCAAAGCCCAGGCCGATCAGCACGGTCACCGCACCCGCGGCGTTCAGCGCGTTGTGGTGGCCGGGCACGCGGAGGGTGGCCACATGGTCCACGCCCTGGTAGGTCAGGGTGAAGGTCACGTTGCCGTCGGTCAGGATGTTGTGCACGCGCACGGTGGCATCCTCGGCCTCACCGAAGCTCAGCACGCGGGTGTCCGCGGAGAACTGCGCGGTGATGCGCTTTGCTCCGGGATCATCCGAGGAGATCGCCACAAACTCGCGGGTCTTCTCGGCGAATTCCACAAAGGCCGCGTCAAACGCGTCGAGGCTGCCGTAGTGGTCCAGGTGGTCGGTGTCCACATTGGTGATCAGCGCCACCGCGGTGTCGTACAGCAGGAAGGAGCCGTCGGACTCGTCGGCTTCCAGGACAAACAGCTCTCCGGTGCCCCCATCGCTGGAGACGCCGAAGGGCTCGATCACGCCGCCGTTGACAAAGCTGGGGCTCTCGCCGAGGCCCAGCAGGCCGGTGACCAGCATGCCGGTCGAGGTGGTTTTGCCGTGGGCACCGGCGACGGCGACCAGGCGCTTGCCGCGGGTCAGCCCGGCCAGGGCCTGGGAGCGGTGCAGCACCGGGATGCCGTTGTCGATCGCATAGCGGTACTCGGGGTTCTCGGGCCACAGTGCGCTGGTCACCACCAGGGTGTCCGCGCCCACCGCGTTGGCGGCGTCGTGACCCACCGAGGTGGTGGCCCCGAGCTCACGCAGGCTCGCCAGCTTGGGCGAGTCCTCGCGGTCCGAACCCGACACCTCAAAGCCCGCCTGCAGGTACATGCGTGCGATGCCGCTCATGCCCGATCCGCCGATGCCCACAAAGTGCAGTCGACCCAGGTTTTCGGGAATCTCTACCGAGAAGTCCGGTTTGATCACGATGTGTTTCCTCCTTCGCGGGCTCACCCCGCGCTGTAAAAATGTGTGGGCCCGGGACTAACCCTGGGCCACGGCCTCATCGATGACCGCGATGAGACGCTCGGTCCCATCCAGGCTGCCCATCAGACGCGACTGTACAGCCATATCCTGAACGCGGGTTCGGTCCCCCAACAGCGGGATCAGCGTGTCGCGCACCCACTCGGGGGTGAAGTCGGCGTCGTTGACTAGCAGCGCACCGCCGGCACGGACGGCGTCGGCCGCGTTGAAGCGCTGCTCACCGTTACCCACCGGGTAGGGGATGTAGGCGGCGGGGATTCCCAGCGCCGAAATCTCGCTCACGGTCGCGGCACCGGCGCGGGAGACCGCGAAGTCGGCCACCGCGAGGGCCAGGTCCATTCGGTCGCAGTACTCGATGACCCGATATCCGGGGGCACCGGTGTCGCGGAGGTCCGATCGACCACCCACGATGTGCAGGATCTGGAAGCCCGC
Organism: Mycetocola sp. JXN-3; assembly: GCF_014522285.1. Taxonomy (GTDB): domain Bacteria; phylum Actinomycetota; class Actinomycetes; order Actinomycetales; family Microbacteriaceae; genus Mycetocola; species Mycetocola saprophilus. Next base: position 2,031,745 of record NZ_CP041635.1, read on the forward strand.
GGCCACGATCTGCTCCTGCGCGGAGGCGATGGTCTGGTTGAGCTTGCGGGCACCGGTGGAGCCACCGGTCACCAGCAGCGTGCGCAGCTTCGGGTCCAGCCCAAACAGCTCATAGGCTTCGGCCCGGGCGCTATCGCGCTCAAGGTTCACGATCTCGCTGCGCAGCGGCATGCCCACGTAGCTGCTCTTACGCAGCCGGGTGCCGTGGAAGGCGACACCGATGTGATCGGTATAGCGGGCGCCGGCCTTATTGGCCAGACCCGGCTTGGCGTTGGCCTCGTGGATCACCAGCGGGGTCTTGGTACGCTTGGCGGCCCGGTAGGCGGGAGCGGAGGCATAACCGCCGTAGCCGATCACCACGTCGATGTTGCGATCACGGATGATGCGTTCCACCTCCCCCACGGCCCGGCGGAACCGGGCGGGGAAGCTGAGGGCGGCGCCGTTGATCCGGCGTGGGAAGGGCAGTCGCTCGATGGTCAGCAGCTCATAGCCGCGGGCGGGGACGAGGCGTGCCTCGAGTCCCTCCTTGGTGCCCAGGACATAGATCTGAGCCTGGGGATCGCGGGCGCGAAGGGCGTCCGCGGTGGCGAGCAGCGGGTTCACGTGGCCCGCGGTTCCACCTCCGGCGAGAAGGTAGTTGGTCATGGATTACTCCGATTTCTGGGCGGAGACGACGGACGCCTCACGCATGTTATTTTGCGACTGCCCCCGGGCGAAGGATAGCACCACTCCGATGGCGGCAAGCGAGGTGATCAGCGCGGTTCCACCCTGGGAGAGCAGCGGGAGCGGCACACCGAGAACCGGCAGCAGGCGCAGCACCACCGCGATGTTCACGAGTGCCTGACCGACGATCCACACCAGGATCGCGCCCGTGGTAATGCGCACCATGGGGTCGGTGGCCGAGCGAATCACCCGGATGAAGCCGATGGTCAGCAGGGTAAAGAGGGCGAGGACCACTATCGCGCCAATCAGGCCGAGCTCCTCACCGATGATGGCAAAAATATAGTCGTTGGAGGCCGCCGGCAGCCAGGAAAACTTCTCGCGCGAGTTGCCGAGGCCCAGCCCAAACACGCCGCCGTTGGCCAGCGCCCAGGTGCCGTGCAGGGGCTGCCAGCACAGACCGTTATAGTCGGCGCAACCCTCCTCCAGGAACGAGCCGATGCGGTCGGTACGGTTCTGGCTGGTCATCACGAAGAACAGCACGGCCACACCCGCCAGCAGGATCGGCACGGCCAGGTAGCGCAGCTTAACGTTGGCGAAGAACAGGCCACCAAAAACCAGCACGGCCATGATCATCACGGTACCGAGGTCATGGCCGAGCTGAACCAGCCCAAGGGCCACGATCGACACCGGAACAACCGGGATCACCACGTGACGCCAGTTGTCCAGCATGTTGTACTTGCGACCGAGAACTACGCCGAGCCAAATACACAGTGCGAGTTTGACGGCCTCGGAGGGCTGAGCGGTAAAAACGCCCAGCGAAATCCAGTTTCGGTTACCGCCGTCCTCGATACCCAGCGGGGTAAAGACCAGTAGCTGCAGCACCAGCGTGATGCCCAGCAGGACCCAGGCCCACTTCTTCCAGAAGCCCAGGCTGAACCGGCTGATGATCAGCATCAGCGGGATCCCGATTACCGCGAAGGTGGCCTGCTTCCAGAACCCGCCAAAGAAGCCCTTATCGTCCAGCCAGGAGTCCACGCTGGAGGCGGAGAGCACCATCACCAGGCCGATCAGCACCAGGAAGATCGTGGTGCCCAGCAGCAGGTAGTAGTTCGATGATTGCGGCGAAAACAGCTTGCCCACGCTCACGCGGGCGGTGGTTTTATCCTGCGGTGTGCTCACCGGAGAGTCCACTGGCGCTTCCTCCCCACTTCTCGATGACCGCGGCCGCAAAGCGGGTTCCACGATCGGCATAGCTCACAAACTGGTCCATCGACGCCGCGGCCGGGGCCAGCAGAACGGTGTCGCCCTCCCGAGCCAGACCGGCGGCCAGTTCGACCGCCTGCGGCATGACATCTCCAGTTTCCGCTGCCGTGACCTCAACCAGGCTCACCTCGGGGGCGTGTCGCGCGAACGCATCCCGCAACTCGTCCCGTTCGGCCCCGATCAGGACCACGCCGCGCAGGCGCGGGGCGAAGTCGGTGATCAGGTCGTCGAGGTGGGCACCCTTGAGCAGCCCGCCCACGATCCAGACCACCGAGCCGAAGGCACCGAGTGAGGCGCGGGCCGCGTGGGCGTTGGTGGCCTTGGAGTCATCGATCCAGTGGATGCCATGGGCCTCCAGGATGGATTCCACCCGGTGGGCGTCGGCCCGGAAGGTCGACAGTGCGGTGTTGATCGACTCGGGGGTGATCCCCACCGAACGCGCCAGGGCGCTGGCTGCTAGCACGTCCTCGACCAGGTGCGGGGCACCCAGGCCGCGCTTGGCCAGGTCTTCCACGGTGATCAGTTCGAGGGCCGAATGGTGGCGGTCCTCGTGGAAGGCGCGATCCACCAGGATCCCCTCCACGACCCCGACATCGCTGGGTCCGGGCACACCGAGATCAAATCCGATGGCGCGGGCACCGTCGCGCACGTCGGCCGCGCGGACCATCTCCTCGGTCACCACATCGGCCTTGTTGTAGACGCAGGCGTTGGCCACGTTTTCGTAGACGAAGCCCTTGGCGGCGATATAGCTCTGCAGCCCACCGTGCCAGTCGAGGTGATCGTCGGCGATGTTCAGGCACACCGCGGAGATCGGCTGAAGCGGCGTCTTCCCGGCCTGGACGGCCAGGTAGTGCAGCTGGAAGCTGGAGAGTTCCACCACAAAGAAGTCGAAGCCCTCGGGGTCGCGTACGGCGTCCAGGACCGGCACACCGATGTTTCCACACGGGGCCACCTTGAATCCCTGGGCGGCGATCATCGAGGCCGTCAGCTGGGTCGTGGTGGTCTTGCCGTTGGTGCCGGTGACCAGGATCCACTCGGCCGGGGTCCCGACCTTATCGCGCACGCGCCAGGCCAGCTCGATATCGCCCCAGACGGGGACGTGAGTCTCGGCGGCCCAGCGCACCAGCGGGTGGTCGGGGCGGAAACCCGGCGACACGATCAGCAGGTCGGCGTTGTGGGCACTCAGCTCCGCGGGAACCGCGCCCAGGTCACCGGTGTACAGGCTCGCCCCGATCACCGGGACCAGGCGGGCCAGGTCGCTCTCGGCCGACTCGGCCAGAACCAGAACCTCGGCCCCCAGCTCGGTCAGGGTATCGGCCACCGAGAATCCGGTTTTGCCGAGGCCCAGGACGGCGACCCGCAGGCCCTTCCAGTCCGAGTACCAGCTGTTGAGGGAATCAAGCGATGCAGTCATACGTTCTTTCTTGGCCTAGCGGTAGAACCACTCGAGGTAAAACACTCCGACACCGGCGGCACACAGCAGCCCGGCGACGATCCAGAAGCGGACCACCACGGTCACCTCGGCCCAGCCCTTGAGTTCGAAGTGGTGATGAATGGGTGACATCAGGAAGATGCGTTTGCCGTGGGTGGCCTTGAAGTAGGCCCGCTGGATGATGACCGATCCGGCCTCGATCACGTACAGGCCACCGATCAGGATCAGCAGCAGCTCGGTGTGGGTCAGGATGGCCAGGGCCACCACCGCACCACCGAGGGCGAGCGAACCGGTGTCCCCCAGGAAGATATCGGCCGGCGAGGTGTTCCACCAGAGGAATCCGATCAGCGCGCCGGCGATGGCGGCGGCGACGATGGCCAGGTCCAGCGGGTCACGCACGTTGTAGCACTTATGGGCCACGCCGGTGGCCAGGGCGGGGTTGAAGCAGGACTGGTTGAACTGCCAGAACCCGATGATGATGTAGGAGCCCAGCGCCAGGATGGTGGCACCGGTGGCCAGACCATCCAGACCGTCGGTGAGGTTAACACCGTTGGAGGTTCCCACCACCAGGAAGGAGGTCCAGACCAGGTAGAGCGCGTATCCGATAAACGGACCGGCGAAGATCAGGTCGAAGTTCAGATCCCGGGTGAAGGAGATCGCGGTGCTTGCCGGAGTCACGCCGTTGGAGTTGGCGAAGTTGATCGCCATGATCCCGAAGGCCACGGCCACCACCAGCTGACCGGCGATCTTGGACCAACCGCCCAGGCCCAGGCTCTGCTGCTTGCGAACCTTGAGGAAGTCATCGGTGAAGCCCACGAGTCCGAGGCCCACCATCATGAAGAGCACCAGCAGCGCGGAAACGGAGACCGTCTCTCCGGTCACCAGCTTGGCGATGAAGTAGCCAAACAGGGTGCCGATGATGATGACGATGCCGCCCATCGTGGCGGTTCCCCGCTTGGAGTGGTGCGACTGGGGCCCATCGCTGCGGATGAACTGGCCCCACTGGAGCTTATGGAACAGCTTCACAAAGACCGGGGTCAGTGTGAGGGAGAAGACCATTGATAGGACAACGGCCAAGAGCAGTGCTAGCACGTGAAAAATTCTCCCAGTCGGTCGCCGAGTAGTCGCAGGCCCGCCGAATTGGAGGACTTAACAAGCACCGTGTCTCCGGGTCGGATCGCGGTGGACAGATACTCGAACGCCGCATCTGCCTCCTCACAATATACCGACTCCCCGTCCCACGAGCCCTCATTGATGGCCGTGATGTGCAGGCGACGGGCCGCCTGACCCACCACCACCAGCTGGGAAATATTGAGGCGGACCAGCTGCAACGCAATACGGTCGTACTCGTCCCCGGCGATTTCGCCGAGTTCGGTCATCACCCCCAAAACCGCGACCGTGCGCCGGTCTCGCGGGGTGATCTGGGCCAGGGTGCGGATCGCGGCGGCCATCGAATCGGGGCTCGCGTTATAGGCGTCGTTGATGATCGTGACGTCGTCGCGGCCGCCGAGGACCTCCATCCGCCAGCGCTCGGCGCGGGCCAGTGTTCCCAGGGCGGCGATCGCGTCCTCGAGTGCGATCCCGAGCGCGTCGGCGGCGCTCAGCGCGGCCAGCGCGTTGTACACGTGGTGCTCACCGAGGATGCGCAGGTGAACCGGATACTCGGCACCGGATTCGGTGTGCAGCACAAAGTCGGTGCCGGTGCGGGTGCTCTCCACGCCCCGGGCACCGAAGGTCGCCTGGTCGGTGTCCATCGCGAAGGTGCGTACCCGGGCGACGGTCTTTTCCGCCATGCCCATGACCCGATAATCATCGGCGTTCAGGATGGCCACGTCCGAAGGTGTCAGTTCGGTAACCATTTCGCTCTTGGCCAGAACCGTGCGCTCCACGCCGCCAAATTCGCCGGCGTGGGCCAGGCCCACCTTGAGGACGATGCCCACATCGGGCTTGGCGATCGAGACCAGGCGGGCGATATCGCCCACGTGGCTCGCACCCATCTCGATGATCAGGAAACGGGTGTCATAGGTGGTGCGCAGGATCGTCAGCGGCGCGCCCACGTGGTTGTTGAAGGAGGCGCGCGGGGCCACCGTCTCGGCCTGGGCCGAGAGGATCGCGTTCAGCATGTTCTTGGTCGTGGTCTTGCCGTTGGAGCCGGTGATACCCACCACCTTGAGGTTGCCCTCGGCGCGAACCCGGGCAACCACCGCGCGGGCCAGATCGGCGATGGCCACCACGACGTCGGCAACCACGATCTGGGCGATGTCCTCGTCCACCACACGCTCGGTCAGCGCCAGCGCGGCGCCGGCGGCCAGGGCGGTGCCCACGAAGTTGTGTCCGTCGGTGACCTCCCCGGGCTTGGCCACGAAGATGTCGCCGGGCCGGATCAGCCGCGAGTCGGTGTCGACGAGTCCCGAAACGGTGTCGGTCGCCGAGAGCGTGGTGGGGGTGCTGTGGAGTTCACCTCCAACAATCTCGGTGATCTCGGTGAGGGTCAAAGCAATCATGGTGTTTACGATCTTTCGTGCACACGGGCCGGGGTGTGGCCGTGTTGAGTCTGACCCGCACCCCCGTTTGCCTCGGGGTGCGGGCGGCGCGTGTTAGTAGGTGCCCTTCCAACCGGGCGGGGTGGTGGTCGACGGCGGGATGCCGTACTTCTTGATGACCTGGGCGACGATCTCCTTGAACAGCGGAGCGGCCGCGGCCGAGGAACGGTAGGTCAGCGGAGACTTCAGGTGGACGGTGACCACGTACTGGGGGTCATCAGCCGGGAACATGCCCGCCATCGAGGCCACGAACGTGGTCTGCAGCTGGCCATCCACGAACTGCTCACCGGTACCGGACTTCGCCGCGACCCGGTAGCCGGGCATGCGCAGCTGGTCGGCAAGGAATCCGTCGGTAACCACGGTCTCCATCATACCGATCGTTTCTTTGGCGGCGCTCGCGGAGAGAATCCGCTCCCCATCGGTCTTTGCCGGGGCATCGGTCACGGTGCCGTCGGGATAGGAGCAGCCCTCCACCAGCTCGAGCGGCTTCATCACACCGTCGTTGGCGATGCCCTGGTAAATCTGGGCCATCTGCACGGCGGTGGTCGAGAGTCCCTGACCGAACATGGTCACGTACTTGGTCTGGTTGTCCCACTTGTCCACCGGGTGCAACACACCCGAGGACTGACCGGGGAACTTAATGTCGGTGGACTGGCCGATCCCGAACTTCTTCAGGTACTCGTAGCGCTGTTCGTCGGGCATCTTCTCGCCGAGGATGCTCAGGCCGGTGTTGGAGGACTGCTGCAGCACGCCGCTCATGGTCAGGCGCTCGTCCTCATGCGGCAGGGCGTCCTTGATGCTGGCACCGTTTTTGGGGTGGTAGCGGTAGGGTGCCACGACCTGCGTGTTGTGGTCGGCGAGGCCGGCATCCACGAGCATCGCGGCGGTCAGTGGCTTGAAGATCGAACCGGGCTCAAACGGCACCTGGAACGCGCGGGATCCGCGGAACTCGGCCGGGGTGCCGTCGACGTTACCGGGGTCCACGCTGGGGGCCTCGGCGATCGCCCGGATCTTGCCGGTCTTGACCTCGGTGACCATCGCGATGCCGTACTCGGCCTTGGTGTCGGCCACCTGCGAGGCCACCAGCTGCTGCAGGGTCCAGTTGAGGTCCTTGTCCAGGGTGAGCTTGAGGGTTCCACCGGGCTTGGCCTCGGTCACGGTCTCGGTGGTACCCGGCAGCGGCACGCGGTCCTTGGACTGCTGGAACTGCTGGCGCCCATCGGTGCCCTCGAGGCACTGTTCGGCGCTCAGCTCCATGCCGGCCTGACCCTGGTTATCGGCCCCGACAAAGCCGACGATGTTTCCGGCGACGGCCCCGTTGGGGTACACCCGGCCGAAGGTCTGGCGAATATAGAGCCACGGGACATTCATCGCGCGGATCTTGGCGAACTGGTCGTAGCTGACCTTTTCGGCCAGCAGCGCGTAGGCCGCGTCCTTATTCTTCGCCAGCGCGTCGTCGATCTTGGCCTGCAGGGTTGCCGGGTCCACCGCGAGGACCGCGGCGATCTCGGCGATGGCCTGCTCCACCGAAATCTTGACGGTCTTCTTGCCGTCCTTGCGGTCGAAGGCCTTCACATCCTTCGGCGAGGTGGTGATCTCAAACTGGGCGATGCTGGAGGCCAGCACGGCGCCGTTGGAGTCCACGATGTTTCCGCGCGGCGCGTAGATGGTGCTGGAGCCACCCATCTTTTCCAGCGAGTCGGCGACCAGGCTCTCGGCCCGCACCACCTGAATATCAACCAGCCGGGCAACAAACCCGGCCAGGATCAGGGCCACCACGATCAGGACCGCGACGAGTCGCCGCCTGGTGGACATTGCCGATGAGGTCATGCAAACACCTGGAACATTTTCTCCTCAGTTGCGTCCCCCGAGGCGGAGGGCGAGGATGACGACACGGTACCGGTTCGCATAGCGCGGGCTACGCGAACCGGTGGGTGCGGGCGAGGCCCGCGCGATAACCGAGGTTGCCGCGTGAAACTAGTGGGTCTTCGGCGACGGAAGTCCCGCATCCAACGATACGTTGGCCGGGCCCGCGGGAGCGTTTGCCGCGCCCGAGTTGATCACAACGTCTCCCCCGGCGGTCGCGATGGGCGCCCCCTGGATCATCGAGTTCTGGATCGAGTTGGCCGGAACCTGCTTGACCGGGCCGGTGCCCGCGGCGGTTCCGGTGACCTCGCCGGTCTTCAGCGAGATATAGGCGGGGGTTCCGCCGAAGGTCATGCCGAGCGCCTGGGCGTTGGCGGCGATGTACTGGGGTGAGGAGATCGCCGCCAGGTCGGTGCCAACCGACTGGCTCTGCCAGCCCAGCTCGCGGTGTTCCTTCTGCAGCGCATTGAGCTCATAGGCCCCCTGGCTGAGGCCCACGCTGAGCAGGATCTGGGTCAGCACAATCGCGCCGATCGCCCCGAGCGCCATAAACGCGTAGAGCAGCTTGGGCTTGGCCTGGGCGCGGGTACCCGGGGAGACCGCGCGCAGCGGCCGTTCCCGGCCGCGCTCGGGTGCCTCGACCGGTGCGGCGGTAACGTCCCACGCGAAATCGTTGCGTGCCAGGTTTTCACTCATGATCAGCCCTCACGTACTCGTTCTGCCGCGCGCAGCCGAACCGGCTTCGCGCGGGGGTTTTCTTCGATCTCGGCCTCCGAGGCAAGCTCGGCGCCACGAACCAGGAGCCGGAAGCGTGCCGCGTGTTCGGGCAGCTCCATGGGCAGGCCGGCCGGCGCGGTAGACGCCGTGGCCTTGGCAAACAAACGCTTGATGATGCGGTCTTCGAGGGACTGATAGGACAGCACCACGATGCGTCCGCCCACGTTCAGCGCGTCCAGCGCGGCGGGAATCGCCGCCGCCAGCACGCTGAGTTCGGTGTTGACCTCGATCCGCAGGGCCTGGAAGACCCGCTTGGCCGGGTGGCCGTTGCGGGAGACCGCGGCGGGGGTCGCGTCCTGCAGAATCTGCACGAGCTGACCCGAGCGGGTGATCGGGGCCTCGTTACGCGCGGCGATGATCGCCCGGGCATAGCGGCCGGCAAGCTTTTCCTCGCCGAAGTCCTCGAAGATGCGCCGCAGGTCGCCCTCGCGGTAGGTCGCCAGGATAATCTCGGCGGTGAGCTCGCTGGTCCCGTCCATGCGCATGTCCAGCGGTGCATCCTGGGCATAGGAGAAGCCGCGCTCGGCGCGGTCCAGCTGCAGCGAGGAGACGCCGAGGTCAAACAGGATCGCGTCGACGCCGGAGACCCCGGCGCTCTCCAGGGCACCCTCGATGCCGTCATAGACGGTGTGTACGAGGTGGGCCCGGTCGGCCACGGCGGCGAGCCGGGTGCCGGCAATCTCCAGCGCCTGCGGGTCGCGGTCCAGGCCGATCAGGTTGAGGTTCGGGTAGCGGGTCAGCATCGCGAGCGAGTGCCCACCCATGCCGAGGGTCGCGTCAATCGCCCAGGCCCCGGGCTTGGACAGCGCGGGGTCGAGCAGCTCGAGACAACGCTCGAGGAGTACGGGGGTATGAATCTTGTCGAGTTCCATAGTGTTTTCTTCCGGTGCCCGGTGGGCAATCCCTGGGGCCTGATCCCCATCCGCTCCGTCCCGCCGCCAGGGAAGGGGCGTCGGCACGTTGGTGAACGGCGGGGGGTCGGGGTGCAGGGACTAGAACAGTCCCGGAATCACCTCCTCGGCGGTGTCGGCGAACGCCGCTTCCTGCTCGGCCAGATAGGCCTCCCAGGCTTCGGTGTCCCAGATCTCGGCGCGGCTACCCGCACCGATGACGGTGAGTTCGCGGCTCAACCCGGCGTAGTTACGCAGTGCCGAGGGAACCGTGATGCGGTTCTGCTTGTCCGGAGTCTCGGCGCTCGCCCCCGAAAGGAACACACGCAGATAGTCACGGGCCTGCTTGCTGGTCACCGGGGCCTGCCGAATCTTGGTGTGCATGTCCTCGAACTCTCGAGTACTGAACACGTAGATGCAGCGTTCCTGGCCACGGGTCATCACCACCCCGCCGGCGAGTTCCTCGCGAAACTTGGCCGGCAGGATCAGGCGGCCTTTTTCATCCAACTTCGGGGCATAGGTACCGAGAAACATGTCTCCAGCTCCCTCCCCCGATCGGACGACCTCCACCGCTTGCCCCCACTTTACTCCACCCCCTACCACTTTCCTAGGAACCAAACCTAATTTTTCAATTTAACGCGCCGGAAGGCCAGTAAATACGCGACCTGTGAAAGTGGAGGGAAATGGAGCGTTAAATCCGCTCAGCGAGTCTATGTGTCTGTATATGCCCGATTTTGGGCAAAAAAATACCCTCCACAGATCAAGTGGAGGGGCGTGGAGGGTGCCGGGGAGGAGGGTGGAGGGGGCCGGGAGGGCTCCGGGGAGGACAGTGGAGGGAGAGGCGGGGAAGGATCTCGAAGGAGGCCGGGGAGGCGAGTGGAGGGGGTCGGAGATCAGGGCGTTCCGTCCCTCCCACGATCTCCGCTCACCCTGCCCGCACAAACAAACATGGGCCACCCCGAAGGGTGACCCATGTCAAAAAATCCGGTGGGGCTACTGCTCGCCGCCGTCGCGACGATCCCAGCGCTCCCCCATGCGATCCATGAACGAGCTGGACGGCGAGGAGGAAGATCCACCCTTGGCCTTGGCCGGCTGGGCGAAGAACTCACCCGAGGGGGCCGCGGTGGGGGCCGCCTTCTTCGAGGGGGTGATGGCTACCAGCACACCCGCGAGCATCGCGGCGAAGCCGACGATGCCAAACAGTGGCTGCTTGAGCATGACCGCGACGATCAATCCGCCGATTCCGACGATTGCCAGCAGCGCGCCCAGCGCGATGCTGCGATAGCTCGGACGCCCACGTTTACTACCCGCGGTCGATACAAAATCTGCGTCATGCCCGTACAGGCTACGCTCCATCTCGTCAAGAAGACGCTGCTCCTGCTCGGATAGCGGCATTCCGATCGCCTCCTCCATCAACCTAATGCGCAAGTGCGCCCTCTCACTCTAGCCGCCCAGGGAAAGCTAAGCTAGACGCGTGAACGAAACCGAGCACCTCCGTGACCAGCTCCAGCTCCGCATCGATCAGTTTCTGATCGAGCATGAATCTATTCTGGCGCGGATTGCCCCCGACCTCTCCACGTTCTCGACGTACTCCCAGAAATTCCTCAGTGGGGGCAAGCGCTTCCGGGCAATCTTTGCCTTCTGGGGCTGGCACGGCGTGCGGGCGAGCAATCCCGCGACGAACCCGGATGATCCCGCCGCGCGGGACATCATTCTGGGAGTGGGGGCGGCCCTGGAGATCTTCCACGCGGCAGCCCTGGTCCACGATGACATCCTGGATAACTCCGACACCCGCCGCGGAGAACCGGCCATTCACCGCCGGTTTGAGGCGCTCTCGGCCGAGGCAAACTGGCGCGGCGACCACGCGGCATTCGGGCGTGGCGCGGCCATCCTCTTTGGCGACATGCTGCTCAGCTGGAGCGACGAGCTGATGTACAACACTCTCGCCGCGCTCCCCCGCGAAAACGATGCGGCGGCGCGCGCCGAGTACCAGAACATGCGCACCGACGTGACCGCCGGACAGTACCTCGACGTACTGGAGGAGAGCGCCTGGTTTGGTCACTCCGATGACGAGCTGATCACCCGGGCACGCCAGATTCTGACCTATAAGTCGGCCAAGTACAGCGTGGAAGTACCCCTCGCTTTGGGGGCAAGTGTCGCCGGCGGGTCGGAAACCCAGCTTGCCGCGCTGCGCGCCTACGGCCTGAGCGTGGGAACAGCCTTCCAGCTGCGCGACGACATTCTTGGGGTGTTCGGGGATGCCCGGGTCACCGGCAAGCCCAGCGGCGACGACCTGCGCGAGGGCAAGCGCACCCTGCTGGTGGCGCTGACCCGGCGCGAGCTGCCCGAGGCCGAGCGTGCTCGCTTTGATTCCCAGATCGGCAACCCGGATCTGAGCGATGAGGACATCCTCGCGCTGCAGGCCCTGATGCAGGAAACCGGCGCGGTGGCCGCGGTGGAGACCATCATCGCCGAGAGCGTGGCTAACGGCCGGGCGGTGCTGACCGATTCCGGTCTCGGCACCGAGGCCCGATCGGCCCTGGACGCGCTCGCCCTCAAGATGAGCAGCCGCAGCGCCTAGCCCGCACACACAAAACCGCCGCGCACCATGGGGTGCGCGGCGGTGTGTTGTCTGGGGTTAGGCGAGGGCCTGGGTGATGCGACGCACCTCGGTCTTGCGACCGGAGATCAGCGCATCGATCGGGGCCACGCCCAGGGTCTCCTCCTCGGAGAGCAGCCACTCCATGGCCTCCTCGGTGCTGAAGCCGGCGTCCTCGAGCAGGAACAGGGTGCCGCGCAGGTGTACCAGCGGCTCACCGTCCTTCAGGAAGTCCGCGGGGACACTCAGGACACCGTTTCGCTTGATTCCAAGCAGGTGCTTGTCCTCAATCAGCCGGCGAATCCGGCTCGGGGTCTGGTCAAGAATCTCTACCAGCTCGGGCATTGCGAGCCACTCACGCTGTGCATATACATCGGTCACGTGACAAGTCTTACACGCGCGACACCCGAGAGCCCACTTTGGGCGCGACACGCGGTCATTTTTTGCCGAAAATGCCGCGATCCCGTCCCCCTGGACGGCCGAAACGTCATCCCGCAGGCCGATTTCCGGCCGCCACACCGCGCCACGGGGTGTTTTGTACAGGGTCCACGCAGCTCTGACCGTAAACTTGTCCCGTGACGTCCAGCCCACTTCCCGATCCCCTGATCGGTCGTCTGATTGATGACCGCTATCAGGTGCGCTCGCGTATCGCCCGTGGCGGCATGGCCACCGTGTACCTGGCCACCGACCTGCGCCTGGAGCGCCGGGTCGCCCTCAAGGTCATGCACGGGCACCTCTCCGACGACACCAACTTCAAAAACCGCTTCATCCAGGAGGCTCGTTCGGCCGCTCGCCTGGCCGACCCCAACGTGGTCAGCGTGTTCGACCAGGGCCAGGACGCCGACATGGCCTACCTGGTCATGGAGTACCTGCCGGGCATCACCCTGCGCGACCTGCTGCGCGATCATGGCCGGCTGACGGCCCGTCAGGTCATCGACATCATGGATGCGGTGACCAGTGGCCTCGCCGCCGCCCACCGCAGCGGCATCGTGCACCGCGACCTCAAGCCCGAAAACGTGCTGCTGGCCGACGATGGCCGGATCAAGATCGGTGACTTCGGGCTCGCCCGAGCGGTGACCGCGCAGACCGGCAGCGGCCAGGCCCTGCTCGGCACAATCGCCTACCTCTCCCCCGAGCTGGTGACCCGCGGCGAGGCTGACGCCCGCAGCGACATCTACGCGCTCGGCATCATGATGTACGAGATGCTGACCGGCGAGCAGCCCTACCAGGGCGAGCAGCCGATGCAGATCGCCTACCAGCACGCCAACGAGTCGGTCCCGCGGCCGAGTGCCAAGGTGGCCCAGGTCCCCGCGGACCTCGACGACCTGGTGCTGTGGTGCACCGAGCGTGAGCCCGAGGAGCGCCCCAGCGATGCCGGGGAGCTGCTTGAGCGCCTGCGTGAGGTTGAGCGTCACCTGGGTCTGTCGCACTCGACTCCGACACCCCCGACCCCGACCGCCGTGGCCACCACCGTGTTCCCGGCCCTGCTCGGGGCGAACGACGGCGCCGACGTGACCCGCGTGCTCACCTCGCCGAGCGTGCGCACCGGGCCTGTGGATCCCCATGATCAGACCTCCGCGCTCAGCGTGCGTTCCAACCGTCGCGCCAAGCGCGGCTGGTGGGTCCTGCTGCTGGTGCTCATCCTGGGCGTCGGTTCCGGAACCGCCGGCTGGTACTTCGGTTTCGGCCCCGGCGGACTGCTGGATGTGCCCAACCTCGTGGGCAAGCCCGCGGCCGAGGCATTCGACACCCTGAAAAAGGCCGAGATCAAGACCGAGCGGGCCGAGGAATACTCCCTCACCGTGCCCGCCGACACGGTGATCTCCACCGACCCCGCCGGCCCGGCCCGGATCGATAAGGATCGGGTGGTGAAGATCACTGTCTCCCTGGGCCTCAAGAATGTGTCCCTCGGCGCGCTGGGGGGCAAGTCCCTCGAGGAACTGCGTCCGATCCTGGCCGAAAACAACCTCACCGAGGGCACCATCACCAAGCACTACTCCAGCAAGGTTGCCGCCGGCAACATTCTGGGTGCCAGCGTGGGAGGCACCGACATCACCGAGACCGGTGAGACCCAGTGGGGCCAGACCCTCGACTTCTCGGTGTCCGCCGGGCCGATTCCCCCGGTGAGCGGGCTCGCCGAGGATGCCGCCCGTAGCGCCCTGACCGGCGTGGGCCTCGTGGTAGCCAGCGAAAACAAGACCGAGTTCAGCGACACCGTACCCGCGGGCAGCGTGATCGCGGTGAGCGAGCTGCGCGCCGGGGTGGTTCCCGACGTCGGCGGCACGGTGACCCTGGTGGTCTCCCTCGGCCCCGACCTGGTCGCCGTCCCCGACGTGACCGGCAAGCCCGTCAAGGCCTCTAAGAAGGCCCTGGAAGACGCCGGCTTCACCGTGACGGTGAAGTCGGGGATTCCCCAGGCCGTGGCCGATCTGCTGGGTGATTCCTTCACCGTGGCCGGCACCGACCCGGCCGCCGGAACCAAGATCAAGCGCGGCGCGGCCGTAACCATCCAGGCCAACTTCTAGGCCCCACCCATGCGCCGCTTTCGAACGCTTTTGATCGTTGGTGTGGCCGCGCTTCTGGCGCTCTGGGGTCTCGCCTATGTGGTGCCCGATGACTGGTCCTGGCTGATCCTGGTGGGCTATGCCCTGGTGATTGTGGGTGGCGGGCTGGCCGCAAAGTGGATCCAGCGTCGCGGGGCACGCGACCGCCAGCGCTAGCGGCGGGAGCCCCGGTGTCCGCCAGCGGTAGCGGCGGGAGTCCCGGTGCCCTCGTAGGGCGCGAAAACGGCGATGGCCCACGTTCCCTCGGGAACGTGGGCCATCGCCGTTTCTGAGCGGGTTACGCGTTGCGCGCGGCCAGCTCCTCGGCCACCAGGAACGCGAGTTCGAGGGACTGCTTGTGGTTCAGACGCGGGTCACACAGCGACTCGTAGCGGGTAGCCAGGTCGGCCTCATCGATGTGCTCGGCGCCACCCAGGCACTCGGTCACGTCGTCTCCGGTGAGTTCCACGTGGATACCACCGGGGAACGTGCCCACCTGACGGTGCGCCTCGAAGAAGCCCTTGACCTCGTCCACCACGTCGTCGAAACGACGGGTTTTGTAGCCGTTGGGGGTCGAGAAGCCGTTGCCGTGCATCGGGTCGGTGACCCACAGCGGGGTCGCGTCGGAGGCCTTGATGGCTTCCAGCAGCGGAGGCAGGGCGTCGCGGATCTTGCCCGCACCCATCCGGGTGATGAAGGTCAGGCGACCCGGCTCGCGGTTCGGGTCCAGCTTGTCCACCAGGCGCAGCATGTCGTCCACGCTCGTGGTGGGCCCCAGCTTCACACCGATCGGGTTGCGGACGCGGGAGAGGAAGTCGACGTGTGCGCCGTCGATCTCGCGGGTCCGCTCGCCGATCCAGATGAAGTGCGAGGAGGTGTTGTACGGGGTTCCGGTGCGCGAATCGATCCGCGTCATCGGGCGCTCGTAGTCCATCAGCAGACCCTCGTGGCCGGTGTAGAACTCCACCCCGCGCAGCGAGTCGAAGTCGGCTCCGGCGGACTCCATGAACCGGATGGCCCGGTCGATGTCCTTGGCCAGCTTCTCGTAGCGTGCGTTGGCCGGGTTGGCGGCGAAGCCCTGGTTCCAGCGGTGCACCTCGCGCAGGTCGGCGAAACCGCCCTGGGTGAAGGCGCGCACCAGGTTGAGGGTGGACGCAGCGGTGTGGTAACCCTGCACCAGACGCTCGGGGTTCGCGGTGCGCGACTCCGGGGTGAAGTCGTAGCCGTTGACGATGTCGCCTCGGTAGGCGGGCAGGGTCACGCCATCGCGGGTCTCGTCATCGCTCGAACGGGGCTTGGCAAACTGGCCGGCCATCCGGCCCATCTTGACCACGGGCATCGAGGCACCGTAGGTGAGCACCACGGCCATCTGCAGCAGGGTGCGGACGCGGTCGCGGATCTGATCGGCGGTGGCCCCGGCGAAGGTCTCGGCGCAGTCGCCACCCTGGAGCAGGAACGCGTGTCCACTCGCGGCGGCGGCCAGGCGATCACGCAGCACGTCTACCTCTCCGGCAAACACCAGCGGGGGCAGGGTCGAAATGGTGGCCGAGGCGCGCGCGACGGCGTCCTTGTCCGGCCAGTTTGGCTGCTGCTTGATCGGAAGCTCGCGCCAATAGTCCAGCCCGGCAATCACAGCGTCATCTGCTTGCACAACCGGCTCTAATGGATTTCCCACGGCACTTCCTATATCTGTTGTTGATGTCTTACCTGGCCGACCAATTGGGGCCAGCGATACCCAGCCTAGCGGGTAGTTGAGGCGGTCTTGTTTTTCATCGTCGTGGCGTACACATCTACATACTCCTGACGGCTCAATCGCTGCATTTCGCTCATCAGCTCGTCGGTTACCGAACGCAACACAAATCGGTCGCTGGCCATTCCCTCGAAGCGGCTGAAGTCCAGCGGCTCTCCGATGATGATGCCCAGGCGGCGCGGACGCGGCAGGGCCTTACCCAGCGGCTGGGCCTTCTCGGTGTCGATCATCGCGACCGGAATCACCGGCACCCCGGATTCCAGGACCATCCGGGCTACCCCGGTGCGACCACGATACATGCGCCCGTCCGGGCTGCGGGTCCCCTCGGGGTAGATCGCCATCAGGTCCCCCTCGGAGAGCACCCGCAGACCCGTGTTCAGCGCCGCCTCGGACGCCTTGCCCCCCGAGCGGTCGATCGGAAGCTGACCGGTGGCCAACATGAAGTGCTTCACCAGCCAGCCCTTGAGGCCCTTCCCGGTGAAGTAGTCGCTCTTGGCCAGGAAGGTGACCCGGCGGCGCAGATACAGCGGCAGGAAGATCGAGTCCACCACCGAGAGATGGTTGCTGGCGAGGATCGCGGCACCGTGGGTCGGCACGTTTTCGGCACCCACAACCCAGACCCGGAAGAGGGGCTTGAGGATGGGGGCGATGATGAACAGCTTCATAAACCGATAAAACATGGGGACCTTATTTCGGTTGCCGGATCGTTCGAGCATAGCGCGTGGGCCTCAAAACAGGCGTGCACCCGGGGGCAATTGCTCCCGGGTGCACGTCGTACGGCGAAAACGCCTAGGCCGGTATGCCCTCGGCATAGCGACGTGCGATATCGGCGGCACCCACGACACCGGCATCGTTCACGAGCTCGGCGATCACGAAGGTGGCCTCGGGGTGGAAACCGTGAGCGGGGTGGTGGGCGCGATAGGCCTCGCGGATCGGACCCAGCAGGTCCTCCCCGGCCTGGGCGACGCCGCCGCCGATCACGAAGAGCTGCGGGTCCAGCACGGCGCCCAGCGAGGCAGCGGCGGTTCCGATGTAGGTACCGAGGATGCGCAGGGCCTCCAGGGCACCCGGGTCCTTGGCCTGGCTCAGCTGGGAGATCAGCGAACCGTTGAGCTCGCCGCCGTTCTCGGCGCGCACGCGGGCCAGCTCGGCACCAATGCCGTCGGCCTGGGTGTCGGCGATCTCCTCGCAGTAGCGCTGCAGGGCGCGGCCCGAGCCATAGGGCTCAAAGCAGCCGTGTACGCCACAGCCACACTGGATCCCGTCGGGGATCAGGCGGATGTGACCGAGCTCGCCACCCACGCCAAACCCACCGCGCAGCAGGCGGTCGTTCAGCACAACCGCGCCACCCACGCCGGTTCCGATGGTCAGCATGACCATGTCGCTGGTGAGTGCGCCGGCACCGTGGACGAACTCGGCCCAGCCGGCGGCGTTGGCGTCGTTCTCGATGATCACGGGCAGGTCGATCCGGGCCTGCAGCTTGTCGCGGAAGGGCTCGTTGCGCCACGCCAGGTTCGGTGCGTAGTAGATCTCCGACTGGGCGGCGTCGATAAAGCCGGCGGCGGCCACACCCACGGCGGACACCTCAAACTCCTGGCGCAGGTCTTCCACCATCGCGACAACGGCGTCCTCGATGCTCTTCACGTCCGACGCATCGGTGGGTACTCGGCGGGCGGCCACAATGTTGCCCTGCTCGTCTACAACCGCACCCGCGATCTTCGTGCCACCAATGTCGATACCGACTGCATGCATGCTGCGCAAAACCTTTCCTCGGGCTGTCTGGGTATTAACGCCCTGGTCGAGTTTAGTGGCCCCCGGCGCGCCCCGCACGACCACGCCGATATTCGGCAAAACGTTCATGATTCTCGCTGGGAACTCGGTTACGTTTTCACCCAACCTGCGTTTTGCGAACTAAGGTGGGGTGTACCCGATTCCAACTGGTACCAAAGGAGATACCGTGGCTCAGATCGAGATACCCGCCGTCGTCCCCGCAGATCCGGAAGCCAACACCACCGATTTGCTGATTGAGCGAGTGCGACTCACCCCCGACCGTGCGCTGTTTGCCGTCCCCCGTGGTGACAGCGAGTGGGAAGACATCAGCGCTGCCGAATTTTTGGATCGCGTGACCGCCCTGGCCAAGGGCCTGGTTGCCGCCGGAATCGAGCCGGGTCAGAAGATCGGACTGCTCGCCAAGACCCGCTATGAGTGGACCCTGATCGACTTCGCGACCTGGTTCGCCGGAGCCATTCTGGTCCCCATCTACGAGACCAGCTCGCCGAGTCAGATCCAGTGGATCCTCAGCGATTCGGGTGCCACCGCGCTGATCGTGGAGAGCCCCGAACACTTCGCCAAGTTCGATGAGGTCCACCCCGAGCTGCCCGAGATCGGACAGGTGTGGCAGATGCACCTGGGCGCGATCGAGAAGCTGATCGTGGCCGGCGCCGAGGTCCCCGATGAGGAGATCGAGCGCCGCCGCAACCTGGCGCGCGGCGAGGACATGGCCACCCTCATCTACACCTCGGGCTCGACCGGACGTCCCAAGGGCTGCGTGCTGACCCACTCCAACTTCGTGGAACTCACCCGCAACTCGGCCGTGGACCTGGCCGAGGTGGTCAACATGCCCGATGCCTCCACGCTGCTCTTCATCACCACCGCCCACGTGTTCGCCCGCTTCATCTCGGTGCTCACCGTGTACTCGGGGGTCAAGACCGGCCACCAGCCCGACACCACCAAGCTGGTTGAGTCGCTGGGCTCGTTCCACCCGACCTTCCTGCTCGCGGTACCGCGGGTATTCGAGAAGGTGTACAACTCGGCCGAGCAGAAGGCCGAGGCCGGCGGTAAGGGCAAGATCTTCCGCAAGGCCGCCGACACCGCGGTCGAGTACTCCACCGCGCTGGAATCCGGTTCGGTTCCCTTCGGGCTCAAGCTGCGCTTCGCGCTGTTTGACAAGCTGGTTTTTAGCAAGCTGCGCGCGGCCATGGGTGGCCGGATCAAGTACGCGGTGTCCGGCTCGGCCCCGCTGGGCCCGCGCCTGGGTCACTTCTTCCACGCGCTGGGGATCACCATCCTCGAAGGCTATGGCCTGACCGAGACCACCGCCCCGGCCACCGTGAACCGCGCCCGGACCGCACGCATCGGGACCGTCGGTCCCCCGCTGCCCGGTAACGCCATTCGCATCGCCGAGGACGGCGAGGTTGAGGTGCGCGGCGTGTGTGTCTTCCAGAGCTACTGGAACAATCCCGAGGCCACCGCCGCCGCCTTCGACGACGGGTGGTTCCGCACCGGCGATCTCGGCACCCTGGATGAGGACGGCTTCCTGCGCATCACCGGCCGGAAGAAGGAAATCATCGTGACCGCGGGTGGCAAGAACGTCTCCCCGGCCGCGCTGGAGGACCCGATCCGCGCCAACCCGCTGGTCGGCCAGGTGGTGGTGGTGGGCGATCAGCGCCCCTTCATCTCCGCCCTGATCACCCTGGATCGCGACATGCTCCCCACCTGGCTCAAGAACAACGGGCAGGACGAGAGCCTGGACATCGCCCAGGCCGCCACGAACCCGGCCGTCCTGGCCGAGATTCAGCGGGCGATCGACGCCGCCAACACCCGGGTGTCGCGCGCCGAGTCGATCCGTAAGTTCGTGATCCTGAGCACCGAGTTCACCGAGGCCAGCGGCCACCTGACCCCGAAGCTCAGCATCAAGCGCGGCGAGATCCTGCACGACTTCGCCGGGGTCATCGACGGCATCTATGCCAAGACCCCCACCCAGAGCGTGTCTCTGCCCTAGCCCGAGCGGCAAAACGCCCGTGGCCCATCCTCACGAGGATGGGCCACGGGCGTTTTCGCGGGGGTTAGAACCAGGTGCTCTCGCGCACCTCACGCATTGCCTTACGACGGTTTTCCTTGCTCAGCCGGTCGAGGTAGAGCATGCCGTTGAGGTGGTCGGTCTCATGCTGCAGCGCCTGGGCGAGCAGTCCCTCACCGGAGATGGTGATCGGGTTGCCGTCCAGGTCGATGCCGGTGACGGTGGCGCGCTCGTAGCGGGGCGTAGGGAACCACAGGTCGGGCACCGAGAGGCAGCCCTCCCCTACCTCGGTCAGCTCGCCGGCCAGCTCGGTGATCTCGGGGTTGATGACATAGCCGATCACCCCGTCCACGTTGTAGCTGAACGCCCGCAGGTTCACACCGATCTGGGCGGCGGCCACCCCGGCGCGGCCGGGCAGCTTGACCGAGTCCACCAGGTCGCGGATCAGGCCGCGCACCCGCTCATCGATCTGGGTGATCGGGTCCGACACGGTCTTCAGGACGGGGTCGCCGAAGATGCGGATCTCGCGTTCGCTCACCGGTGGTTCTCCCGACCGCTGGGCAGGCCCTCCACCACGGCGGCGGCAAGCTGGCGGGCTGCCAGACGGGTTTCCGGGGCCAGGTTGGCAAAGTCGATCGCCGAACCGGCGGCCAGGCGCGGGTCGTAGGGCAGGTGCACCAGGGCGCGCACGCGGGAGGCGAAGTGTCGGTCGATCTCCTCGATCTTGACCAGTCGGCTGATCGGAGTGGGTGCGTTGACCACCACAATCGCGTTCCGCACGAGCTCCTCGTGTCCGTTGACCTCGAGCCAGCTCAGGGTTTCCGAGGCCAGCTTGGCGTCGTCCACGCTGCCACCGGTGACGATGATGATCGAGTCGGCCCGGCCCAGGGTCGCCTTCATGACCGAGTGGACGATTCCGGTGCCACAGTCGGTGAGGATCAGCGAGTAGTACTGGGCGGCCAGGTCGGCGACCACGTTGTAGTCTTCCTCGTTGAATGCCTCGGACAGGTGCGGGTCGGTGTCCGATGCCAGCACGTCCAGGCGGGTCTCGTCGCGGGCAACCAGGTCCGAGAATTCGTTGTAGCCCACGATGTTTTCGGCGTCTCGCACGACGTCACGCACGGTGTAGCGGCTCTGGTGCGCGATCCGCTCGGCCAGGGTTCCGCGGTCGGGGTTGGCATCCACGGCGATCACGCGGTCGCTGCGGGAATCGGCCAGAGCCATGCCCAGCAGGGCGGTCACGGTGGTCTTGCCCACGCCACCCTTGCGAGTCAGCACCGGCACAAAGCGGGCCTCGCCACCGAGGGAGCGACCAATCTTGGTGTCCAGGTCCTTGCGCTCACGCACGGCCTTGGCATCACCCACGTTGATCAGGTGACCGGAGGCGCTGTACAGCAGGTGCTGCCAGAAACCCTCGGGGGCCGGACGGCTGGAGGGGCGGGTCTCCAGCAGACGGTCGGCGGTCAGCAGCGCGGCCGACTCGGGGCCGGCAACCTTACCCTGCTGCTGAATGCCGCCGGGACGGGCGGCGGAGACCACGGCCGAAGACACGGGCACGGGGATCTCGCCGGTGGGACGCACGGTGCTCTGCTGCCCCGTCTTGGTGGTCACGGCGGTGGTGGTCTCGGCGCTGGCGGCGGCCTGCCCGGTGGTGGTCTCGGCGCTGGTCCGGTCTGACGGGTTGGTCATGTCCTGGCTTTCGTCGTTCTGCTCCGCGTCGGCGGAGGGGGCGTCGAGTGACTCGGCAATGCCGGGCTCACTCGGGGTGATGGGGTCCGAATCGGACTCTACGTCGGCGGATGCGTGGGGGTCCTCGGCAATGTCGGTTTCGGCCGCCGCGATGTCGCGGGCGGGCGAATCGATGTGCTCGTCGTCAACCTCCTCGTACTCGGCCTCGATCTCGGCGTCCTCGTCGTCGGCATCGGCCAGTTCGGCCGCGGCAGCCTGCTCGGCGGCACGCTCCTCGGCCAGGAGGCGCTCGAACTCGTCCTCCTCGGCGAGACGCTCTTCCTCGGCCACGCGGGCAGCTTCGGCTTCCGCAGCGAGACGCTCCTCTTCGGCAAGGCGAGCGGCTTCGGCTTGCTCAGCTACGCGAGCCTCTTCGGCCACGCGGGCTTCCTCGGCGAGACGCTCCTGCTCGGCAACGCGCTCCTCCTCAGCCACGCGCTCTTCCTCGGCAACACGGGCGGCTTCGGCCTCGGCAGCCACTCGTTCCTCTTCGGCGACACGGGCGGCTTCGGCTTCCGCAGCCAGACGCTCCTCCTCGGCCACACGCGCCGCTTCGACTTCCGCAGCCAGACGCTCTTCCTCGGCCACACGCGCCGCTTCGGCTTCCTCAGCAACACGCTCTTCCTCGGCCACGCGGGCGGCTTCGGCTGCCGCGGCCAGACGCTCCTGCTCGGCGATGCGCGCCTGCTCGGCCTCCTCGGCCAACCGGGCCTGCTCGGCAAGCCGCGCCTCTTCGGCCAGGCGCTCGCGCTCGGCCTTCTCGGCGGCGCGCTGCTCCTCCGCCAGGCGAGCGGCCTCGGCGGCCTGCTGCTTCTGCTCGGCGATCCGGGCGGCCTTGGCCTCCTTCGCTGCACGCTTCTGCTCGAGCTTGGCCTCCTTGGCCGCGCGCTTCTGCTCGGCGATGCGGGCCTGCTCGGCCTCGCGGGCCTGACGTTTTTCCTCCGCCAGGCGTGCAGCCTCGGCGGCCGCCACACGCTTTTCCTCGGCGAGGCGTTCCGCCTCGGCCTGGCGAGCCTCCTCGGCGAGACGAGCCTGTTCGGCCTCCTCGGCCAGGCGGGCCTCTTCGGCAACGCGAGCTTCCTCGGCGAGACGGGCTTCCTCGGCCGCACGCTCGGTCGCCGCCTGCTCGGCAATGCGACGTTCCTCGGCCTCACGCTCGGCTTCGGCCTCCTCGGCCAGACGTCGTTCCTCGGCTTCGTGTTCGGCCTGCGCCTCATCGGCCGCACGCTGCTCCTCGGCCAGGCGATCCGCCTCGGCCTGCTCGGCGGCACGTTCCGCCTCGGCGAGACGGGCAGTCTCGGCCTCATCGGCCGCGCGCTGTTCGGCTTCCAGGCGATCGGCCTCGTCCTGCTCGGCCCGACGTGCGGCCTCGGCCTCGTCATTCACCCGGGCTTCCTCGGCAACACGAGCGGCCTCGGCCTCATCGGCAACGCGCACCTCCTCGGCCTCGCGCTCGGCGGCAAGCTGCTCAGCCAGCGCAACCTCGGCGGCGGCCTCAGCTGCGTGCAGATCGTCTACCGAGAGCGGGCTCGGCCGTTCGGCGGTGTCGGCGTCAAATTCGCCGTCCACACTCACCAGGTCGTCTTCCAGGACGTCCTCATCAAAGTCATCATCGTCGGCGTACTGCGCAAGCGCGGCGCCCACGGGGATCGATACCGTGGCCGGTGCCGCAACGCTGAGCGTTACGGCACCGGGATCGAGTTCATCGATCGGGGGTAATTCAATTTCGTGCTCGTCCATGGCAGCGCCATTATCGGCCTGTGGTGCCATTGTCCTTCGCCTCCAGCTCTGGGAGCACGAACCGAATAGTTCGTGCCTAAGCGCTCGCGCCGATCACTGCGATCAGATCGCCGGCCTCTACCTGCTGGGTGCCGGAGATTGCGAGCCGCTCAATTTTGCCAGCGATCGAGGCCGTAATTGCGGCCTCCATCTTCATCGCTTCAATCGAGGCGACCGGGGTTCCGGCCTCCACAACATCACCAATCTGACCCTTAAGAGTAACAACTCCGGAGAACGGCGCCGCAACGTGGGCGGGATTGCCCGCGTCAGCCTTCTCGGCAACCACGGTTTCCACGGTGATCGAACGGTCCCGAACAAACACCGGACGCAGCTGTCCGTTGAGGATCGTCATGACCGTACGCACACCCTTGCTGTCGGGCGCACCGATGGCCTCCAGGCCCGCGTACAGACGCACACCCTTGGAGAACTCCACCACGTGCTCCCCGCCCGGCTCCAGGCCGTACAGGTAGTCCAGGGTGGCCAGGATCGACAGGTCGCCATACTGCTCACGGCTGCGCTCGTAGCTCGCGGTCGGCGCCGGGAAGAGCAGACGGTTCAGGGTCGAACGACGCTCCTCGGAGGTGCCATCCAGCAGTGCGGCGTCGGCTTCGGAAACCTCGGCGATCGAGATGTCAACGTTGCGTCCGGCCAGCACCTTGGTGCGGAAGGGCTCGGGCCAGCCACCGGGCAGGTCGCCCAGCTCGCCGGCCATGAAGCCCACCACGGAGTCCGGGATGTCGTACTTCTCGGGGTTTGCCTCGAAGTCCGCCGGGTCCGCCTTGACAGCCGCCAGGTGCAGGGCCAGGTCGCCCACCACCTTGGAGGACGGGGTCACCTTGGGCACGCGGCCCAGGATCCGGTTGGCCTCGGCGTAGAGGTCTTCGATCAGCTCGAAGTCATCGGCCAGGCCCAGCGCGATGGCCTGCTGACGCAGGTTGGAGAGCTGGCCACCCGGAATCTCGTGGCGGTATACACGACCGGTCGGGCCCGGCAGACCGGACTCGAAGGGCTTGTAGACGTGGCGCACGGCCTCCCAGTAGGGCTCGAGGTCGCTCACCGCGGCCAGCGAGATGCCCGCATCGCGCTCGGTGTGAGCGAGGGCGGCCACCAGGGCCGAGATCGAGGGCTGGCTGGTGGTGCCCGACATCGGGGCGCTGGCCACGTCCACGGCGTCCGCGCCGGCCTGCGAGGCCGCCAGCAGGGTCGCCAGCTGGCCGCCGGCGGTGTCGTGGGTGTGGACAACCACCGGGACGTCGAAACGCTCCCGCAGGGCGCTTACGAGCTTGGTCGCGGCGGCCGGACGCAGCAGGCCCGCCATGTCCTTGATCGCGAGCTGGTGGGCACCGGCATCCACGATCTGCTGGGCCAGGTTGAGGTAGTAGTCGAGGGTGTAGAGATCCTCGTTCGGGTCCAGTAGGTCGCCGGTGTAGCACAGGGCAACCTGGGCCACGGCGGTCTTGGTGGCCAGGACCGCGTCGATGGCCGGACGCATCTGCTCAACATCGTTCAGCGCGTCGAAGATGCGGAAGATATCCACACCGCTCTCGGCGGCCTCACGCACGAAGGCGTCGGTGACCGAGGTGGGGTACGGGGTGTAGCCCACGGTGTTCCGGCCGCGCAGCAGCATCTGGATCGCCACGTTCGGCAGCGCCTCACGCAGCTTGACCAGACGCTCCCAGGGGTCCTCGCCGAGGAAGCGCAGCGCGACGTCGTAGGTCGCGCCGCCCCAGGCCTCAACCGAGACCAGCTGCGGGGTCATCCGGGCCACATACGGGGCCACGGCGACCAGGTCGCGGGTACGCACGCGGGTCGCCAGCAGCGACTGGTGAGCATCACGGAAGGTCGTGTCGGTCACCCCCAGTGCCGTCTGCGCGCGCAGCTCGGCGGAGAAGGCCACCGGGCCCACCTCGAGCAGGCGCTGACGCGATCCGGCCGGGGCGGGGATGGTCAGATCCAGCGCCGGCAGCTTCTCGGCCGGGTCGATGGTGTTCGGACGCGGACCGTAGGGCTGGTTGACGGTGACATCGGCCAGCCAGTTGAGGATCTTGGTTCCGCGGTCCTTGGACACGCGACCCGCGAGCAGCTGCGGACGCTCGTCGATGAACGAGGTGCTCAGGTCACCCACCTCGAACGACGGATCATCCAGCACGGCCTGCAGGAACGGAATGTTGGTAGAGACACCACGGATCCGGAACTCGGCCAGGGCGCGACGGGCACGGATCACCGCGGCACCAAAGTCGCGGCCGCGGCAGGTGAGCTTGGCCAGCATCGAGTCGAAGTGGGGGCTGATCTGCGCGCCGGGGTTGATGGTTCCACCATCCAGGCGGATACCGCCACCACCCGGGGAGCGGTAGGTCGTGATCTTGCCGGTGTCGGGACGGAAGCCCTGGGTGGGGTCCTCGGTGGTGATGCGGCACTGCAGGGCGGCACCACGGATCACCAGGGTGTCCTGGTCGAGACCCAGGTCGCTCAGGGTCTCCCCCGAGGCGATCCGCATCTGCGACTGAACGAGGTCCACATCGGTGATTTCCTCGGTGACCGTGTGCTCCACCTGAATTCGCGGGTTCATCTCGATGAACACGTGCTGACCCGCGCGCGCCCCGGCGGTGTCCACCAGGAACTCGACGGTGCCGGCGTTGGCATAGTTGATCGACTTGGCGAAAGCCACCGCGTCGCGGTAGAGGGCCTGACGCAGCTCCTCGGAGATGTTGGGGGCCGGGGCGATCTCGACAACCTTCTGGTTGCGTCGCTGCACCGAGCAGTCGCGCTCGAACAGGTGCATCACGTTGCCCTGCTCGTCGGCGAGGATCTGCACCTCGATGTGACGGGGGCGCAGCACCGCCTGCTCGAGGAACATGGTGGGGTCACCGAACGCGCTGTCGGCCTCGTGCATGGCCTCTTCCAGGGCCGGACGCAGCTCGGCCAGGGTCTCCACGCGGCGCATGCCTCGTCCGCCACCACCGGCGACGGCCTTGGCGAACAGCGGGAAGCCCACACCCTCGGCACCGGCCAGCAGCTCCTCGATGTCCCGCGAGGCGGGGGTCGACACCAGAACCGGAACGCCCGCGGCAATCGCGTGCTCCTTGGCGGTCACCTTGTTACCGGCCATCTCCAGCACATTGTTGGCCGGACCGATGAACTTGATGCCGTGGGCGGCTGCCTGGGCGGCCAGCTCGGGGTTTTCGGACAGGAAGCCATAACCCGGGTAAATTGCATCGGCGCCGCTCTCCAGGGCGACCCGAATAATCTCCGACACGTTCAGATAGGCGCGTACCGGGTGACCCTTCTCACCAATCTGGTACGCCTCATCGGCCTTCAAACGGTGCATCGAGTTGCGATCCTCATACGGGAAGACGGCAACGGTCTTGGCACCCAGCTCATATGCGGCGCGGAAGGCGCGAATCGCGATCTCTCCGCGGTTTGCCACGAGAATTTTCTGGAACATGTAACCCTTTCTGGCAGCGGGGCCTACCTGATCTTTCAGGCGAGTTTTAGGTGTAGACAGCTTAGTGAAGGTAATATCTAGTTTTGTGCATGTACTTAGCGTTTCTAGCCTCAAGGGCGGCGTCGGGAAAACTACGGTTAGTCTCGGCCTCGCTTCCGCCGCCTTCGCTAAGGGCGTTAGGACCCTGGTGGTTGATCTCGACCCCCAGTCCGACGTCTCGACGGGGATGGACATCGCGGTGGCCGGTCGACTCAATGTAGCGGATGTTTTGGCGTCCCCCAAAGAGAAGACCGTCCGTCAGGCGATCGCGCCCTCAGGTTGGACAAAAACCCACCCAGGAACCCTTGACGTGATGATCGGCAGCCCGTCGGCCATCAACTTCGACGGTCCGCACCCCTCGATCCGGGATATCTGGAAGCTCGAGGAGGCGCTGGCCTACGTCGAAGACGATTACGACCTCGTGATCATCGACTGCGCCCCGTCGCTTAACGCCCTGACCCGTACGGCCTGGGCGGCCAGCGACCGCGTGTGCGTGGTGACCGAGCCCGGTCTGTTCTCGGTCGCCGCCGCCGACCGTGCGCTGCGGGCGATCGAGGAGATCCGCCGCGGACTCAGCCCGCGGCTGCAGCCGCTGGGCATCATCGTCAACCGCGTTCGCTCGCAGTCGATGGAGCACCAGTTCCGCATCAAGGAGCTGCGGGACATGTTTGGCCCCCTGGTGCTGAGCCCCCAGCTGCCCGAGCGCACCTCGCTGCAGCAGGCCCAGGGCGCGGCCAAGCCGCTCCACATCTGGCCCGGCGACTCGGCCCAGGAGATGGCCAAGCACTTCGACCAGCTGCTCGAGCGTGTGCTGCGCACCGGCCGGGTGGGCGAATACGCCGAGCCCGACCAGCCCTCGACCAGCCGCGCCGCCGCGATCCAGGCGGACTAACCGGACACACCCGTCAATGCGGGCTCGGACCCTCGGGTCCGGGCCCGCGTTTTGTTGTGCGGAGGCCCCGCCGTACCCGGCCGGCGGCACCCCGGCGACGCAGTATCCCGTTGTTTTCGGCATGTTCCCCGCGCCTTAGCGGGTCCGCCGGTACGGATGGAGGCGGCGTCGCGGAACTCAAAACATTCATTTTGCCCCTTTTCGGGGTGCAATTCGCGCAAACGTGCAGGCCGCTCGGGCGTCGCGACACGCCGAGGAATCGACCGTGTCGGGAAAAGTTCAGAGACTGGTCAGCTCACTCTCAGCACCGAAAGAGGACCTCGTGGGCACGCCCCTGCTCCCGCGGACCGAGCACCATCCGGACAGACAAAACGAGCCAGGGATATCCCTGGCTCGAGGAGGAGTCGCGGCCCCCTAGGAAACGGACCGTCCGCGGCGGCGGGCCGCGAGCTCATCCGAGGGCTCATGCTGCTGACGATCAAACTCCACCAGGGTGGACTCAACCTCGCGCAGCACCTTCCCCACAGCGATGCCAAACACGCCCTGGCCACGGCTCACCAGGTCGATAACCTCGTCGTTGGAGGTACAGAGATAAACCGAGGCACCATCGCTCATCAGCGTGGTCTGGGCGAGGTCGTGGACCCCGGCCTCGCGCAGCTGCTCGACCGCCGTGCGGATCTGCTGGAGCGAGATTCCGGTGTCCAGCAGGCGCTTGACGAGCTTGAGTACCAGGATGTCGCGAAACCCGTAGAGACGCTGCGTCCCCGAGCCCGCGGCCCCACGAATGGTGGGCTCTACCAGGCCGGTACGCGCCCAGTAGTCGAGCTGACGATAGGTGATCCCCGCAGCGCGAGCGGCGACGTTACCCCGGTAACCGGCGTCGGCATCAAGCTCGGGAAGTCCATCCGTAAACAGCGGATCAAGGTCGTAGCGCGGGCCTGTGCCCGAACCCGGTTCGTTCATGTGCCCGCTCCCTTCTGCAGTCTTCGGCGGGTGATATAACCCACGCTACCGGCAGCCGCGGACTTCTCGGCTTAGGCCCCCCAAAAAGGTGCGGCGTGTCGAGCCAAATCGGCCGATCCGTAATGCTTCCGTGACCTTGAGACCCCGCCGGGCGGCGTGTCGTCGCCGGGGAAAATCAGTCTAACCCCGGGCCGCGCATTGGGCCAGGGCACGGCACACCGAATGCCGTAGTGACCCAGGCGGTGCTGAGCCTAGGGGCGCAGGCGGTCCAGGGCCGCGCGCAGCAGCACCGTACGAACCCGATCAAAACCCTCGCCGATCTCGGCGGCCTGCTCGAGCGAGCGGGCGCGGCTGGCGGCATCGGGACGCGCCGCCAGGGAGGATACCGAGCGCTCGATCAGCCCCACCTCGCGCTCGATCTGCGCATGGAATCCGCGCAGGTGACGCGGCTCAATGCCGCGACGGGACAGCGCAACCAGGGTCGAGAGCATCGTGACCGCATCCTCGGCGTAGCTCTCCCCCGCCGGGATCAGACCGGCACTCACGGCCTCGGTCAGCAGCGAGGCCGGCGCACCCGTGGTCGACAGCAGCGACTCCCGGGTAAGGCGGCGCGCGCCCTGCAGCATCGAGGAAGACCCGCCGGGCAACACCGGAGTGATGCCGTTATCCATATCCGCCAGATAACCCCGAATCACCTTCAGCGGAAGGTAGTGATCACGCTGAAGCGAGAGGATCAGGCGCAGACGCTCCACATCCTCGGCGGAAAACTTTCGATAGCCCGACCGGGTGCGCTGAGGCGAAACCAGGCCCTGCTCCTCGAGGAAGCGCAGCTTGGAGTTGCTCAGATCGGGGAAGTCACCCGAGAGACGGGCGAGAACCTGGCCGATACTGAGCAGACCGGTCACGCGTCCCAAATCCTGGGACGCGTGACCGGTCTGTGAACGAGCGGGTTGTACCGACACGTTGTTAGGCGTCACCCGGGACGTGCTGGTCGGCACGCAGGTCGTGGCGCGACGGGTAGAAGGTGAGGCGGAACTTGCCCACCTGCACCTCGGCACCGTCGTACAGCTCGACGCTCTCGATCCGCTCGCCGGCATGGTAGGTGCCGTTGAGGGAGTTGAGGTCGCGCAGCTCAAAACCATTGGGGGTGCGCACAAATTCGGCATGACGACGCGACACGGTCACATCGTCAAGGAAGATGCTGGCGTTGGGGTGGCGCCCGACGGTGGA
This sequence comes from Mycetocola sp. JXN-3, assembly GCF_014522285.1. Taxonomy (GTDB): domain Bacteria; phylum Actinomycetota; class Actinomycetes; order Actinomycetales; family Microbacteriaceae; genus Mycetocola; species Mycetocola saprophilus. Next base: position 2,061,946 of record NZ_CP041635.1, read on the forward strand.
GAGATCCGAATCGAGCAGGAACCGGGCACCCGTATTGGGTCCGCGACGCACGATCAGCAGCGCCGAGCCCGGAGGCAGGGCGTTGATGGCCGACTGCTCAGCCTCGGAAATCTCGCGATCAATGGGCGCAACCGTGGTGCCGAGATCCTGGCTGTAAGCAGCCGTAGCATCGACAGCGGGTTCTCCCGCGTCACCTGTTGCGGGACGGCGCACAAACGACTGTGTGTGCGGGTTCTTATCTTCGTGGATTGACACCGTGTACCTCCTTTTTCCAGCCTATCGGATTGAACGTGCCCTGGGGAGTGCAACGCACGGTCCTCTTTATAGAAGTCATTTTGGGTCGGTTTTCCGAACGTCGAATATAAAAACCGCCACCAAATACCCCCAACCCGCGGGACATATTCACGGTAATTCGCGGGACAACCCGCCACTTTCGCACGAAATCGGTGTGTTTCTTTTGATTCTGCGCTACTGTGAACGAAGCAAGCTCAGTGTGTCTGAGCGGTTCGCCTCGATGTGCATCGAGGAGGAAGTCCCCCGCTGACACACTCCGCACCAACACAGGGCACCCCCAGAAAGCACGCGGGGGTACCTCGGAAATTAGATGTCACGCATTACCACGCAGACCCGGGCCACGGCGGCCCTGGTGTCTTGGCCGAGCCGGCCGACCCGCATTGCGGGTGCCACGGCGCTGTATTCAGCACCGGGTATTCAGCGGCGTGCATCAGACATGTCGACCCCGTCCATGTCCCTCGCCTCACGCCCCGGCGTGTTGGCCTCCTCCCCCACCGAGGTCTCGGCGCCGTTCTCGCGCCGCCTCGCCGCCGGGCAGGAATCCTCAGATCTTCGCGTTGACCGGACTTCGGTTACGCGTTCATACTCGTTCACACGAGCCCCGAAGGGTTTTGGTTTCGGCCAAAACCTGTCAGGATCCTCGATGAACGTTGTCGCACCGTTGTTGTATTGCACAGGTTTTGGGGCAGTCAGGTCTTCTTCGCAAGACATGATCGCTTTTCTTCAGGAGCTAGCACAGAACACCGCGACGAACCGGTTCGAAACTCGTACCGGGTCACCTAAAGAAAAGAGATAATCATGGCAACTGGAACCGTGAAGTGGTTCAACGCTGAAAAGGGCTTCGGCTTCATCACCCCGGACGACGGTTCGGCTGATGTTTTCGCGCACTACTCGGCAATCGCATCGAGCGGCTTCCGCTCGCTCGACGAGAACCAGCGTGTTGAGTTCGACACCGTTGAGGGCCCCAAGGGTCTGCAGGCTGAGAACATCCGCGGCGTCTAATACCGCAACCCCGAAACCCCCGTCGTCCCTTCGGATGGCGGGGGTTTCGTCTTGCCCGGGTCGCACACGACGATAAGCTGAGGGCATGAACACGGAAGGCTCGGTACGCCTGGACAGCTGGCTCTGGGCCGTACGACGCTATAAGACCCGCTCCCAGGCAACCACGGCATGCCGTGCCGGACACGTGCGGGTCAACGGTGACACGGTCAAGGCGTCCACCCAGGTTAAGCTCGGCGACGAGGTGCGGGTGCGCGTTGCCGGGTTCGATTCGATCCTCGAGGTTACCGGCCTGATTACCAAGCGGGTGGGTGCCCCCGCCGCGGCCCTGGCGGCCAAGGACAACACCCCGCCGCGGCCCTCAAAGCTGGAAACGGCCGCGCCCATTCTGCGCGACCGCGGAGCGGGGCGTCCCACCAAGCGGGAGCGTCGCGCGCTGGATGAGCTGCGCGGCTTCGAACGGGACTAGCGCGGGCTAGTGTGCGGCGGCGAGGGTGCCGCCGACGGCGGTGTCGATGCCGGCTGCCGGGGTCAGCCCCGAGTGCACCAGCGAGATCGTGGCGCGCGCGACGCGCACGTAGTCGTCCCCGCGGGCGATGCGGCGCGAGCCGGCCTCGACCAGGCCCTGAATCAGTTCCACCATCAGGCTGGGGTTTTCCACGCCCATCTGATCCACGGCGTCGCGCAGCGGCGACATCAGCGCCACGTGCAGCTCGATGACCTCGCGACGGTGGTAGTCCGGCAGCCGGGTTCCACCCAGCGCATCGGCCACATCGTGCTTGCCCTCGGCGACCAGGCGCAGGCTGGTGAAGATATAGCCGTCCAGGCGCTCGGAGGCGGTGGCCGAACCGGCCAGGGCTCGTTCGATCTCCCCGGTCCACTCGGCGAAGGATCCGAGGGCGATTTCTGCCAGCAGATCGGTTGCCGAGTTGAAGTACTCGTACACGCTGGAGCGAGCCAGTCCGATCCGCTTACCCACCCGGGCAAGCGTGACGGCGTCGACACCGGACTCCAGGAGCTCCTCGGTGGCGGCCTGGATCAGCTCATCCCGACGACGCGAGCGGTGCTCGGCTACGGTGGGCGCGGTGATACGTGGCATGACTCAAGTATCTCCCACCATCCTCCAAAAGGTGTAATGATTCCGACAATCTGTCGGATAGGGTTTTAACCATGGAGATCCTGAGAAACGTTCTGCTCATCCTTCACTTTGTGGGTCTGGCCGCCATTCTGGGCGGGGCAATGACCCAGATCAAGGCCATTAAGACCGGCACCGCACGCCTGGTTCCCGGCATCCTGCACGGGTCGTGGTTGCAGCTGGTCAGCGGCCTGGGACTGGTCGCCCTGGCGGAAATGAACGCCGACGTGACGGTTGACCACATGAAGGTGGGCATCAAGCTGCTGATCCTGGTGGCGATCCTGGTGATCGCCCTGATCAACAAGAAGAAGGAGCCGCTGGCCGGTTGGGTGATTCCCACCGTGGCCGGGCTGACCGTGGTGAACATCATCGTGGCGGTTGTGGTTCGCTAGTCCCCCCTCCCTCTTTTCCCCGCCGGGCATCCCGCCCGGCGGGGTTTTCTGTTTAGAGCGTGGGGATCGCGTCCCAGATATCCGCGGCGAGACGCTCCAGCAGTGGGCCCGCCTCGGCCATGCTGCGCGCGGGATCGGGCTCAATCGCGGCGAGGGCAAACACGCGACCCAGGCGGGCGTCCCGTGCTTGCGCCGGGGTGAGTTCCGAGCGCCCGCACACGGCCAGCACCGGCACACCCACTCGATGGGCTGCCTCGGCTACCCCCACCGGAACCTTGCCGCCGAGGCTCTGAGCGTCCAGGCTGCCCTCGCCGGTGATGACCAGGTCGGCGCCCCGGATGAGCCGGTCCACACCGGTGAGTTCGCGCACCACGTCGATGCCGGGACGCCGCTCGGCGCGCAGGATCCCCAGCGCCGCAAACCCCACCCCACCCGCGGCACCGGCCCCGGGAGAACTTGCGGCACCCCACACCGCATCGGCCACGGCACCCGCACCCGGAAAACTCGCGGCACCCCACACCGCATCGGCCACGACACCCGCACCCGGAGAACTCGCGGCATGCTGGACCAGGTCGGACTCCGGGGCCGATGCCGCGGCGAGTACCGCCACCAGGCGAGCCAGGGCGGCGTCCAGGCGCGCGCGAAGGTTCTCGTCGGCACCCTTCTGAGCTCCAAAAACCCGGGCCGCCCCGCGCGGGCCGCACAGCGGGTTGTCCACGTCGGAGGCGAGAATGAACTCGGTGGCGAGGATTCGCGGGTCGAGGGTCGAGAGGTCCGCCGTCGCGAGGCTTTCCAGCCCCAGGCCCCCGGGTGGGATCGGGTCCCCGGAGTGATCCAGCAGGCGCACTCCCAGGGCCGCGAGGAGACCGGCACCACCGTCGGTGGTGGCGCTGCCGCCCACGGCGAGGATGATTCGGGTGGCCCCACGGTCCAGGGCCGCGCGGATCAGCTCGCCGGTGCCCACCGTGGTAGCCGCGCCGGGATCCCGACGATCCGGCGGCACCAGGTCGAGTCCGGAGGCTGCGGCCAGCTCGACCAGCGCGGTGCGAGACTCGGGGGGTGGGTCCGCGGGTGTCGCTGTAGCTGCGGTTTCGGTTTCCTGGGTGGCGGTTGCCAGGTCGATTGCCGCCGCGCCGGAGGCATCGGATCCGGGTGTGGCGTCGACGGGTGGGAACAGTGCGAATGATGCCGAGACCGGGGTACCGTGTGGCCCGACTACGCGCACCGGGATCTCGGTCGCGCCCGCTTCCAGTGCGGCGCGCAGCGTGCCCTCCCCGCCGTCGGCCAGGGGCACGATGTCGATGATCGGTTCCGAAACTCCCGCGGCGTGGGCGGCCGCGCGCAGGCCGCGCGCCAGATGGGTACCCACGGCGCGGGCGTCGAGGGAGTGTTTGAACTTATCGGTCGCAATGACGATGCGCATGGGTCCGCCTTCGTTGGCCAGCCTGGGGTGGAACCAGCCTAGCGGGCGCTCCGGATCCACGGCACAGACACGAATGCCCGACCCCGCGAAGGCGGAGCCGGGCATCGTCGAAGCGGTCTAGTCGGCGTCGAAGGGGCGCACGTTGAACGCGGCCGCCAGCGCCATGATCTTGCGGGCGCGGCCGAGGCGCGGCAGGTCCGATCCGTCGCGGACGATCTCGCCGCGGGCGGTGAAGTCCAGCAGGAAGGTGTTGGCCCAGCTCACGTCGGTGCGGGTCGGGCTGATGACCTCGTTCACCACCGGGGTCTGATCCGCGCTCAGGCACAGCTTGCCGGTCATGCCCATCATCACGGTGATGCCCGACTGCTCGCGCAGGATCGGGTGGCTCTCGCCCACGGTCGGTCCATCGATCGGACCGGGCAGGCCGGCCGCGCGGCTGGCAACCACCAGACGGGCGCGCGGGTAGGCCATCGCCTCACGGTCGGCGCTCATGCCGGTGTCGCGACGGAAGTCGCCGGAGCCAAACGCCAGGCGGAAGGCACCGGGCGCACGGGCGATCCGGCCGGCATCCTCGATCCCCAGGGCCGACTCAACCAGGGCAACCACGGGACGCTGCCCGCCGAGGATCTGGTGGGTCGCGGTGACCTGCTCGGGATCCTCGGTCTTGGCCAGCATGACCCCCAGCAGGCCGGGCGCGTGACGCAGGGCCTCCAGGTCGTCCCGCCAGAACTCGGTGGTGTAGTCGTTGATCCGCACCCAGGCGCTGTTGCCCTCGGTGTGCAGCCATCGGGCGACGTCCTCGCGCGCCTGCGGCTTGCGGCTCGGGTCCACGGCGTCCTCGATGTCCAGGATGACCGCGTCGGCCGAGGAGCGCACGCCCTGCTCGATCAGGTCGGGCTGAGTGGCGTTGACCAGCAGCCAGGAGCGGGCGAGGTCCGCGGGTACCGCGGTACGACGCCGAGTCGAGGGAAGATCGATGGTATTCGTGGTCAGCGGTTCACTCAATTTTGTACTCTTTCCCATTCCCCAGCCGCGGAATGTGTTCACCGGAGGCACGCATGCCCGGGTACTCTCGTCCATTCACGGGTCGCGACGTCGCGAGCGGCACCACGGGGCGGGCCAGCGTCCATCGTAACCCGACCCCGCCACGTACACGCCGAGGGGTGCGAAACTCCGCGATGACCACGCGGTTTATCCCCGGTCGCGACAGACACGGAGCGGAAACTTTTGTTGCCGGGATGGATACCCGCACACCCAAAATCCGCGGGATTTCGGGGATGTCCGCCGCGACCCACACGGGCCACCGCGCCAAACCGTCGGTTTGCCGAAAATCGCCCGCGTCTGGTGGGGCAGACATAAACCCGGGCACCGGATGTGGCGAGACACGCGAAACCGGTCTAGACGAGGGAACGCAGGGTGGCCACGATGCCCGCGCCCCCGGCGAGCAGCAGTTCGGCATCGGGGCGGTCCCCGGTTTCTCCCACGAGGACACCCCCGGCCTCGGTGACGATCAGCGCACCGGCGGCCCAGTCCCAGGGCGCGAGACCGCGCTCGACATAGGCGGCCACGTGCCCCGCGGCGACCGCGCACAGGTCGGCGGCGGCCGATCCCCCGATCCGGAGATCCCGCACCCGCGGGGTGAGAGCCTCCAGGGTCGCCGCCTGTCGGCGTCGAATGGCCGGGTCATACGCCAGTCCGGTGGCAATAATCGCCGCGTTCAGGTCGGCACCGTCCAACACCGAGATGGCCCGTCCCTGGGCGGTGGCACCGCCGCCGGCGTGGGCCGAGAACAGTTCCGTCGCGGTGTTGCCCAGGCACAGCGCGATCGCGCCGGCATAGGCGCTCCAGCTCGCCGGGTAGCCCGGAGCACTAACCGCGGCCACCGACACCGCGAAGGGTCCGGCACCGGTGACAAAGTTGGTGGTCCCATCGATCGGATCGACCACCCAGACGATGCCGCTGGTCCCGGCGATCTGCGCGGTACCCTCCTCGCCGAGGAAACCGTCTGCCGGACGGGCAGTCAGCAGGATGTCGCGCAGCAGGTGTTCGGCCTCGCGATCCACCTCGGTCACCACGTCAATCGCCGAGGACTTGGTATCCACGGCGCCGATGCCCGTGCGCCGACGCTCGAGAATAAGCTCGCGGACCCGCAGCGCGGCGGATTCGGCGAGCGCGCGCAGGGCCGCGGGGTCGGCGTGCTCGGCGGGGGCGGAGACGGAGGCTGGGGCTGATGCGGAAGTGGCGGTCATGGACGCGCTCGCTTTCTGGGACGCGGCGGCTAGGACAGCCCCACGACGGGCTGCACCACCCGGCGCTGTTCGGGTGTGTGGGCGGTGAGGAAATCGAAGTCGCAGCCGGTATCGGCCTGGCCCACGTGACGGCGGTAGAGCAGCGGCCATCCGCGCAGGTCGGCGGGTTCGGGACGAATGTGGGCCGCCAGACGCGCGGCTAGCTCAGCCTCGGTGAGGCCGACGTTCAGGGAGCGTGCGTCCAGATTCAGGGAGATCAGGTCACCGGTGCGCAGGAGCCCGATGGGTCCGCCGATCGCCGCCTCGGGGCTCACGTGCACGATGCAGGACCCAAACGCGGTCCCGGACATTCTGCCGTCGCTAATCCGCAGCATGTCGGTGACCCCCTGGGCGGCGAGTACCCGGGGAATGGGGATCACTCCCCACTCGGGCATGCCCGGGGCTCCCACCGGTCCGGCGCCGGTGAGGACGAGCACGGTGTCCGGGGTGACCGCCAGGGTGGGATCGTGAATCTCGCGGCGCATCTGCGCGTAACTGTGCCAGACCAGCGCCGGGCCGGTGTGCACGCGGCGCAGCTCGGGGGCGGTGGCCAGGCGGATCAGGCTGCCGCGCGGGGCGAGGTTGCCCCGCAGGACGGCAAACGCCTCGGGGGCCACCGGATCGGTGAGCGGGCGGATCGGTCGCGTGCTCCCGGCGGGATGCCCCGGCCGGGCGGATGGCTCAAGCTCGGTATCACCGGTGAGTGCGTCCAGGTCACGACCCCACAGTGGCGCGGCAGCGCCGGCGGCCGCATCACGGTCGGGTACGGGCCGCGCCTCGGTACCACCGGTGGGCGCAAGCGGGCTCTGCCCCGGCACCGTCTCGGCGGCGCGCAGGTGCGTGCGCCAGGGGCGTCCGTCGGCGGCGCGCAGGTTCGCATCGATCAGGGTATCCAGCGTGTGCAGCAGGGCGGGGGTACCGCCCGCGCGGTCGAAGTCGGCCAGCAGCCCGGCCCCGGCGGGTTCGATGTCCGCGATGACCGGGACCTCCCGGGAAATGCGATCCAGGGTGTCCGCATCCAGGGTGATGCCCACCCGTCCGGCGAGCGCGATCAGATGGATCACCGCATTGGGTGACCCGCCCAGCGCACACAGCGCCACCAGCGCATTGCGCAGGGCCGACTCGGTGAGGATGCGCTGCGGGGTGTCCGCGGGATCCGCGCGCAGCACCGTCTCGGTCAGCGTGATCCCACTGCGATAGGCGGCATCCGCACGGGCCACGCTTCCGGCGGCGGCCCCCGCGGTTCCGGGGAGCATGAAGCCGAGCACCTCGGTGAGGATCGCCAGGGTCGAGGCCGTCCCCATCGTGTTGCAGGTTCCGGGACCGCAGGCCAGCGCCCGTTCAAAACTCTTCCAGGCCGCCGAATCTCGGGTGCCGCTCTGCCGCTCATGGTCGGCGCGCCAGAGGGCCGTACCGGTTCCCAGCCGCGCGTCGTCGAGTACCCCGGCGGCGCGCGGACCACTCACCACCGCGAGGGTAGGCAGATTGGCGCTGGCCGCCCCCATCAGGGCACCGGGCAGCGACTTATCGCAGCCGGCCAGCAGGAGCAGCCCATCCAGCGGATACGAGCGCGCGTACTCCTCCACCTCGATCGAGAGCAGGTTGCGATAGAGCATCGCGGTGGGCTTCATCAGGTCTTCGCCGAGGCTCATCACCGGGAACACCACGGGGATCCCGCCGGCCTCACGGATGCCACGCTCGGCATCCTCCACCAGGGATCGCAGCGGGAGGTTACACGGGTTCAGGGTCGAGGAGGAGTCGGCGATCCCGATCAGCGGCCGTCCCGATTCCAGGTCCTCGGTCACCCCCGAGTTGCGCAGCGCGACCCGGTGCATGACCGAGATTTCGGAATCGCCAACAAACCACTCGGCACTACGCGGTGTATACATCGGGTCGCTTCTCTCGGGTGGGCAGGAGGCGGATCGGGGCCGGCGCCGGGTCAGGCCCGATCGGCCGATGCACGGGCACGAGCACAGGCACGGGCACCCGGTCATCGCTGCCCGAGTCGTCTATGGGATGGGCGTCGGCGCACCCGAGGGGAAGACCAGGGAAAGCACCGGTCGGACTCCGGCACACCCATCGCAGCAGCGTTTGGTGGCCGGGAGGTGGACGCCACAAGACGCGCCGGTAAACGATCCTCGCCGCCCCGGCGGGCCCGGGTGAACACTTCGAATCAGCCCGCGCGGGCGGGACCTCGGCACGCCGCCGCGGCATAGAGTGACCTCGGCCCAGCACCCATCAGGAGGAAACCGTGTCCGAACCCGCGTCGCGCCAGGGCGTCGAACGCCGCGACTACACGGTGGCCAGCGTCGCCCGCGCACTGCGCGTGGTGGACGTGGTTGCCGAAGCCGGAACCGATGGGCTGACCCTCACCGAACTCGCCCGCCTGTCCGGCATGTCCAAGAGCGCGGGCTTTGCGATCGCGCGCACGCTGGTGGACGCGGGCTATATCCGCGAGGTGCATCCCGGACCCCGCTATCGGCTGGGCCTGACCCTGGTTCGCCTGGGCGACCGAGCGGTGGAGACCCACCCGCTCACCGAGCTGGTCAAGCCCGTGCTGCACGATCTGACCCGGCGCACCCAGATGACCGCGCGGGCGGCGATCAACGATGATGGCTATCCGATGTTCATCTCCCGGGTGGATGCTCCCGGTGTGATCCGCTTCCATGCACCGATGGGGGTGCGCGAGCTCCCCCACTCCTCCGCCGCCGGCAAGGCGATTCTTGCCCACCTGCCCGAGAGCGAGGCGATCCGCATCGCCGAGGAAACCGGGCTCCCCGCACGCACCCGCCGCACCATTACCACCGTGCCCGGGTTTTTGGAAGACCTACGCCGGACCCGCGAGCGCGGCTTCGGCATCGATGATGAGGAGGATGAGATCGGCGTTTACTGCCTGAGCGCACCCGTATTCGGACTGCACGGGGGCGTCTTTGGTGCCCTGTCGGTCACCACCATTAAGACCGGCTCCCCCGAGCGCCGCGCGAGCGAACTGGGCGGGATCCTGCGCCGGTTTGCCGCGCAGATCACCGCGCAGATCGCCGGTCGTCCGCGGGGACGCGACTAGTGCGGGCCCTGCGTATCCCGCACCCCGGAACCCTGCACCTGGCCGAGGTTGCCGAGCCCGTCGCGGGTCCCGGCGAGGAGATCTTCAGGCCGCAGCTGGTGGGGCTGTGTGGAACCGACCTGGACCTGATCGACGGCCTGGTGGACCCGGCATTTGTGCGCTATCCGCTGACCCTCGGGCACGAGTGGGTGGGGCTCGACCCCGTCGGACGCACCGTGGTCACCGAGGGACTGATCCCCTGCGGCACCTGTGTGCGCTGCGCCGAGGGCCGCGAGAACCTCTGCGCAACCTACGCCGAGCTGGGCTTCACCCGCGACGGGGCGGCAGCATCGGCCGTGGCCGTGCCTCGCAGCCTGGCACACGAGATCGCGCCGGGCATCGACCCGCTGGCCGCGGTCATCGCCGAACCCGCGAGCGTGGTCTATCGGGCCATGGAGCGCGCGATTCCCGCTCCCGGTGCGCGCATCCTGGTGATCGGAGACGGCACGATCGGTCTGCTCGCCGCCGCCCTCGCCCGCGTCTGGGATCCCGAGCGAGTGGACCTGCGCGGCCTGCGCACCGAGCAGGCGATCCTCGCCGAGCACGCCGGGGTAGACCGCTTCCTCACCCGGCGCGCGGCCAAGGGCTACGACCTGGTGATCGAGGCCTCGGGCTCCCCCGCGGGCGTCGCCGCCGCGATTGCCGCGACCCGGCGCGGGGGCACCCTGGCACTCCTCGGCTATCTGGGCCGGGATGTCCGCTTCCCGCTGGATGTGGACGCGCTGATCAACGCCGACCTCACCGTGCTGGGCAGCTTCGCCTCGACCTCGGCGTCCTGGCGCTCGGTGGTGGAGCTAATCAACGCCGGCACCCTGGATGCTGGCTGGCTGGTCACCCACCGTTTCGCGCTGACCGACTATGTGGCCGCCGTGGACGCGCTGCGCCACCCGGGCGGTGCCCGCGGCAAGATCGTGCTGGAGATCCCGCAGGGGTAAGTTCCCACCGGGCTACGTTCACGCAGGGGTAGGTTCCCGCAGAGCTCGCCGCCACGATCCGCGGGCAACACAAAATCGCCGGGCTGGAAAACCAGCCCGGCGATTTTTGTGGTGCGTGCTACTTGATACCCGAGCGCAGGAACGAGTTGATGAATCCGCGCTGACCGATCAGGAAGGCCGCGAGCAGCGGGCCGATCACGATCACGGTACCGGCGGCCATCTTGGGGAAGTCCATGCCGGTTTCGGGGGCCAGGAAGCGCACCAGGCCCACGGTGATCGGCCGGGTCTCATCCGAGGTGGCCACGATCATCGGCCAGAGGAAGTTGTTCCACTGGGTCGAGACCGACACCAGCGCGTAGGCGATGATGCTGGGCTTGGCTGCCGGCAGGAACACCTTCCAGAGGATGCCCAGACGCGAGCTGCCCTCCACCTGTGCGGCCTCGACCAGCTCATTGGGCACGGTCATAAACGCCTGGCGCAGGAAGAAGATACAGAACGCGCTGGCCACATATGGCAGGCCGATTCCGGTGATCGTGTCTAGCAGCCCAAAGCCCGCCACGGTCCGATAGTTCTCGGACATGAACACTTCGGGGAAGATCATCAGCTGAATCAGAACAAACACGAAGAGTGCATTCTTGAACGGGAAGGTGAACCGCGCAAACGCGTAGGCGGCGAGCGCCCCGAATACCAGCTGGGCCAGGGTGATGCCCACCACCAGCAGCGTGGTGTTGAGGTAGTACTGCCCAAACGGCGCGGACGACCAGGCGTTTGTGAGGTTATCGAAGCCGAAGCGGCTCCCCTCGGGGGATTCCACGATCACCGAGCGCACAAACACGTACGCCAGCGGGGCGATCCAGAGCAGGCCGGCGACCCAGGCGAGCACCCGTTCGATCCGGTCCGAGGTGGTGAGGATGCGATCCACTATGTCTCCTAGCGATAGTGGATCTTGCGATCCATCAGTCTGATCTGGATCAGGGCCAGTGCCACCAGCACGGCCACAACCACGAGTGAAATGGCGGCGGCGAACTGCGGCCAGTGCTGGGCGAAGGCCACCTTATAGATGTAGAACAGCAGCAGGTTGCTGGCGTTGTCCGGACCACCCTGGGTCATCACAAACACGAAGTCGACCATCTTGATCGAATCCGAGAGCGCCACGATCGCCGCAAACAGCGTGGTGGGCATCAGCAGCGGGAAGCTGACCTTCCAGAAGTGGCGGAACTTGCCGGTGCCCTCCAGCCGCGAGGCCTCCTCGAGCTCGGGGTCGATGCCCTGGAGCCCGGCGAGATAGAACAGCATAAAGAATCCCGCCTCCTTCCAGACCATCATGACCATAAGCGAGGGCAGCACCAGGCCGGGATCGCCCAGCCAGTCGGGGGTGGGCAGGCCCAAAGCACCGAGGATCGAGTTGATCACGCCGATATTGGGCTGGTAGAAGTACATCCAGATCACCGCGACGGCAACCATCGGGAGGATTGCCGGGGCAAACACGCCCGCGCGCAGGAAGCCGCGGCCGCGCACGTTCTGGTGCAGCAAGACCGCGAGCAGCATCGCCAGGCCGAGGGACACCGGAACGGTGATCAGCGAGAACAGGAAGTTGTTGCCCAGGGCCTTCAGGAAGACGTCATCGGTGGCCAGACGGGCGTAGTTATCGAGGGTAAACCCGTCGCCACGGCGGGGCTGGGTGCTGGCGATGATCGAGCCGATCAGCGGCTTCACCGTGAACAGCGCCAGGAAGATGAAGGCGGGGAGGAGCAGGAAATAGGCGAAGCCGGCATCCGGGAGTTTGCGGGCGGCGCGGAGGGGATTCCACGACGAGCGTTCGGTCGGAGGCGCGACTGCGGGGGCGTCGGTCATGACGGGTGGCAGCCTTTGGTTCGAGGGTGTTCGGGGCGGACCGGGAGGGCCCGCCCCGAACGGGGTGTGGGGTGGTGCGAGTGCTCGGCCCGGAGGTTTGCAGCCCCGGGCCGAGCGGGGGTGTTACTTGTGCTCGGCCAGAATCTTGGTGATGTCTGCCTGAGCCTTGGTGAGTGCTTCCTTGGCGTCGGCACCGTTCAGCAGGACCGACTGCAGGGCCGGGGCCAGGGTCTGGTAGACCACGCGGTCACGGTCCAGGGTCGACATCTCGGGGATGGCGTCGGCAACCGCGTCGTGGGCGGCGATGGCCTGCGGGAACTTCTTCACGTGGGCGACCATGGCCGGGTCATTCCAGGCTGCGTCCGAGGTGGCGATGTAGCCGGACTTGACGGACACGTCGGCCGCGCGCTCGGGGGTGGTGAGGAACTTCGCCAGGGTGACGGCTGCCTCGCGCTGCTTGTCCGAGACGCCCTTGTTGAAGAGCATCAGGCTGCCACCACCGGTGGGGGCACCGGCGGCAACGTCCTTGGGCAGTGCGGACACGCCCCAGTCGAAGGTGGCCTTGTCCTGGATGGTGCCCATGCGGCCCGAGGTGGTCCACAGCATGGCGGTCTGACCGGCGAGGAAGTCATCGGTCGAGGTGGACCAGGCGACCTCGGTGCTCGGGGCGATACCCTCGGCACCCAGCGAGGCCCAGAACTCCAGAGCCTTCACGTTCTCCGGGGTGTCCAGGGTGACCTTGGTGCCGTCGGCGTTGCTGATTGCGCCGTCGCCACCGGCCTGCTGGACCAGTGCCTGGTACAGCCAGTAGGCGGTACCGGTGGAGGTGGGGATGAACAGACCGTACTTGGATCCGCCCTTCTCCTGGGTGGCGCGGGCGGCATCCAGCAGCTCGCTGCGGGTGGCCGGACCGTGCTCGGGGTCGAGGCCCGCCTTGGTGAAGTAGTCCTTGTTCCAGTACTGGACGATGGTCGAGCGTGCGAAGGGCACACCCCACACGTGGCCGTCGCTGTCGGTGGAGTTCTTCATGAACTGCGGGTAGAAGCCGTCGAGCCACTTCTTGCTCTCGTCGTCCTTGAGGTAGTCATCCCAGCTGGAGATCGCGTCGCGCTCCACCAGGTCGAGGACGAAGGTCTGGTCCATGATGGCCAGGGCGGGGGCCTTGCCGCCGTCGATCGCGGTGTTGACCGCGGTGAGGGTCTGGTCGTAGTCGCCCGAGTAGACGCCCTTGACCTTGATCTTGGGGTGCTCGGCGGCAAATTCCTTGAGGTAGCCGTCGATCAGGGTGCCCAGGGTACCCACCTGGTCGGGGTAGTAAAACTCGATGCTTACCTCTTCGTCGGCCTGTGCGGGCGCCGAGCAACCGGTCAGCACAACGGCGAATGCGAGTGCGGCACCGGCCGTGGCAAGAAGCTTCTTGCGGATCGGGGAAGACATGGGAAATAGGGTCCTTTCTGGAACCTTGTGGATGGGTTGTGATTGAAGGTGTTGCGGGGAGGAAAAGTTTTGGGGCGCGGGCCGGGTTAGGACGCCTGGGCAAGGACCGGGCGGATTGCCGCGGGGATGCGGACCTGATCGGCGCGGGTGAAGAGGTGCACGTGGTCGAGGCTCGCACCGAGCTGGGAGATGGTGGGCAGGGTGCTGGCCGCGCGCACGCGCACTCGCAGGTTCTGGCCCCCCACCGAGTAGGTGGCCAGGCGGTCGGCACCGAGCAGCTCCTGGCGCTCCAGCACGCCGGGCAGGCTCAGCGCGCCGGTACCGGCGGCCGCGTTCTCGGCGCGGGATGAGGCTCCGGTACCGGGGGCTAGTTGCTCGGCACGAGACGGGGCACCGAGGCCGGGGACCAGATCCTCGGGCCGGATGCCCAGCAGGAGTTCCTCGGGCAGGTCGTGTCCGAAGCGGGCAAACAAGTGGGCGGCGGGGATGCGCTGGTCACCGATCAGCAGGGCATCGCCGTCCCGACGGGCCTCGATGACGCTCATCGGCGGGGCGCCGATAAAGCGGGCCACGTGGGCGTTCTCGGGCCGGGCGTAGAGGTTTTCGGGGGCGCTGATCTGGTCCACGAAGCCCTCGCGCATGACGATAACCTTGTCGGCCATGGTCATCGCCTCGACCTGGTCGTGGGTCACATAGAGCACCGTGAGGCCCAGGCGCTGCTGGAGCTCGCGGATCTCGGTGCGCATGTCGGCACGCAGGCGGGCGTCGAGGTTGGAGAGCGGCTCATCCATCAGGATCAGGCGCGAGCCGCCCACCAGGGCCCGGCCGAGGGCCACGCGCTGACGCTGGCCGCCGGAGAGCTGCCCGGGGCGACGATCCAGGTAGGGCTCCAGCTGCAGCTGACGGGCGGCTTCCAGCAGGCGCTCGTTGCGCTCGGCCTTACCCACGCGGCGCACCTTGAGGCCGAAGATGATGTTCTCGGCGACGCTGAGGTGCGGGAACAGGGCGTAGTTCTGGAAAACCATGCCCAGGCCGCGCTCGGAGCTGGGGACGTTACTGACATCGCGGCCGCCGATGAGCAGCTCGCCGCTGTCGGCACGGTCGAGGCCGGCGACGATGCGCAGGGTCGTGGACTTGCCACAGCCGCTGGGGCCGAGGATCGCGGCGAACTCACCGTCGGCGACCGTGAAACCGACATCGTGCAGCACCGTGTGGCGGTCACCGCGGGTACCGGTGAACGATTTGCTGAGCGAGCGGAGAAGTACTTCGGGCACGGGTGTCCTCATCTGGTGTGACTGGTTCGGGAGGGGCGAACGGGGGATCGCCTTCGCAAAACAGAGTGACACGGCACCCCGACCCGGTCCGGGTACGGTTCCCATCCGCGCAATGAACGTCGAATGAAGCCCCGGGGTCGGGGTTCGGTGCTGCCGAACAGGCGGGTGCGTAGACCGCACACACACCCCGGGCACTCAGCCAATTCCCGGGCAAATGGCCAAAGATATGCGCCCCAAACGGGGGTAGTCTCCGCGCGGACGTCACGGTGCCCGGGCGACCGGACAGGCGGTGACCGGACGGGGGTGGCCTCCGCGCGGGTGACCTGACAGGTGGTGGCCTCCCCGCGAACAGCACGGCGCCCGGGTGACCGAACCGACGCTGGATGCGTCGGCCGGGCCGCCCGGGCGCCGGCGGGGATACCACTCCCCGCGGGGGTGACTACTGTCCGGAGACGGTGTAGTGCTGCAGGTACATGAAGATCGACTTCAGGCCCGAGCCCACGTTGAGCACGTGCAGCTGGCCGCCGGCCGGTCCGAGGTCCACGGCGGTGATGCCCTGCACCTCATCCTTGGGCTCCACATCCTGCTTGAACTGCCAGTTCACGGCACCGGTCACGGTGTTGATCGAGTAGACCGACTTGTCGCCGGAGATGTCCACCGAGGCGTAGAGCTCGCCGTTGTACATCGTGGCACCCTGGATCCGGCTCAGCGGACGCGAGAGCTTCACGGTGTGATCCACGGCCAGGGTTGCCCCCGGAGCCGCGGTCAGCAGGTCGTTCAGGCGGTAGGCGATCAGGCGATCGGTGCCCTCCTCGGCGCGCTGGGGCCACGGAGCGACCCAGACCAGGCCGGCCGCGGCGTCCACGGCCACCCACGGCACACCGCCGGGCAGCGAGTCCAGCGGCAGCTTTACATAGCGGCCGGTGTAGGAGAGGTTGCTGGCGTTGTAGAGCGCGAGCAGCGGGTTCTGGTAGCCGTTCTTGCCATCCTCAAGCGGTGCCACCACGAGACCGTCGTGGTAGGCGATGTCGCCGATGTGGTTGGACTTGAAGGTGTTTGCCAGATCCGCGGGGATCGCGAAGTTGTTCTCGGCGACCTCGTGGTCATCGCTGATGCGGGTCTTGACCATGCTCATCAGGCCCGAGTAGTAGAAGTAGGTGCCGTCGTTGGCGATACCCTGACCGCGTTCGAGGGCGTTGAAGCCGGTCCAGCGCTCATACTTGGCGGTGCGGGTCCAGGTCGCTGCGTAGGCGGCCTGCGGAACGGTGGTGAGTCCGATCGTGGCTGCGGCAACGATCGCAATGACTGCACGCAGTCGAGTTTTCTGCACGGTGTTCTCCAAAGAGTGTGTGGGTGGACGCCCGTCGCGCCCTGCACCCAGGAGACCAGTTCGGGGCACGTATCCGGCAGTCCCGATCGGTGAATTGCCGGACGCGCGCATATGAACGCCCGCTGCACGTCCGGTGTGCCCACAGGGGCCCGGCGCTCGGAGGTGAGCAATGACGCCGAAGTTGGGCCGAGTGGGTTGGTCCTGCCAAACACATGTTTGGCAGCGGGCGACCCGTTAACCCGGTGTCCATCCACACCCGTCACACTGGGCGCACCGCCCGGCCGGAAACCGGTGTGCCGACGCCCACGCCGGCCCTCACCATCACCCTCACTATTACCTCTCCGTGGAAAGGCCTCCCGATGACCACACTCGCCCTCCCCGCTCCCGTGCGCGTCGACGTCCTGGACGTGGGCCAGGGTTCCTGCGCGATCATCCGCACCGCCCACGGCGTCACCGTGATCGACGGGGGTGCCCGCCGCGAGTATGCGGTGCGCACCGATCCGGTTACCTGGCTGCGCGAACACGGCATCACCCGCATCGACGACCTGATCCTCACCCACCTGCACCGCGATCACGTTCAGGGACTGCTCGCCCTCGCCCGCGTGGTACCGGTGTCGCGTGCCCACCTCCCCTATCCGCAGATCGCCGAGCCGCCGATGAGCGATGACTGGCGCGCGCGGTTCCGCCCCGATGCGCACGTGGATTCCCCGGATGGCCAGATTCAGTCGCTGCGCGAGTTTGCCGAGTTGACCCGGATTCTGAGTGACGGCGGCACCACCCTGCTGCCCTTCTCCCCCGAGTCGGACCCGGTGATCTGGGAGACACCGGGCCCGTTCGGGCTCCGACTCGAGCGACTGTATCCGGTGGCCGGCGATGCGCTGGAGACCCCGGCACTGGTGGCGGCGCTCTCCGAGGTCACTCCCGAGCGGGCACGCACTTCCGCGGGCACCGCAAGCATCGAGGCGCTCATTCACGAGATCTCCGAGCGCGCAAACGCCGAATCGGGGGTCTTCGTGCTGCGCCACGGCGGGTCCCGCGTGTCCCCCGAACCGACCGCCGGCCCGGCCGGGACCTCCGAGACTTTTGACCGGCCGGGCGGCGCGGCCCGGTCCCCCGAGCGTTCGGATCGGTCCGGCGGCGCGATCATCTTTGCCGGGGATCACGCGGGCGAGAGATCCCACTGGGACGATATCCGAGCCCGCGACCACGACGGCGTCCTGCACGATGCGCTCTGGCTGCTCCCCCACCACGGCGGCGACGATGGGCCGACCCCCGAGTGGTTCGCCGAGCTCGAACCACGCGCCCTGCTGGCCTCCGCCAACACCGATCATGCGCGCCTGAACGCCGACTACTGGGCCCGGCTGCGCGCGGTCACCGGGGTGGCCGTGCGTGGCACACACAACACGGACCCCGTGCTCATGGAGAACACGGGGTCCGAAATCGCGCTGATGTTTGGCTAGCGTTCGGCCTGCGAATCATCGGTGGACGGGGATCCGTCGGCGACGCCCGCCGATGTCTCCCCGGCCTCGGCGGAGTCGCCGGCCACCAGGGTCACCCCGGCGTCGGCCGGGCTCTGCGCCATGATGTCGATTGCGCTGGTCGCGACCGGAACCTGGGGCAGCCCGCGCCGGCGACGCAGGAAGCGTGCACCCATCCGCGGCAGCGAGCCCTCCTCATTGGGTTTATCCACCTCGAGGCCGTAGTGGTCACCGATCTGGTTCACAAACGCCGAGCGTCGCGCCTTGTCGTAGAGGCGGTTCTCGCGTCTGAAGGCGATCGCGGTAGACCAACATATCCCGAGCATGATGACGCTGAAGGGCAGGGCGATGATGATCGCCGCGGTTTTCAGCGCCTCCAGCCCGCCGGTCAGCAGCAGGGCGATGGCCAGCAGCGAGGAGGCACAGGCGAAGAACACCCGGATCCAGCGCTTGGGCTCGGCCTGGCCACCGGTCGCGATCATGCCCATCACCAGCGCGCCGGAGTCGGCGGAGGTGACAAAGAAGATTGCGATCAGGATGATGGCACCGATGGTGAGCACGGATCCACCGGGCAGGTTGTTCAGCATCTGGAAGAGCGCACCCTCCACATCCACCGAGTTGCCCGGGCCGATCAGCCCGCCACCCCCGTTGAGAGCCTGGAAGATCGCGGTACCACCCAGCACGCTGAACCACAGGAACGTGATCAGCGTGGGAACCAGGATCACACCGGTGATGAACTCACGGACGGTGCGGCCACGCGAAATCCGCGCGATAAAGATGCCCACAAAGGGTGCCCAGGAGATCCACCAGCCCCAGTAGAACGTGGTCCACGATGCCTGCCAGGCCTCACCCTCGGCCCCGGCAAACGCCGACACGTTGAAGGAGAGCCCGATGAAGTTCTGCAGATAGTTACCGATTGACTGGACAAAGTCGCGCAGCAGGAACTGGGTCGGCCCGACGATCAGGATAAACAGCACCAGCACGGCGGCCAGGATCAGGTTGGTGTTGGAGAGCCACTTCATGCCCTTGGAGACACCCGAGAGTACCGAGAAGAGCACGGCACCGGTAATCACCACGATGATGATCACGTTGCTAAAGTCGGTGGACTTAAACAGGCCCGCGTGTTCGAGGCCCGCGCCGATCTGCAGCACACCAAAGCCCAGCGAGGTGGCGACACCAAACATGGTTCCCACCAGGGCGATCACGTCGATCAGGTTGCCCCAGCCGCCGCGAACGTTGCGTCCCAGCAGCGGTTCCAGGGCCCAGCGGATCGAAATGGGGCGACCGCGACGGTGAATCGCATAGGCCAGCGCCAATCCGATCACCACGTAGATGGCCCAGGCGTGCACACCCCAGTGGAGGTAGGTCTGCGAGAGCGCCTGCTGGGCGATCTGTGCGTCGGTGCCGGAAACTCCGGGACG